>NZ_JAERRA010000001.1:0-600000 GCF_016735685.1 Piscinibacter lacus
GCATGGCTGGATCAGGCTTGCGCCCATTGTCCAAAATTCCCCACTGCTGCCTCCCGTAGGAGTCTGGGCCGTGTCTCAGTCCCAGTGTGGCTGGTCGTCCTCTCAGACCAGCTACGGATCGTTGCCTTGGTAAGCCTTTACCCCACCAACTAGCTAATCCGACATCGGCCGCTCCATCAGCGCGAGGCCTTGCGGTCCCCCGCTTTCACCCTCAGGTCGTATGCGGTATTAATCCGGCTTTCGCCGGGCTATCCCCCACTGATGGGCACGTTCCGATGCATTACTCACCCGTTCGCCACTCGTCGCCAGGTTGCCCCGCGTTACCGTTCGACTTGCATGTGTAAGGCATGCCGCCAGCGTTCAATCTGAGCCAGGATCAAACTCTTCAGTTCGATCTTGAATCACTCACTCGGAATTGAAGTGAACTTCTCTTCCGTGGAGCGTTTGTGAGTCTTGCGACTCGTTTCGGCATTACACCTTCAAACGCCCACGCTTATCGGCTGTTGTTTGTTAAAGAGCGGTTGCCTTGCGGCGCCTGCTTTTCAGCAGAAGAGTCGAATTATTGTTCGCTTTGATGACCGTGTCAAGCACTTGGTCTTCGCTACTTTCTTCGCCCCTCGCTTGGTCGGTGCGACTTGCGCCGCCGCCGTCATCAGCGAAGCCCGCTACTCTAGCAGACTTTTCGCACCTAGCAATAGCAGGTAGCGCTTTCTTGCTGAGGTCGGGCGTGATGCGCCTCCCGCCCTCAGTCGCGACCGCTACGCTGGGGCCGCTTGATGACACAGCGGCGCGTGTCGCTGCGCAGGACCTTCTGCTTGAGGGCAGGGATCTGACTTGGGTGCATGGAGAAGCTGCGCAGCCCCATGGCAAGCAACACCTCGGTGAAGTCACTGTCGCCTGCGATCTCTCCGCAGACACAGACCGACTTGCCACGTGCCCGTGCTGCCTGAATGGTGTGCTGCAGGAGGTGCAGCACCGCAGGGTGCCAGGGATCGTAGAGGTGGGCCACCGCCTCGTCCGCACGGTCGATGGCCAGGGTGTACTGGACGAGGTCGTTGGTCCCGATGGCGAGGAAGTCGAAGCGGTCGAGGAAGGCGTCGACCATCAGTGCAGCAGCCGGCACTTCGATCATGGCCCCGACCTGCACCGGGCCGAAGGCTTGGCCCGAGTCGCCAAGCTGCTGCCTGGCGCGATCGATCATCTCGAAGGTCAGGCGGATCTCCGACGCGTGGGCCAGCATCGGGATGAGCAGCCGCACCGGGCCGTGCGCAGCCGCCCGAAGAATCGCCCGGAGCTGCTGGCGAAACATGCTCGGCTCCGACAGGCTCCAGCGGATGGCCCGTAGGCCCAGTGCCGGGTTGAGGCCCTGCTCGTGCCGCAGCTCATGGATGGAGAGCCGGTCCAGCGGCTTGTCGGCACCGACGTCGACGGTGCGAATGGTCACTGGAAGGCCGCGCATTGCGGCGACCACGCCGCGGTAGGCCTCGAACTGCTCCTCTTCGCCCGGCAGTTCGCCGTTGCGGTTCATGAACAGGAACTCGGTTCGGAACAAGCCCACGCCCTGGGCGCCGGCGGCGATCGCAGCCGCCGCGTCCGACTGCAACTCGATGTTGGCCAGCAACTCGACCGGCTCGCCATCCAGGGTGACGGCCGGCGTGTGGCGCAGGCGCCCGAGCCGTTCGCGCTCAAGCTCGCCGCTGCGTTGGCGGAAGCGGTACTCCTCCAGCACGATGGGCGAGGGATCGACGATGACCAGGCCGGCATCGCCATCGACCACGATCCAGTCGTCCTGGCGGATCAGCCGGCTGGCCTCGCGCGCGCCGACGACGGCCGGGATGTTCAAGCTGCGCGCGACGATCGCCGTGTGCGAGGTCGGCCCGCCGACATCGGTGACAAAACCGGTGAACACGCTGCGGCGAAAGCCCAGCATGTCGGCCGGCGAGATGTCGTTGGCCACGAGGATCAAGGGATCCTCACCCCCCCCGGGGGCGCTGGCAGCCTGGGCCAGCCCGCCGCCGCGCACCCCGCCGGCGGCACCCTGGGACAGCACGAGCAGCAGCCGCTCGACGACCTGCTCCAGATCGGCCTTGCGCTCGCGCAGGTAGTCGTCCTCCATTTCGTCGAACTGCCGGGCGAGCACTTCGAGCTGGGCCGAAAGCGCCCACTCGGCGTTGTAGTGGCGCTCGGCGATCCATTGCTTGGTGGCCGCGCTCAGCAACTCGTCCTGCAGCAGCATCACATGCACATCGAGCAGGGCCGAGAGCTCGGCCGGCGCATCGCCGGGCAGTTCGCGCTGAAGCGTCTCCAGCTCCATGACCACCGCATCGCGGGCCTCGCGCAGGCGCTGGGTCTCGGCCTCGATCTGCGCAGGCTCGATGTAGTAGTGGGCCACGTCCACGCGGCTGGAAGACACCATCAGGGCGCGGCCGATCGCCACGCCCCGCGCCACGGGCAATCCGAAGAGCTGAAAACTCATGCACTCGATGCTAGCCCCTGAATGCGGGGCTTTCGATCCGGCTTCACCCCTTGTCGCACTGCCCTTTCCGCGCGCCGGCCCGCGGCGCCACGCAGCCCCGCGCCTGTCACAAAGCGATCACCGAGCCGACACGGGCACGTCACCGGCAAGGCCGAAGCTCCGGCCCCACACGATGACTTCATGAGCAAGGGACCGACGATGCGGGATCTGCCACTGCCGACCCAGCCGCTGCACGACCTCACGGGCCGCGAGACGCGCGCCTCACGGAGGTCGCTTCCAGGCCGGGAAGCCGCTCCATCATCCGGGCGTGCGCGTCTGGTTGTGGCTTGGGCGCGCGATGAAGCGGAAGTCCGCGAGGCCCAGCGTCTGAGGTACCAGGTCTTTGCCGAGGAGATGGGTGCCCGCCTCAGCCCGCCGGTGGGCACGCCGGCCGGCCTGGACGTGGACGTCTTCGATGCCTATTGCGAGCACCTCCTGGTGCGCGCCGTGCTCGACGACGAGTCGGCTCCGGTCATCGGCACCTACCGCGTGCTGACGCCCGATGCGGCGCGTCGGGTCGGCGGCCTCTACAGCGAGACCGAGTTCGACCTGGTCCGCCTGCGCAGCCTGCGCCCGACCATGGTCGAGCTGGGCCGCTCCTGCGTGCATCCGGACCACCGCCACGGCGGCGCCATCCTGGCCCTGTGGGGTGCGCTGGCCGAGTTCATGCACCGCAACCAGCTCGACACCATGGTCGGCTGCGCCAGCATCAGCATGCGCGACGGCGGCCACCTGGCGGCCAGCCTGTGGGAGCAGTTGCGCCACACGCACCTTGCGCCTATCGAATGGCAGGTGCGTCCGCGCCTGCCGCTGCCGGTGGCCGAGCTGCGCAGCGACCTGACGGTCGACGCGCCGCCGCTGATCAAGGGCTATCTGCGCTGCGGCGCCCGCGTGCTGGGTGCGCCGGCCTGGGATCCGGACTTCAACACGGCCGACCTGCCGCTGCTGATGCGCATCGAGGACCTGCCGGCCAAGTACCGGCGGCACTTCCTGGGTCAGGAACCGGTCGCCTCGCTCTGAGCTGGGCTCGGAGGCATCACCCCCCGGCACTCACTCGCCTTCGCCGAACTTCGCTTCAAAGAGGGCGACGATGGCTTCGGCCGCTTCATCCTCGCGCGGCCCCTCGGTCTCCAGCTCCACCTCGCTGCCGAGGCCGGCGGCCAGCATCATCACGCCCATGATGCTCTTGGCATTGATGCGGCGCCCGTTGCGGCTGAGGAAGACCTCGCAGGGAAAGCTTGCGGCCAGCTTGGTCAGCTTGGCCGAGGCGCGGGCATGCAACCCGAGCTTATTGCTGATGGTGATGCGCCTGGAGATCATCGCGTGAACGGGGTCCGACAGATTGGGCCTGATTCTGCGGCCGGGCATTGGCGACCTGCATGACGCCCTGGCTTGCCCCCGCAACGGCGCGGGCGACCAGGCGGTCCAGCGGCTCGCCCGCATAGTTCATCGCCCGCCACAGCATGGGCAGGTTGAGGCCGGTGACGATCTTCACCTGCCCCAGGTCGCCCAGGCGCTGGGCGATGTTCGAGGGCGTGGCCCCGAAGGCATCGGTCAGGATGAGCAGCTCCAGCCCCTCGGGCTCGGGCGGCAGGGCCTCGATGAGGCCGCGTGCGCGCTGCTCGGTGGCCTCGGGCGCGGCATCGGGCAGCACATCGAGCGCCAGCAGGGCCTCGCCTTGCTCCGGAAAGGCATGGGTGCCGACGGCCTTGAAGGCGCTCGCCAGCGGCGCATGGGCCAGGATCAGCAGCCGGGCCATGCACGCTCCTTCCGGGCAGCCACGGGCGGTGGGGCGGGCCGGCGGCTCATGGGCGACCCGCCTCCATGCCGTCGAAGAACATCTCCAGCGCCTCGGGGCCGGGCTGGCCGTCGAGCGCCAGCAACTGGTAGATCTGCCGGTCGACGGCAAAGGCTGCCGAAAGCTCGCGCACCGGCCGGCCGTCGGGGCGCTGGCCCTCAACAACGATGCGCCGAGCCTCCACCCGCGACGCCGCACCGACAGGCGCATAGGCGCGGGCCTCGCGCTCGGTGCCGCTCAACTGGACCGGGCGCGCGGCGCGCAGGGCGGCCAGGGCCGGGTCGATCGCCGCGTCCTCGGCCACCTCGAAGGTGCTCACCGCCCAGGTGGTGCCGCCGGCATCGCAGACCTGCATCTCCATCGTGGCCTTCAGTTCCGGCCCCAGGCGAACCGGTCGCTCGTAGCGCTCGGGCTTGCAGGGCATCCAGACGGCGACCGCGCCCTCGGCCGGCCGCACGCTGCGCCAGTCCAGCGCCGGGCTGCAAGCCTGCGCCAGGACGAACAGCCCCCCGGCCCAGCCCAACCACGTGCGCCGCATGGCCCGCGGCGCCCGGCCGGACGACTGCACGGGCGGGGAAGAAGCCATCGGAAGGGACGGGAGATCGGACATCGCGGGCCATGTTCGCATGCCCGGCCCGGCCCGCGCGAGTGGCCCTTGCACCCGGTGCGGCGGCCACGCCACGGCCCGCAGACGGGGGGTTCTGCCTGCCTTAGCCCAGGGCCTGCCAGCGCTCGGCGGTGCCCACGTCGACCCAGGGCCCATCCAGCCGCAGCCCCCCCAGGCGACCGGCGTCGATCGCGCGGTCCAGCCAGGGCTTGAGCGGCGAGCGCTGCCCCGGTGCCAGGCCCTCGACCAGGGCCGGCCGAACCAGGGCCAGCGTCGAATAGGTGCGCGCCTCGGCGCCCGGTGGCAGTTCGCCCCCGGCCGGCAGATGCTGGAGGCGGCCGGCAGCGTCGAGCATGAGGTCGCCGCGCGGCCGGTGCCCGGGGTTGGGCACCATCCACAGCCAGGCCAGATCCCCGCTGGTAAGAAAGGTCTCGGCCCGCGCCGGGTCGAAGCGAAAGCCCGGCACCCAGGCGTCGCCGGCCAGCAGCCAGCAGGCCGGCGCGTCGATCAGCGGCCAGGCCGTGGCCAGGCCGCCGGCCGTCTCCAGCGCGCCGCCGTGGGCGGCTTGCTCGTCGCTGTAGCGCAGGTCCAGGCCCCAGCGGCGGCCGTCGCCCAGCATGGCCGGGAACTGCGGGGCCAGCCAGGCAGTGTTGATCACGACGCGGCGCACGCCGTCGCGGGCCAGCGCGGCCAGATGCCATTCGACCAAGGGCCGGCCCTGCACCGGCAGCAGGGGCTTGGGCACGGTGTCGGTCCAGGGGCGCAGGCGCTCGCCGCGCCCGGCGGCCAGGATGAAGGCGGGCAGGGGATTCGATGCAGTCATCGCAAGCCACTTTACGGCGTGCGGCGTCGTCTCCAGCGCCACGCCGGCGGGGCCGGCGGGCGTCGCGGCGGCCGGCACCTAAAATGTGGGTTTGCCCTCGATTCCAACGGAGCGTCCCCCTTTCATGGCTTCGACCCGACCCCAGGCCACCCCGGCGGCCAGCCCCTCCCTCATGGCCGCAGCGATCCGGGCCCTGGCCATGGACGCGGTCCAGGCTGCGAACTCCGGCCATCCCGGCGCCCCGATGGGCATGGCCGACATCGCGGTGGCCCTCTGGAGCCGCCACCTGCGCCACAACCCGGCCGATCCGGCCTGGGTCGACCGGGACCGCTTCGTGCTCAGCAACGGCCACGGCTCGATGCTGATCTATGCGCTGCTGCACCTCAGCGGCTATGCGCTGCCGATGGACGAGCTGCGCGCCTTCCGCCAGTTGCACAGCAAGACCCCGGGCCATCCCGAGGTCGGCATCACCCCCGGTATCGAGACCACCACCGGCCCGCTCGGCCAGGGCATCAGCAATGCGGTGGGCATGGCCCTGGCCGAGAAGCTGCTGGCCGCCGAGTTCAACCGCCCCGGCCATGCCCTCGTCGACCACCGCACCTACGCCTTCCTGGGCGACGGCTGCCTGATGGAAGGCATCAGCCACGAGGCCTGCGCCCTGGCCGGCGCCTGGAAGCTCAACAAGCTGATCGCGATCTACGACGACAACGGCATCTCCATCGACGGCCAGGTCCAGCCGTGGTTCGTCGACGACACGCCGGCCCGCTTCAAGGCCTACGGCTGGCAGGTCATCGGCCCCGTCGACGGCCATGATGTGGATGCGGTGGATGCCGCGATCGCCCAGGCCAAGACCAGCGTCGACCAGCCGGTGCTGATCGTCGCCAAGACCCACATCGGCAAGGGCTCGCCCAACCGCGCCAACACCGCCAAGGCCCACGGCGAGCCGCTCGGTGCCGAGGAGATCGCCAAGACCCGCGAGGCCATCGGCTGGCCGCATGCGCCCTTCGAGGTGCCGGCCGAGGTTTATGCCGCCTGGGATGCCAAGGCCCGCGGCGGCGCGCTGCAGGCAAGCTGGCAGCAGGGCTTCGAGGCCTATGCCGCCGCCCATCCCGAGCTGGCCGAGGCCTTCCTGCGCCGCATGGCCGGTGATCTGCCGGCCGACTTTGCCGAGATCGCCGTCGAAGCCGTCGGCGCCGCGCACGACAAGGCCGAGACCGTTGCCACCCGCAAGGCCAGCCAGATCGCGCTGGAACACTTCACCGCCCGGCTGCCCGAGCTGCTGGGCGGCAGCGCCGACCTGACCGGCTCCAACCTGACGAACACCAACAGCACGCCGGCCTTCCGGGTCGATGCGGCGGGTGCGGTGGTGCGGACCGAGTCCGGCGCGATCGGCCGCCACATCAACTACGGCGTGCGCGAGTTCGGCATGGCCGCCATCATGAACGGCGTCGCCCTGCACGGCGGCTACATCCCTTACGGCGGCACCTTCCTGACCTTCAGCGACTACAGCCGCAATGCCATCCGCATGGCCGCGCTGATGAAGCTGCGGGTCATCCATGTCTTCACCCACGATTCCATCGGCCTGGGCGAAGACGGCCCGACCCACCAGTCGGTCGAGCATGCGGCCAGCCTGCGCCTGATCCCCGGCCTGGATGTGTGGCGCCCGGCCGACACCTGCGAGACCGCGGTGGCCTGGACCCTGGCCCTGGCCAACAAGCACCGGCCCAGCGCCCTGCTGCTGTCGCGCCAGAACCTGCCCTATGCCCCGCGCACCGATGCCGACGTCATCACCCGCGGCGCCTATGTGCTGGCCGAGCCCTCCGAGGTCGGCCTGGACAAGCCGGCCAAGGCAGTGATCCTGGCCACCGGCTCGGAGGTGCAGATCGCGCTGCATGCCCAGGCCGCGCTGGCCCAGGCCAAGATCCCCGTGCGCGTCGTCAGCCTGCCGAGCACCACCGTCTTCGACCGGCAGGACGCGGCCTACAAGAGCGAGGTGCTGCCGCCCAAGCTGCCGCGCATCGCGATCGAGGCCGGCGTGAGCGACTTCTGGTGGAAGTACGGCTGCGCCGCCGTCGTCGGCCTCGACAGCTTCGGCGAATCGGCCCCGGCCGGCGCGCTGTTCAAGCACTTCGGCTTCACCTCCGAGAACCTGGTCGCCACCGTGCGCAAGGTGCTCGGCAAGTAAGCCCCTGCTCTCAGGCATGCGCCCGGCGCCCGAGGGCGCCGCGATGCCGATCCCGGTTTCCCATCATCCTCAACTGAACTGGAGACTTTCCATGACCCTCAAGATCGGCATCAATGGCTTCGGCCGCATCGGCCGCATGGTCTTCCGTGCCGCCATCGCCAACCACCAGGACATCGAAGTCGTCGCGATCAACGACCTGCTGGAGCCCGACTACCTGGCCTACATGCTGAAGTACGACAGCGTGCACGGCCGCTTCAAGGGCGAGGTCTCGGTGGACGGCAACACCCTGGTCGTCAACGGCAAGAAGATCCGCCTGACGGCGATCAAGAACCCGGCCGAACTGGCCTGGGGCGAGGTCGGCGCCGACATCGTCGTCGAGTCGACCGGCCTCTTCCTCACCCAGGAAAGCTGCGACGCCCACCTCAAGGCCGGCGCGAAGAAGGTCATCCAGTCGGCCCCCTCGAAGGACGACACGCCGATGTTCGTCTACGGCGTGAACCACCAGACCTACGCCGGCCAGGCCATCGTCTCCAACGCCTCCTGCACGACCAACTGCCTGGCCCCGATCGCCAAGGTGCTCAACGACAAGTGGGGCATCAAGCGCGGCCTGATGACCACCGTGCACGCCGCCACCGCGACGCAGAAGACTGTCGACGGCCCGAGCAACAAGGACTGGCGCGGCGGCCGCGGCATCCTGGAGAACATCATCCCGTCGAGCACCGGCGCGGCCAAGGCCGTGGGCGTGGTGCTGCCCGAACTGAAGGGCAAGCTGACCGGCATGGCTTTCCGCGTGCCGACCAGCGACGTGTCGGTCGTCGACCTGACCGTCGAGCTCAACGCCGAAGCCAGCTATGCCGAGATCGTGGCCGAGATGAAGGCCCAGAGCGAAGGCGCGCTCAAGGGCGTGCTCGGCTTCACCGACGAGAAGGTCGTGGCCACCGATTTCCGCGGCGAAGTCTGCACCTCGGTCTTCGATGCCGAAGCCGGCATCGCGCTGGACAAGACCTTCGTCAAGGTCGTCGCCTGGTACGACAACGAGTGGGGCTACTCGAACAAGGTCCTGGAAATGGTCCGCGTCATCGCCGGCTGAGGCCGGCCGCTTGCGGCGGCCCGTCCGCCCGCCAGACCCGCAGCCCGCTTCGGCGGGCTTTTTTGCGCCTGCATGGCGGGGCAAGGCCCCGCGCCGCGCCGGCCCATCGGCCTGCCACACAGCCTGCCTACACTGCGGCGCATCCTGGAGGAAGCCCATGCCCCGAACCGTCCTGCGCCGCATCGGGACCGCCTTGCTGCTCGGCGCCCTGGCCGGCCCCGGCCTGGCGGCCGAAGGCCCGCGATTGATCGTGAGCCTCAAGCCCGGTGCCAGCGCCCAGGCGGCCTCGGCCGCCCTGCCCGCCGACTTGCCCCCGCGCCTGGGCCTGCGCCTGCTGGGGCCGGCCGGCGCCGGCCAGATGGCGGTGCAGGGCGCGCCGGGCCAGGACGCCGCCGCGCTCATGCAGGCCCTGGCGGCCGACCCCGCCGTTGCATCCGTGCAACTCGATCGCCCGGCCAAGCGCCATGCCCTGCCCAATGACCCGCGCCTGCTCAGCGGCGGCAGCCTGGGGCCGGCCATCGGCCAGTGGTATTTGCGCGCCCCCAATGCCACCCAGGTCAGCGCCATCGACGCCGTGCGCGGCTGGGACCTGAGCCAGGGCGGTAGCCTGTCGAGCAGCGTGATCGTCGCCGTGCTCGACAGCGGCATCCGCTTCGAGCATCCCGACCTGGCCGGCAAGCTGCTGCCGGGCTACGACTTCATCGGCGACACCGGCATCGCCGTCGACGGCGACGGCCGCGATGCCGATGCCAGCGACCCGGGCGACTTCACCGTCGACGGGGATCCGAACGGCTGCGGCGCCGCCCCCAGCTCCTGGCACGGCACCCAGGTCGCCGGCCTGATCGGTGCGGCCACCGACAACGGCGCGGGCATGGCCGGCGCCGGCTGGAACCTGCGCGTGCTGCCCCTGCGGGTGCTGGGCCGCTGCGTGGGCTTTCAGTCCGACATCGTCGCCGCCATGCGCTGGGCCGCGGGCCTGCCGGTGGACGGGCTGCCGGCCAATCTCCATCCGGCCAAGGTGCTCAACCTCAGCCTGGGCAGCGAGGGCGCTTGCGACGCGGTCTACCAGCAGGCCATCGACGCGGTCCGCGCGCGCGGCGTGGTCGTCGTCGCCTCGGTGGGCAATTCCAACGGCCGGGCGGTGACCTCGCCCGCCAATTGCCGCGGCGTGATCGCCGTGGGCGGCCTGCGCCACAACGGCCGCAAGGTCGGCTTCTCGGACGTGGGGCCGGAGGTCACGCTGTCGGCCCCGGCCGGCAATTGCGAGAACCTCAGCGGCGCCTGCCTCTACCCGCTGAGCACGACCACCGACACCGGCTTGCAAGGCCCCATGGCCTCCAGCTACACCGGCGACGGCGCCGATGCCACCCTGGGCACCAGCTTCGGCACGCCGCTGGTCGCGGCCACGGCCGGCCTGGTGCTGACGCTTCAGCCCGGGCTATCGCCCGACGAGGTGCGCAGCGTGCTGCAAGGCAGCGCCCGGCCCTTCCCGGCGGGCGGCACGGCCTGCGTCGCGCCGGGCAACTTCGATCAGCTCGAATGCCGCTGCACCCCCAGCACCTGCGGGGCCGGCATGCTGGACCTGGGGGCCGCCCTCAGCCTGGCGAGCCGCACCGTGCCGGGCGGGGCCGACAGCGGGGGGGGCGGTGGCGGCGGAGCCGGCAGTCTGCCCTGGCTGCTGGCCCTGGCAGCTGCCGTGCTGGCCGCGGGGCGCGCGCGCCGCGCGGGCTGAAGGCGGAGCCGGGGCAGCGGAGGCGGCGCCTCAGGCGCCCGCTGCGCAGGCGCGGAAGCCGGGGCCGGGCAGCCGGGCGTCGAGCAGGGCCTGGCGTTGCGCCGGCGTGGCTTGCGGCAGTTGCAGCATCCAGCCTGCACCCTGACCCGCTTCCATGCTGCGCGCGGTGCGGATGCCGCGCGGACGCAGGGCCTGAAGCTGGGCCTCGGCGCCCGCGGCATCCGCGCTGCGGGCCAGCACCAGCCAGCGGCCGGCGGCATTGGTCTGCATCTCGGCATTCACGCCCAGCCGGCGCAGCTCGGCCTGCTTGGCGCGCTGGGCTGCCTCGGTGAAGGGACCCATGGCGACCCACCAGCCCGCGGACTCGCGGCGCGTCCAGCGCAGGCTCTCCAGGCCGCTCAGGCCCAGGGCCGCGACGCGGCCATCGACCGTGGCCCGGGCGGTTTCGGCATAGGGCCCGGCCTCCAGGCAAGCGATCGCGGTCGGCGCAGCAGCAAGCGGCGCCGCGGGCTCGACCGGCGCCGGCGCGGGCCGGTTGCTCGCCGGGGCCGGCGTCGGGGTCGCATCGGGCAGCGGCACGAGCACGATGCGCTCGGACCACTGCGGCTCGCTGCCGGTGGGCGCGAGGGTGCCGTCGCCCCCCAGGCGCAGTTGCGGTGTACGGGCGCTCGCGACATAGCCCCAGAGGGCCACGCCCGCGTTGGCGGCGAGCAGCACGAAAAGCAGGGGCTTCAGCATGGACGGACGCTCAGGATTTCGGCCGAGGGGAAGGCTTGCAAACCGGCGGCAGTATGCACAAGGAAGACGCCTTGCTCGTCGAGGCCCGCCGCCTGCCCCCGGGCTTGCTCGCGGCCCAGGCCGTCGAGCACCCGCACCGTCTGGCCGCGCAGCGCATCGCGTGCGGCCCAGGCGGCGGCGAAGCCCGGCCAGCCCTCGGCCCGGAAGCGGCGCAGCGCCGCCAGCAGGCCCGGCACCAGCGCGGCCCAGACGGCCGGCGCGGTGGCTTGGCCGCCGGCCCAGCGGCCCTCGGGCAGGGCGTCCAGGCCGATCGCGGGCCAGGCGCCCTCGGGCAGCCCGGCCGGGGTGCGCAGGTTCAGGCCGATGCCGATCACCGCATAGCGCCAGCCCGCACCGGCCGGCAGGGTTTCGACGAGCACGCCGCCGAGCTTGGCGCCGTTGAGCCAGAGATCGTTCGGCCACTTCAGCCGCAGGGCCGGATGCAAGGCCTCGGCCACCGCCAGGCCGACCAGCGGCGCCAGCGCGCCGAGGCCGTCCACGGGCAGGCGCAGGCCGAGCGAGAAGCTCAGGGCCTGGCGGCGCGCCGCCTCGGCGTCCAGGCCGGCGGCGGCCTGCCAGGGCCGGCCCTGGCGGCCGCGGCCGGCAGTCTGGCGCTCGACGACGAGGAGCTGCGGCCCGGCCAGGGCCTCGGCCGGATCGGCCCCTGCGGCCAGTTGCGCGCGGGCGGCTTCAAGCAGGCGGGTGTTGCTGGAATCGGCCTCCGGCAGGATCTCGACGGCCAGACCCGGCCAGTCGGCCGCCAGCGCCTGCCACAGCGCCTCGGCCGCCCCGGCGAAGCTGGGGGCCTCGCTCAGCGCCCGCCCCCGGCGCGGCGCCGCTTGGGCGCCAGCATGGTGCCGCGGCAGGCCGGCGAGCCGCAGTGGCAGGCGTACTCGGCCTTCACCGCCGGGGTGTGGCGGCCTTCGAGCATCAGGCCGTAGTCGAAGAACAGTTCCTCGCCCGGGGCGATGTCGCGCAGGGCATGGATGTAGATGCGGCCCTCGCCGTCCTGCGCTTCGCAGTTGGGCTCGCAAGCATGGTTGATCCAGCGCGAGGCGTTGCCACCGACCTTGCCGTCGATCACCCGCCGGTCGTCGATGTGGAAGTAAAAGGTGTGATTCGGTTGTTCCGGATCGTGCGGATGGCGGCGCAACGCCTCGGGCCAGTCGATCACCTCGCCCTTGTATTCGACGATGCAGTCGCCCGCAGCGATGGGCCGCAGCGCAAACACGCCTTTGCCATGCACGCCGGAGCGCCGCACCTGGATACGCCGTCCCGCGTCGGGGGCCTCGGGCTTCGGCGGGGGGGTGCGCGGCATGTCGGGGCTTTTGGCTACAGTGAATCGAGGGCGTGCGCGCAGAGGCGCGTGCGTGCGTGCGCGAGAGGCGCGCGGATTGTAGGGAGGCCGTACCCACCCCGGCCGTGCGGCCGCAACACATCAAGAAGCCCATGAGCAAAGCACTGGTCATCGCCGAGAAGCCGAGCGTCGCGCAGGACATCGTCCGCGCGCTGACGCCTTCATCCGGCAAGTTCGAGAAGCACGAGGACCATTTCGAGAACGCGCACTACGTCGTGTCCTCGGCGGTCGGCCACCTGGTGGAGATCAAGGCGCCGGAGGAATTCGACGTCAAGCGCGGCAAGTGGAGCTTCGCCAACCTGCCGGTCATCCCGCCGCACTTCGAGCTGGCGCCGATCGACAAGGCCAAGAGCCGGCTGAACGCCCTGGTCAAGCTGATCAAGCGCAAGGACGTGACGAGGCTGATCAATGCCTGCGACGCCGGCCGCGAGGGCGAGCTGATCTTCCGCCTGATCGAGCAGTACGCCGCCGACAGCACCGCCGCCACCCGGGCCAAGGGCCTGGGCAAGCCGATCAGCCGCCTGTGGTTGCAGAGCATGACGCCGCAGGCCATCCGCGATGGCTTCGAGCAGTTGCGCGGCGAGGCGCAGATGCAGGGCCTGGCCGACGCCGCCCGCAGCCGCAGCGAGGCCGACTGGCTGGTCGGCATCAACGGCACGCGGGCGATGACGGCCTTCAACAGCCGCGACGGCGGCTTCTTCCTGACCACGGTGGGCCGGGTGCAGACGCCGACGCTGTCCATCGTGGTCGAGCGCGAGGAGAAGATCCGCAAGCACGTCTCGCGGCCCTACTGGGAGGTGAAGGCCGAGTTCGGCGCCGCCGCCGGCAGCTACGAGGGCAAGTGGTTCGACCCGGCCTTCAAGAAGAACGAGGACCTGGAGCGCCGCGCCGACCGCATCTGGGACGAGGCATCCGCCCGCGCGGTGGTGGATGCCTGCCGCGGCCAGCCCGCCACCGTCAACGAGGAGGCCAAGCCCAGCACCCAGGCCAGCCCCCTGCTCTACGACCTGACCACGTTGCAGCGCGAGGCCAACTCGCGCTTCGGCTTCTCGGCCAAGACCACGCTGTCGATCGCCCAGGCCCTGTACGAGAAGCACAAGGTGCTGACCTACCCGCGAACCGACTCGCGCGCCCTGCCGGAGGACTACTTGGCCACGGTGAAGAACACGGTCGAGATGCTGGCCAACGAGGACCAGCCCGGCCCGCTCAAGGCCCTGGCCGGTCATGCCCGCTTCGCGCTGAACCAGGGCTACATCAAGCCGAGCAAGCGGGTGTTCGACAACGCCAAGGTCTCGGACCACTTCGCCATCATCCCGACCCTGCAAGCGCCCAAGGCCCTGACCGAGGTCGAGGCCAAACTCTACGACATGGTGGTCAAGCGCTTCCTGGCCGTCTTCTACCCGAGCGCCGAGTTCATGGTGACGACGCGCACGACGATCGTCGAGGCCGGCGCGGCGCGGCACCACTTCCAGACGAACGGCAAGGTGCTGGTCAAGCCGGGCTGGCTGGCCGTCTACGGCAAGGAGGCGCAGGAGGACGACGCCACCCTGGTCGCCGTGCAGCCCGGCGAGGCCGTGACGACCGAGGCCGTGAACCTGAACGCGCTGAAGACCAAGCCGCCGGCCCGCTACAGCGAAGCCACGCTGCTGAGCGCCATGGAAGGCGCCGGCAAGCTGATCGACGACGAGGAGCTGAAGGCCGCCATGCAGGAGAAGGGCCTGGGCACGCCAGCCACCCGCGCGGCCATCATCGAAGGCCTGATCCTGGAGAAGTACATGCTGCGCGAGGGCCGCGAGCTGATCGCCACGGCCAAGGCCTTCCAGCTCATGACCCTGCTGCGCGGCCTGGGCGTGGAGGACCTGACCAAGCCCGAGCTGACCGGCAACTGGGAGCACCGCCTGGCCGAGATGGAGAAGGGCCGTCTCTCGCGCGCAGCCTTCATGGGCGAGATCGCGGCGATGACCGAGCGCATCGTCAAGAAGGCCAAGGAATACGACCGCGACACCGTGCCCGGCGACTACGCCACCCTGGCCACGCCCTGCCCGAACTGCGGCGGCGTGGTCAAGGAGAACTACCGCCGCTTCGCCTGCGTCGGCAGCCAGGCTGCGGCGACGGGCGCGTCGGACGGCGAGGGCTGCGGCTTCTCGATCGGCAAGATCCCGGGCGGCCGCGCCTTCGAGACGGCCGAGGCCGATGCCTTCCTGCGCGACCGCAAGATCGGCCCGCTGGAGGGCTTTCGCTCCAAGGCCGGCTGGCCCTTCACCGCCGAGCTGAAGCTGGTCTTCGACGAGGAGATCAAGAACTGGAAGCTGGAATTCGACTTCGGCGAAGACGCCAAGCAGGCCGAGGCCGACGGCGAGCCGGTCGACTTCAGCGGCCAGGACAGCCTGGGCGCCTGCCCGAAGTGCAAGGGCCATGTCTACGAACACGGCACGAACTACCTCTGCGAGCATGCCGTCGGCGCGCGCGTGACCTGCGACTTCAAGACCGGCAAGATCATCCTGCAGCAGCCCATCGCCCACGAGCAGGTGCAGAAGCTGCTGGCCACCGGGCAGACCGAACTGCTGGAGGGCTTTGTCTCCAACAAGACCCGCCGCGCCTTCAAGGCCCGGCTGGCCTGGGATGCGAAGGAGGGCAAGGTGGGCTTCGCCTTCGAGCCGCGGCCCGCCGCCAAGAAGGCGCCGGCCAAGAAGGCGGCGCGCAAGGCGGCGGACGAGGGCTGAGGCGGCGTGAGCCCGAGACCCCCCGGCGCGCGGCGCCGCCCATCCCGCCGCGGCCCGGCCCGGGCTTGCACGCGGCGCTGAAGGGCAGGCGCCGCGCATGGGCAGCGTGCTCTTCCTCAAGCTCGGCGCGATCTTCACGACGATCGCGCTGGGCTGGATCGCCGGCCGCTTCGAAGCCTTCCGGGGCGGGGAGGCGGCGCGCATCCTGTCCAACGCGGCCTTCTACCTGTTCGCACCGGCGCTGCTCTTCCGCGCCACCGCGCGCATCGACCTGGCCACCCTGCCCTGGCGGGCGCTGGCGGTCTTCTTCGTGCCGGTGGTGCTGGGCATGGCGGGCGTCTACCTGTGGCAGAAGCGGGCGCTGCGCCGCGCCGCGCGGGCGCAGGGGGCGATGCCCGAGGCGGCCGCGCCGGCGGTGCGCGCCATCACCGCGGCCTTCGGCAACAACGCGCAGCTCGGCATCCCGATGGCCGCGGCGCTGTTCGGCGAGGCCGGCTTGCAGATCCACCTGGCGGTGGTCAGCCTGCATGCCCTGGTGCTGCTGAGCCTGCTGACGGTGCTGGTCGAGCGCGACCTGGCCCGGGCCGCCGTGCGCCGTGGCGAGGCGCCGGCCAGCCTGGCCGGCACGCTGGCACGGGTGGTGCGCAACACGGTCATCCATCCCATCGTGCTGCCGGTGCTGGCCGGCCTGGCCTGGAACCTGGGCGGCCTGCCGCTGCCCGGGCCGCTGGACGAGGTGCTGGTGATGCTGGGCACCGCCGTCGTGCCCCTCTGCCTGGTGGCCATCGGCTTGTCGCTGGGCCATTACGGCGTGCGCGGCGCGGCGCGGGTGGCCGGCCAGCTCAGCGCCTTCAAGCTGCTGGTGCAGCCGGCCCTGGTGCTGGCCGCCGGCTGGGCGGTGGACCGCGGACTGGGTGGCGGCCTGCTGGGCCTGCCGCTGGCGGTGATCGTGCTGGCCGCCGCCAACCCGACTGGCAGCAATGCGCTGATGTTCGCCCAGCGCTACCGCAGCCAGGAGGCCGAGGCCACGGCCGCCATCGTCGTCTCGACCAGCGCCTTCGTGCTGACGGCGCCGCTGTGGCTGCTGCTGCTCGGCGCGCTGGGCGGGCCGCTGACGCGCTGAGCGGTGGGCCGGCCCGGCGGCCGGCCGGGCCCGCGGCGACAATCGCGGTATGAATGCTTCGACCCCCTCCGCCACCCTCGCCCCCGAGGATGTGAACGCGCTGATGGAGCGCCTGGGCCAGGCCGCGCGACGCGCCGCCACCACGATGGCCGCCGCCTCGACCGCGACCAAGAACGCCACCCTGCTGGCCCTGGCCGCCGCGATTCGCGCGCAGGCCGGCCCGCTGCAAGAGGCCAATGCCCGCGACATCGCCGCCGCCGAGGCCGCTGGCCTGGCCGCGCCGATGGTGGACCGCCTGCGCCTGACGCCCAAGGTCATCGCGCAGATGGCCGAGGGCTGCGAGCAGGTCGCCGCCCTGCCCGACCCGATCGGCGAGATGACGAACCTGCGCCGCCGCCCGACCGGCATCACCGTCGGCCAGATGCGGGTGCCGCTGGGCGTCTTCGGCATGATCTACGAGAGCCGGCCGAACGTGACCATCGACGCCGCCTCGCTGGCCATCAAGAGCGGCAATGCCGCCATCCTGCGCGGCGGCTCGGAGGCGGCGCACTCCAACGCCGCGCTGGCCGCCCTGGTCGGCCAGGCCCTGGCCCAGGCCGGCCTGCCGGCCGAGGCCGTGCAGCAGGTGCCGACCACCGATCGGGCGGCGGTGGGCCGCCTGATCGCCATGCCGGCCTATGTTGACGTGATCATCCCGCGCGGCGGCAAGGGCCTGATCGAGCGCATCAGCCGCGAGGCCACGGTGCCCGTCATCAAGCACCTGGACGGCAACTGCCACACCTATGTGGACGCCGAGGTCGACCTGGCCCTGGCCGTGGCGGTGACCGACAACGCCAAGACGCAGAAGTACAGCCCCTGCAATTCGACCGAGTCGCTGCTGGTGCACACCGCCGTGGCGCCGGCCTTCCTGCCCCGCATCGGCGCGGTCTTCGCGGCCAAGGGCGTGGAGATGCGCTGCGGACCGCGTGCGCTGGCCCTCCTGCGCGCGGCGGCCCTGCCCGGCGCGAAGCTGGTGGACGCCACCGAAGCCGACTGGGCCGAGGAATACCTGGCGCCCATCATCAGCATCAAGCTGGTCGACAGCCTGGACGAGGCCATCGCCCACATCAACCGCTACGGCAGCCACCACACCGACGCCATCCTGACGACGAACCACCCGAACGCGATGCGCTTCCTGCGCGAGGTCGATTCGGCCAGCGTCATGGTCAATGCCAGCACCCGCTTCGCGGATGGCTTCGAGTACGGCCTGGGCGCGGAAATCGGCATCTCGACCGACAAGTTCCACGCCCGCGGGCCGGTGGGGCTGGAGGGGCTCACTTCGATGAAGTGGATCGTCTTCGGCCAGGGCGAAGGCCGCGCCTGAGCCCGGCCACGATGAGCCTGCCCCTCGATCCCCGCGGCGCGCTGGTGCTGTTCTCCGGCGGCCAGGATTCCGCCACCTGCCTGGCCTGGGCGCTGGCGCGCTTCGCGCACGTCGAGACAATCGGCTTCGACTACGGCCAGCGCCACCGTGTCGAGCTGGACTGCCGCTCGCTGCTGCTGCGCGAGCTGCGCTGGCAGTTTGCGCACTGGGCGCCGCGCCTGGGCGTGGACCATCTGCTCGACCTGCGCCAACTGGCCCAGATCGGCGCGACGGCCATGACCGAGGAGCGCGCCATCGAATGGCAGGCCAACGGCCTGCCCAACACCTTCGTGCCGGGCCGCAACCTGCTGTTCTTCACCTATGCCGCGGCCCTGGCCTACCGGCGCGGGCTGACGGTGCTGGTCGGCGGCATGTGCGAGACCGACTACTCCGGCTACCCCGACTGCCGCGACAACACGCTCAAGGCCCTGCAGGTCGCGCTCAGCCTGGGCCTGGCCGGGCCGATGACGGTCGAGACGCCGCTGATGTTCCTCGACAAGGCCCAGACCTGGACCCTGAGCGAGCAGCTCGGCGGCCCGGCCCTGGTCGACCTCATCACCGAGCACAGCCACAGCTGCTACCTGGGCGACCGCAGCCAGCGCCACCCCTGGGGCCACGGCTGCGGCCACTGCCCGGCCTGCGAGCTGCGTGCGCGCGGCTGGACGAGCTACATCACGCAAGCCGCCCGGACGGCCGGCCCCGCGGCATGAGCCGGTCCGCCAAGGGAGGCCGCCATGGGTGAGCGGCTGGCCTGGATCGTCGGCCTGGCCGTCCTGGTCTTCTGGGTGATCGGCGCCTACAACCGCCTGGTGCGGCTGCGCGGCGCGGTGGCCGCGCTGTGGACGGCGGTCGATGCCGCCCTGCGGCGCCGCCACACCCTGGCGCAGGATGGCGCGAGCCTGGCCACCTCCGGCCTGCCCGGGGGGGCCGGCAGCGAATGGCCGGCCGAGGAATCGGCCCTGCTGGCCACGCTGGCCGCTGCCGCTCGCCAGGCCGGGACCGCCGCCCAGGCCGTGGCCCAGCGCCCCCTGGAAGCCGGCCCCATGCAGAGCCTGGGCCTGGCCGAGCAGGTGCTGGACCGCGCACTCGGCGGCCTGCGCCAGCGGGTCGAGGCCCAGGCCCGGCCGGAAGCCCCGCCCCCCGGCTCGGCCAGCGACACCGCCTGGCGCGTGCTGCTGCAAGCCCTGCACCAGAGCCTGCAACAGGCGGGGCAGCAGATCGCCTTCCAGCGCGGGCCGCACGATGCGGCGGTCTCGGCCTACAACCTGGCCCGCGCGGAATGGCCGACCCGGCTGGTCGCCGACCTCTTCAACTTCCGCCCTGCCGCGCGGCTGCCGGCCCCGGCCGCCGAGCCGGCCGAGGCCAGCCTCGGCCTGACGGCCCTGCCCGATCGGGCCCCGGACGATGCCCGCTGAGACCCCCCGCGCGAGCCCGGCCGCGCTGCCCCTGGCCCGCCTGCTGGAGCACAGCGCCGAGGCGGTCGCCGCCGTTCGCGCCGGCCGCTCGCTGACCGAGGCGCTGACACGCTGCCCGCCGGCCGCCCGCGCCGGCAGCCAGGCCCTGGCCTTCGAGGTGATGCGCGGCCTCGGCCGCGCCCAGGCCCTGGCCACCCTGCTGGTCGCGCGCCAGCCACCACCCTGGGTCGAGGCCCTGCTGCTCTGCGCGCTGGCGCTGGGCGCGCGCGACAGCCGGGCCGGCTATGCGCCGCACACCCTGGTCAGCCAGGCGGTCGAGGCGGCCAAGCACCGCGCGCCGGCCCAGGCCGGCCTGGTCAATGCCGTGCTGCGCCGTGCCTTGCGCGAGGCCGAAGGCCTGGAAGCCCATCTGGCCGGGCAGGACACGGCGCGCTGGAACCATCCCGCCTGGTGGATCGCCCAACTGCGCCTGGACTGGCCCGCGCACTGGCCGGCCCTGCTCGACGCCGCCCAGGCCCCGCCGCCGATGACGCTGCGCGTGAACCCCCGCCACGGCAGCCTGGCCGACTATGCGCAGCGCCTGGCCGGGGCCGGCCTGCCGGCCCGCCCGCTGGGGCCGGACACGCCGCAGGCCCTGCAGCTCGACACGCCGCAGCCGGTCGAGCGCCTGCCGGGCTGGGCGGAAGGCGCCGTCTCGGTGCAGGACGCCTCGGCGCAGCGCGCCGCCCACTTGCTGCTCGATGGCGCCGGCCTGCCGCCCGGCGCGCGGGTGCTGGACGCCTGCGCCGCCCCCGGCGGCAAGACCGCCCACCTGCTGGAGCGGGCCGAGCTGGATCTGCTCGCCCTGGACAGCGACGCCGGCCGCCTGCGCAAGGTCGACCAGGGCCTGCAGCGCCTGGGACTGCGCGCCCGGACGGTGGCCGGCGACGCCGGCCGGCCGGCCGACTGGTGGGACGGCCGGCCCTTCGACGCCATCCTGCTCGACGCGCCCTGCTCGGCCTCGGGCATCGTCCGCCGCCACCCCGATGTGCGCTGGCTGCGCCGCCCGGCCGACCTGCCCGCGCTCGCGCAGGCGCAAGCCCGGCTGCTTGACGCCCTGTGGCCGCTGCTGGCGCCGGGCGGGCGGCTGCTGTTTGCGACCTGCTCGGTCTTCCGGGCCGAGGGCCAGGACCAGGTCGACGCGTTTTTGCAACGCACGCCCGGGGCGCGGCTGCGGCCATCGCCCGGCCACCTGCTGCCCCTCACCCACAATGGTGCGACGGTGGCCGGATCGCAGGCTGCCGAAGGCGGCGCCCCCGGCGACGGCTTCTTCTACGCGCTGTTCACGCGCGGGGACGCGGCCCCCGGCACGGCCTGATGCCGCGCCCCACCACGCCGTCCGAGCTGCCCGTCCGTGCCCTGCGTCCCCGTACTGCTGCTGCGCCGCCTGGTCCTGCTGCTGAGCCTGCTGCTGGCCCTGGCCCCGCTGCGTGCCGAGCCGGAGCTGAGCAGCTTCGAGCTGCGCCGCCAGGACGATGAAGGCCTGCTGCTGAGCTACAGCCTGCGGATGCCGCTGCCGACGGCGGTGGAGGAGGCCCTGCTCAAGGGCGTGCCGCTGCACTTCCTGACCGAGGTCGAGGTCTACCGCGAGCGCTGGTACTGGCGCGACGAGCGGGTCGCCCGCCAGAGCCGCGCCTGGCGCCTGGCCTGGCAGCCGCTCAGCCGCCGCTACCGCCTGAGCCTGGGCGGCTTCAGCCAGCAGCATGACCGCCTCGACGAGGCCCTGGCCGCGGTGCTCGCCGCCTCGCGCTGGCAGATCGTCGAGCCCGGCGTGATCGACGACGGCTCGGCCTACCGGGTCGAGTTCAGCTTCCAGCTCGACACCTCGCGCCTGCCGCGCCCGCTGCAGTTCAGCGTGGACCGCGCGGACGCCTGGGAGCTGGAGCTGCGGCACCGCGCCCGCCTGCTGCCGCGCGAATCCCGCTGAGGCCGGCATGAACCAGCGCGACGCGCGGGGCCTGCGGATCGTCGCCCTGGTGGCCCTGGCCGGCGCCGGCCTGGTGCTGGCCTCGCTGCTGGTGGTGGCGACCGACAACCGCACGGTGCATGAGCGCCACTTCCCCTGGCTGCTGGGCGTGAACCTGGCGATCGCGGGCGTGCTGGCGGCCGTCGTCGTGCTGGCCGGGCTGCGCCTGGTCTCGCGCTTCTGGCACGGCCGCTTCGGCAGCCGGCTGCTGCTGCGGCTGGCGGCGATCTTCGCGCTGGTCGGCGTGGTGCCGGGGGCGCTGGTCTATGCGGTGAGCTACCAGTTCGTCGCGCGCAGCATCGAGAGCTGGTTCGATGTCTCGGTCGAACGCGCGCTGGAAGCCGGCCTGGACCTGGGCCGGGTCACGCTGGATGCCGCGCTCAAGGACCTGTCCGACAAGACCCGCCAAGCCGCCGACCGCCTGGCTGATGCGCCCGAGCGCCGCCAGCCGCTGGCGCTGGAGCGGCTGCGCGAGCAACTGGCGGCGCAGGAGATCGCGCTGCTCGGCCCCGGCGGGCAGGTGCTGGCCAGCGCCGGCGGCAGCGCCTATGCCCTGGGCCCGGAGCGGCCGGGCACGGCGCTGTTCCGCAAGGCCCGCGAGATGCGGATCGCCGCCCAGCTCGAAGGCCTGGACGACGAAGGCCTGGGCGAGCCCGGCAGCCGCCGCGAGGACGGCAGCCCGCGCAGCCCGCCGCGCATCCGCGCCCTGGCCCAGTTGCCGGCCGGCGGCTTTGCGCTGGCGGGGGAGGAGCGCTGGCTGCTCGTCACGCAGTGGCTGCCGCCGCAGCTTGCGGCCAATGCCCTGGCGGTGCAGGCGGCCTACCGTGAGTACCAGGAACGCGCCCTGGCGCGCGAGGGCC
This sequence comes from Piscinibacter lacus, assembly GCF_016735685.1. Lineage (NCBI taxonomy): Bacteria > Pseudomonadati > Pseudomonadota > Betaproteobacteria > Burkholderiales > Sphaerotilaceae > Aquariibacter > Aquariibacter lacus. Next base: position 22,413 of record NZ_JAERRA010000001.1, read on the forward strand.
TGCGCAGCATGTACATCGGCACGCTCACCCTGACCCTGGTGCTGGCGGTGTTCGCCGCGGTGCTGCTGGCCGTGACCTTCGGCAACCGCCTGGCCAAGCCGCTGCTGCTGCTGGCCGAGGGCGTGCAGCAGGTCGCCCGGGGCGACCTGGGGCCCAAGCCGGTGTTCAGCTCACGCGATGAGCTGGGCGGCCTGACCCGCTCGTTTGCCGAGATGACGCGCCAGCTTGCCGACGCCCGCGGCCAGGCCGAGGCCAGCACGGCGGCGCTGGACGGCGAGCGCGGCAAGCTCCAGACCATCCTCGACACCATGAGCGCGGGCGTGGTGGTGTTCGACGCCGAAGGCCGCATCGACACCGTCAACCCCGGCGCCATCCGCATCCTGCGGGCGCCGCTGGGGGCCTATCAGCATCGCCGGCTCGACGAGCTGCCGACCCTGGCTGCGCTGGCCGCCGCCGTCGAGGACCGCTTCCGCGGCGCGCAGCAGACCGGCGAGCCGGGCGAACGCTTGCAGTGGCAGGACGCCTTCGAGCTGAGCCCTGCCGCGGGCGCCGGGGCCCATCCCGACGACAGCACCCAGCCCACCGTGCTGGTGCGCGGCGCCACCCTGCCCGACGGCGCACGGCTGATCGTCTTCGACGACATCACCGAGCTGGTCTCGGCCCAGCGCGCGCAGGCCTGGACCGAGGTCGCGCGCCGCCTGGCCCATGAAATCAAGAACCCGCTGACGCCGATCCAGCTCTCGGCCGAGCGGCTGGAGCACAAGCTCGGCCCCAAGCTGGCCGAGGCCGATGCGGCCATGCTCGCGCGTGGCGTCGCCACCATCGTGACCCAGGTGCAGGCGATGAAGCAACTGGTCAATGAATTCCGCGACTACGCCCGCCTGCCGGCCGCGCGGCTGGCGCCGCTGGACCTCAATGCCCTGGTGCAGGACGTGCTGCAGCTCTATGCCGAGGCCCAGGAGCAGGGCCGGCTGCGCGCCCGGCTGCAAGCGGACCTGCCGCCGATCGAGGGCGATCCGAGCCAGTTGCGCCAGGTCGTGCACAACCTGGTGCAGAACGCGCTGGATGCGGTCAGCGAGCAGGCCGACGGCAGCGTCGAGATCCGCAGCGAAGGCCGGCGCGATGCCGAGGGCCGCTGGCAGGGCCTGCGGCTGGTGGTCGAGGACAATGGACCCGGATTTGCCGAGGGCGTGCTTCAGCGCGCCTTCGAACCCTATGTGACGACCAAGGCCAAGGGCACCGGCCTCGGGCTGGCGGTCGTCAAGAAGATCTGCGACGAGCACGGGGCCCGCATCCGACTTGGCCCGCGCGATCCGGACGGGGCCACCCCCCGACCGGGCGCACGGGTTTCGATATCATTTTCCAAGTGGGTGGCCTGAGCAGGCCGCCCGGCGACCGCGCCCCTTGCGCGGTCGTGCGCTGACCGATTCCATGGCCACCATTCTTGTAGTCGACGACGAACTGGGCATCCGTGCCCTGCTCTCGGAAATCCTCACCGACGAGGGCCACACGGTCGAACTCGCGGAGAACGCCCAACAGGCCCGAGCCGGACGGGAGCGGGTTCGGCCCGACCTCGTGCTGCTCGACATCTGGATGCCCGATGTCGACGGCATCACCCTGCTCAAGGAGTGGGGCGCGAACGGCCAGCTCACCATGCCCGTGATCATGATGAGCGGCCACGGCACCATCGACACCGCGGTCGAGGCCGTCAAGCTCGGCGCCATGGCCTTCCTCGAAAAGCCCATCACCCTGCAGAAGCTGCTGCGTGCGGTGGAGCAGGGCCTGGCCCGGCCACAGGCCCGCGGCGCCGAGGACCCGTCCGGCACCGAGGCGCCGCGCACGAGCAGCGAGCCGCCCAGCGCCGCGCAAGCGATGCCGGCAACGAGCACGCCGGTCGAGGCCGCGCCGCCCGCTGGCCCGAACAGCCGTCCTGCGACGCAGAGCTTCGAACTCGACCGCCCGCTGCGCGAAGCCCGCGACGCCTTCGAGAAGGCCTACTTCGAGTTCCACCTCGCCCGCGAGAACGGCAGCATGACCCGCGTGGCCGAGAAGACCGGGCTGGAGCGCACCCACCTCTACCGCAAGCTCAAGCAGCTCGGTGTCGACCTGAACCGCAGCCGCAAGAACCTCGTCGGCTGAGCGCGACAGTCGGGCTCGCGGCGCCTGCTACACTCCCGTCTTTCTTGGCTCGGTAGCTCAGTTGGTAGAGCAGCGGATTGAAAATCCGCGTGTCGGTGGTTCGATTCCGCCCCGAGCCACCAAGACATGACGCCCCAGCATCGCAAGATGCTGGGGCGTTTCGCATGGGGCACCCGCCCGGCCCGCCGCTCAGCCCTTCACGACGATGGCCAGGCCCTTGAGGTACTCGCCTTCGGGGAATGCCACCGTCGTCGGGTGATCCGGCGCGGCTTCGAGGCGGGCGAGCAGGTGGCCGTCGACCTGGGCGTCGATGCCGGCGCCGGCGACGATCTTGTGGAAGAGGTCGGCATTGACGCCGCCCGAGCAACTGAAGCTCAGCAGCAGGCCGCCGGGGCTGAGCAGCTTGAAGGCCAGGCGGTTGATGTCCTTGTAGGCGCGCGCGGCACGCTCGGCATGGGCGGCGCTGGGGGCGAACTTGGGCGGATCGAGCACGATGGCGTCGAAGCGGCGGCCGTCCTTGAGGAGCTGGCGCAGCGTGGCGTTCACATCGGCGTCAAGCGTGCGGTGCGCGGCCGGGTCGTAGCCGAAGGCGGCGGCATTGCGCTCGACATGGGCCTGCGCCCGCGCCAGGGCCGGGCCGGAGGAATCGACGCTGCTCACCTCGCTGGCCCCGCCCGCGAGCGCGGCCACGCTGAAGCCGCCGGTGTAGCTGTAGCAGTTCAGCACGCGCTTCGCGCCGAACTGGCGGACCCAGGCGGCAAAGCGGCCGCGGTTGTCGCGCTGGTCTAGGTAGTAGCCGGTCTTGTGGCCGTGGGCGATGTCGACCTGCAACTGCCAGCCGTGTTCGTCGATCGTGCGTTCGGCCGGGGCCTCGCCCTCGGCGCCCTGCAGCCAGCCGGTCTTGACGGCCAGGCCTTCGAGCTGGCGCACGCTGGAATCGGAGCGTTCGTAGACCCGCGTGCAGCCGGTTTCGGCGACGAGTGCGGCGACGATGACGGGCTTCCAGCGTTCGATGCCGGCCGCCAAGCACTGCACACTGAGGGTGTCGTCGTAGCGGTCGACGATCAGGCCGGGCAGTCCGTCGGCCTCGCCGTGGATCAGGCGCTGGCCCTTGCTGGCGATCGCCAGGCGCTGGCGGTAGCGCAGCGCGGCGGCGATGCGGCGCTGGAACAGGGCCTCGTCGACACGCTCATGCTCGTCGAAGCTCCAGATCCGCACGCGGATCTGCGAGCGCGGGCTGAAGGCACCCCAGCCGAGGAAGCTGCCGTCGGCGGCCTCCACGCGCACCGTCTCGCCGGTGTCGCCGCCGCCTTTGTCGATGGAGCCCTGGAACACCCAGGGGTGGCGGCGCTGCAGCGAGCGCTCCTTGCCTTCACGGAGTCGGACAGTCTTCATCCGGCGATTGTCCCCGGGCTGGGATGCGGCAGGCCGCAGTCCGGCGCAAGCGCGCCACGCCGCTCAGGCGGGATCGTCCGGCTTGCGCCGGGCGCGCGGGTGGGCCGCGTCGTAGGCCTTGGCCAGATGCTGCCAGTCGAGCCGGGTGTAGACCTGGGTGGTGGCGATGCTGGCATGGCCGAGCAGCTCCTGCACGCCGCGCAGTTCGCCGCTGGACTGCAGCAGGTGCGAGGCATAGCTGTGCCGCAGCATGTGCGGATGCACCGGCTGCGGCAGGCCGGCGCGGGCCGCGCGCTCGCGCAGGCGGCTGCGGACCTGCGAGGGGCTCAGCCGCCGGCCGCTGCGGTTGAGCAGCAGGGCCGGCTGATCGGGTGAGGCCAGGGCCGGGCGCTGCGCGAGCCAGTCGACCAGCGCGTCCAGCGCGGCCCGGCCGACCGGCAGGCTGCGGCGCTTGCGGCCCTTGCCGAGCACATGGGCCTCGGCGGCACTGCGGTCGATCCAGCCCTGGGCCTGCGGACCGGCGTGCACGTCCAGGCTGCAAAGCTCGGCCACGCGCAGGCCGCAGCCGTAGAGCAGCTCGACGATGCAGCGGTCGCGCGCTTCCAGCCGCGGGTCGGCGGGCTCGGCCACGCGATGCTCGGCCAGGGCCACGGCTTCCTCCACCGACAAGGCCTTGGGCAGCAGCCGCGGGGCCTTGGGCGCCCGCAGGCCGTCGGCCGGATTGGCGCGCAGGCCGTGGCGCTGGCCCAGCCAGCGGTAGTAGCCGCGCCAGGCCGACAGCATCTGCGCCAGGCTGCGCGGGGCCAGGCCCTCGCCATGCAGGCGCGCGGCCCAGCGGCGCAGGGCGCTGGTCTGGACTTCGGGCAGGGCCAGGCCCTCGGCCGCGGCGCAGTCGGCCAGGCGCTGCAGCGCGGCGGTGTAGGCGCGCAGGCTGGCGGGGGCGAGGCGGCGCTCGACGCGCAGGTGCTCCAGGTGGGCGGCCGGGCTGCCGGCTTCGGGCCGGGCGGGGTCCGTGTCGGGGCCGGCCATGCCCGCCGGCCTCACTGCGGCAGCAGGCGGACGAGGCCGGCGCTGGCCAGCTCGCCGATGCGCATCAGGAACTCGGTGCCCATGTCGGCGCGGAAGCGCGTCGGGTCGGGCGAGCCCAGCACCAGCAGGCCGAAGGCGGCCGAGGCGGTGCCATGGCGCAGCGGCACCAGGGCCAGCGAGGCCGGCGCATCGCTCAGCCAGGCGGCGGCGTCGAAACCGGCATTCGGCCCGCAGTAGGGCAGGCTGAGGCCGGTGGTGAAGCTGCGCAGTTCCTCGGTGACCGGCTGGGCGCCGTCGGCCTCGGCCGGCAGTTCGGCCGGGCCCCAGACGCGGATGGCCGCCTGCGGGATCAGGAACTCGCGTTGCAGGCCCTGCACCAGCACGCCCGGCAGGGCCTGCGGATCGCGCGTCAGCATCAGCTCGCGGGTCCAGCGATGCAGGCGGTCGGCGATGGCGACGTTCTCCTGGCCGTGGCGGATCATCTCGATCAGCCGCAGCTCCAGGCCGCGAATCTTCTCGCGCAGCATCTCCATCTGCCGCTCCTGCAGCGAGACGGCGCGCGTACCGTGCGGGCTGCGCAACTGCACCTGGCCGAGCAGCTCGGCATGGCGCTCGAAGAAGCCTGGCGTCTGAAGCAGGTAGTTCGCGATGTCGTCTTCGGTGATGCCCTGAATGCTGCTCACAGCGTGATCTCTCCTTCGAAGACGGTTTCGGCCGGGCCGGTCATGGCGACCGAGGCCTCGCCCCCGGGCCAGGCGATGGTCAGCAGGCCGCCGCGGGTTTCCACATCGACCTGGGGATCGAGCCGGCCGGCCAGGATGCCGGCGACCACGGCCGCGCAGGCGCCGGTGCCGCAGGCCAGGGTCTCGCCGGCATCGCGCTCGAAAACGCGCAGCCTCACATGACCCCGGTCGACGATCTGCAGGAAGCCGGCATTGACCTTGCGCGGAAAGCGCGCATGGGCCTCGATGGCCGGGCCGAGGGTCTCGACCGGGGCGCGGTCGACGTCGTCGCAGCCGATCGCGGCGAGGTCCAGCACCGCATGCGGATTGCCCATCGACAGCACCGCCAGCGGCAGCGTGCGGCCGAGCACCTCGACCGGCCACTGCTGCGCGAAGGCCAGCGGCCGCAGGCCGCTGGCATCGAAGGGCACGCGGGCGGCTTCAAGCACCGGCCGGTTCATGTCGACGGTGACGCGGCCGTCGGCTTGCAGCTTCAGCACGAGCTGGTTGTTGACGGTCTCGACGACGATGGTGTCGCGCTCGATCAGGCCGCGGTCGCGCACATAGCGGGCGAAGCAGCGGGCGCCGTTGCCGCAGTGCTCGACCTCCTCGCCGGAGGCGCCGTTGAAGATGCGGTAGCGGAAGTCGACCCCGGGCGTCGCGCTGCGCTCGACGATCAGCAACTGGTCGGCGCCGACGCCGAAGCGGCGATCGCCAAGCCGGCGCATCTGGCCGGCATCGAGGGCCAGCGGGGCGGCGGTGGCATCGAGCACGACGAAGTCGTTGCCGGCCCCCTGCATCTTGGTGAAGCGGAGTCGCATCGCCCGATTATCCGGGCCCGGCCCCGTAGAGCTTGGGCTCGCCCGGCGGCCGGGTCTTGAAGCGCTTGTGCACCCACAGGTACTGCGCGGGGTTCTCGCGGATGCGGTCCTCGATCCAGCGGTTCATGCGCGCGGCATCGGCCTCGGCATCCTCGCTGCCGAAGCCTTCGAGCGGCGGGTGGTAGCGCACCCGCCAGCCCTGGCCGCGCGGCAGCATCTCGGCCACCACCGGCTGCACCGCCATGTCCATCAGCCGCGCCATGCGCGAAGGCGCCAGCAGCGTGGCCGCCGGCACGCCGAAGAAGGGCAGGAAGGCGGCATCCTTGGCGCCGAAGTCCATGTCGGGCAAGTTGAAGAAGACCGCGCCGCGCTTGACCTCGCGCAGCAGCGGCTTGGCCGTCTCCTGCCGGGCGAAGAGCTTGAGCGGGCCGAAGCGCAGGCGGCCGCGGCGCATCGCGGCATCGAAGACCGGATCGCTCTGGCGCTGGTAGATCGAAGCCCCGGGCCGCTTGACGTGCATCAGCGAGGCCGCGCCGGCCACATCGAGCGCAAGGAAGTGCGGCGCCAGCAGCATCCAGGCGCGCTCGGGATGGGCATCGGCCGCGCCGACCGCGCCCTCGATGCGGATCAGCCGCCGCAGCCGCGCCGGCGAGGCATGCCACAGCACGCCGCGCTCCAGCAGGCTCTGGCCCAGCCAGGCAAAGTGCTCGCGGGCCAGGGCGCGGCGCCGGTCGGCCGCCATCTCGGGAAAGCAGAGTTGCAGATTGCGCAGCGCGATGCGCCGCCGCGAGCCCGCCAGACGCCACAGCAGCGCGCCCAGGCCACGCCCCAGCGCCGCCAGCAGCGGCAGCGGCAGCCCGTGCAGCAGCCACAGCAGGCCCAGCAGCGCGCGGCTGCCCAGCTTCGCCAAGCCGGCGCTCATGCCGCGGGGCCGCTGCGCGGCGCCTTGTAGCGGGCGTAGGCCCAGAGGTATTGCTCGGGGCACAAGCGGATCAGGCCTTCCATCGCGCGGTTGATCGCGGTGGCGGCCTCGACCGGCTCGTCGGGCAGGGCTTCGGGCATCGGGCTCACCCGCACACGGTAACCGGCGCCGCGTGGCAGGCGCTCGCCCCAGACCAGCAGCAGCGCGCAGCCGGTCTGCTGCACCAGGCGTGCGGCCAGGGTCATCGTGTAGGCCGGCCGGCCGAAGAAGGGCGCCCAGACGCCCAGGCCCTCGGGCGGCACCTGGTCGGGCAGCAGGCCGACGACCTCGCCGCGGCGCAGCGCACGGATCATCTGCCGCACGCCGGCCAGGGTGGCGGGCGCCGCATCCAGGCCGGGCCGGCGGCGCGAGGATTCGACGATCTCGCGCAGCCAGGGCTTGCGCGCGGGGCGATAGAGCACGGTCATCAGGCCCCGGCCGGCGCCATAGCGCGCGGCGTAGGACTGGCCGATGGCCTCGAAGCAGCCCAGGTGCGGGGTCAGCATGAGCAGGCCGCGGCCCGCGGCCTGGGCCTGCTCGATCAGCTCGCCGCCCTGCCATTGCACGGGCATGGGCAGCGGCGCATCCAGCGGCCGGGCCCACAAGGGGGGCAGCTCGGCCAGCATGCGCCCGGCTGAGGGGATGGCGGCCCGGGCCTGGGACTTGCTCAGCCCTGCCTGGGCCGCATGCCTGTCAAAGCGGCGCCGATAGGACGGCGACAGGAGGTAGACCGCCCAGCCCAGACCGCCCCCGAGAAAATGCAGAAGCCCGAGCGGCCAGCCCGCCAGGCCACGCATGCAAACGGAGAGGAAACGGCTGAACACGGGCTGCTAAGATCAAAAAGTCGCCGAGTTATTGAACTACTTGCGGGGCGACAGAAAACGGTGCAAGCCGCTTTCCCGGGCTGAAAAGCCCACCTTCCGCTAAAGCGTTCGCCGCACCTCCCACCGGGCCGGCAACGCGCCAAGCAACCGGAATCCAGGAGTGTAAGAGTGGCGAACGATTTCCTTTTCACCTCGGAGTCGGTCTCCGAAGGCCATCCCGACAAGGTCGCGGACCAGATCTCCGACGCGATCCTCGACGCGATCTTTGCGCAGGACCCGCTCTCGCGCGTGGCCGCCGAAACGCTGTGCAACACCGGTCTGGTGGTGCTGGCCGGCGAGATCACCACGCAGGCCAATGTCGACTACATCGAGGTTGCGCGCGACACCATCAAGCGCATCGGTTACGACAACACCGAGTACGGCATCGACTACAAGGGCTGTGCGGTCCTGGTGGCCTATGACAAGCAGTCCAACGACATCGCCCAGGGCGTGGACCGCGCAAGCGACGACTACCTGAACATCGGTGCCGGCGACCAGGGCCTAATGTTCGGCTACGCGACCGACGAGACGCCGGCGCTGATGCCCGCGGCCATCCACTACGCGCACCGACTGGTCGAGCGCCAGGCCCAGCTGCGCAAGGACGGCCGCCTGCCCTTCCTGCGTCCGGACGCCAAGAGCCAGGTCACGCTGCGCTATGTCGATGGCAAGCCGGTGTCGATCGACACGGTCGTGCTGTCCAGCCAGCATGCCCCCGAGTGGAGCCTGGGCGACAAGATGAAGCCCGAGTTCTACGAGGCCGTCCGCGAAGAGATCATCAAGCCGGTGCTACCGGCCGAGTGGCTGACCGCCGACACCAAGTACCTGATCAACCCGACCGGCCGCTTCGTCGTCGGCGGCCCGCAGGGCGACTGCGGCCTGACCGGCCGCAAGATCATCGTCGACACCTACGGCGGTGCCTGCCCGCACGGCGGGGGTGCGTTCAGCGGCAAGGATCCGACCAAGGTCGACCGCTCCGCCGCCTACGCCGCCCGCTATGTGGCCAAGAACATCGTCGCCGCCGGCCTGGCCAGGCAGGCCCAAGTGCAGGTGGCCTACGCCATCGGCGTGGCCCGCCCGATGAACGTGACGATCAACACCTTCGGCACTGGCAAGCTGCCGGACGACAAGATCGCCGCGCTCGTCAACGAGCACTTCGACCTGCGTCCCAAGGGCATCATCCAGATGCTCGACCTGCTGCGTCCGATCTACGGCAAGACCGCCGCCTACGGCCACTTCGGCCGCGAGGAGCCGGAGTTCTCTTGGGAGAAGACCGACAAGGCCGCCGCGCTGAAGGCTGCCGCCGGCGTCTGATGCCCGGCCCGGGGCGGCGGCTGCCGCCCCGCGATGCAGGACACGCCCCCGGGGCGGGTCGGTCCCCGGGCCGGCCCGCCCAGCTTCCGTTTGGGCAGGCTGACTGAACAGAGGGCGGTCTGAGAGGCCCCGTCCGGGCCGGCCCGGACGGTCTCAACCCGTCTGCAAGGCCAGGCCGGCGTGCTCGCGCAGCGGGTGGAAGACGACCTTGGGATGCCGTTCCTGCGTCAGCCGCAGGTCGTAGGGCGAGGTCATCAGGTAGGCCAGGGTGTCGGCCGCATCGAGTGCCAGCTTGCTGGCAGCCTCGTCGGTGAACTTGCGCATCGCCGCCGCATCATCGCAAGTGACCCAGCGCGCGCCGTGGAAGCGGCAGGCGCCGAGCCGCGCCTCGACGCCGTACTCGGCCTTCAGCCGATGCTGCACCACCTCGAACTGGAGCTGGCCGATGGCGCCCAGCAGCATCGCGCCGCCAACTGTGGGCCGGAAGACCTGGATCGCGCCCTCCTCGCCAAGCTGCAACAGGCCCTGCATGAGCTGCTTGCTCTTCATGGGGTTGGCCAGCTCGACCGTCTGGAACAGCTCGGGCGCGAAGAAGGGCAGACCGGTGTAGGTGCCGAAGCTGGCCGGCGCCTCGCCGTGGGTGATGGTGTCGCCGAGCTGCACGCCGCCGTGGGTGGTGAAGCCGATGATGTCGCCGGCATAGGCCTCCTCCACCGCCTCGCGGCGCTGCGAGAGGAAGGTCACCACGCTGGTCGGCCTCAGCTCCTTGCCGCTGCGCTGCACGCGCAGCTTCATGCCGCTGGCATAGCGGCCGGAGTTGACGCGCACGAAGGCGATGCGGTCGCGGTGCGAGGGGTCCATATTGGCCTGCACCTTGAAGACCACGCCGCTGAAGCCCTCGGCGGCGGGCGGCACCTCCACGTCGCGGCCGTCGGCCTGGGTGACGTGGCGGGCCGCGGGCGGCGGGGCCAGGTCGACCAGGGCATCGAGCACCTCCTGGACACCGAAGTTGTTGACGCCGGAGCCGAAGAAGACCGGCGTCTGCTTGGCGGCTTCGAAGGCATCCTGGGCATAGGCCGGCGCGGCGCCGGCCAGCAGCTCGATCGAGCCTTCGGCAGTCTCGAAATCCTGGCCGAAGCGCGCGCGCAGCGTGTCGGCCTGGGCCAGGGGGACGATCTCGTCGGCATCGGCCCCGTCCTGGTCGCTGCGCTTGTCGGCGCCGGCCTTGAAGAGCCGCATCTGCTGCTTGCGCAGGTCGACGATGCCGCCGAAGGCCTTGCCCTGCCCCACCGGCCAGGTCATGGGCACGCAGGGCATGCCGAGCTCCTGCTCGATCTCGTCGAGCAGCTCCAGCGGGTCGCGCCCCTCGCGGTCCATCTTGTTGACGAAGGTCAGGATGGGCGTGTCGCGCTGGCGGCAGACCTCGATCAATCGCCGCGTCTGCGGCTCCACACCATTGGCCGCGTCGATCACCATCAGCGCGGCGTCCACTGCGGTCAGCACGCGGTAGGTGTCTTCCGAGAAGTCCTTGTGGCCGGGCGTGTCGAGCAGGTTGATCACGCAGTCGCGGTAGAGCATCTGCATGACCGAGCTGGCCACCGAGATGCCGCGCTGCTTCTCGATCTCCATCCAGTCGCTGGTCGCATGGCGGCTGGCCTTGCGCGCCTTGACCGAGCCGGCGATGTGGATCGCGCCGGAGAACAGCAGCAGCTTCTCGGTCAGCGTGGTCTTGCCGGCGTCGGGGTGCGAAATGATCGCGAAGGTGCGGCGGCGGCGCACCTCGGGGGCATGCGGCAGGGGGGTGAGGTCGGACATGGCGGGCAGCTCGCGCGGCGCGGCCCCGGGAGGGGCCGCCGCCGGAAAACCCGCGATTGTCGGCGAGGCGCCGTGCCGACGCCGCCCGGCCGCAGCGGTCTAGTCGAACGCCGGCAGCACCGGGTCGCGCAGCGCGGCGCGGGCCTGGTCGAAGTCGGGCAGCACATCGCGCACGACGTCCCAGAAGCGCGGGCTGTGGTCCATGTGGCGCAGGTGGGCGAGTTCGTGGACGACGACATAGTCCAGCGTCGCCAGGCTGAAGTGGATCAGCCGCCAGTTCAGGCGGATGGAGCCATCGGCGCTGGCGCTGCCCCAGCGGGTCTGGGCGGAGCTAAGAGCCAGCCGCCGCACCTGCACGCCCAGGGTCGGCGCGTAATGGGCCAGGCGCTCCAGGAAGACCCGGCGGGCCTCCTTCATCAACCAGGACTGCACGGCATCGCGCACCTGCACGGCATCGGCCTGCGGCGGCAGGCCCAGCAGCAGGCGGCGGCCGGGCGGGGTGTCGCCGGCGGCGGCCTCGCGCAGGGCCAGGCCGCGCTGCTGCGGGTCGAGCCGCAGCACCAGGGTCTCGCCGAGGTAGGGCAGGCAGGCGCCGTCGACCCAGTCGATGCGGCCGGCAGCCAGGCGGCGCTGGCGCTCACCCTGTTCGCCGAGCTTGCCCAGCAGCCAGCGGGCCTTGGCCTGGAGCGCGGCCTCGATGTCCCCGAGGCCGACCCAGCGCGGCGCGCGCACCGACAGGCCCTCGGCCGTGACGACCATGCCGATCGAGCGGCGCCGCACGCGGACCAGCTCGTAGCCGATGTTCAGGCCACCGAGCACGATGGCCTGGCGTGCCCGCGGATGCACCAGCAGGGCATGGGCCGCCGGCACCGCCGCATCCACTGGCCCGGGGGCCTGGCCCAGACCGGGCAGTTGCCGCTGAAGCTCGGCATGGTCGGCGGGGCCCGGGGCGACGGTCATGCAGACCAGTGTACGGGGGCGTCCCGGCCCGGCCGCCGCGGGTCCTCAGAGTTGGTTGAGCGGGATCTTCAGGTAGGCCACGCCATTGGACTCGGCCAGCGGCAGGTGGCCGGCACGCACATTGACCTGCACCGAAGGCAGCATCAGCGCCGGCATGGCCAGGGTGCGGTCGCGGGCGCTGCGCATGGCGACGAAGCTGTCCTCGTCGATGCCCTCGCGGACATGGATGTTGCCGGCGCGCTGCTCGGCCACAGTGGTGATCCAGCAGGGCTCGCGGCCGTCGGCCGGCGGATAGTCGTGACAGAGGTGCAGGCGGGTGGTCGGCGGCAGGCTCAGCACCTTCTGGATCGAGCGGTAGAGCGTGCGCGCATCGCCGCCCGGGAAGTCGCAGCGGGCGGTGCCGTAGTCGGGCATGAAGAGGGTGTCGCCGACGAAGGCGTCCTCGCCGATCAGGTAGCTCATGCAGGCCGGCGTGTGGCCGGGGGTGTGCATGGCGCGGGCCTGAAGCTCGCCGATGGCGAAGGCCTCGCCGTCGTCGAAGAGTTTGTCGAAGACTTGGCCGTCGGTGCTCATGTCCTCGGCATGGAAGATGCCCTTGAAGACCCGCTGCACCTCCCGGATGTGGCTGCCGATTGCGATGCGGCCGCCAAGCCGGGCCTTGAGCCAGGGCGCGGCCGAAAGGTGGTCGGCATGGGCATGGGTTTCGAGCAGCCAGTCCACCGTCAGGCCCTCGGCCTGCACATGGGCGAGCACGCGTTCGGCGCTGGCCGTCGAGGTGCGGCCGGACTTGGGGTCGTAGTCCAGCACGCTGTCGATGATGGCGGCGTGCCGTGTGGCCGGGTCGCTGACGATGTGGGTGACGGTGTTCGTCGCCGGGTCGAAGAAGGCGTGGATCGTGGCGTTCATGCAGGCCTCGGTGAGCGGATGCGGATCGACGCGGGCGGGTGTCGCCGCGGCGCCTGGGGGCAATATTAGCGACAAACGATATATAAAGTCTTGAACTATCATCGTGTCATGGTCTCCTCCCCTGCCACCCTGCCCCGGTCCGAGTCGCCTCCGCACTCGGCCGAGCGCCTGGGCAGCCAGTCCGAGGCCGCGGCCGCCCTGCTGCGGGCCCTGGCCCATCCGGGCCGCCTGCAACTGCTGTGCGCCCTGGTCGACCGCGAGTGCTGCGTCAGCGAGCTGGCCGAGACCACCGGCCTGACCCAGCCCTCGCTGTCGCAACAGCTTGGCGTGCTGCGCGGCGAAGGCCTGGTCGAGACCCGCCGCGACGGCCGCCACATCCACTACGCCATCGCCTCGGACGCCGCCCGCGCGGTGATCGCGGCGCTGCATGCCCATTTCTGCCCCACGAACCGGCCCGCCCGGCCGCACGCACCATGACCCTTGACTGGCAAGCTTTCACCCCCTGGACCGCCCTGGCCGGCGGCCTCTTGATCGGCCTTTCGGCCGTGCTGCTCGTGCTCGGCGCCGGCCGCATCGCCGGCATCGCGGGCATCGTGGGCGGCGCCTTGCAGGCCCTGCTCTCGCCCGGCGCCGGCCTGGCCTCGACGATCAAGGCCCAGGCCATGCGCCTGGTCTTCATCGCCGGCCTGCTGGTCTCGCCCTGGCTCTGGCAACTGGTGGCGCCGCTGCCGGCGGCCGAGCAGGTCAGCGGCAGCCTGGGCCTGATCGTCGCCGGCCTGCTGGTCGGCGTGGGCGTGCGCATGGGCAATGGCTGCACCAGCGGCCACGGGGTCTGCGGCCTGTCGCGCGGATCCTTCCGCTCGCTGGTGAACGTAGTGTCCTTCATGGGCGCCGGCTTCGTCACCGTGTTCGTGCTGCGCCACGTCCTCTGAGCCTTCCAGGAGCTTGCGATGTCCCTGTTCATCTCGGCCCTGTCGGGCCTCGTCTTCGGCCTGGGCCTGATCCTTTCGGGCATGGCCAATCCCGCCAAGGTCAGCGGCTTCCTCGATCTGGCCGGCGCCTGGGATCCAAGCCTGGCGCTGGTGATGGGTGGCGCCGTCGGCGTCGGCCTGATCGGCTTTGCGCTGGCCAAGCGGCGCCGCTCGGCCTGGAACGGCGATGCGATCGACCTGCCCACGAGCACCGTCATCGACCGCCGCCTGCTGATCGGCGGCCTGCTGTTCGGCGCGGGCTGGGGCATCGGTGGCTACTGCCCGGGTCCGGCCCTGGTCTCGGCGGGCAGCGGCAGCAGCGCGGGGCTGCTCTTCGTCGGCGCGATGCTGGCCGGCATGGCCCTGCACGACCGGCTGTTCGCGCGGCGCTGAGGCTGCGGCCGCGTCCCGGCTGGCGCTAGATCGCCAGCGGGTCGACGTCGATCGCCCAGCGCAGCACGCGCGGCTCGCGCAGGCCGTGGAGCTGCGGCAGCCAGGCGGCCAGCATCTGCTGCAAGGGCGCGCGGCGCGGGGCCTCGATCAGCATCTGGGCCCGCTCGACCTGGGCGACCCGCTGCACCGGGGACGGCACCGGCGGGAAGCAGCTCACGCCGGTCTCGGCCGCTGCCGCGGCGCCCAGCGCTGCCGCGGCAGCCAGCCAGGCTTGGGCGGCCTCCTGCGTGCGCGCCTCGGCGCGCAAGAGGGCCAGGTGGGTGGCCGGCGGCAGGCCGGCCTCGAAACGCTCGCGCCACTGCGCCTCGGCAAAGGCCGCGGCATCGTGGCGGACCAGGGCCTGGTAGAGCGGATGCGTCGGATGCCAGGTCTGCACCCACATCTCGCTCTGGCCGGACTGGCTGGCCTCGCGCCCGGCCCGGCCGGCGGCCTGCATCAGCAGCGAGAACAGTCGCTCGGGTGCCCGGAAATCGCTGCTGAACAAGGCGGCATCGGGCTGCACGGCGGCCACCAGGGTGATGCGGCGGAAGTCGTGGCCCTTGGCGACCATCTGGGTGCCGACCAGCACATCGATGTCGCCCGCATGCACCTGGGCGAGCTGGGCCTCCAGCGAACCGGCCGCGCGCGTGCTGTCGGCATCGATGCGGCCGATGCGGGCGCCGGGCAGGCGCTCGGCCAGCTCGTCGGCCAGGCGCTCGGTGCCGCGGCCCAGGGCATCCAGGTCGGCATTACCGCATTCGGGGCAGTGGCGCGGCACGCGCTCGGCGGCGCCGCAGTGGTGGCAGCGCAGGCTGCGGTCGCTCTTGTGGAAGACGCGCCAGGCACTGCAATGCGGGCAGCCGCTCTTCCAGCCGCAGGCGGCGCAATGCAGCACCGGCGCATAGCCGCGGCGGTTGAGCAGCACCAGGCTCTGCTCGCCCCGCGCCAGGCGCTGCTGCAGGGCCTCGACCAGGGCCGGCGCGATCAGGCCGGCGGCATGGTCCTCGCGCCGCAGTTGGCCCAGATCAAGCAGGCGCACGCGCGGCAGCACGCCGCCGCCGATGCGGCTGGGCATGGCCAGGCGCTGGTAGCGGCCGGCGCCGCCCTCGGCCTGCGGCCGGGCGTTGTGCCAGCTTTCCAGCGAGGGCGTGGCCGAGGCCAGCAGCACCGCCGCCCGCTCCAGCCGGCCGCGCAGCACGGCCAGGTCGCGGGCCGAGTAGCGCGCGCCGTCCTGCTGCTTGTAGGAGGGGTCGTGCTCTTCGTCGACCACCAGCAGGCCCAGGCGGTCCAGCGGCGCGAAGATGGCCATGCGGGTGCCGAGCAGCAGGTCGACCTCGCCGCGCAGCACCTGCAGCCAGTGCCGCAGCCGCAGCGCCGGGCTCAGGCCGCTGTGCAGGCTGAGGATGCGGCGCGCCGGAAAACGGGCTGCGACGCGCGCCTCCAGTTGCGGCGTCAGGTTGATCTCGGGCACCAGCATCAGCACCTGGCGGCCGCCGGCCAGCACGGTCTCGGCGGCGCGCAGGTAGACCTCGGTCTTGCCGCTGCCGGTCACGCCGTCGAGCAGGCTGACCGGCGGCTCGGCACCGGCCTGGCCGATGCGCTCCAGGCCCAGGGCGTCCAGCACGGCGGCCTGCTCGGGCGTCAGCGCGGGCCGCTCCGGAGCGGGGTGGGCGGCGGGCGGCGCGGCGGACGCGGCGCGGTCCAGGCGGCGCAGGCGGCGGTCGAGCTGGGTGGCGTCGAGCTTGCGCAACTCGGCCGGCAGCACGGCCAGGGCCAGTTCGCCCGCGCCGCGCTGGTAGTAGCGGGCCGCGAAGTCGATCAGGGCACACCAAGTGGCCGGCAGCGGCGGCAGGCGGTCGAAGACGGCGGCGACCGGGCGCAGGGCCCAGCCCTCGGCGGCCGGGGCCTCGGCCGGGCGAGGGGCCGTCCAGGCGATGCCCAGCACCTCGCGCCGGCCCAGCGGCACCCGCAGCAGGGTGCCGGGGGCGATGGGCCGGTCGCAGCCGTAGTCCAGCGGGCCGCTCAGGCCGCTGTGCTGCGGCGTCTCGACCAGCACCCCGAGCGTCTGGGCCGGCGCCTGCGGGACGGGGCTCAAGCGCTCCGACAAGGTCGATACCCCCTCAGCATGCCGGGCCAAGTGCTTGATTCACCGTGGATTTCCAGACTATCCACGGAGTCTGTGGATAACTTTGTGGGGAAACTGCGCGGAGCCGCGCTAAGTGCTTGAAGCACAAGGGCTGGGCTTACCCTGGCGCAAAGAAAGGCACCCGGATGAAAGCCTTACGAATCAACAACTTGCGTGGGGCTCCGGACAGGCCCTTGCTGCGATGCATCAGTGATGCTAGGGGGTGCGGGCGTCCAGAAAATTGGGGATAAGTCAAGCCCCACCGAAGCGTTGCTGGCACCCGTCGCCCGCCGCAGCAAGCCCTTGACGCTCAGGCACGAGCCTGGATCGAGGCCTGGCGCACCGCATCGAGCAGCACCGCCACCGACTCCGGCGGCGTGAACTGGTTGATGCCGTGGCCCAGGTTGAAGATGTGCCCGCCGTGGCGGCCGTCCGCCCGCTGCGGCCGGCCGAAGCTGGCCACCACGGCCTGGGCCTCGGCGCGGATGGCGGCCTCGTCGCCGAAGAGCACCATGGGATCGACATTACCCTGCAGGGCCACCCTGTCGTCGGTGCGGCGGCGCGCATCGGCCAGCGAGACCGTCCAGTCCAGGCCGACCACGTCGGCGCCGGTGCCGGCGATGGCCTCCAGCCACAGGCCGCCGCCCTTGGTGAAGACCAGGTGCGGGATGCGGTGGCCGGCATGTTCCTTCTTGAGCCCGTCCAGCACGCGCTGGGTGTAGGCCAGGCTGAAGCTGCGGAAGGCCGCATCGGACAGCACGCCGCCCCAACTGTCGAAGACCATCACCGCTTGCGCGCCGGCCTCGATCTGCGCATTCAGGTAGGCCGCCACCGCGTCGGCATTGACGGCCAGGATGCGGTGCATCAGGTCGGGCCGGCGGTACATCAGGGTCTTGACCGCGCGGTAGTCCTCGCTGCCACCACCTTCGACCATGTAGCAGGCCAGGGTCCAGGGGCTGCCGGAGAAGCCGATCAGCGGCACGCGGCCGACACCCTGGGCATCGGCGAGCGCGCGGCGGATGCTGGACACCGCGTCGAACACGTAGCGCAGCTTGTCGAGGTCCGGCACCTCCAGCTTGGCGACGGCGGCCTCGTCGCGCACCGGATGGGCAAAGCGCGGGCCTTCGCCCTGCGCAAAGCTCAGGCCCAGGCCCATGGCGTCGGGCACGGTCAGGATGTCGCTGAACAGGATGGCCGCGTCGAGCGGGTAGCGGTCGAGCGGCTGGAGCGTGACCTCGGTCGCATAGGCCGGGTTCGTCGCCAGGCCCATGAAGCTGCCGGCCTTGGCGCGCGTGGCGTTGTATTCCGGCAGGTAGCGACCGGCCTGGCGCATCAGCCAGACGGGGGTGCGATCGGTGGGCAGGCGCAGGCAGGCGCGCAGGAAGCGGTCGTTGGCCAGGGGCGGCAGGGCGGGATCGTGCATCGCGCGATTGTCGCCGCCGAGCGTCAGGCAGCCTAGCGTCCCGCGCTCGGGGCCTGCCCGGGTCCGCTCACTGGTCGATGTCGAGGACCAGGGCGCGGGCCGCCTCGGGGCTGAGCAGCAGCAGTTCGCCCAGGGCCGTCCAGTCGTCGGGCAGGGCCGGGTTGAACCAATCCACCGCGCTGTGGCGCGCGATGCGAACGGCCAGGCTGACGCAGCGCACCTGCGGGTCCCAGGCCTGGGCATCGTCGGTCATGCGGCGCAGCAGCTCGGGCAGGCCCCAGGCGCGCATCAGGGCTTGTTCAAGCGCCGTCAGCTCGATGCCGAGCAGCGCCTGCTGGGCCGGGGCCGAGCGCAGCGTCGGGTCGGCGGCCTGGCGTTGGGCCAGGGTGTCGGCCAGCTCGGGGCGGTGGCACCAGAGCAGCAACTCGGCGAAATCGTGCAGCAGGGCGGCTGTCTGCAAGGCCGCGGCATCGCCGTCCATGCGGTGCACGGCAAAGCCCAGCGCGAAATTGGCGCTGCGGCGGGCGCGGCGCAGCACGGCGGCCAGGCCGTCCGGGGCGCTGGCGATGCCGCAGCGCGCCGGATCGACCGCCGCCTCGGCCAGCGGCAGCTCGCCCAGGCTGCGGAAGAAGGGGGCGATGCCCAGCAGCAGCAGGGCGGCGGTGACCGTCTCGGGCATGCCGCGGCGGTCCTCGCGCTCGGCCGGCGTGCTCAGGCGCGCGGCGCTGGCGAAGATGCGCAGGGTCATCAGCGGATCCTGGGCCACGGCCTCGGCGATGCGGTGGGCGTCGACGTCGCCGCGCTCGTCCTCGGCCCGGGCCAGTCCGTCCAGCGCCCGCTGGGTGTCGGCCAGCACCGGCACCGGCAGGCTGCAGAAGGCCTCGGTCCAGGCCGGCAGGGAGGCAGGGATGGGCAGGAGGAGCATGCCTCGCAGCCTGCCCGAGGCCGGCCGCGAGCAGCCGCGAAGCAAAGCCACAAATGGATACGAATTCCGGCTTTAGGCGCTGCGGCCCGGGCCGAAGAAGGCGAGGTGCATCCCCTTCGCCCCCCCTTCCCGCTGCATCGCCAAGCCGGCTTCACCCTGCTGGAGCTGATGATCGCGATGGTCGTCGTCAGCGTGCTCAGCCTGGTCGCCTACCCCAGCTATGCCGACCATGTGCGGCGCAGCCAGGTGCAGACGGCCTTCGCCCAGCTCGCCGATTTCCGCGTGAAGCTGGAGCAGTACTACCAGGACCACCGCAACTACGGCAGCGAGGCCTGCGTCGATGCCGACGATGCGCCCGCCTGGGCCGACTTCGCGCCGCCCGGCGAAGCACTGTTCGACTTCAGTTGCAGCCTGCTCGCGAGCGGCCAGGCCTACCGCCTGCAAGCCAGCGGCCGCAGCGGCACAGCCGCCGCGGGCCACCAGTACCGGGTCGACCAGGACGACCGCCGCGGCACCCTGCGCTTCCGCGGGGCCGAAGTCGACAAGTCCTGCTGGCTGTGGAAGGGCGGCGAATGCTGAGCCGCAGCCGCCTGCGTGGCCTGACGCTGATCGAGCTGGCCATCACCCTGGCCATCTTCGGCATGACCATGCTGACCGTGCTGCCGAGCGCGGCCGACTGGCTGCGCAGCACCCAGGTCCGCCATGCCGGCCACACCCTGCAACGGGCGCTGGAGCGTGCCCGCAGCGAGGCCCTGCGGCTGAATGCGCCGGTGCGCTTCACCCTGGTGAGCAGCGAGGACGCGCGGGCGCTGGACGCCGGCTGCGTGGCCGATGCGGGCGGCGGCGGCTGGGTGATCTCGCGCGACGCACCCGACGGCGCCTGCCATGCCGCGCCCTCGGCCACGGTGGCGCCGCGGCTGATCGCGGCCGAGGCAGCCGGCGCCGGCCATGCCCGCGTGACGGTGGCCGGCCTGGACGCCGCGGGCGCGCCCGCCAGCGGCCTGCGCTTCAATGGCTTCGGCCGGGTCGAGGACGAGGACGGCCTGCGCCGCATCACCCTGAACCTGGCGGGCAGCCGCAGCTTGCAGCTCGACATCTCGCGCCACGGCGCGGTGCGCCTGTGCGAGCCGGCAGTGCGCGATGCCGACGATCCGCGCGTCTGCCGCTGAGGCCCGCCATGCCGCTCGCCCCCGCCCGCCCCCGCCAGCGCGGCGCCAGCCTGGTCGAGGTGCTGGTCGCGCTGCTGATCTTCTCGGTCGGCCTGCTCGGCCTGGTCGGCCTGCAGGGCCAGATGCTGCGGGCGCAGAGCGCCATCGGTCTGCGCGGCGAGGCGGTGCACCTGGGCGGCCAGCTCATCGGCCGGCTCTGGACCGAGTCGCCCGAGCAGCTTGCCCGCTACAACACCGAGGGCGGCGCCTGTGCGGCCCATCCGCCCTGCGCCGCCTGGCTGGCCCAGGTGGCCGAGCGCCTGCCGCAGGGCGAGGCCGAAGTCCAGGTGCTGCGCGATGCCGGCACCCTGGCCGACGGGCTGTCGCTGCGCATCCACTGGCAGCCGCCCGGCGAGGGCCGGCACACCGAGGCCCAGCAGGCCGCGATCCGCCGCAACTGAAGGCCCTGCGATGACGACGCCCCGCCCCGCCCTGCCCCGCCGCCGGCCGCTGTCCGCCCGGCGCTCCGGCGGCTTCACCCTGGTCGAACTGCTGGTGGCTCTGGCGGTCGGCCTGATCACCACCCTGGCGATCGCGCAGAGCCTGATCGCCGCCCAGGGCCAGCAGATGCGCACGACGCGCGGCAGCGATGCCCAGGTCAATGGCGCGCTGGCCCTGCACGAGCTGCAACGCGCGGTGCAATCGGCCGGCTACGGCCTGATCAGCCAGACCGAGGGCCTGGGCTGCCCGATCCGCGCCCGCCATGCCGACGCCGCCGAGGCCAGCGACTGGCTGCTGACCCCGGTGCTGATCACCCCCGGCGCCGACGGCGCGCCCGACCGGCTGCGGGTGATGAGCAGCGACAACGGCCGCTATGCGGTGCCGATCAAGGTCGCCATCGACCATCCGCGCACGGCGGCCAATTTCTTCGTCGACACCACCCTGGGCGTGGCGCCCGGCGACCTGATGGTCGCCCTGCCCCTGCCCTGGGACGAGACGCACTGGTGCAGCGTCTTCAACGTCACCCAGACCGGCGGCGCCGGGACCAGCCAGCTCATCCACAACCCCGGCAACGACGGCCCCTGGAACCAGGCCGGCGGCCAGACCATCTTTCCGGACGATGGCTACCCGGCCTTCGTCGCCGGCAGCCCGCCGCGCGGCACCCTGCTGCTGAACCTGGGCCGGCTGCTGCTGCGCGACTACGCGATCGACAGCGGCCAGGCCCTGGTGCTGAGCGAGCTGGACAGCGCCCGTGGCCCGGTCGCCCAGACAGGCGAGCTCTACCCGCACATCGTCCAGCTCCAGGCCCTTTATGCCAAGGACAGCGACGGCGACGGCGCGGTCGACCGCTACGACGATGTGCAGCCCGCCGACGCCGCCGGCTGGGCCCAGGTGCTGGGCCTGCGCCTGGCCGTGGTCGCCCGCAGCGCCCAGGCCGAGCGCGAGGACGTGACCGCCAGCTCCCCAAGCTGGCGCCTGGGCCGCGGCGTGACCGTGCCCGGCTCGAGCGCCTGCGGCGAAGACCGCTGCCTGCCGCTGCGCCTGGACGGCCTGCCCGCGGGCTGGCAGCGCTACCGCTACAGCGTCTTCGAGACCCTGGTGCCGCTGCGCAACCGGATCTGGCACGCATGAAGCCCGCCGTCCGCCCGAACAGCCGCCCTCGCCACGCGGCGCGCGGCATGGTGCTGATCCTGGCGCTGCTGGCCCTGGTCGGCCTGGCGCTGTCGGCGGTCGTGCTGGTGCGGTCGGTGGATGCGGGCGGGCAGATCGTCGGCAACCTCGGCTTCAAGCAGCAGGCCACCGCCGCCGCCGACCCGATGGCCGAGGAAGCCCTGGCCTGGCTGCTGGCCGCCCAGGCGGCCGACCTCGCCGCCCTGCATGCCAGCCAGCCCGAGGCCGGCTACTACGCCAGCAGCCTGGACGACCTGGACCCGACCGGCAGCCAGCCCGGCGCTCTGGCCCGGGTCGACTGGGACGGCGACGACTGCGGCGGCGCCGACATCACCTGCCTGCCCGCCCGCGCCGCCACGCCGGTGGGGCCGCACACCGGCCAGTGGGTCATCACCCGCCTGTGTCGCATCGAAGGCGAGCCGCAGCCCAGCAGCACCCAGACCTGCGCCAGCGCGGCCGGCAACCTGGAAGCCGAGGTCTGCAAGGGCCGGCTCGACTACGAGACCCTGGGCTCGGCCGGCCTGGGCCAGGGCAGCATGGTGCGCGGCTGCGGGCTAGCGCCGCTCTCGCCCTACTACCGGATCATCGTGCGCAGCGTCGGCGGGCGCGGCACGGTGAGCTACACCGAGACCCTGGTCTCGCTGTCCTGAAGCCGCGCTCGATGCCGAGGCCGACCATGCGCCCCCTGCCCTGCTCCCCCTGGCCCGGCCGCGCATGCCGTGTGACGGCCGCCCTGCTGCTGGCCGTGCCGCTGGGGCTGCGGGCCGCGCCGGCCGATCTGGCCGATGTGCCGCTGGCCACCTCGCCGAGCGCGGCGATCCGGCCCAACCTGCTCTTCATCCTGGACGACTCGGGCAGCATGAGCTGGGACTTCACGCCCGATGCCACCTATGTCTACAAGTACGGCGACAAGAACACCGCGATCTCGGGCCTGGAGCTGCTGGACCGCACGCAGACCTCGCTCTGCCACGGCGTGGCCAGCATCAACCGCAGCGCCTACAACCCCGCCCTGCGCTACCTGCCGCCGCTGCGCGCCGATGGCAGCAGCTACCCCGACGCCAGCTTCAGCGATGCCTGGGAAGACGGCTATGCGGGCGGCAGCAGCGCGCGCCGCAACCTGAACAACCTGTCGACGATCGGCGGCACGACGGCCGGACGACGGCTGATCCCGCCCGAGACCTGGGTGGCCGGCAGCCGCACCACGGTCAACAGCACGAACTACCGCTTCTTCTACTACGCCCTGCCCAGCGCCAGCCCGGTGCGATGCAACCGCAGCGTGACGAGCGGCAGCAGCGCCTACTCGCCCGGCCGCTTCACCATCGTGCTGGACGCCTCGGCGATTGCCGCGCCGGCCGGGGTCGATGCCCGGACCAACTACGCCAACTGGTTCAGCTACTACCGCAGCCGCACGCTGACGATGCGCGGCGGCGCCGGCCGGGCCTTTGCGCAGCTCGACGGGGCGCGCTTCCGCGTCGGCTTCAGCTCGATCAACACCAGCCTGACGAACGACGGCGACCGCTTCCTGAGCGTGCGCGACTTCGACGACAGCGCCCAGCGCGAGGCCTTCTTCGCCCGCCTCTACGGGCTGGAGCCGAGCGGCAGCACGCCGCTGCGCAGCGCGCTCTCGCGCGCCGGCCGCTACTTCGCCAACAAGCTGCCGGGCCAGAACGATCCGGTGCAGTACGCCTGCCAGCGCAACCTGGCCATCCTGACCTCGGACGGCGTGTGGAACGAGACGGCGACCCCGGTCGACGTGAACGGCAATGCGATCGGCAACAGCGACGGACCGGGCAGCGGCGAGGTCCGTCCGCAGCTCGACGATGCGCGCAGCAGCGGCACCGCCATCGGCGGCAGCGGCGCCTCGGGCACCCTGGCCGATGTGGCGCAGTGGTACTGGAAGAACGACCTGCGCAGCAGCAGCCTGGGCAATTGCAGCGGCGCGATCAGCGGACAGGATGTCTGCCCCGACCAGGTGGCACCGACCGCGCGCGACCCGCAGACCGCCCAGCACATGAACACCGTCACCCTGGGCCTGGGCCTGGCCGGCAACCTGGCCTATGTGCCGGACTACGAGACCCAGACCAGCGGCGACTTCTTCAGCCTCGTCAACGGCAGCCGGGCCTGGCCGCATCCCCTGGCGGGCACGACCGCCGCGCAGGAGCTGGCGCGGGTCGACGACCTCTGGCATGCCGCCGTCAACGGCCGCGGCAAGTTCTACAGCGCCAGCGATCCGGACGAGCTGAGCAGCGGCCTGCGCGAGGCGCTGGATGCCATCGGTGCCACCCTGGGCGCGGGCTCGGCCGCGGCCACCAGCAATCTGCAACCGGTGGCCGGCGACAACCATGCCTATGTGGCGAGCTACGAGACCGTCTACTGGAACGGCGAGCTGAGCAAGCGCACGGTGAACCCGACCAGCGGCGCGGTCAGCAGCAGCGTGCTGTGGTCGGCCAAGGCTCAACTGCTGAGCCAGGTGGGGGTGAACAGCGACAGCCGGCAGATCCACTACTTCGCGCCGGGCGAGGCGAGCAAGCTCAAGGCCTTCACCCATGCCAACCTGCTGGCCGACGGCCTGCTGCTGGCCAACAAGCTCGGCCCGCTCTGCCCCGATGCCAGCGGCGCCCTGCTGCTGAGCCAGTGCGCCAGACTGGACAGCGCGGGCAAGGCGGCGGCCGGCGGGGCCAACCTGATCGGCTTCCTGCGCGGGCAGAGCGGTTTCGAGATGAATGCCGCCAATGCGCTGCGCGTCTTCCGCGAACGCCACAACAGCCGCGAGCGCAATGTGCTGGGGGACATCGTCAACGGCAAGCCGGTCTTCGTGCGCAAGCCTTCGGCGCCCTATCCGGAGGCGAGCTACCGCGCCTTCGCCACGGCCCAGGCCAGCCGCGCGGCCAGCGTCTATGTGGCGGCCAACGACGGCATGCTGCATGCCTTCGATGCCGAGACCGGCCTGGAGCGCTGGGCCTATGTGCCGCGCGCCGTGATGCCGCGCCTGCACCAGCTTGCCGATGCCGACTATGCCAACCGGCACCAGTTCTTCGTCGACGGCTCGCCGGTGGTGGCCGATGTGCAGGACGGCAGCACCTGGCGCACCGTGCTGGTCGGCGGCCTGAACCTGGGCGGCGGCAGCTACTACGCGATCGACGTGAGCGACCCCGCCAACCCGCGCGGCCTGTGGGAGTTCAGCCATGCCAACCTGGGCCGCAGCGCGGGCAATCCGCTGCTGGGCAAACTGCGCGACGGGCGCTGGGTGGTGGTGTTCTCCTCGGGCTACAACAACCATGTCACGGGGGACGGCGGCGGCCACGTCTTCGTCGTCGATGCGATCAGCGGCGCGCTGATCCGCAGCGTGCCCACCGGCGTCGGCGACACCGTCACGCCCAGCAACCTCGGCAAGCTCAATGCCTGGGTGGACAACGCGGCCGACAACACGCTGCAGCGGGTCTATGGCGGCGACATGCTCGGCAACCTGTGGCGCTTCGACCTGGACGACCGCCTGGCCCCGGCCGGCCACGAAGCCCTGCGCCTGGGCACGGCCCGCGCGCCCGATGGCAGCGTGCAGCCCATCACCACGCGGCCCGAGCTGCTGGAGCTGAACCAGGCCGGCAGCCGCCATGCGGTCGTCGTCTTCGGCACCGGCCGCTACCTGGGCAGCAGCGACATCGGCGATGCGACGCTGCAAAGCGTCTATGCCCTCAAGGATCCGCTGGACAGCAGCGGCTGGGGCAATCTGCGCCTGCGCAGCGATCTGGTCGGCCAGACCTTGGGCAGCACGGTGGTCGGCGGCCGCAGCCTGCGCACGGTGCCCGCACCGCAGGCCGTGAACTGGAGCAGCCAGATCGGCTGGCGGGTGGACCTGACGATCTCGCCGGGCGAGCGGGTCGATGTCGACATGCAGCTCGTCGCCAACCTGCTGACCTTCGCGAGCAATGTGCCCGAGGCCAATGCCTGCGTGACCGGCGGCACCTCCTGGCTCTACTACCTGGACGTGCGCAGCGGCAGCGTGCTGCCGGGCTCGCCCCAGCGCATGGTCGGGCAGTTCCTCGGCAATGCGCTGACGGCCGGCATCACGACCATCGTCAGCACCAGCGGCGCAACCAAGACCATCGTGGTCTCGCGCAAGGGCGACATCACCACCACCGACGACCCGGGCCAGGGCGGCAGCGGCGTGGCCCGCCGCATCGCCTGGCGCGAGCTGGCGCGCTGAGCGCGCCGGCCGCGGCTACTGGAAGGCGACCTCGTCGAAGCTGCGCAGCTTGCGGCTGTGCAGGCTGGCGCTGCCGGCGGCGCGCAGGCGCTCGACCGCGCGCAGGCCGATCTGCAGGTGCTGCTGCACGCGCTGGCGGTAGAAGGCGTCGGCCATGCCGGGCAGCTTCAGCTCGCCGTGCAGCGGCTTGTCGCTGACGCACAGCAAGGTGCCGTAGGGCACGCGGAAGCGGAAGCCGTTGGCGGCAATGGTCGCGCTCTCCATGTCCAGCGCGATCGCGCGGCTCTGGCTGAAGCGCCGCTCGGGGCCGGGATGCGGCAGCAGCTCCCAGTTGCGGTTGTCGGTGCTGGCCACGGTGCCGGTGCGCATGATCTGCTTGAGCGCGGGGCCGTGCAGGCGGGTGACATCGGCCACCGCGCCTTCGAGGGCTTGCTGCACCTCGGCCAGCGGCGGGATGGGCACCCACAGCGGCAGGTCCTCGTCGAGCACATGGTCCTCGCGCACATAGCCGTGGGCCAGCACATAGTCACCAAGCTGCTGGGTGGTGCGCAGGCCAGCGCAGTGGCCCAGCATCAGCCAGGCATGCGGGCGCAGCACGGCAATGTGGTCGGTGATGGTCTTGGCATTCGAGGGGCCGACACCGATGTTGACCAGGGTGATGCCGCTGCGGTCGGGCCGCATCAGATGGTAGGCCGGCATCTGCGGCAGCCGGGGCGGGGCCTGGCCGAGGAAGTCGTCGGGCTGCAGGGTCAGGCCGCGGCGGCGGTGCAGCACATTGCCGGGCTCGACGAAGGCGACGAAGTCGTCGGCCTGGCCCGGCGCCAGGCCCAGGCGCTCGGCGAGCTCGGGCTCGGCCTCGCCGACCGGGCTGTCCATCAGCGCATGCCCGAGGCGGATGAACTCGTCGACGTAGAAGGGGTAGTTGGTGAACAGCACGAAGTTCTGGAAGTGCTCGGGCAGCGTGCCGGTGTAGTGCCGCAGGCGGTGCAGCGAATAGTCGATGCGCGGCGCGGTGAACAGGGCCAGCGGGCGCGGCGCACCGGGTGCCGGCTCGTGGCTGCCGTTGGCGATGCCATCGTCCATGGCCGCGAGGTCGGGCAGGTCGAAGACATCGCGCAGGCGGGCGCGGCGCAGCGGATCGAGCGTGCCTTCCAGATGCGCCTGCTCGGGCAGCGCGAAGTGGATCGGTATCGGCTCGCGCCCGGGGCCGATCTGCAGGCCGCCGCGGCGCAGCTCGCCGTGGTGGCGCAGCAGCAGTTCGAACTGCCGCCGCAGGTAGGGGCCGAAAAGCTCCGGCCGGGTCAGGCTGGTTTCGTAGACGCCGGGGCCTGCCAGCACGCCGTAACTCAGCGGGGCTTCGGCCTCGTTGAGTGCCGACTGCACCTGGACCCGCAGGGCGGGATAGCAGGCGCGCACGCGGCCGGGCGGATCGCGCCCGTCCAGGTAGTCCTTGAGGGCGCTGCGCAAGCGGTCGAGCGCCTGCCGGTAGAGCGCCTGCACGGCGGCCAGCGCGGCATCAGGCTCGGTGAAGTGCAGCCAGGCGGGCGCGTCGGCGAGCGGCTCGGCGGCGGGCTGAACATGCGGCGGAGGGCCGCTGGCGGGGGCGCTGGGTCGGGCGGTGTCGTCCATGGCCGCAGCCTAGCGCGCCCGGGTGACGGCAAGCCCTCCGCCTAGACTGTGTCGATGCCTTTTGCGCCGACTTCCCCTCCCCCCCGGCGGGTCCTGCCGCTGATCGTGCTGGCCCAGTTCGGCGGCACCTCGCTGTGGTTTGCGCCGAATGCGGTGATGCCGGCCTGGCAGCGCGACTTCGGCCTGCCGCCCGAAGCCCTGGGCTGGCTGAGCGCAGCGGTGCAGGCGGGCTTCGTGCTGGGCACCCTGGTGTTCTCGCTGCTGGCCCTGGCCGACCGGCTGCCCGCGCGCCGGGTCTTCGTGACCTGCGCGTTGGCCGGCGCGGCTTGCCAGGTGGCCACCCTGTTCGTGCCGGCAGGGCCGCACGCCCTGCTGCACCTGCTGCTGCTTCGGGTGCTGACCGGCTTCCTGCTGGCGGGCATCTACCCGGTGGGCATGAAGATCGTCGCGCAGTGGCATCCGCAGGGCATCGGTCCGGCGCTGGGCTGGCTGGTGGGGGCGCTGGTGCTGGGCACGGCGGCCCCGCATTTGCTGCGCGGCCTGGGCGCCTCGGGCGACTGGCCGCCGGTGCTGGTCGGCGTGGCCCTGCTCGCAACATGCAGCGCTGCGCTGATGGCCTGGGCGGTGGGCGATCCGCCGCTCAGCCTTGCCTTGCGGGCCGCGCCCCCGCGGGCGAAGCTGGGCTGGCGACAACTGGCGGCCAACCCCGCCCTGCGGGCCTCGGCCGGCGGCTACTTCGGCCACATGCTGGAGAACTACAGCTTCTGGGTGCTGGTGCCGCTGATCGTGGCGCCCCGGCTGGACGGCGCCGCGGCCGCTTATGCGGCCTTTGGTGCGATCGCGGCTGGCGGCCTGGGCTGCGTGCTGGGGGGCCGCTGGGTGGCGCGCGGCGGCCGACCCTCGACCGGGCGCAGCGCCCGGGTGGCGGCCGCCATGCTGGCATGCAGCGGCTGCTGCGCGATCGTCTCGCCCTGGGCGCTGGCGGCGCCCGATGCGATCTTTGCGTTGTGGCTGGGGCTCTGGGGCTTCAGCGTGGCGGGCGATTCACCGCAGTTCTCGGCACTCAATGCCCACCATGCCCCGCCGGCCCAGGTCGGTCAGGTGCTGACGGCGATCAACGGCATCGGCTTCAGCCTGTCGATCCTGAGCATCGAGATCTCGACCCGCCTGGCCACCCAGATGCCTCTGGCCTGGGTGCTGCCCGGCCTGGCCCTGGGGCCGATGCTGGGCCTGCTGGGCATGCGGACGCTGCTCAGTCGAAGCGGATGAAGCAGCCTTCCTTGGCCTTGCGGACGGTAGCGCGGTATTTGCGCACCTCGACCTGGACGGATTCCACGTCGCGCAGGTAGGAGCCGCGCTCGCCGCCGATGGTGCTGGCATTCGAGGCAGTGCTGAGGTTGATGTAGTCCTCATGCCGGATCTCGCGCGCCAGCGCGTCAACGGCGCAGGAGCACTTGTTGATCATCTCGAAGGGCGCCCCCGGATGCTCGCGCAGGCAGGCCTGCACGAAGAGCACGCGGTCGATGGTGGGGTAGTCGTTGGGCGAGGCGGCGCCGGTCTGCGCATGCAGCGCGGGGCTTGCGACCAGGGCAAGCGCGAGGGTCAGGGCGGAGGGGATCAGGCGGGGCATCGTCAGGCCTCTTGTGGGGGCTCAGGGAGCGGTCGGGGCCTGGAGCGTCAGGCGCTCCACGGTCTCGGGGGCGGCGCCCGCCGTGGCGGCGGGCAGGGTGCTGCGGATCTCGAAAAGCTCGCCCGGCACCTCGGGGGAGAGCAGGAAGACGTATTCGGTCTGTGCCAGTTTTTCGTAGCGAGGGCGGTTGGGATCGAGCAGGAAGGGCTGCACGCGCACCTCGCTGCCCTTCACCGTCCGGCCGGCGTAGTTGAACTCGCGCGGGCTGACCTTGGCCTGGTCGACGAGCGCCAGGCGGATGCGCTTGCGGAAGTGGTTGGCCGAGCCCTTGGTCAACTCATTGAGCCGGCGCACTTCACGCTCCAGGAAGAACAGCACCACCGGATTGCCGCGGGCCTGTTCGATCAGCGGAAGGTTGACCCTGCGCGGGCCGGCGAGAAAGTCGGCCTTCACATTGCAGCACTTGCCGCCGCTGTCGGGCAGCAGCTCCAGGATGGCCCGGTCGTCGACCGGCGTGGCCACGGTGCTGCCTTCATAGCGGTAGGCATAGACCAGCTTCGTCGGCGGCTTCATGGTCGCCAGCGGCGTGCGCATGAAGACGAGTTGCTCGGCTTCGGAGGGTTCAGGCGCGGCCGCCGGCGGGGACTCCGGCTGGACCTGACCCTGAGCCTGGGCCGAAACGCCCGCCGCCGAAAGGGCCAGCAGCAGGGCCGCAAGGCCGTTCATGAATGGGGCGTGAAGCTTCAACGGGACTCCAGGGATTCGGAAAGCTGACGTGCAGCCTGAGGGTCGAGCTGGCTGAGCACCATCAGGGCATCACGCGCCTTGCCCTGGCGGCCCGAGCGTTGGTAGAGCAGCCCGAGATCCAGCCACGCACGTGCGTGACGCGGGTCAAGTTGCAGGGCGCGGCTGTAGGCCTGCTCGGCGGCATCAAGACGCCCGAGGGCCGTCAAAGCGAGGCCGCGGGCATGCGGGGCTTCGCTGTCCATCGGGTCCTCGGCTTCCCAACGCTCCGCAAGCTGGGCGAGTTCGTCCCAGGCCTGGCCCTGGACCAAGGCGGCGGCGCGCAGGAAATGCGGCTGCTCCGGCGGGCCCAGTTCCCAGAAACAGAGCCCGGGCACGGGCTGGATCGGCCCGTCCGCGCCTTCGGCTGCGAGGAGTTCGCGAACCCATTCCACAGGCGTGGCGTAGTAGTGCCGCTCGCCACCGCGCAGGCGGAAGGTGAGGATGCCGATCAACTGGCCTTGCTCGTCGAACATGCCGCCACCGCTGGCCCCGGAACTGAACCAGTTCGTCGACTGGACCACCCGGCTGCCGGCCAGGCGGTGCAGGCCAGCGACCTCGCCTTCGCTGTACTGGATGCCCAGGCCGCCGGTGTAGCCGATGGCGACCACCGTCTGCTTGCGGGCCAGCCCCTCGGTGCGGCCGAGCTTCACGGGCTCGTCCTCCAGGGTGGGCACGCTGAGCAGGCAGAGATCCCGGTAGATGTCGCTGCGCTGGGCCTTGGCCGTGCTGCGCAAGCCGTTCTTCAGGATGACGATGTGCGACGCCTTGCGGGTCACATG
Source organism: Piscinibacter lacus (assembly GCF_016735685.1). Classification (NCBI taxonomy): domain Bacteria; kingdom Pseudomonadati; phylum Pseudomonadota; class Betaproteobacteria; order Burkholderiales; family Sphaerotilaceae; genus Aquariibacter; species Aquariibacter lacus. The sequence goes on from NZ_JAERRA010000001.1 coordinate 53,058, forward strand.
GCAATTGGTCACGACACGACCTGGCGCGACGATCACACCGGAGCCCAAGCCGAAGCCGCCGTTGGCCGAGATCGCCTCGATCTTGACCACCGAGTTGCCGACTTCGAGCTTGAGTTCCTGGCTGAAGCCGGCATGCGCCGACCCCAGCATCGTCATGCCTGCCACGAGACCGAGGAACAGCCTGCGCAAGCCACCGGGAACAGACTGGACCTGCGTCGCGCAGGTGCTTGGGAACAACATGGACGCCTCTCCCGACAGATGGCTCTGTGGCTCAGCGACCCGATCCTTCCGCGGTCGTTTCGATGGGCAGCAGAGGAACGTTGTATTCACGCAGGATAGCCTCGATGTCTTGCCGGCTGTCCGCGATCAACTTCTCAACCTGCTGCTTCCAGGCACGCTCGCCATGGCGCACGCCCATCGCGATCTCGAAGTCGAACTTGATGTTTCGCTCCGAGCGCATGGCCACGACATTCAGCTCAGGCGACTTGACCCGCTTGGCAAAGAATCCGGCGATCGGGCCCCAGACGATGGCCACATCGATCTTCCCGGCGGCGAGGTCCTGCTCGATGATCTCGCCAGGGTACTGGTCGGGCCGCGGGCTCATGATCGCGTAAGGCACACCCTGCTCAAGCAGTTGATGGCGGGCAAGCCAGTCCGAGGCCGGTGAGCGGTCGTAGATGCCGATGCGCAGCTTCTTCAGCACGGCGGGGTCGAGCTTGAGGAAATCCTCTTGCGACGCCACGCCGTCGAGGCCGCGCCCCTTGGGGAAGACCATGGCGTAGGTCGACCGGTAGTAGGGCTTGGTGGCTGAGACCTGGTCGAAGCCGGCCGGGACACCCATCACCAGGTCGCAACGGAAGTCTTCGCCCGGAAGCTTGTAGCGCAGGGTGTTGCGGATGAAGGCCTGCCGCTGCGGGAAAGAGTAATAGGTGACCGGCAGGCCCAGGGCCTTGCCGAACACCTCCGCAATGCGGTTCTCGATGCCTGCGCCCGCTTCGTTGGAGAAGGGCAGGTTGTTCGGGTCCTGGCAGACCCTGAGGGCCCGACGCTCCGGCTCATCCTGAGCGGAGGCCGGCAGGGCGGACATGCCGCAGATCGCGGCCAGGCCCGCAGCCGCAATGAACGACGCACCCCGCTTGCCGCGGCGCTGCGCCGCGTCCTTCACGGGGCGGGTGCTCATTCGATGCCCGTCACGCGAGCGGTCTTGATCGCGCCATCCGAACGCCCCTTGAGGTAGGCGTAGATGTCATCGATGTTCTTGGTCACGACCGGAGCATCCTTGTGCGGGGGCATGCCACGCTCGATGCGGCCGTCGATCACGACCTTGACGAAATCATCCTTGCTCAGCACCTTCATGCGCTCGACGAGCGAGGGGCCGGCAAGGCCTTCCTGGTTCGCGCCATGGCAGGCTGCGCAGTTGGCTTGACGCCAGGAGCGGAAGCCATTGAGGGTCTTGGCATCGACCTTGTTGCCGTCGACCACCGTGTACAGCGGGGTCTTGACCTCTTGGGCCAGGACCGCGGGGGCGGCAGCGACGAGGGCGAGGGCGGCAGAGAGAGTGCGGAGGATCATGATCAGGGGTTTTCAGAAACAAGGGGATGACACTCGTGAGAGTGCCATCCCCGGGGCCGGTTCCCGGGCCGCCTGGGCGACCCGGGTAATCACTGACCCTACAGTCGGCTTGCGGCCGATCAGTTGGGCAGCGCGAAGACGGTCAGCGAGCCACCGAGGTCGGTGTACTGACCCAGTTCCTTGTAGCCACCCACGGCGCCCAGGCCATCGGTGTCCTTCTCAAGACCAGCCGCCATGCCGATACCGGCCCAGCCGCCAATGCCCGAGAAGACGCCCATGTACTGCTTGCCCTTGTGCTCGTAGGTGAACACGTTGCCGATGATGCCCGACGGCGTACGGAACTTGTACAGCTCCTTGGTGATGTCCTTGGCATCGACGCACTTGAAGAAGCCTTCCAGCGTGCCGTAGCAGGAGATGCCACCCGCGGTGTTGAGCGAACCCGACCACACCGAGAACTTCTCCGGCTTGGACTGGACGATCTTGCCCTTGCCCGCGTCCCAGGTGATGTAGTTGCCCATGCCGCCGTGGCTGCCCGGGGCCGGGAACATCGACAGGGTGGCGCCGACGTACGGCTGGCCAGCGACGTACTCAACCTTGAACGGCTCGTAGTCCATGCAGACGTGGTTGGTCGGCACGTAGAACAGCTTGGTGTTCGGGTCGAACGAAGCGGGCTGCTGGTCCTTCGAGCCAAGCGCCGCCGGGCAGATGCCCTTGGTATTGACGTCCGGGCCGTTCTGGGCGGTCGAGTACTTCGACACGACCTGCGGGCGGCCGGTCTTCATGTCGACGTGGGTGGCCCAGTTGACCTTCGGGTCATACTTCTCGGCGACGAGCAGGGCGCCGGTCACGCGGTCCAGCGTGTAGGCGAAGCCGTTGCGGTCGAAGTGCACCAGGGCCTTGGTGGGCTTGCCCTTGACATCGATGTCCGCAAGGATCATCTCGTTGATGCCGTCAAAGTCCCACTCGTCGAACGGGGTCATCTGGTAGACCCAGTTGACCTTGCCGGTGTCCACGTCACGCGACCAGATCGACATCGACCACTTGTTGTCGCCCGGGCGCTGCGCCGGGTTCCAAGTCGAGGGGTTGCCGGTGCCGTAGTAGACCGAGTTCGTGGCCTTGTCGTAGCTGTACCAGCCCCAGGTGGTGCCGCCGCCGATCTTCCACTGGTCGCCTTGCCAGGTCTTCAGCGAAGAGTCCTTGCCAACCGGCTGAACCTTGCCATCGATCCAGGTGGTGGTCTTGTTCGGGTCGATCAGCATCTCGGCGTCGGGGCCAACGCTGTAGCCCTTCCACACTTGCTTGCCGGTGTTGATGTCGTAGGCGGCGATGTAGCCGCGGACACCCCACTCGCCACCGGAGATGCCGGTGATGACCTTGTCCTTGAAGACGTGCGGGGCGTTGGAGTTCACCGCGCCCAGCTTCGGGTCACCATTCTTGGTGGACCACAGGACCTTGCCGGTCTTGGCGTCCATGGCGACCAGCATCGAGTCGGCTTGCTGCAGGAAGATCTTGCCTTCCGCGTAGGCCAGGCCACGGTTCACGGTGTCGCAGCACATTTGCGGGATCACGGCCGGGTCTTGCTTCGGCTCGTGCTTCCACACGATCTTCTGGGTGTCCAGATTGATCGCGAACACCTTGTTGGGGAAGGGCGAGTGCAGGTACATCATCCCGTCGACGACGAGCGGCGAGCCTTCATGGCCACGCAGCACGCCGGTCGAGAAGGTCCAGGCCACTTGCAGCTTGCCAACGTTGCTGGCGTTGATCTGGTTCAGCTTGCTGTAACGCTGGTTGAACATGTCACCAGCTTGGGCCGCCCAGTTCTTGGGGTTGGCCATCTTGCTTTCGAGGTCGGCGTTCGCGGACGCGACCATCGGCAGCGCGAGCACGGCAGCGCTAAGCGAGCGCAGCATGAACTTTTCGGTCTTCATCAATGTCTCCGTAGTTGATCGGAAGAACTGTTGCCAAGCACTCTCTCCGGCCCGCACGTTGCAGCACACGTTCCCTCATGACTCCACGTGCCGACCGGAACCGCTGAGTGCATCGCCCCGAGGGGTGTGCTTCAGCGCCTGGGATTTGTACCTCCGAGGGTGAGGGTGGCAAATCGGGTAAACGCCATGCCGCAAAACGCAAGGCGCGCTGTTTGTCAAGCCCCTGTCGGCGGTTTTTGCTTCGGTTCCGGCGCATCTTTCGAACACACTGACCCAAGCCTGTGTCACTTCGCCCGGAGAACGCCGGTTTGCGTGCGTCTGCACCGGGAATCCGGCCCGGATGAGCCCTCGGGAGGAGGATGGTGGCTCGACAACAGGTCCGCGGCTGTCGACAGCTTGTCGGCCTCGAGACCTCGCCCGGCCACCCCCGGATCTACCCGTAGTCGAGGGGGATCGTGCCCCCGAGCGGTCCGGCGGAGGCATCAAGCGACCGGACGCGCCGGGGTACAGCTCTTGCAAACCCCGGGGCACCTCTCCTGCGACCGCCCCGAAGCCGCCGTGTCCGAAGACCTGCCCGCACCGACCGACCCCAGCCGCCCCGCGGCGGCAGGCCTGCGCGTGCTCTTGGTCGATGACGGAGCACACCGCGTTGGCCTCATTCAGGCGGAGCTGGCCCGCCAGGGTTGCGAAGTGGTCGGCGTGCTCGATGCCGCAACGCTGGTGCACGACTGCGTGTCACGGCTCAAGCCCGATGTGGTGATCGTCGACAGCGAGTCCCCGACCCGCGACACGCTCGAGCACCTGGCCACGCTTTCGGCGCGCAACCCGCGCCCGGTGGTCGTGTTCTCCGAAGACGCGGCCACCGACACCATGCGTGCCGCGATCAAGGCCGGCGTCAGCGCCTACGTGGTGGCCGGCCTGCAAGCCGAGCGCCTTGCGCCCGTGCTGCACGTGGCCATCGCCCGCTACGAGCAGGATGCCGCGCTGCGCGCCCAGCTTGACGAGGCCCAAAGCCAGCTTGCCCACCGCAAGACCATCGAGCAGGCCAAGACCGTGCTGATGGACAGCCAGGGCCTGGACGAGGACGGCGCCCACAAGCGCCTGCGCCGCCTGGCCATGGACCGCGGCATGAAGCTGCACGAAGCGGCCGAACGCGTGATCGACGCGCAGAGCTGGCTGCGGCCGGCCTGAGCGCCGCCTGCCGGTGCGCGGGCACCAGGGCGAGGCCCTGCGTGCACCGTTGCCGCGCCGCGCCGCGGCTTGCCGGCCCGGTCCAGCGGCCTGGACCCCATCCGGAGGCTGGCACGGTCTTCGCAAGAGTCCTTGCGCAGCGCCCGCAACGGCGTGGGTGCTGCACCCCAAATGGTTCGGACAAAGGCGTCCGGTCGTCGTCGAAGCCCCAGAGGCTTCGGCACGCCCGCGACGCCTTTTTCGTTTTCTTGGTCTCTTACAGGTGCAGTGATGACGTCCACCCAGCGCGAGGGTCTCATGAGTGAACAACGACGCGACTTCATCAAGGGCTCGGCTGCCGTCGCGGCCCTGGGCGCTGCGGGCGTGAGCCCGGGGGCCTGGGCCGCCGGCTCGGACAAGCCCGAGAAGGAGGAGGTCCGCATCGGCTTCATCCCGCTGACCGATTGCGCCAGCGTGGTGATGGCCTCGGTGCTCGGCTTCGACAAGAAGTACGGCATCAAGATCGTCCCGAGCAAGGAAGCCTCCTGGGCCGGCGTGCGCGACAAGCTCGTCAACGGCGAGCTTGACATGGCCCATGTGCTCTACGGCCTGGTCTATGGCGTGCACCTGGGCATCGGCGGCCCCAAGAAGGACATGGCCGTGCTGATGACCCTCAACCACAACGGCCAGGCCCTTTCGCTGTCCAAGGCCCTGGCCGACAAGGGCGCGGTCGATGTCGCCTCGCTGGCCAAGGTGATGGCAACCGACAAGCGCGAGTACACCTTCGCGCAGACCTTCCCGACCGGCACCCACGCCATGTGGCTGTACTACTGGCTGGCCTCGGGCGGCATCGACCCGATGAAGGACGCCAAGGTCATCACCGTGCCGCCGCCGCAGATGGTGGCCAACATGCGCGTGGGCAACATGGACGGCTTCAGCGTCGGCGAGCCCTGGAACCACCGCGCCATCATCGACGGCATCGGCGTCACCGCCGCCACCTCGCAGGACGTGTGGAAGGACCATCCGGAGAAGGTGCTGGGCACCACCGGCGACTTCGTGGCGAAGTACCCGAACACCGCACGCGCCGTGATCATGGCCGTGCTGGAAGCCAGCCGCTGGATCGACGCCGGCCTGCAGAACAAGGTCAAGATGGCCGAGACCATTGCCGCCAAGTCCTATGTGAACACCAGCGTCGATGCGATCAACCAGCGCATCCTGGGGCGCTACCAGAACGGCCTGGGCAAGACCTGGGACGACCCCAACCACATGAAGTTCTTCAGCGACGGCTCGGTGAACTTCCCCTACCTGTCCGACGGCATGTGGTTCCTCACCCAGCACAAGCGCTGGGGCCTGCTCAAGGAGCATCCGGATTACCTGGGCGTGGCGCGCAAGATCAACCAGATCGAGCTCTACAAGCAGGCCGCAGCGCAGCTCAAGGTCAGCGTGCCCAAGGACGCGATGCGCAGCAGCAAGCTGATCGACGGCGTGAGCTGGGACGGCAAGGACCCGGCCAAGTACGCCGACAGCTTCAAGATCCGCGCGGCCTGATCCCGCCCCACCGCGCGCCGCGGCCCAGGCCGCGCGCGCCGCACCCCGACCTCTGTTCGACCCGCAGGAGACCGTCATGGTCAGTGCCGTCTTCCACGCCCCGCTGGAAGCGGCGGCCGCCTCGGCTGCCGCCGCTTCCGCCGCTCCCCCGGCCGCCCCCGCGGCGGCGGCTTCTCCACTTGCCGCCAGCGCGCCCGTGCCCGCCCGCAGCCGGGCCGGCATCGACTGGCGAGCGCGCCTGATCGCGATCGGCGCGCCGCTCGCCGGCATGGCGCTGCTGGTCGGCCTGTGGGGCCTGCTCACCCTCAAGCCGGGCAGCATCCCCAGCCCGGGCGCCACCTTCGACGCGGCGGTCGCGCTCTTCGCCGACCCCTTTTACGACAAGGGCCCCAACGACCAGGGCATCGGCTGGAACATCCTGTTCTCGCTGGAGCGCGTGGCGGTGGGCTTCGGCATGGCCGCGGCGGTGGGCATCCCGCTGGGCTTCCTGATCGGCCGCTTCAGCCTGCTCAACCAGATGGTCGCGCCGCTGGTCAGCCTGCTGCGCCCGGTCTCGCCGCTGGCCTGGCTGCCCATCGGCCTGCTGGTCTTCAAGAGCGCCGACCCGGCCGCGATCTGGACCATCTTCATCTGCTCCATCTGGCCCATGATCCTCAACACCGCCCAGGGCGTGCAGCGCGTGCCGCAGGACTACCTGAACGTGGCCCGCGTGCTGAACCTGAGCGAGTGGAAGATCGTCACCAAGATCCTCTTCCCCGCCGTGCTGCCCTACATGCTGACCGGCGTGCGGCTCTCGGTCGGCACCGCCTGGCTGGTGATCGTGGCGGCCGAGATGCTGACCGGCGGCGTCGGCATCGGCTTCTGGGTCTGGGACGAGTGGAACAACCTGAACGTGCAGCACATCCTGATCGCCATCTTCGTGATCGGCATCGTCGGCCTGCTTCTGGAACAGGCGCTGATGTTCGTCGCCAGGCGCTTCAGCTACGACGATTGATCCGGCCCCCGGCACGAAGGAGTACCCCATGCATCCCCACCTTCAGATCGAGAACGTCGAGATGGTCTTCTCGACCCGCAAGGGCCGCTTCCATGCCCTGCGCGACATCAATCTCACCGTGCAGCGCGGCGAGTTCATCACCCTGATCGGCCACTCCGGCTGCGGCAAGAGCACCCTGCTCAACCTCATCGCCGGCCTGCTGCGGCCCAGCGAGGGCGTGCTGCTCTGCGACAACCGCGAGATCACCGCCCCCGGCCCCGAGCGGGCGGTGGTGTTCCAGAACCACTCGCTGCTGCCCTGGCTGAGCTGCCTGGACAACGTGCTGCTGGCCGTGGACAGCGTCTTCGCCGCCAGCGAGCCTAAGGCCCGCCGCCGGGAGCGCGCCCGCGCCGCCCTGGCATTGGTCGGCCTGACGCAGGCCGAGGCCAAGCGGCCGCACGAGATCTCCGGCGGCATGAAGCAGCGCGTCGGCATCGCCCGCGCCCTGGCCATGGAGCCCAAGCTGCTGCTGATGGACGAGCCCTTCGGCGCGCTCGACGCCCTGACCCGCGCCCGGCTGCAGGACGAGCTGATGAAGATCGTTGCCGCCACCGGCGCGAGCGTGGTCATGGTCACCCACGATGTCGACGAGGCCGTGCTGCTTTCGGACCGCATCGTGATGATGACCAACGGCCCGGCCGCCACCATCGGCGAGGTGCTGAAGGTGCCGCTGCCGCCGCTGCGCGAGGCCCTGCGCCCGCGCCTGGCGATGGCCCACGACGCCGGCTACCTGGCCAGCCGCGAGCAGGTGCTGGAGTTCCTCTACCGCAAGCAGGCCCACGTCGAGAAAGACGCCGCCTAGGCCCGCCCGCGGCCGGCCCCGCCGGCCGCCGATCCCGACCGACCCCGCCCCGCCGCAGCCCATCCGGCCCGGCCCCGGCGGAGCCCTGCCCCGAACGCCGTCGCCAAACCTTCCGGAGGTAACCGCATGAAGAACGACCTTCCCCCGCAAGCGCGCCCCAGGCTGGTCCTGGTCGGCAATGGCATGGCCGGCGTGCGCGCGCTTGAAGAGCTGCTCAAGCTCGCGCCCGAGGCCTACGACATCACCGTCTTCGGCAGCGAGCCGCATCCCAACTACAACCGCATCTTGCTCAGCCCGGTGCTGGCCGGCGAGCAGACGGTCGACGAGATCATCCTGAATCCGCTGGGCTGGTATGCCGAGCACGGCATCACCCTGCACCTGGGCAGCACGGTGACTGCCATCGACCGCGTGCAGCGCGTGGTGCGCGCCACCGGCCCCGACGGCCAGGTGATCGAGGCCGGCTACGAGCGCCTGCTGCTGGCCACCGGCTCCCTGCCCTTCATCCTGCCGGTGCCGGGCAAGGAGCTGGCGGGCGTGATCGCCTACCGCGACATCGCCGACACCCAGGCCATGATCGACGCGGCCAGCCGCTACCGCCATGCGGTGGTCATCGGCGGCGGCCTGCTGGGCCTGGAAGCCGCCAACGGCCTGATGCTGCGCGGCATGCAGACCACGGTCGTGCACATCGCGCCCTGGCTGATGGAGCGCCAGCTCGACGAGACGGCCGGGCAGATGCTGCAAGCCTCGCTGGCGCAGCGTGGGCTGAAGTTCATGATCGGCGCGCAGACTGCGGCACTGATCGGCGACAAGACGGGCCGGGTGATGGCCGTGCAGTTCAAGGACGGCCGCGAGATCCCCGCCGACCTGGTCGTGATGGCCGCCGGCATCCGCCCCAGCACCGCGCTGGCCGAATCGGCCGGCCTGCTGTGCCAGCGCGGCATCGTGGTGAGCGACACGCTCCAGACCGTGACCGACCCGCGCATCTACGCCCTGGGCGAATGCGCCGCGCACCGTGGCGTGGCCTATGGCCTGGTCGCGCCGCTGTTCGAGCAGGCCAAGGTCTGCGCCAACCACCTGGCCGGCTTCGGCATCGGCCGCTACACCGGCAGCCAGGTCAGCACCAAGCTCAAGGTGACCGGCATCGACCTGTTCAGCGCCGGCGACTTCATCGGCGGCGAGGGCAGCGAAGCCATCGTGATGAGCGACCCCTACGGGGGCGTCTACAAGAAGCTGGTCGTGCGCGGCGACAAGCTGATCGGCGCCTGCCTCTACGGCGACACGGTGGACGGAAGCTGGTACTTCAAGCTGATCCGCGAAGGCAAGCCCGTCCACGAGATCCGCGACCGCCTGATGTTCGGCGAATCCAGCCTGGGCGACACCGGCCACCAGGGCCAGAGCAAGGCCGCCGCCATGGCCGACAGCGACGAGGTCTGCGGCTGCAACGGCGTCACCAAGGGCGCCATCTGCAAGGCCATCCAGGACAAGGGCCTGTTCACGCTGGAGGACGTGCGCAAGCACACCAAGGCCAGCGCGAGCTGCGGCTCCTGCACCGGCCTGGTCGAGCAGATCCTGATGAGCACGGCGGGCGGCGACTACTCTGCCACCCCCACCACCAAGGCCATGTGCGGCTGCACCGAGCACGGCCACCAGGCCGTGCGCGACGCGATCCGCGTGCAGCACCTCACCACGCACGACGCCGTCTTCGCGCAGATGAACTGGCGCACGCCCAATGGCTGCGCGAGCTGCCGGCCGGCGATCAACTACTACATGCTCTCCACCTGGCCCAAGGAGGCGGTGGACGATCCGCAGAGCCGCTTCATCAACGAGCGCAGCCACGCCAACATTCAGAAGGACGGGACCTACAGCGTCATCCCGCGCATGTGGGGCGGCGAGACCAGCGCGGCCGAGCTGCGCCGCATCGCCGACGTGGCCGACAAGTACCAGATCCCCACCGTCAAGGTGACCGGCGGCCAGCGCATCGACCTGCTCGGCGTGAAGAAGGAAGACCTGCCCGCCGTCTGGCAGGAGATCGGCATGCCCAGCGGCCATGCCTATGCCAAGGCCCTGCGCACGGTGAAGACCTGCGTGGGCAGCGAGTGGTGCCGCTTCGGCACCCAGGACAGCACGCAGATGGGCAAGGACCTGGAGCGCGCGCTCTGGCGCATGTACGCGCCGCACAAGGTCAAGCTGGCGGTGAGCGGCTGCCCGCGCAACTGCGCCGAGAGCGGCATCAAGGACGTCGGCGTGATCGGCGTCGATTCCGGCTGGGAGCTCTACATCGGCGGCAACGGCGGCATCAAGACCGAGGTCGCGGTCTTCTTCTGCAAGGTCCGGACGCCCGAGGAGGTGCTGGAGTACGCCGGCGCCTTCCTGCAGCTCTACCGCGAGGAGGGCTGGTACCTGGAGCGCACCTGCCACTACCTGGCGCGCGTCGGTCTGGACCACATCAAGGCTCGCGTGCTCGACGACGCCGCGAACCGCAAGGCCCTGTGGGAGCGCCTGCAGTTCGCGCTGGATGGCGAGCCCGACCCCTGGTTCGAGCACGCCAAGGCCCAGGTCGACGTGCGGCAGTTCGAGCCGCTGTCGCTGGAATGATCGCTGCATCGGCCCTCCGCTGCCCCCTTCTCTTTCCAGGATCACCCCATGAGCCCCCAAGACTGGAAGCCGCTCTGCCGCGTCGAGGACATTCCCAAGCTCGGCGCCCGCCGCGTGCGGCGTGCCGCGGGCGCGGAGCTGGCCGTGTTCCGCACCGCCGACGACCGCGTCTTTGCCCTGCTCGATCGCTGCCCGCACAAGGGCGGGCCGCTGTCGCAGGGCATCGTCTTCGGCGAGCGCGTCGCCTGCCCGCTGCACAACTGGACGATCGGCCTGGCCGACGGCTGCGCCCAGGCGCCCGACGAGGGCCGCACGCCGACCTTCGCGGTCAAGGTGGAGGCCGGTCAGGTCTTCCTCGATGCCGCCGAGCTGCGCAGCCTGGCGCTTGAGCCCGGCCTGGCCCCTTGCCGCGGAAGCTGCGGCCCGACCCCGGCCGGCGAGGCCGCCCCGGCGCCCGCCGACGCCCGCGCCTGAGCCGGCCCGCCCCCTGCCCGAGCCCGCCATGCGCGAAACGAAGTCCACCTGCCCCTACTGCGGCGTCGGCTGCGGCGTGATCATCACGAGCGAGGGCGAGGAGATCACCGGCGTGCGCGGCGATCCCGCCCACCCGGCCAACTTCGGCCGCCTGTGCAGCAAGGGCAGCACCCTGCACCTGACCGCCACCGCGCCCATCAAGCGGCATGAGCGCCTGCGCCAGCCGATGCAGCGCCTGCAACGCGGCGGCGCGCTGACGCCGCTGGCCTGGGACGCCGCCCTGGACCAGGTGGCCGAGCGCTTCGCCGCGATCGCCGCCGAGCACGGCCCCGATGCCCTGGGCTTCTACCTCTCCGGCCAGTTGCTGACCGAGGACTACTACGTCTTCAACAAGCTGGCCAAGGGCCTGCTGGGCACCAACAACGTCGACACCAATTCGCGGCTGTGCATGTCCAGCGCGGTGGCGGGCTACAAGCAGAGCCTGGGCGCCGATGCGCCGCCCTGCAACTACGAGGACTTCGACCACGCCGGCTGCCTCTTCATCGCCGGCGCCAACCCGGCCTGGGCCCATCCCATCCTGTTCCGCCGCATCGAGGACGCGCGCCGCGCGAATCCGGCGATGAAGATCATCGTGGTGGACCCGCGCCGCACCGACACGGCCGAGGACGCCGACCTCTTCCTGCAAATCCAGCCCGGCAGCGATGTGGCGCTCTTCCACGCCATGCTGCATGTGATGGTCTGGGAGGAATGGGTGGACGCCGCCTGGATCGCCCGCCACACCACCGGCTGGGACGCGATCAAGCGCCAGGTGCATGCCATGGGCCCGCGCGAGGCCGCGCGCATCTGCGGCGTGCCGGCCGAAGCCATCGTGCAGGCCGCACGCTGGTTTGCCTGGGGCGGGGCCGATGCGGCGCCGGCCGAGGCCCGCCAGCGCGCCGCCACCCTCTCGCTCTACTGCCAGGGCCTGAACCAGAGCAGCAGCGGCACGGCCAAGAACAGCGCGCTGATCAATCTGCACCTGGCCTGCGCGCAGATCGGCCGGCCCGGCGCCGGGCCCTTCTCGCTGACCGGTCAGCCCAATGCCATGGGCGGGCGCGAGGTGGGCGGCATGGCCACCCTGATGTCCGGCCACCGCGACCTGGCCAACCCGCAGCACCGTGCCGAGGTGGCCGCGCTCTGGGGCGTGGACGCCGTGCCAGACAAGCCCGGCCAGGCCGCGATGGCGATGTTCGAGGCCGCGGCCCGCGGCGAGATCAAGGCCCTGTGGATCGCCTGCACCAACCCCGCCCAGTCCCTGCCCGACCAGGCCCTGGTGCGCGTGGCCCTGGCCCGCTGCGAATTCGTCGTGCTGCAGGAAGCCTTCGGCGGCACCGAGACCGCCGCCCTGGCCGACCTGCTGCTGCCCGCCGCCACCTGGGGCGAGAAGGACGGCAGCGTCACCAACAGCGAGCGCCGCATCAGCCGCGTGCGCGCCGCCGTGCCGCCCCCCGGTGAGGCGCGTGCAGACTGGCAGATCGCGGTCGACGTGGCCCAGCGCCTGGAAGCGCGGCTGCGCCCCGGCCGGGCCACGCTCTTTCCCTACCCCACGCCCGAAGCGGTCTGGAACGAGCACCGCGAAAGCACCCGGGGCCGCGACCTCGACATCACCGGCCTGAGCTGGGCCCGGCTGGAGGCCGAAGGCCCGCAGCACTGGCCCTGCGCCGATGCCGATGCGCCGGCCACGGCCCGGCTCTACACCGACTTCCGCTTCGCGACCGCCGATGGCCGCGCCCGCTTCATCGACACGCCCTGGAAGCCAGTGGCCGAGCCCTGCGATGCGCGCCACCCCTTCGCCCTGAGCACCGGCCGCCTGCGCGACCAGTGGCATGGCCTGAGCCGCAGCGGCACGGTGGCCCGGCTGTGGGCGCATGCGCCGCAGCCGGTCGTGCAGATGCATCCGCAGGACCTGGCCCGCCGCGGCCTGCGCGAAGGCGAGCTGGCCGAGCTGAAGAGCCGCCGCGGCAGCCTGGTGCTGCCGGTGCAGGCCGATGCGCGGGTCGCGCCGCTGCAAGCCTTCGTCGCCATGCACTGGGGCGAAGCGGTGCTGGCCGGCCGCGATGCCCAGGGCCGGCTGCGGGCCGGCGTGAACCAGCTCATGCACCGCCGGGTCGATCCGCAGTCGCAGCAGCCGGAGCTGAAGCACGCCGCCATCGCCATCCGGCCGGCCACCCTGCCCTGGCGCCTGTTCGCCGCCTGCTGGCTGCCGGCCGAGGAGCTGCCGGCCCTGCGCGGCGCGCTGCGCGCCTGGGCCGATGCGCAAGCCGGCCTGCGCCACCGCAGCCTGGTGCCGGTGGCCGCCCCGCCGGTCGCGGCCGACGACCCGCTGGGCGACCGACCGGGCCTGCGCCTGCACCTGGCCGCCGAGACCGCACTGGCCCCCGAGGCCCTGGCCGCGCTGGAAGCTCTGCTCGGCTTGGACCGCGGCCTGCTGCTGCGCTATGCCGACCCGCGCGGCGGCCAGCGCCGCCTGCTGCGCCTGGCCGGCCCGGGCGCGGCGGCCCGGCTGGAGACCCTGCTGATCGCCGGCCCGCTGGTCGGTGCCGACGGCATGACCGAGGCCCTGCCCGCCGCCGCCCCGACTGCCACCGGCCCGGCCACCGAACCCGCCCGCCGCCGCGGCCCCAGCAGCGTCAGCGCGCCCGTGGCGGCCGGCTCACGCGGTGAGCCGGCCGCCGCCTGGCTGCAAGGCTGGTGGGCCGATCGCCTGCCGATCGGCGCGCACACCCGCAGCCTGCTCGCGCCCCATCCGGCCGCGCCGGCCGAGGATGCGGCCCGGCCCGCCCGCGGCCGCCAGGTCTGCAACTGCCTGGACGTATCCGAGCCGGCCATCCGCAGCACGCTGGCCGGCCTGCCCGGCAGCGCGGCCGAACGGCTGGGCGGCCTGCAAGCCGCGCTGGGCTGCGGCACGTCCTGCGGCTCCTGCCTGCCCGAGCTGCGCCGCATGGTGCAAGACGTGGCCTGCCCGCGCACCGCCGCCACGGCCTGAGCCGCGGTTCGGCCCCGCCCCCGCCTGCCCCCTTCCAAGGAGTCCGCCATGACCGTTACCGCCCCGGCCGCCCTGCCCACCGTCTGGCTGGTCGGCGCCGGCCCCGGCGACCCGGAGCTGCTGACCCTGCGCGCCGCCCGCCTGCTCGGCGCGGCCGATGTGGTGCTCTGCGACGACCTGGTCGACCGCCGCGTGCTCGCCCTGCTCAAGCCCGAGGCGCGGGTGCTCGCGGTCGGCAAGCGCGGCGGCTGCGTGTCGACCGAGCAGGCCTTCATCCATCAGCTCATGGTGCGCGAGGCGCGCGCCGGCCGGCGCGTGGTCCGGCTCAAGGGCGGCGACCCCTTCGTCTTCGGCCGGGGCGGCGAGGAAGTCGATGCCCTGCGCGAGGCGGGGCTGGACGTGCAGGTCGTCCCCGGCCTCAGCGCCGGCGTGGCCGGCCCAGCGGCCTTCGGCATCCCGGTGACCGACCGCCGCCATGCGCGCGGCCTGGTGCTGGTGACCGGCCATGCGCAGGACGGCGGCGCCGGCCCCGACTGGCCCAGCCTGGCCGCCGCCGCGCGGGCCAGCGCCCTGACCCTGGTCGTCTACATGGGCGTGGCGCGCAGCGCGGCCATCGCCCGGGCCCTGATCGACGGCGGCCTGCCAGCCGACACGCCCGCCGCCGTCGTGCAGGCCGCGCACACCGAGGCGCAACGCCTGGGCGTCAGCACCCTGGCCGGGCTGCCCGCGCTGATCGCCCGCGAGGGCTTTGCCAGCCCGGCCGTGCTGGTCATCGGCGAAGTGCTGCACGCCGCCGCGCTGGCGCGCGAGGCGCTGGCGGGCGCAGCGGCTGAGCCTGGGCTGCGCCGCCTGGGCTGAGGCCTTCCCGAGCGCCGCCGGCTTCGCCCCGAGCCGCTGGCCGCGATGCGGAAGGCCGCCCAGCGCGGTGGCATCATGCGCCCGCCATGAGCCTGCTTGCGATCGATGTCGGCAACACCCGCCTGAAATGGGCCCTGCATGCGGCTGCCGATCCCGGCAGCGGGCCGCTGGCGCAGGGCGTGGTCTTCCTGGAGCACATCGAGCAACTGGCCGAGCGCGACTGGGCGGCTCTGCCGCCACCCGAGGCCATGATCGGCTGCTGCGTGGCCGGCGACACGGTGCGCCGCCGCGTGCAGGAGCAACTGGAGCTGTGGGACAGCCTGCCGCCGCGCTGGGTGGTGCCGGCGCTGCGCGAGGCCGGGGTGAGCAATGGCTACGACCATCCGGCCCGGCTGGGCAGCGACCGCTGGGTGGCGCTGATCGGCGCGCACTGGCGGCAGCGCCAGGCCGGCGACCGGCGGCCGGTGCTGGTGGTGATGGTCGGCACGGCCGTCACGGTCGATGCTCTGGACAGCGAGGGCCGCTTCCTGGGCGGCCTGATCCTGCCGGGCCACGGCATCATGCTGCGGGCCCTGGAATCGGGCACCGCCGGCCTGCGCGTGCCGACCGGCGAAGTCGTGCCCTTCCCGACCAACACCAGCGATGCGCTGACCAGCGGCGGCACCTATGCGATTGCCGGCGCGATCGAGCGCATGCACCACCATCTGGCTGCCCGCTGCGGCCTGGCGCCGCGGGTGGTGATGAGCGGCGGCGCCGGCTGGAAGATGGCACCGCACCTGAGCGTGCCGCACGAGCTGGTCGACGGCCTGATCTTCGACGGCCTGCTGGCCGTGGCCGAGGCGCGCGAGCGCGACCGGGCCGCCGCGGGCTGAGGCCCCGCGCCGCGGGGCTCAGAGGATGAAGCGCGACAGGTCCTCGTTGCGCGCCAGCGAGGCCAGGCGCTGGTCCACATAGGCCGCATCGATCACCACGGTCTGGCCGGCGCGGGCCGGTGCATCGAAGCTGATCTCGTCGAGCAGCCGCTCCATCACCGTGGCCAGGCGGCGGGCGCCGATGTTCTCGGTGCGCTCATTGACCTCGCAGGCGATGGCGGCCAGGCGCTGCACGCCCTCGGGCATGAACTGCAGGCTGACGCCCTCGGTGGCCAGCAGGGCGATGACCTGGCGGGTCAGGCTGGCTTCGGTGCCGGTGAGGATGGCCTCGAACTCGGCAACGCCGAGGGCGCCCAGCTCGACACGGATCGGGAAGCGGCCCTGCAGCTCGGGGATCAGGTCGCTGGGCCGGCTGAGGTGAAAGGCGCCGGAGGCGATGAAGAGCATGTGGTCGGTGCGCACCATGCCGTACTTGGTGCTGACCGTCGTGCCCTCCACCAGGGGCAGCAGGTCGCGCTGCACGCCCTGGCGGCTGACCTCGGCCTGGCCACTGCTGCCGCCACGGCTGGCGACCTTGTCGATCTCGTCGATGAAGACGATGCCGTGCTGCTCGGCCCGCTGCAGGGCCAGGGCGCGGGTCTCGTCCTCGTTGACGCGCTTGGTGGCTTCCTCGTCGATGAGCAGCTTGCGCGCCTCGGCGATCGGCAGCTTGCGCATCGCGCGCTTGCCGGCCCCCAGGCCGGCGAACAGGCCCTTGAGCTGCTCGGCCATCTCGTCCATGCCCGGCATGCCGGGCATCGCGGCAATCTCCACGCCGGGCCGAGCCTCGGCCAGCTCGATCTCGATCACGGTGGCGTCCAGCCTGCCTTCGCGCAAGCGCTTGCGCATGACCTGGCGGGCGGTGTTCTCGGGCGCCGGCACCGGCGCGGCGGGCGCCTCGGCCGCGCCGCCGAAGCCGAAGGGATCGGGCCGCGCCGCGGCGCTGCGCGGCGGCGGCACCAGCACATCGAGCAGGCGCTCCTCGGCCGCGTCCTCGGCCTGGGCGCGCTGGGCCGCCACGGCGGCCTCGCGGGCCTGCTTGACGGCCACCTCGACCAGGTCGCGGATGATGGTGTCCACATCCTTGCCGACATAGCCGACCTCGGTGAACTTGGTGGCCTCGACCTTGATGAAGGGCGCATCGGCCAGCCGGGCCAGGCGGCGCGCGATCTCGGTCTTGCCCACCCCGGTCGGGCCGATCATCAGGATGTTCTTGGGCGTGATCTCGGCCCGCAGGCCGGGCTCGACGCGGGCCCGCCGCCAGCGGTTGCGCAGGGCGATGGCCACGGCGCGCTTGGCCTCGTGCTGGCCGACGATGTGGCGGTCCAGCTCGGCGACGATCTGGGCCGGGCTCAGGTCGCGCAGGCCTTCGGTGGATGTCGGGGCAAGCGGCTCGCTCATTCGAGCACCTCGATGGTGTGGTTCAGGTTGGTGTAGATGCAGAGCTCGCCCGCGATGGTGAGCGCCTGCTTCACCACCTGCTCGGCGCCCAGCGTGGTGTGGTCGACCAGGGCCTTGGCCGCCGCCTGGGCATAGGCGCCGCCGGAGCCGATGGCCACGATGCCGTGCTCGGGCTCCAGCACATCGCCGTTGCCGGTGATGATGAGGCTGTGCTCGCGGTCGGCCACGGCCAGCATGGCTTCGAGCTTGCGCAGCACGCGGTCGCTGCGCCAGTCCTGGGTCAGGGCCACGGCGGCGCGCATCAGGTGGCCCTGGTGCTTTTCGAGCTGGGCCTCGAAGCGGTCGAAGAGGGTGAAGGCATCGGCCGTCGCGCCGGCAAAGCCGGCCAGCACCTGGCCGCGGTGCAGCTTGCGCACCTTGCGGGCGGTCGACTTGGCGACGATCACGCCCAGCGTGACCTGGCCGTCGCCGCCCAGGGCAACCTGCCAGCCGGTTTCGGTGCGGCGACGCACGCCGAGGATGGTGGTGCCGTGGTAGCTGTCCATGAGGAAGGGTGCGGGAAGGGGGAACGGTTCCGCGCGACGCCCGGCGGGCGCGGCGGACGGGGCCGGCTCAATCCTCGCGCAGTTGCAGCGCGGCGTGGGCCGGCAGGCCGATGGCCTGCAGCAGGGGCACGATGAGCCGGTGCGGCTGCTCGATGCGCAACTGGCAGCCGGCCGCGCGGCGCTGCAAGACCCAGTGCAGCAGCTCGGCGGCGGCCGCGGGCTCGATGCGTTGCAGCTCGCGGCAATCGAGCAGCAGGGTGCCGCGGCGCAGGGCGAGCAGCTCGGGCTGGGCCAGCCGCTCGGCCAGCGGCGCCTGCTGCACGCCGTCCAGCCGCAGCCAGCCTTCAGCCGGGATCAAGGGCTGCGGCCGCTGCCAGCGCGGCGGCGGCCCGGCAAAGCGGGCCTGGAACTCCAGCACCAGCGCGTCGAAGGCCGGCCCGCGGCCCAGGGCGCGCAGCAGGTCGGCCAGGGCGCGCCAGGCCTCGGGCTCTTCGGCCTGGGCGGCGCCGGGGGCGATGCGGGCGCGCAGGGCCTGCTCGGCGGCCTCGACCGCACCGCGTGCGAAAGCGAAGGCGGCCGCTTCCAGGCCGGGCTCGCGGCCGGTCGCGCCTTCCGCGGCGGCCCGCTCGGGCAGGGCCGGCCAGGGATCGGGCACGAGGGTGGTGCTCTCGAAGCGGCGCCGGCCGGCCGGTCGGCCCGCAGGCCGGCGCGGGGGCAGGGGCGGGGGTTCGGTCTGACGGCCCTCCCAGTCCCCGGGCCGGGGCGCGCCGGGCAGGGCCTCGGCGCTCATCTGGCGCTCGATGGCGTCGATCTTGGCGCGCACTTCCTGCTCGGCGCGGCGCCGCGCCTCGGAAAGCCAGGGCAGCACGCTGTCGTCGAGCATGGAGCTGGGCTCCAGGGTGGCCGGGCCCACGGCGGTCGGGCCTTCGCGGCGCAGGCGGCGCAGCGCGTCGAATTCGCGCTTGCGCACGAAATCATTGCGGCGCTTGCGCTCGATCATGGCCTTCAACTCGCCCCGGGCGATCAGGGTGTCGGGCCCGGTCAGGCCGAAGCTGCTGACCTCGCCCGCCAGGGGCGCCTGGGCCGTGCCGCGCAGGCGGCGGGCCATGTTCAGCAGCAGACCGCCACCGCCCTTGCGCGGCCCGGCGGAGGGGTCGTCGCTCATGCGCGCAGGCCGGGTGCGGGGGGCAGCAGGCGCAGGCGCATCCGCTTCAGTCGCCGAACATCTTCTGCTTCATCTCGCGGCGCTGCTGCGCTTCCAGCGAGAGGGTGGCCGTCGGGCGGGCCAGCAGGCGGCCGAGGCCGATGGGCTCGCCGGTCTCGTCGCAGTAGCCGTATTCGCCGGTCTCGATGCGCGAGATCGACTGCGAGATCTTCTTCAGCAGCTTGCGCTCGCGGTCGCGGGTGCGCAGCTCCAGGGCATGCTCTTCCTCGATCGTGGCGCGGTCGGCCGGGTCGGGGACGATGGAGGTGTCCTCGCGCAGGTGCTCGGTGGTCTCGCCGGCGTTGTCGAGCAGGTCGTTCTTCTGCTGCATCAGCTTGGCGCGGAAGAAGTCGAGCTGCTGCTCGTTCATGTACGCGTCCTCCGGCATGGCGAGCAGTTCCGCCTCGCTCAGCTCGCGGCCCGGCTTGGTCTTCCAGGCATTGGCCAGCTTGGGATCGGGCTTCTTCTTGGCGGGGGAGGAGAGATCACTCACGGCAGGCATCGGAGGCGGTTGAACGGGATGGGGCACGGGGCCTGCCACAGGGACAGGGGCCGGCGCGGGGGCCGCCGCGGCCGCCTTGGAGGCGGTGCGTTTCGCGGGGGATGCCGGCTTCGGCGAGGCAGGGGACTGGCTCACGGACGCGGTCTCCTCGGGGCTGGACCCTCGACCCGGCCGCTCGTCGGATGACGGGGCCCGGGTTCAAAAGCGCGCGGATTGTAGCGATGGCTCCTTGGGCCAGGACGCCCCCCTCGCACGGGGGCTGTCGCGACTTGTGAACGGCTGCATGCAGGTCTCAGACCAGACAGCCTTCCAGCCCCTGTTCAAGCAGCTCGCGCGGCAGGTCGACGCCGATGAAGACCAGCCGGCTCTGCTTGGCCTCGCCCTCGGCCCACTTCGGCCCGACATCGCTGCCCATCAACTGGTGCACGCCCTGGAAGATGACCTTGCGGTCCATGCCCTTGACCCGCAGCACGCCCTTGTAGCGCAGCATCTTGGGGCCGTAGACATTGACGATGGCGCCGAGGAAGTCCTCGAGCTTCTCCGGGTCGAAGGGCTTGGTGCTGCGGAAGACGAAGCTCTTCACATCGTCGTCGTGATGGTGGTGATGCGGGTGGTCGCAGGCCTCGCCGGGGGCATGGTCGTGGCCGCAGTCTTCGCCGTGGGCATGACCGTGCCCGGGGTGGCCGTGGTCGTCGGCATTGAGGAAGTCCGGGTCGATGTCGAGCTTGGCATTCAGATTGAAGCCCTTGAGGTCGAAGACCTGGGCGATCGGCACCTCGCCGAAGTGCACCTTCTGGATCGGCGCACGCGGGTTCATGTGCTTGATCCGGTGCACCAGGGCCTCGACCTCGGCTGGCTCGACCAGGTCGGTCTTGCTGAGGAAGAGCCGGTCGGCGAAGCCGATCTGGCGGCGCACCTCCTGGCGGCTGTCGAGCTGCTGCTGCGCATGCTTGGCATCGACCAGGGTCAGGATGGCATCGAGCAGGAAGCTCTCGGCGATCTCGTCGTCGATGAAGAAGGTCTGCGCGACCGGGCCCGGATCGGCCAGGCCGGTGGTCTCGATGACGACGCGCTCGAAGTCCAGCTCGCCCTTGCGGCGCTTCTCGGCCAGGGTGGCCAGGGTCACGCGCAGGTCCTCGCGGATGGTGCAGCAGATGCAGCCATTGCTCATCTGGATGATCTGCTCGTTGGTGTCGGCCACGAGGATCTCGTTGTCGATGTTCTCCTCGCCGAACTCGTTCTCGATGACGGCGATCTTCTGGCCGTGGGCCTCGGTCAGCACGCGGCGCAGCAGGGTGGTCTTGCCGCTGCCCAGGAAGCCGGTGAGGATGGTGGCGGGGATGAGACCTTGGGACATGGCAGGACCTGTGGGAATGTCGAGGGAGGAGCGCAGATGCGGCCTGCGGCCCCCCGCTTCAAGGGGCGGGCCGGGGGCCTTCATGGGCCTCGGGTATTCTCGCGCCGTCCCGACTACCGACACCTGCCGTGTCAGACGCTCACCCGAGTCGGCCGCCGCGAGGCGCCGAAACCGGCGGCGACAAGCGCTCCCTGTTCGAGCGCGTCGTCGAATTCCTTTCGCCCGGTCCCGATTCGACCGACGAACTCATCGAGACCCTGGCCGAGGCCGAGCAGCGCGAGCTGATCGAGCCGGAATCGCGCCAGATGCTCGAAGGCGTGCTGCGCATGGCCGAGATGAGCGCGGGCGACGTGATGGTCGCCGCGCCGCGCATGGACCTGCTCGACTTCGATGCGCCCTACGACGAGCTGCTCGATGAGGTCATCAAGACGGCGCACTCGCGCTTCCCCGTCTACGAGGGCGAGCGCGACAACATCATCGGCATCCTGATGGCCAAGGACCTGCTGAAGCTGCAACGCTCGCCGGACCTCAGCTTGCGCACCCTGCTGCGGCCGGCCGTCTTCGTGCCCGAAAGCAAGGGCCTGAATGAACTGCTGCGCGACTTCCGCAGCAACCGCAACCACCTGGCCATCGTCATCGACGAATTCGGCAAGACCGCGGGCCTGATCACCATCGAGGATGTGCTCGAAGAGATCGTCGGCGAGATCGAGGACGAGTTCGACGACAAGGACGGCGAGTCCGGCGTCTTCACCCTGGCCGATGGCAGCTACCGCGTGGCCGGCGATGCGCCGATCGACGAAGTGAATGCCCGGCTCGGCAGCAGCCTGTCCGCCGAGGAACATGACACCGTGGCCGGCCTCGTCGCCACCGAGCACGGCCGCGTGCCGCGGCGCGGTGAGACGGTGCGGGTCGGCGGCCTGGTCTTCGCGGTGATGCTCGCGCGCGGCGGGTCCGTGCGCTGGTTCAAGGTGCAGCGCAGCGTCGAAGAGGCCCCGAGCGCCGAGCGCGAGGCCCCGTGAGCCCCGGCCGCGCCGCCGCCCTGGCGCTGGGCCTGGGGGCGCTGCAGGCTTTTGCCTTTGCGCCCTGGTCGCTGCCGGCCCTGCAGATTGCCTGCGTCGCGGGCCTGGCCCTGCTGCTGGGCCGCGCCGCCACGCCGCGCCAGGGCGCGGCCCTGGGCCTGGCCTTCGGTTTCGGCTGGCTGGCCCATGGCGTGTGGTGGCTCTACATCAGCATGCACACCCACGGCGGCATGCCGGGTGCGCTGGCCGCGGCGGCGGTGGCGGCGCTCAGCGCCGCGCTCTCGCTCTACCTGGCCGGCGCGATGGCGCTGGCGGTGCGGCTGCGCAGCGGCCGGGCGTGGCGCGACGTGCCGGTCTTCGCCGCGCTCTGGCTGCTGGCCGAGCTGGCGCGGGCGCTGATCTTCACCGGCTTCCCCTGGGCCGCGAGCGGCTACGCCCACCTGGAGGGGCCGGGCGCCGCGCTGGCGCCCTGGGTCGGCGTCTACGGCATCGGCGCCTGGGCGGCCGCGCTTGGCGCGCTGCTGGCCGCCGTGCTGCGCGGCGGCGCGCGCTTGCGCCATGGTGTGGCCGCCGCCCTGCTCGGCCTGGCCCCGCTGGCCCTGCCGCAGGATTTCACCCGCCCGGCCGGCACGCTGCGCGTGGCGCTGTTGCAGACCGCCGTGCCGCAGGGCGAGAAGTTCAGCCCCGCCCTGCAGCCCGCCGTGCTGGAGTGGCTGATGGCGCGGCTGGCCGACAGCCCGGTCGATCTGGTGGTGGCGCCGGAAACCGCGCTGCCCCTGCTGCCCGAGGACCTGCCGCCCGGCCTGTGGGCCGCGCTCAGCGGGGCCTTCGCGCCCGGCGGCCCGGCCGGCGACAAGGTCGCGCTCATCGGCCTGCCGCTGACCCGGCTGGAAGCCGACGGCCGCCTGGCCTACACCAACTCGGTGGCCGGCTTCTCGGCCGCCTTGCCGCCGGCCACCGGCCCGCTGCCGCCGGGCGCGGCCGAGCCGGCGGCGCCCTACCGCTACGACAAGCACCACTTGGTGCCCTTCGGCGAGTTCATCCCGCCGGGCTTCCGCTGGTTCGTCGACCTGATGCGCATGCCCCTGGGCGATTTCGGCCGCGGCCCGGTCGTCGCGCCCTCGCTGCCGGTGGCCGGCCAGCGCATCGGGCCGAACATCTGCTACGAGGACTTGTTCGGCGAGGAGCTGGCGGCCCGCTATGTCGGCACCGGCGACGCGCCGACCGTGCTGGTCAACCTCAGCAACCTGGCCTGGTTCGACGGCAGCCGCGCGCTGGACCAGCACCGCGAGATCTCCCGCATGCGCAGCCTGGAACTTCAGCGCCCCATGCTGCGCGCCACCAACACCGGCGCCACCGTGGCCCTGGACCACCGCGGCCGGCTGCTGGACGCGCTGCCACACGGCGAACGCGGCGTGCTGCAAGTGCAGGTGGAAGGCCGCGAGGGCCTGACGCCCTACACCCGCTGGGCCGGCCGCTGGGGCCTGGCCCCGCTGGCCGGCCTGGCCGGGCTGACCGTGCTGGCCCTCGGCGCCTGGCGCCGCCCGCGGCGGGGCTGATGCGGCGCTGAAGCGGGCCCGGCGCGGGTGGGGCGCGGGTGAGGCGCCGGCACGGTTCGCGCTAGCCTCTGGACACCTCGTCCCCGGAGCCCTCCGATGAAGCTGCTCGCCCCCGGCCTGCGTCGCCTTGCGACCGCCGCCCTGCTGATCGCCGCCAGCGCGCTGGCCCAGGCGCAGACCGCGGCGCTGCCGCGTATCGTCATCCTCGCCACCGGCGGCACCATCGCCGGGGCCGGGGCCAGTGCCGCGAACAGCGCCACCTATGCGGCGGCCAAGGTGCCGGTCGACAAGCTGATCGCCGGCCTGCCCGAGCTGGAGAAGGTCGCCCAGGTGCGTGGCGAACAGGTCTTCCAGATCGCCTCCGAGAGCTTCACCAACACCCACCTGCTGACCCTGGCGCGGCGGGTGGCCGCGCTGGCGCGCGACCCGGCGGTCGACGGCATCGTCGTCACCCACGGCACCGACACGCTGGAGGAAAGCGCCTACTTCCTGCACCTGACGGTGCGCAGCGCCAAGCCCATCGTCGTCGTCGGCTCGATGCGGCCGGGCACGGCGCTGTCGGCCGACGGCGCGCTCAACCTGCTGGGCGCGGTGCAGGTGGCCGCGCAGCGCGAGTCCGCCGGCCAGGGCGTGCTGGTGGTGATGAACGACGAGATCCACACCGCCCGCGACGTGAGCAAGGCCGTCAACATCAGCACCGCCGCCTTCAAAAGCCCCTGGGGTCCGCTGGGCCTGGTCGTCGAGGGCAAGAGCTACTGGTTCCGCGCGCCGGTCAAGCGCCACACCACGGCGTCGGAATTCGACCTCGACGCGATCCAGACCCTGCCGACCGTCGAGATCGTCTACGGCTACGGCAATGTGCCGGCCAGCGCCTACGAAACCGCCGGGCGCGGCGCGGTGGCCCTGATCCATGCCGGCACCGGCAACGGCTCGGTGGCCGACCGCATCGTGCCGGTGCTCAAGCGCCTGCGCGGCGAGGGCCTGCACATCATCCGCAGCAGCCGGGTGGACGGCGGCGGCTTCGTGCTGCGCAATGCCGAGCAGCCCGACGACGCGAACGACTGGGTCGTCGCCCACGACCTGAACCCGCAGAAGGCCCGCATCCTGGCCATGCTGGCCCTGAGCCGGCCGCGCGAGGCGCGCGAGCTGCAGCGCATCTTCTGGAGCTACTGAGGGCCGCCGGGGCCGGCTCCTAGAATCGTCGGCTCTGGCCGCCGGCACCCCGCATGGCGCGCCGACCCGACGCCATGCTGAGCTTCCAACAGATCATCCTCCGCCTCCAGCAGTACTGGAGCGACCGCGGCTGCGCCCTGCTGCAACCCTATGACATGGAAGTGGGCGCCGGCACCAGCCACACCGCCACCTTCCTGCGCGCGCTCGGCCCCGAGCCCTGGAATGCCGCCTATGTGCAGCCCAGCCGCCGTCCCAAGGACGGCCGCTACGGCGAGAACCCCAACCGCCTGCAGCACTACTACCAGTTCCAGGTCGTGCTCAAGCCGGCGCCGGCCGACATCCTGGAGCTGTACCTCGGCAGCCTCGAAGCCCTGGGCTTCGACCTGAAGCAGAACGACATCCGCTTCGTCGAGGACGATTGGGAGAACCCCACCCTGGGCGCCTGGGGCCTGGGCTGGGAGGTCTGGCTCAACGGCATGGAGGTGACGCAGTTCACCTACTTCCAGCAGGTCGGCGGGATCGACTGCAAGCCCATCACCGGCGAGATCACCTACGGCCTGGAGCGCCTGGCGATGTATCTGCAGGGCGTGGAGAAGGTCTACGACCTGGTCTGGACCACCGATGCCCAGGGTCGCAGCCTGAGCTATGGCGACGTCTACTTGCAGAACGAGCAGGAGCAGAGCGCCTACAACTTCGAGCACAGCAACGTCGACTTCCTCTTGCAGGCCTTCGGCGCGCACGAAGGCACGGCCGAGCAGCTCATGGGCCAGCAGCTCGCCCTGCCGGCCTACGAGCAGGTGCTCAAGGCCGCCCACACCTTCAACCTGCTGGACGCGCGCGGCGCGATCAGCGTGACCGAGCGGGCGGCCTACATCGGCCGCATCCGCAAGCTGGCGCGCAGCGTCGCGCAGAGCTACCTCGACAGCCGCGCCCGCCTGGGCTTCCCCATGGCCCCGCGCGCCTGGGCCGAGGACGTGCTGGCGCAACTTGCCGCCCGCCAAGAGAAGAACGACAAGAAGGCGGCCTGAGCATGAGCGACGTGAAGAACCTGCTGGTTGAGCTCTTCGTCGAAGAGCTGCCGCCCAAGGCGCTGAAGAAGCTGGGCGAGGCCTTCGCCGGCACGCTGCAAGCCGGCCTGCGCCAGCGCAGCCTGCTGGACGAGGCCAGCGCGCTGACCGTCTACGCCAGCCCGCGCCGCCTCGGCGCCCACCTGACGGCGGTGCGCGCCGTGGCGCCGGACCGGGCCGTCTCCGTCAAGCTGATGCCCGCCAGCGTGGCCCTGGACGCCACCGGCCAGCCCAGCCCCGCGCTGCTCAAGAAGCTGGCCGCGCTGGGCGCCGGGCCCGAGGCCGTGGCCGGCCTGCGCCGCGCGCCCGACGGCAAGGCCGAGGCCCTGTTCCTCGACCGCGTCGAGCCCGGCCTGGCCCTGGCCGCCGGCCTGCAGGCCGCGCTGGACGAGGCCCTGGCGGGCCTGCCCATCCCCAAGGTGATGACCTACCAGCTCGCCGACGGCTGGAGCGATGTGAAGTTCGTCCGCCCGGCCCATGGCCTGGTCGCGCTGCATGACGAGGCGGTGGTGCCGGTGCAGGCCCTGGGCCTGGTGGCCGGCCGCAGCACCCACGGCCACCGCTTCGAGGCCGCGGTCGATCCGGTGGTGATCCGTGACGCGGACGGCTACGCCACGCAGATCGAGGCCGAGGGCGCGGTGATCCCCGGCTTCGCCGCGCGCCGCGCCGAGATCGTCCGCCAGCTCGCCGCCGCCGCGCAGGCCGCCGGCCCGGCGCTCAAGCCCATCGAGGACGAGGCCCTGCTCGACGAGGTCACCGCCCTGGTCGAGCGGCCGAATGTGCTGACCGGCCGCTTCGATCCGGCCTTCCTAGACGTGCCGCAGGAATGCCTCATCCTCACGATGAAGGCCAACCAGAAGTACTTCCCGCTGCTCGACGCCGCCGGCAAGCTGACCCATCAGTTCCTGATCGTCAGCAACATCCGCCCGGCCGACCCGAGCGCGGTGGTGGGTGGCAACGAACGCGTGGTGCGCCCGCGCCTGGCCGATGCCAAGTTCTTCTACGACCAGGACCGCAAGAAGACCCTGGCCGAGCGGGCCGAAGGCCTGGGCAAGGTGGTCTACCACGGCAAGCTGGGCAGCCAGGCCGAGCGCAGCGAGCGCGTGCGGCGCATCGCCCACGCCGTGGTCGAGCAGCTTGGCGCGGCCGTGCAGCCCTGGACGGTGGATGCCAAGGACCACTTCGACCTGCTGGCCGTCAAGGCCGACCAGGCTGCCCGCCTGGCCAAGGCCGACCTGCTGACCGACATGGTCGGCGAGTTCCCCGAGCTGCAAGGCGTGATGGGCGGCTACTACGCCCGCCACGAAGGCCTGCGCGACGGCGTGGCCCTCGCCCTCGAGGACCACTACAAGCCGCGCTTCGCCGGCGACGCCCTGCCGCGCAACACCACCGGCACCGTGCTGGCCCTGGCCGACAAGCTGGAGACCCTGGTCGGCCTCTTCGGCATCGGCGAGCTGCCGACCGGCGACAAAGACCCCTACGCCCTGCGCCGCCATGCCCTGGGCGTCATCCGCCTCATCACCGAGAAGCAGCTCGCGCTGGACCTGGACGCCCTGCTGGCCGCCGCGCTGCCCGCCTTCGGCGGCCTGATCGCCGACCCGCGCGAGGCCCTGCGCAGCTTCTTCGACGACCGCTTCGCCGGTAGCCTGCGCGAGCAGGGCTACAGCGCCCAGGAAGTCGAGGCCGTGCTGGCCCTGCGCCCCGGCCGCCTGGCCGAAGTGCCCAAGCGCCTGGCCGCCGTGCGCGCCTTCGCCGCCCTGCCCGAGGCCGCGGCGCTGGCCGCCGCCAACAAGCGGGTGGGCAACATCCTGAAGAAGGTCGAGGGCGGCGTCGAAGCGCGCATCGACCCGGCCCTGTTGAAGGAGCCCGCCGAGGCCGCGCTCGCCCAGGCCCTGGCCCAGGTGCAGCCGGCGGCCGATGCAGCCTTCGAGGCCGGCGACCTGACCGCCTCGCTGCAGGCCCTGGCCGCGCTGCGTGCGCCGGTCGATGCCTTCTTCGACGGCGTGATGGTCAACGCCGAGGACCCGGCGCTGCGCGCCAACCGCCTCGGCCTGCTGGCCACCCTGCATGCCGCGATGAACCGCGTGGCCGACCTGGCCCGCCTGGCCGCCTGATCTTCCCTCCGGAGCCCGCCATGCCCAGCCCGCGCGACGCCGCGACCAAGCTTGTGATCCTCGACCGCGACGGCACCATCAATGCCGACCGCGACGACTATGTGAAGTCGCCCGAGGAATGGATCCCCCTGCCCGGTGCGCTCGAAGGCGTGGCGCGGCTGAACGAATCGGGCTTCCATGTCGCGGTCGTCACCAACCAGAGCGGCATCGGCCGCGGCCTCTTCGACATGGCCACCCTCAACGCCATGCACCTGAAGATGCACGGCCTGATGGCCGAGGTGGGCGCGCGGGTCGACGCGGTCTTCTTCTGCCCGCACGGCCCCAGCGAGGACTGCAACTGCCGCAAGCCCAAGCCCGGCCTGTTCGAGCAGGTCGGCCAGCGCTTCGGCGTGAACCTGAAGGGCGTGCCGGCCATCGGCGATTCCCTGCGCGACCTGCAGGCCGCCGCCGCCGTCGGCTGCGAAACCCACCTGGTGCGCACCGGCAAGGCCGAGGGGCTCAGCGACGAAGCCGTGGCCGAACTGGCCGCCCAGGTTCCGGGCACCGTGGTGCATGCCGACCTGCGTGCCGCAGCCGACTGGCTGATCCGGCGCGAGCGCAGCCGCAAGGCCGCCGCCCAGGCCGCCAAGGCCCAGGCCGCCGCCGGCGGCGCCAGCGCCGGATGAGCGCCGCCGCCACGACGCTGGCCGCGCTGCGCTCCACCGTCTTCCTGCTGTGGATGGCCGGCACGCTGATCGTCTACGCCAGCGTGGCGGTGCTGCTTTCGCTGGTGCTGCGCGGCAAGCCCTTCTACTGGTTCTGCAGCGGCTGGATGCGGCTGGCGGTTCATGGCGCGCGCTGGATCTGCGGCGTGCGCTGGCGCCTGCACGGCTACGAGCGGGTCGAGGCCCTGGACCGCGCCGGCACGCCGGTGATCCTGACGCCCAAGCACCAGTCGGCCTGGGAGACGCTGGCCTTCCCGGCGCTGATGCCGCGGCCGCTGGCCTTCGTGTTCAAGCGCGAGCTGCTCTTCATCCCCTTCTTCGGCTGGGCGATCGCGCGGCTGGACATGATCCACATCGACCGCAGCAAGCGCGCCCAGGCCTGGGCCAAGGTGGCGCGGCAGGGGGCGGAGTTCCTGCAGCGCGGGCTGTGGGTGATCATGTTCCCCGAGGGCACGCGCACGCCGCGCGGCGCCCAGGGCGACTACAAGACGGGCGGCGCGCGCCTGGCGCTGGCGACCGATGCGGTGCTGCTGCCGATCGCGCTGACCTCGGCGCGCTGCTGGCCCAAGGGCGGCTTCATCAAGCGGCCGGGCGTGATCGACGTGTCCTTCGGCCCGCCCATCCCCAGCGCAGGCCGCTCGCCCGAGGCCCTGATGGCCGAAGCCGAGGCCTGGATCGAGGCGGAGATGCGGCGGCTGGATCCCGCGGCTTATCGAGGCTAAGCCCAGGGGCTGGGCGCTTCATGAGTGCTTGATCCTGCGTGTCGAAGCGCGGTGGGCTGGCGTGGTGAGGCGCAGGGCCGTGGTGTGGTGAGGCGCGGGGCTCTGGCGTGGTTAGGCGCGGGGCTCTGGCGCGGTGAAAGCCGGCGAGCCCCCACCCCCGGCGGGGCTTCGGGGCTGGCCCCCGCCGAAGGCGGGGGTGCCCTGCGCTTCTCGCGTCGAGAACCCTCCGGCCCCAACTCGCGCTGCGCGCTCAGACAAGGGGCCTCCCGGGCCCTCGCCGCTGCGATGCTCGGCGGCGCCCAGGCGCCCCGCCGGGGGTGGGGGCTCGCCTTGCGGCATCGCGGGCGCACGCAAGAACAGATGCGGCGGTCGCGCCGCCAGACCGCAGCGAGCGCAGCGATGCGGCTCTTGTCGCCCGGTACGTGCGGCGCGATGTGCTGGCGCGCAGCAACCCATCAGCGAGCGCCAGCGATGCGGCCCCCCGCGGTGCGGGCGGGGGTTGCGGGGCGATCAGAAGCCTCGCCGAGCCGCGCAGTGGGGGCGGGTTGCCGGGGCAGGGCCCCGGCTCGGCCCCCCTTGTCTGAGCCCGCAGGGCGAGTTGGGGGGACGACCCGCCGCCGCGAGCAGCGAGGGAAGCCGGGGCCCCGAACGGGGCCCCGGCCGAGGCTTCGCCCCGCAGCCCCAGCCCGCACCGCGGGGGGCACGCGCCACCCGCCGCACCCCACCCTCACCTCGCCCCAACAAACCCGGCGCCAAGCGCGGGCCCCAAGCACAAGGCCCCGCGCCCGAAGCCCGAAGCGCTCAGGACACCTCCAGCGGATCCCGCTTCGCCGGTGACCCCACCCCCGCCACCTGCAGCGCCGGCCCGCCGCGCAATCGCCGCTCGATGGCCTCGGCCAGGTAGAGCGCATCACGCGCCACGCCGGAGAAACGGCCCGAGCCCCAGGTGTGGAGCCAGGGCAGGCCCAGGAAGTACAGGCCCGGCTGCGGGCTGATGCCGCGCTGATGCACCGGATGGCCCCGGCCGTTGAAGACCGGTGCATCGACCCAGGCGAAATCCGGCTCGAAGCCGATGCACCAGACGATGGCTGCCAGCCCCGCCTCCGCCAGCGGCAATGCGGTGCGCTCGGCGGGCGGCGCCCAGACCGGCGTGTAGACCGAGGCCGGCGGCGCCGCCAGCCCCTGCGCGGCGATGTGCTTGTCGATCGCCGCATTGATGCCGTTGTAGACCCGGTCGGCCTGGTCCAGCGCGGCGGCCAGGCCCGGCTCGAAGAGCAGGCGCTCGCCGTCGAAGCCGCGCAGCAGGCCGTAGAGCTGCATGCCCTCGGCGGCGAACTGGCGCAGGTCGATGTCGCGCCCGCCGTCGCGGCCGGTCACGTAGTGGTTGGTGTTGTCGCGCACGCCCTCGCGCAGCGGATGCTGCTCGACCGGCATGTCGTAGTAGCCCATGTCGGCCAGCCAGTCGACCACGTCGCGGCCGCGGTAGAAGCGCGCGCAGCGCGGCGCGTCACCCACCGCCAGCAGCACCTGGCGGCCGGCCAGATGCAGGTCCTCGGCGATCTGCGAACCGCTCTGGCCCGAGCCGACCACCAGCACCGCGCCGGGCGGGAACTGCGCCGGATTGCGGTACTGCTCGGAATGGACCTGCACGATGCCCGGCGGCAGGCGCTCGGCCAGCCGCGGCACGATGGGCCGGTGGTAGCCGCCGGAGGCCACCACCACTTCATCGGCCGTGCAGGTGCCGGCCGAGGTCTGCACGCGGAAGCCGCCCTCGGGCCGCGGCGACACGCGCTGCACGGCCACGCCCTCGACCAGCGGCGGATCGACCTTGGCGCGGAAGGCGGCCAGGTAGTCGAGGATCTGCGGCTTGGTCATGAAGCCATGCGGCTCGGGGCCGTCGTAGTCATGGCCCGGCAGCTTGCACTGCCAGTTGGGCGTGACCAGGCTGAAGGCATCCCAGCGCGCATCGGCCCAGGCATGCAGGGCCTGCTGCTTCTCCAGCACCAGGTGGACGAGACCGCGCTGCTGCAGGTAGTGCGAGACCGACAGGCCGGCCTGCCCGCCCCCGACGACCAGCACCGGATGGTGGGGCGGCGGGGCATCGGCAGCACCGAGGGCCTGGGCGGGGTCGAGGTTCGGCATGGCGATCTCCTGGGAAGGGGTGGCGGACGGGCCGCGGCTCAGGCGGGGTCGAAGGGCAGCAGCTCGATCCGCGCCTCGAGGCCGAAGCGGGTGGCGGTGGCCTCGATCTGCGCAAGCTGGTCGGCCGCAGCCGAGCAGGCGAAGCCGTACTTGGCCCGCACCCGCTCGGAGGCAATCTGCATGCAGTCGCGGATCTCGACCAGGAAGGCGTCCAGCCGCATCGGGCCGGGCCGCAGGCGCTCGCGCACGATCAGCGAGGGCGAGTAGCAGGCCATCACCGTCTGATCGGGCCAGCGCAGGTGGTAGGTCATCGCGGGCATGGTGGTCTCGGGCGGAGGGCTTCAGGCCGGCAGGTGCAGGGGCAGCGGCGCGGCATGCCGCGCCAGGTGGGCGCGGTAGACGGCCAGGTGGCGTTCGGCGCTGCGCGCCCAGGCGTAGCGGGCGCAGACGGCCGGTGGCGCCGGACGCGGCCGGTCCAGCGCCTGGACGAGGGCGGCCTGCAGCGTCTCGGGGGCCAGGGGGTCGCACCAGCTGACCGCAGCGGCCAGCTCGGGCTCGGCCCGCGGGTCGAGGTATTCGGTGAAGGGCGGGTTCTGCGGCACGACCACCGGGCAGCCGCTGGCCAGGGCCTCCAGCACGACCAGGCCGAAGCCCTCGTTCAGCGAAGGCAGGGCCATCACGTCGGCGCGACGGTAGAGCGAGGGCATCAGCTCGTCGGGCAGCGGGCCGGTGACGATGACCGGGCTGCCCGGCCCGCCCCAGGGGCCGCGGGCCTCGGCGGCGGCGCAGGCCTCCAGCCGGGCACGGAAGGCGGCCACCTCACGGCCGTGGTCGAGCAGGCTGGCGCCACCGGCGATCAGCAGCTGCGCGCCGGGCCGGGCCTGGCGCAGGCCCAGGAAGGCTTCGAGCAGGCGGGCGGTGTTCTTGCGCGCCTCGATGCCGCCGACCGCGAGCACCACCGGGCCGCCGCCCAGGCCCCAGCGGCGCGCGAGCAGCGCATCGAGCGGCCCCGCGGCCGGCTGGAAGCGCTGCAGGTCGACGCCGTTGGGCACGGCCTCGGCCGGCCGGCCCCAGTCGCGGGCGAGCTGTCCGGCCCAGTGCGCGCTGACGCACAGCAGGGTGTCGGCCTCGCGCACGCCGCGTTGCTGGAAGGCGTCGATCACCGGATCGCTGTAGCGGTCCAGGTGGTGCACGGTGCGCAGCCAGGGGCCAATGCGGCCTTGGGCACGCAGTTCGGCCAGGGCATTGGCGCCGATGCCGTCATGCGCATGCAGCAGGTCCCAGCGGGCCCCGGCGGCCAGGCGGGCGCGCAGATGGGCGATGTAGCCGGCGATGCGGGCCTCGACCATGGCGCGGGTCGCGCCCGGCGGGGTGGCGGGCACCGGCACCTCCTCGACGGTGCAGGCCGGCGTGCGGAACAGCTTCTCGCCCGGCGCGGCCGGCGCGAACAGGGTGACGGCATGGCCGGCCGCGGTCAGGGCCTCGGCCAGCTCCAGACTGTGCACCACGCCGCCGC
Organism: Piscinibacter lacus; assembly: GCF_016735685.1. Classification (NCBI taxonomy): domain Bacteria; kingdom Pseudomonadati; phylum Pseudomonadota; class Betaproteobacteria; order Burkholderiales; family Sphaerotilaceae; genus Aquariibacter; species Aquariibacter lacus. Next base: position 85,999 of record NZ_JAERRA010000001.1, read on the forward strand.
GCGGAAGCACCGAATGGGTCAGCAGGCCGATGCGCAGCACCTCGCCCGGGGCGGCCGAGGGGGCGCCGGCCTCGATCACGGTGCCGCGGCTGGCCGGCCAGTGCCAGCGTTCGCCGGGGCTGCGGCTGATGCGGCGCGGACGGTTCGGCCCGGCGGGGCGTTCGGAGGCGGGCTCAGCCATGGACGGACTCGCGATCGGCCGCAGCCGCGACGGGAAGGATGAAGGACTGCATGCCGGCATCCCACAGCAGGATTGGCGCCAGCCCCGGCACGCTGCCGGCGGCCAGGCACAGCGCGCGGCCGGGCTCGACGCGGCCGACGGCTGCGCAGGCCAGGCCGGCGGCGGCGAAGTGGTCCTGCACAGCCTGCACCCGGTCCGGCGCCACGCTCAGCACGAAGCCGTAGCTCGGGAAGGCCTGCAACCAGCGCAGGCGCTCGGCCGGCGCCAGGCCGGGCGGGGCCGGCAGGGCGTCCAGGTCGACGGTGGCGCCCACCCCGGAAGCCTCCAGCAGCATCAGGGTGCTGCCGAGCACGCCGGCCATGCTGATGTCCTTGGCGGCGCGGCACAGGCCAGCCTCGGCCAGGGCGGGCAGCAGGGCCAGGTCGGCGCGCAAGCGCTCGGGCGGGGCCTGGGTGCTGGCATTCCAGTAGGGCGCCTCGCCGCGCCAGGCGCCGCGCAGGTCGACGACGACCATCAGCATGTCGCCCGGCCGCGCCTCGAAGCTGCTGAGCAGGGCGCGCGCGTGGCCGAGCACCGCCACCGCAAGCTGGCCATGCGCCGCACGCAGATTGCTGTGGCCGCCCAGCACCGGCACGCCGTAGCGGGCGGATGCGGCGGCCAGGCCGGCCAGCACGGGGGCGGCGGCTTCGGCATCGGTCGCCCAGATCGCATCGACCACACCGATGGCGCGGCCGCCCATGGCGGCGATGTCGCTGAGGTTGACCATCAGCGCGCTGTAGCCGGCGAACCAGGGGTCGCGGGCGACGAAGTCCTCGACCAGGCCCTCGATCGCGAAAAGCAGGTGGCCGCCCCCGCCCGCCGAGGCCGGCAGGGGAATGGCGGCGGTGTCGTCGCCATTGGGCACGGCCGCCGCCGGGCCGGTGGCGGCCCAGGCCGGGTCCAGCGCCAGGGCCCAGGCCGGCGGGCGGGCGGATGCGTCGGTGGCGGCCGGGTCGAGCGCGGCGCGCACCGGCGCGATGTCGGTCTTGTGCGCGAAGCCGCGGCTGGCGCGCAGCGCCTCGGCCAGGGCGGCCAGGGCCCGGGCAGGCTCGATTTCGGCCGCGATCGGCGGCAGGGTCGGCACCGGCACGGCAGGCATGCGCGGCCTCAGGCGCGGCGCGCGAAGGCCGCGCTGACGAAGCCGGCCTCGGCCCGCGGGCAGGGCGGATAGGCCTTCAGCTCGGCCTGCATGAAGCGGTGCGGCCGGCCGTGCAGCGTGCGCGGCCCCAGGCTCTTCCAGTGCAGCTTCTCGAACAGCGGCACATTGGCTTCCTGCACATGCGCGAAGAAGCCGTGCGCGCCCTGGGCATGCGCGCTGCACACGGCCAGGCGGATCAGGGTGGCGCCGATGCGGCCGACGCTGCGGAAGGCCGGATGCACGGCCAGGCGCGAGCCCCACCACACGCCGGGCTCCTGCTGCGGGTCTGCATCGGCCGCCTGGTGCAGGCGCACGGTGCCGACGACCTGCTCGGGCTGGCCGCCCCAGCAGGCCACGGCGACCAGGGTCTGGGCGATCGAGTCGAGGGCATCGCGGTCGTCGCCAACGAAGACGCCCTGCTCGGCACAGAAGACGGCGCGACGCAGGCGGGCGGCGCCGTCCAGCTCCCAGGGCAGCACCGCGCGCTTGATGCGGAACTCGGCCGGCACGAAGGCCTGCGGCAGCTCGCACCAGGGCGGCAGCGCGGCGGGCGCGGGCCGGGGCAGGAGGGCGGGGGACGCGTTCATGCCGGCACCCCGTCGAGCGCGCTTTCGTGCACGGCCAGGGTCGAGCAGGCACCGCACTTGCCGCAGCCGGCACGGATGTCGGCCGCGCGCAGGCCGCCGGCCTGGAGCATCGCGGCCAGCGGCTGAAGCAGGGCCTGCATGAAGTCGGCCGAGGGGGCGGGATGGTCTTCCAGCGGCGTGCCGCGGATGGGCACGAAGGGCACGACGAAGGGGTAGACGCCGATCGCGATCAGCTTCTCGCACATCGCCAGGATGGCTTCGGGCGGATCGCCCAGGCCGGCCAGCAGGTAGCTGCTGACCTGGCCACGGCCGAAGACGGCCACCGCCGCCTCGAAGGCGCTGAAGTAGCGCGACAGCGGCACGCTGGCCTTGCCGGGCATCAGCTTGTCGCGCAGCGCGGGGCTGACCAGCTCCAGGTGCATGCCGACGGTGGCCACGCCGGCGGCTTGCAGGCGCGCGAACCAGCGGTCGTCGTCGGGCGGTTCGAGCTGGGCCTGGAGGGGCAGGCTGCGGGCGGGGGTGAGCGCGGCGATGGCCGCAGTGATGGCTTCCGCGCTGTCGCACAGGACTTGCGCGCCCCGGTCCGGCGTGGGCGGCGTGCCGGTGGTCAGCACCATGTGCTTGACGTCGTCGAGCAGCACGGCGGCGCAGGCCACCTCGGCAAGCTGGGCCGGCGTCTTGTGCGCGAGGGTGCGGCCGGCCGCGAGCGACTGGCCGATCGCGCAGAACTGGCAGGCCTTGCGCCGGCTCTCGTAGCGGATGCAGGTCTGGAGCACGGTGGTGGCCAGCACGTCGCGGCCGTGCAGGGTGGCGATCTGGCGGTAGGGGATGCCGTCGGCGGTCTGCCGCGCATAGAAGCGCGGTTCGGCGGTGAAGCGGATCTCGGCAATCGGGATGCCGCCGCGCTTGAGCACGCTGCGGCCATCGGCCCCCGGCGCCTCGGCCGCATAGGCGGAAGCGAAGGCCTGGGCGGTGTGCACCGGCACCATCACGGTGTGGCCGTCGACGGTGACGGCCTGGTGGTCGCTGGGCCCGGCGCCGCCGCGGCGGCTGGCGGCCCCGGCCTGCGGGTCGAGCAGGCGCAGGCCCTGGGCCTGCAACTCGCTCATCAGCACGCGGGCAGCGGGGGTGGGGACGGAGGCGGTGGCCATGGCGGGGCGTCCTTCCAGGGGGCAGCGGGCAGGGGCGATCAGGGCCGGGCCGGCTGGGCAGCCGGCACCTGGGCGGGGCGGGCCGCGGCGGCGGGCGGGGGCGCGGTCGGGTCGAGGGGACGCACCGGCGCAAGCTCGGCGGGCACAGCCGGCGCGGCGGGGACTGGGCAGGGTGACAGCGTCGATGCCAGGGCCGCAGCCGGCGCCGCAGCCCCCGGCGGCCCGCCCGCCATGCCCACCACCGCCTGCGCCGGCCGGGTGTTGATCGCCAGGCTCAGCAGCTCGGGCCGGGCATAGTGGCCGACCGAATCCATCATCCGCTTGCGCTTGTCGATCAGCGCGAAGTCGAGGTCGGCGACGACCATGCCCTCGCCCTCCTTGAGCGGCGGCGCCAGGTGCACGCCCTCGGGCGAGACGATGGCGCTGCAGCAACCACCGCGCAGGGCCTTCTGCAGGGCGGGGTCGGGCGTGATGCTGGCGATCTGCACCTCATGCAGCCAGCCGGTGGCATTGACGACGAAGCAGCCCGATTCCAGCGCGTGATGGCGGATGGCGACTTCCATCTGGTCGGCAAAGATCGGCCCGACCATCGAGCCGGGGAATTGCGCGACGTGGATCTCCTCGCCCTGGGCCATCAGCGCATAGCGGGCCAGGGGGTTGTAGTGCTCCCAGCAGGCCAGGGCGCCGACGCGGCCGACCGCCGTGTCGACCACCCGCAGCCCGGCGGCATCGCCCTGGCCCCAGACCATGCGCTCGTGGTAGGTCGGCGTGATCTTGCGGCGGTGCAGCAGCAGCCGGCCATCGGCATCGAAGACGAGCTGGGCGTTGTAGAGGCTGCCGCCGTCGCGCTCGTTGATGCCGAGCACGACGACCAGGCCGTGGCGGCGCGCGGCGGCGGCCACGGCCTCCACCTCGGGGCCCGGCACGCGCGGGGCGTGGGCCATCAGGCGCAGGTGGTCGGCGCCCATCGCCACCGGCGGCTTGATGAAGCTGAAGTAGGGGTAGTAGGGGACGAAGGTCTCGGGAAAGACGACGAGCTGCGCCCCCCTGGCCGCGGCCTGGGCCAGGGCCTCGACCACGCGCTCGGTGGTGCCGGCGGGGCGGTCCAGGTCCGGCGCGAGCTGCACGGCGGCGGCGCGGACGATGCGGTGGGGCAGCATGGGCGGAGGCAGTTGGTGGGCAGCGCGTGGCGCGGCGGCCCCGCCACGACCCGTGGGCCGCGGCGGGGCGCGGCATCACAGGGTCCAGCTGTGCAGCATGAAGGCGTTGTCGCGGCGGTGGATCAGGGTCAGGTCCAGCACGTCCAGCGGGTTGATGGGGATCACGCCCTCGATCAGGTTCTTCTCGCTGTGGCCGTAGAGCGCTTGCAGCGCGAAGCGGCAGGCGTAGACCTTGCCGCCTTCGGCGATGAACTTCTCGATCTGCTTGTTGAAGTTCAGGTGGCCGGGGAAGGCCTCGTCGCCGATCGTCGGGAAGCCGCGCTGCACGCCCAGGGTGACGCCGGGGCCGTAGAGCAGCACCGAGGTCTCGAAGCCCTTGCGCAGCAGGCGCAGGGCCTGCAGCAGGTTGACCAGGCCGATCGAGCCTTCGAAGGCCACCGTGTGGAAGGTGACCAGGGCCTTCTCGCCCGGCTGGGCTTTCACGTCCTCGAAGACCTTCTCTTCGTAATCGACAAGGACATCGCCTTTCTGGCGCATCGGCAGGGTGACTTTGGGCATGGCGGCTCCAGGGGATGGGCGGTGCGGGACAGCAGGAAGGAAGGCCGGCCCCGCGGCTCGGCACCGTCCTGCATTGCATCGGCCGTGCCATGCCCGGGCCGCGGCGCAGGCCCGGGCCTGCAATCAAGTGCCGATCAAGCCGCCGCCATGGGCCTGGCCTGTCGACGAGGCCGGTGCCGCCGCGCCGCGGCCCGCACGTTGGCGGGCGGATGCACTACGGGATTACCCGTGACCGGCCGGTCACCGGCATGGAGGCTCGCGATCGGGCGCACCGGCAGGTGGCGCGCGGCCGCACCGGCGCAGGGGCGGATCTGCAATCAAGCCGCGCGATCAAGCCGTGCTGGTGCGGCCGGCCGGCGGGCCGGGGCCGGCACGTCTCATGCAATCAAGTCGGCATGCGCCTGCAATCAAGAGCCCGCCCCGCATGAGCCCCCTGCCGGCCCACTGGCGCCGCCGCCTTCAGCAGCCCGACCGGCCGGCCTACCTGCTGCTGGCCGAGCTGATCGCCGAGGACGTGCGCAGCGGCCGCCTGGTCGCGCGCGACCGCCTGCCGACGCTGCGCGAGCTGGCCCAGGCGACCGGGCTGAACTACACGACGGTCGCGCGGGGTTATGCCGAGGCGCAGCGCCGCGGCCTGATCGATGCACAGAGCGGCCGCGGCAGCTATGTGCGCGGCAGCGCGCCGGCCCTGCCGCTGCGCGGCGGCGCAGCGATGACGATGAACCTGCCGCCCGAGCCCGACGACCCGGCCCTGCTGGCGCGCATCCGCGAGGGCGCGCAAGCCGTGTTCGGCGAGGCCGACCTGCATGCGCTGCTGCGCTACCAGGCCTTCGGCGGCAGCGCCGAGGACCGCGCCGCCGGGGCCGACTGGCTGGCTGCGCAAGTGCCGGGCGTGACGGCCGAACGCACCCTGGTCGCGCCGGGCATCCACAGCGTGCTGGTGGCGCTGATCTCGCAGTTCGCGCGGCCGGGGCAGTTGATCTGCGTGGAATGCCTGGGCTACCCGGGGCTCAAGGCGATCGCCGCGCAACTGGGCGTGCAACTGCATGCCCTGCCCTGCGACGAGGAAGGTCCGAGCGCCCTGGCCTTCGAACATGCCTGCAAGCACTTGCAGCCCCGCGCGCTCTACCTGAACCCGACGCTGCAGAACCCCTCGACGCTGACCATCAGCCGCGCCCGCCGCGAGCTGCTGGCCGACCTGGCCCTGCATCACAGCGTGCCGATCATCGAGGACGAGGCCTACGCCATGCTGCCCGCGCGGCTGGATGCGCCGGCCCTGTCCACCCTGGCGCCGGGCCTGGGCTGGTATGTGAGCGGCCTGTCGAAGTGCTTCGGCGCCGGCCTGCGCACCGCCTATGTGGCCGCGCCGAGCGCGCGCGAGGCCGAGCGCCTGGCCGGCACGCTGCGCGGCCTGTCGGTGATGGCCTCGCCGCTCAGCAATGCGCTGGCGACCCGCTGGCTGCGCGACGGCACCGCCGCGCGCATGCTGGACGCCGTGCGCCAGATCGGCCGCGAGCGCCAGGCCCTGGCCCGCGAGCTGCTCGGCGCGGTGATGCCGGCCCGCACCCAGGGCGCGCCCGGCGGGCCGCCGGGCTTGATCGCGCCGGAGGATGGCTTCCATGCCTGGCTGCGCCTGGGCCCGCCCTGGCAGCCGGTCGAGCTGGCCGCCTGGCTGCGCGACCAGGGCGTGGGCGCGGTCGCGAGCGTCGCCTTCTCGACCGACGGCGACCCGCCCGATGCGCTGCGCCTGTGCCTGGGCGGGCCGCAGTCGCATGCCGACTGCCGGGCCATGCTCGGCCGCCTGGCCGAGGCGCTGGACCATCCGCGCGCCGCCCAGGGCGCGGCGATGTAGGCCGGGCCGGGCGCGCGCCGCAGGCGGCGTTCGGGGCCATGGAGGCCCCCACCTACAATCCCGCGCTTCATGCGCCCGGCGCGCCACGGTGAGCCGTGCGCCGCCCCGGTCGCCCGCGCGGGCCGGCCCGCGACCCAACCGACCCCTCCACGAAGGATCCGATCGTGTTCATTGCCCAAGCCTTTGCCCAGACCGCCCCCGCCGCCGCGCCTGCCGGCGGCCCGGAGTCCAGCCTGCTGTCAATGCTGCCGCTGCTGCTGATGTTCGTGGTGCTGTACTTCGTGATGATCCGGCCGCAGATGAAGAAGCAGAAGGAGCACAAGGCCATGATCGACGCCCTGGCCAAGGGCGACGAGGTCGTCACCGGCGGCGGCCTGCTGGGCCGGGTGAGCAAGCTGGGCGAGGCGATCCTGCATGTGGAACTGGCCGACGGTGTCGAGGTCCAGATCCAGCGCCAAGCCGTGGTGCAGGTGCTGCCCAAGGGCACGCTGAAGTGATCCGGGCGGCCCGCCGGCCGCCCCCGAGCCCCACCGCAAGGCCGCGGACGCCCGCCGGGCGCCGCGGCCTTGCCCCCAAGAAGAAGCCCCCTGCACGGGGCCTGCGAGGATGAGGCAATGAATCGTTATCCCTGGTGGAAGTACGCGATCCTGGTGGTCGCGCTGGTCGTCGGCCTGCTCTACGCGCTGCCCAACCTCTATGGCGAGGCGCCGGCGGTGCAGGTCTCCAGCGGCAAGGCCACCGTCAAGGTGACGGCCGAGCTGCTGCCGCGCGTGGAAGGCGCGCTGCGCGAAGCCGGGGTGAATGCCGACTTCGTGCAGCTCGAAGGCAGCTCGATCCGCGCCCGCTTCGAGAACACCGACACCCAGATCAAGGCCAAGGACGCGATCGCCAAGGCCCTGAACCCCGACCCGGCCGACCCCGGCTACATCGTCGCGCTCAACCTGGTCAGCCGCTCGCCGGCCTGGCTGGGCAGCCTGCATGCCCTGCCCATGTACCTGGGCCTGGACCTGCGCGGCGGCGTGCACTTCCTGATGCAGGTCGACATGCCCGCGGCCCTGGACCGCCGCATCGAGGCCCTGGGCGCCGACATGCGCACCGTGCTGCGTGACAAGGGCATCCGCCATGCCGGCGTGAACCGCGAAGGCCGCCGCATCGACCTGCGCTTCCGCGATGCCGAAACCCGCATCAAGGCACGCGAGGCCCTGCTGGAGGCCCTGCCCGACCTGAACTTCGCCGACGCCGCCGACGGCAGCGACCTGCTGCTGCGCGCCACGCTCAAGCCCGAGGCCGCGCTGCGCCTGCAAGACCAGGCGCTCAAGCAGAACATCAACACCCTGCACAACCGGATCAATGAACTCGGCGTGGCCGAGCCGGTGATCCAGCAGCAGGGCGCCGACCGCGTCGTGGTGCAACTGCCCGGCGTGCAGGACACCGCCAAGGCCAAGGACATCATCGGCCGCACCGCCACGCTGGAAGTGCGCATGGTCGACGACAGCCCCGAGGCCCTGGGCGGCCTGAACGGCGGCGTGCTGCCGCTGGGCACCGAGCGCTTCCAGGACCGCAACGGCCAGGCCATCGTCGTCAAGAAGGCCGTGGTGCTGACCGGCGAGAACCTGACCGACGCCCAGCCCGGCTTCGACGGCCAGACCCAGGAGCCGACCGTCAACCTGACGCTCGACGGCAAGGGCGCGCGCATCTTCCGCGACGTGACGCGCGAGAACGTCGGCAAGCGCATGGCCATCCTGCTGTTCGAGAAGGGCCGTGGCGAGGTGGTGACCGCGCCGGTGATCCGCAGCGAGATCGGCGGCGGCCGGGTGCAGATCAGCGGCCGCATGACGACGCAGGAAGCCAATGACACCGCGCTGCTGCTGCGCGCCGGCTCGCTGGCCGCACCGATGGAGATCATCGAGGAGCGCACCATCGGCCCGAGCCTGGGCGCCGAGAACATCGCCAAGGGCTTCAACAGCGTGATGTGGGGCTTCGCGGCCATCGCGGTCTTCATGTGCGCCTACTACATGCTGTTCGGCGTGTTCTCCTCGCTGGCGCTGGCGCTGAACCTGCTGCTGCTGACGGCCGTGCTGTCGATGCTGCAAGCCACGCTGACGCTGCCGGGCATCGCCGCCATCGCCCTGACCCTGGGCATGGCGATCGACGCGAACGTGCTGATCAACGAGCGGGTTCGTGAGGAACTGCGCAATGGCGCGGCGCCGCAGACGGCCATCCACCTCGGCTACGAGCGGGCTTTTGCGACCATCCTCGACTCGAACATCACCACGCTGATCGCGGGCGTGGCCCTGCTGGCCTTCGGTTCCGGCCCGGTGCGCGGCTTTGCCGTCGTGCACTGCCTGGGCATCCTGACCTCGATGTTCTCGGCGGTGCTGTTCTCGCGCGGCCTGGTCAACCTCTGGTACGGCCGCCAGAAGAAGCTGAAGACGGTGTCCATCGGCCAGGTCTGGAAGCCCCAGACGACGACTCCCGGCTCGACCCCGGCCCCGCGCGGCTGAGGCCGTCCCGAAGCGCGATTCCCCAAGGACCTCCCATGGAGCTTTTCCGCATCCGCAGCGACATCCCCTTCATGCGCCATGCCCTGGTGCTGAACGCGATCTCCCTGCTCACCTTCGTCGCCGCGGTCTTCTTCATCGCCACCCGCGGCCTGCACCTTTCGATCGAGTTCACCGGCGGCACCGTGCTGGAGGTGGCCTACACCCAGGCCGCCGACATCGACAAGGTGCGCAGCGCCGTCGAGGCCCAGAAGCTCGGCGAGGTGCAGGTGCAGAACTTCGGCAGCTCGCGCGACGTGCTGATCCGCCTGCCCCTGCGCGGCGAGAACAGCGCCGCCGCCCAGCAGACCCTGGTCGATTCGGTCTTCAGTACCCTGTGCACGGCCGAGTCGGGCACGGTCAGCCGCATCGAATCGGTCTCGGCCGAAGGCGAGCAGCTCAGCCGCCAGGCCTGCATGGCCGGCGAAGCCGAGCCGGTGACGCTCAAGCGCAGCGAGTTCGTCGGCCCCTCGGTGGGCGCCGAACTGGCCCGCGACGGCGCCATCGCCCTGGCCGTGACCATCGTCGGGATCATGATCTACCTGGCGATCCGCTTCGAATGGAAGTTCGCGGTGGCCGGCATCGTCGCCAACCTGCACGACGTGATCATCATCCTGGGCTTCTTCGCCTTCTTCCAGTGGGAGTTCTCGCTCTCGGTGCTGGCGGCGGTGCTGGCGGTGCTGGGCTACTCGGTCAACGAGTCGGTGGTGATCTTCGACCGCGTGCGCGAGGCCTTCCGCAAGTTCCGCAAGCTCGACACGCCGCAGGTCATCGACCACGCCATCACCAGCACGATCAGCCGCACCGTCATCACCCACGGCTCGACGCAGATCATGGTGCTGTCGATGCTGATCTTCGGCGGCGCGACCCTGCACTACTTCGCGCTGGCGCTGACCATCGGCATCCTGTTCGGCATCTATTCCTCGGTCTTCGTGGCCGCGGCGATCGCGATGTGGCTGGGCGTCAAGCGCGAGGACCTGATCAAGGCGCCGGTGCGCCGCGAGGGCGATCCGGACGATCCCAACGCGGGCGCGGTGGTCTGACCCCTGGCGTGGACGGGACGCGCCAGCCCCCTCCCCCGCCCGACCCGGCTGCCGCGCAGGCCCGGGCGGCCCTGGCCCGAGGCTGGGCGGAGGGGCTCGCGCCCGGCCTGAAGCTGCTGGCCGAAGCCGCCGCGCAACTGGCCGCCAGCGCCCAGCCGGCGCCCGAGCTGCGCCTGCGCCGCCAGCGCGCGGCCCGCGAACTGGCCAGCGCCCGCGAGACCCTGGGCTGCCTGCTGGCGCGGGTCTTCGCGCCGGATGCCGGCGATTCCGAGGCCCTGCCGCTGCTGCAGTTCGTCGAGGATGAAAGCGGCGACCGCGAGATCCTCGCCTCGCGCCTGGCCCTGGCCCTGGGCGAGGCCGCCGGCGCCGAGGGCCTGCGACTGCAACAGCACCTGCGGGCGCTGGCGGACCCGCTGCATGCCGAAGCGCCGGCCGCGCTGGCCCGGCAGATCGTCGAACGCTGGCAGCGTGCCGACCTGGCCCTGGCCCACTGGCGCACCCTGCAAGCCTTGCTGCACAACCACTTCGGCCGGCTGTATGCGCAGGCGGTGCGGGACGGGCTCGCGGTGTTGGACGGGCAGGCGGCGCCGGGCGGCAGCCCGGTCGCCGACCGGCCCGGCCCGCTGCTCGACGCCGCCACCGGCCTGCCTCCGGCGCCGCCCGATGCCGGGCCGCGCCTGCTCGATCGCCTGCATGCCCTGGCGGCCGGCGAGGCCGGGCCGCCCTCCCTGCTGCCGGCCAGCCCGGCCCTGGCCGCAGCCATTGCCGAGGCCCAGCGCGAGCCGCTGCTGCCCGTCGGCGAAGCCTGGACGGTGCCGGGCGAGGCCCTCTTCGACCGCCTGCACGACCGCACCCTGGCGCTGAAGGCCGTCACCGACCGGCCCAGCCAGCGCGCGACCATCGAGATCGTCGCGCTCATGTTCCAGAGCCTGCTCGGCGAGGAGCGCCTGCCCGCCGCGCTGCGCCTGGGCCTGGCCCGGCTGCAACTGCCGGTGCTGCGGGTGGCGCTGGACGAGCCCGAGGTCTTCGGCCAGGCCAGCCATCCCGCGCGCCGGCTGATCGACCGCCTGGGCGCCTGCGCCCTGGGCTTCGAGCCCGGCCCGCCGGCCGCCGATGCGGCCCTGGGCAACGAGCTGGAGCGCCTGGTGCATCTGGTCGAGGCCTATCCGGACAGCGGCCGGCGCGTCTTCGAAACCGCGCTGGCCGAGTTCGAGGCCTTCGTCGCCGGTCCGCTTCAGCAGGCGAGCGGCGGCCCGGGCCCGCAGGCCCTGCCGCTGGTCCAGCGCATGGAGGAACGCGAGGCGCGCGTCGTGCAGGCCACCGTGGTGCTGCGCGAGCTGCTGGCCGGCGAGCTGCCGCCGCCGCGGCTGCGCGACTTCCTCTTCCATGTCTGGGCCGAGGTGCTGGCCACCACCGCCTTGCAGACCGGCGACCTGGATAGCCCCGCCTGCCTGCGGCTGCGCGCCGCGGCGGGCGAGCTGCTGTGGCTGAGCCAGGCCAAGCACGACCGTGCCGAGCGCGCCGAAGCCCTGCGCCGCCTGCCGCCGCTGATGCTGGACCTGCGCGAGGGCATGCGCCAGGCCGGCCTGGCGCCACACCAGCAGGACGAGCATCTGCGCAGCTTGCAGGCCCTGCTGCACGAGGCCTTCTCGGCCCGCGGCACGGACGAAGACCTGGCCGCCCGCCTGGCCGGCCTGGGCCGGCGCCTGGACGCGCTGGAGGGCCTCAGCCCCGACGCCGGCCGGATGGCCGAGGACGCCGTGCTCGCCATCGAACAGGCCGAGGGCGCAGGCCCGCCCCTGCATCTGGTGCGCAGCGGCGGCCTGCCGCCCAGCACGCCGACGCTGGCGCGTGCGGCCGAGCTGGCCGTGGGATCGTGGTTCCGCTGGCAGCCCGGCGCGGGCCGCAGCGAGCTGCTGCAACTCGCCTGGATGGGGCGGCGCAAGCGCCTGGCCCTGCTGCTGGGCCGGGACGGCCGGGCCTGGCTGTTTCCGCTGACGCGGCTGGCCGCGCATCTGCAGGCCGGCAGCCTGGAGCCGGCGGAAACCGAGGCCTGGAGCGCCCGCGCGCTGCGCGAAACCCTGGCCCGCCTGGACGCCGAGCCGCAGCGCCTGCGCTGAGCGCTTCAGAGCCGGTCCCGGCCGGCCTTCAGTGGATAAGCCGGTCTTCGTCGGCGACGAAAAGCTCGTCGAGGATGAGCGCATCGGGCTCTTCGCCCAGGCTCCAGAAGACCATCAACACGATGATCTTCAAGTCTTCCAGCGGCAGCGGGCCGCCGGGGATGGCCATCGCGCGGTCGATCACCATCTCGCGCATCGGCGGGCGCAGCACGCCGGCCGAGGCGAGGAAGCTGATGAAGCCGATCGAGGCTTCGCCGAGGTGCTCGGATTCGGCGTCGGTGTAGACGCGCAGGCCCGAGCCGGGCGCGGCATGCTCGGCCGAGTCGGCAGCGCCGGCCAGGCCTTCCAGCCAATCCAGGGCCTCCTGGATCTCCTCGCGCTCGAAACCCACCGCGGAGAGCTTGCGCGAAAGCTGCCGGGGCTCGGGACAAGCGTCCGGCCGCCAGTAGTTTTCGTACAGGTAAACGAGCACATCGAACATGTTTTCCACCTTACCACAGGCGCTTTGATCGGCCGTGCGGCGTCGATGCCGGCCCTGCGACCGGCGTCTCAGGCCCGGCCGCGGCGCTGCACGCGGCCGCCGCCCAGGCGGGCCAGACGGCCGTCCAGCTCCAGCGCCAGCAACTGCACATTGAGGCTCGCGGCGTCCAGGCCGGTGCGGGCGACCAGGGTGTCGAGGTCGACCGGATCGTGGCCGAGGGCGCGCAGGAGCGGGTCGGTCTCGTCCCCTTCAGCGGTGGGTTGGGCGGTGGGCTCGGCGCCGGATGCGCCCGTGGCCTCGCCCGGTTCTGCGACCGGGCCTTCCACCGCCACCACCCGCGGCGCCGCATCGGCCAGCCGCCCGGCCAGCACGCCCCCCAGGGCATCGAGCACGTCGTCAACCGTCTCCACAAGCTGCGCGCCCTGCTTGATCAGGCTGTGGCAGCCGCGTGACTGCGGGCTGTCGATGGAGCCGGGGATGGCCAGCACCTCGCGGCCGGCCTCAGCGGCCAGCCGGGCGGTGATCAGCGAGCCCGAGGCCAGCGCCGCCTCGATCACCAGCGTGCCCTGGCCCAGGCCGGCGATCAGCCGGTTGCGGCGCGGGAAGTTTGCCGCCAGCGGCGGCGTGCCCAGCGGGTACTCGCTGAGCAACAGGCCGTCGGCGACGATGCGCCGCGCCAGGGCGGCATGCGAAGCCGGGTAGAGGCGGTCGATGCCGGTGCCGATCACGGCCAGCGTGCCGGCGCCGCCCGCCGCGGCCAGGGCGCCCTCATGCGCCGCCGCGTCGATGCCGCGCGCCAGGCCGGAGACGATCAGCAGGCCGCGCGCCGCCAGGTCCCGGGCGAAGGCGCGGGCATGGTCCGCCCCGGCCGGGGTGGGGTTGCGGCTGCCGACCACCGCCAGGGCGGGTGCCGCCAGCCGGTCCAGCAGGCCCTCGGCATAGAGCCAGAGCGGCGGATCGGGCAGGCTGAGCAAGGCCTCGGGGTAATCGGCATCGCCCAGGGCCAGCAGATGGCGCTGCGGCGCGCCGGCCTGCCAGGCCTCGACAGCGGCCAGGCGCCGGGCCCAGGCCTCGGGCGCCTCAGCCGGCCGGGCCGGGGCGCCGACGAAGGCATGGCGCTGCGCCTCGGGCAGGGCCTGCACCTGCTCGGGCCCGCCGAAGCGGCGCAGCAGGGCGCGTTGCGCGGCCGGGCGGTGGCCGCTGGATTCGACCAGCCAGAGCCAGGCCCGGCGCTCGGGCGGCAGCGGCTGCGGGGCGGGGGCCTGCATGGGGGCCGTCGCTCAGGGTGCGGTGAAGCGGTCGCCCGCGCCCAGCGGACCCTCGGCCTCCAGCACCAGGGCATAGGCGCTGCGCTCGAAGCTGCGCAGCACGAAGAGCAGGCCGCGGCGCTGGTCGGGCAGGCGCAGCGGCGCGGCCGGCTCGACGGTGACATCGCGGGCCAGCGCGCCCGCCCGCCAAACGGCCAGCACATGGCCGTGCGCCAGGCCATCGCGGCGCCCGCGGTTGAGGATGACGATCTGCTGCGCGCCGGCCATCAGCGCATCGCCATGCACGCGCACCAGGCGACCGCTGAGGGCCGGATCGGGCGCATGCGGCAGGTAGCTGGGCGATTCGGCGGGCGGCCGCGGCAGCAGGCGGTCGCCGACCTGGGCCTCCTCGCGGCTGGCGCCCAGGCGCAGCCGGGCCGGCATGGTCAGGCCGTCGGGCGCCAGGCCGGCGGGCTGTTCGAGCCGGGCATCGGCGACGAAACGGGCCTCGTGGCCCAGCAGCTCGCCGGTCTCCGGGTCGAACAGGGGCTGCGCGCGGCGGAAGATGCGCCAATCCGCCGTGCCCTCCAAGGGGCCCAGGGCATAGGCCGGGTCGCCACGGCCGAGCAGCATGCGGCCCTCGGGCGTGGCCACCAGGCGGGGGGCTTGCAGCAGGGCCTCGTCGTCGACGATCAGGGCCTCGTTCAGGAAGGCGGCGATCGAGCGCCAGGGCACGGCGCTCAGCGCCGGCTCGGCCGGGCCGGCATCGCGCACGCGGGCGAGCACGCGCTCGACCGGCAAGCCGTCTGCCGTCGGCTCGCCCGCGCCCAGCAGGCGCAGGCGGGCGCGGCCGTCGCGGCGCTCCAGCCGCAGGCGCTGGCCGGGATAGATCAGGTGCGGGTTGCGCACCGCCTCCAGGTTCATGCCCCACAGCTCGGGCCAGCGCCAGGGCGAGCGCAGGAAGAGCCGGGACAGGCCCCACAACGTGTCGCCCGGCACGACCAGGTGCTCGTCGGGCGCATCGGGCGCCAGCTCGGCCAGCGGCACGCCGGCGGCGGCCACCTGCTCGGCCGTGCCGCGCTGCGCGGGCGTCACCGGCCAGGGCGGTACGGCCCCGGCCGGCAGGCCAGCCGCGCCCAGGCCGAGCAGCAGAACCATGCCGCACAAGGCGGGCCGGAAGGGGGGGCGGCTCAAGGGCATCACGGGGCTCCGGCAGCGAGCCCGCCCGGCCGCCACGCAGGCGACAGGGCTTGGGCGAAAATGGGGATCTGGCCGACGATTCTGTCGGGCCCCGCCTCGCGCCAAACCCGAAAAAGGGGGGTGGCCGGGGCCCGGCCGAGCCGACCCCGAACCGCCCGTCCCGCCATGGCCCTGCTCCCCATCCTGCGCTATCCCGATCCTCGCCTGCACACCGTGGCCCGCCCGGTGGCAGCCGTCGATGCGCGCATCCGCCAACTGGCCGCCGACATGTTCGAGACCATGTTCGCCGCCAAGGGCATCGGCCTGGCCGCGACTCAGGTCAATGTGCATGAGCAATTGATCGTGATGGACGTGTCTGAAGCCCGGAACGAGCCGCTGGTGCTGATCAACCCCGAATTGGTCGCGACCAGTTCCGAGCGCGCCCTGGGCGACGAGGGCTGCCTCTCGGTGCCGCAGATCTTCGACAAGGTCGAGCGTTTCGAGCGCGTGACCGTGCGCTTCCTCGACCTCGACGGCCAGGCGCGCACCCTGGACGCCGAGGGCCTGCTGGCCGTCTGCATCCAGCACGAGATGGATCACCTCAAGGGCAAGGTCTTCGTCGAATACCTCTCCCCGCTCAAGCGCAACCGCATCAAGAGCAAGCTGGCCAAGCGCAGCCGCGACGAGGCCGAGGCCTGATGCGGATTGCCTTTGCCGGCACCCCGGTCTTTGCCGCCCGGGCGCTGGAGGCCCTGCATGCCGCGGGGCACACGGTCGCCCTGGTGCTGACCCAGCCCGACCGCCCGGCCGGCCGCGGCATGAAGTTGCAGCCCTCGCCGGTCAAGCAGTTCGCCCTGGCCCAGGGCCTGCCGCTGGCCCAGCCGCAGGGCTTGAAGCTCGACGGCCGCTTTGCCGCCGAAGCCCAGGCGGCCCAGGCCGCGCTGCAAGCCGCCGAAATCGAGCTGATGGTGGTGGCCGCCTACGGCCTGATCCTGCCGGACTGGACGCTGAAGCTGCCGCCGCGCGGCTGCCTGAACATCCATGCCTCGCTGCTGCCGCGCTGGCGCGGCGCGGCGCCCATCCACCGCGCCATCGAGGCCGGGGATGCCGAAACCGGCACGACGATCATGCAGATGGACGCCGGCCTGGACACCGGCGACATGCTGTCGGTCGAGCGCCTGCCCATCGCGCCCGACGAGAACACCGCCCACCTGCACGACCGCCTGGCCGCGCAGGGCGCACGGCTGATCGTCGACACCCTGGCCCGGCTGGACCGCGGCGAGCCGCTGCCCGCCACGCCCCAGCCGGCCGAGGGCGCCTGCTATGCCGCCAAGATCGACAAGGCCGAGGCGACGATCGACTGGTCGCTGCCCGCCAGCACGCTGGCGCGCCGCGTGCTGGCCTTCGACCCGGCCCCGGGCGCGCACTTCACGCGAACGGCTGCCGACGGCCGGGCCGAGACGATCAAGCTCTGGCGCGCCCGGCCCGTGCCCGGTCAAGGCCAGCCCGGCGAGGTGCTGGCGCTCGATGCCCGGGCCGGCGTGCTGCACGTGGCCTGCGGCGAAGGCGCCCTGCAAATCGACGAGCTGCAACGCCCCGGCGGCAAGCGCCTGCCGGCCCGCGAGCTGCTGCCTGCCCTGGCCCTTCAAGTTGGCGAGCGCCTGGGCGGCTGAAGGCCGCGCCGGTCGGCGCCGGCTCAGCCGCCTGCGCGCAGCGCCGGCAGCAGCAGGGCCAGCAGGCCGACCCCCAGCAGCAGGCCCAGCCCCAGCAGGCGGCGCCTCAGGGTCTCGACCCGGGCGATGAGCTGGGCGTTCTGCTCTGCCAGGGCCTGGATCAGTTCGGAAGAAGCCAGCATCTGCGCCTGAAGCGCGTCCACCGAGGCTTCGAGCGCGGCCAGGCGCTGGCCGGGCGGGTCGGCGGCATGGGCCACCGGCGCCGGCCCGGCCGGGGCCTCGCCCGCTGCCGGCTTGCGGGCCACGGCGCGCCACAGCTTGCGGGCGCCGTCGGCCACCTGGGGCGCGCGGGTGATCACCTCGCCCCAGGGCACGGCTTGCAGGACGGTGAGCCAGGGAATCGGCATGGCAGCAGGGCCGCAAGGGCGGCGTCAAGGATGGAAACAGGCGGCAGGACGACGATGCATGCCGGCGCCGGCTTGAACTCCCGGCGCCCACCCGCATCTACTGCCGCACGGGCACGCCCTTTGACGGGCCCGCCGAAAGGACGTTCACGATGTTCAACCTGATGAAGACCGCCATGCTGATGGCGGCCATCACCGCGCTGTTCATGGCCCTGGGCCAGATGATCGGCGGCAGCCAGGGCATGGTGCTCGCGCTGCTGGTCGCGATCGGGATGAATTTCTTCAGCTACTGGTTCTCCGACAAGATGGTCCTGCGCATGTACAACGCGCAGGAAGTCGACGAGGCCACGGCGCCACAGTTCTACCGCATGGTCGCCGAGCTGGCCCAGCGGGCCGAGCTGCCCATGCCCAAGGTCTACCTGATCCAGGAAGACGCGCCGAACGCCTTTGCCACCGGCCGCAACCCCGAGCATGCCGCCGTGGCCGCCACCACCGGACTGCTGCGTGTGCTGAGCGAGCGCGAGGTGCGCGGCGTGATGGCCCACGAGCTGGCGCACGTGAAGCACCGCGACATCCTGATCAGCACCATCAGCGCCACCATGGCCGGCGCGATCTCGATGCTGGCGAACTTCGCCATGCTCTTCGGCGGGCGCGACAGCGAAGGCCGGCCGGCCAACCCGATCGCCAGCATCGCGGTGATGATCCTCGCGCCGCTGGCCGCCAGTCTGATCCAGATGGCGATCAGCCGCGCCCGCGAGTTCGAGGCCGACCGCGGCGGCGCCGAAATCTCCGGCGACCCGCTGGCCCTGGCCAGCGCGCTCAACAAGATCGCCGGCCGCGCCGCGCAGATCCCGCTGGAGACGACCGAGCGCCACCCCGAAACCGCGCAGATGATGATCATGAACCCGCTGTCCGGCGGCGGGCTGCGCGGCCTGTTCTCCACCCACCCGGCCACCGAGGAGCGGGTCGCCCGGCTCGTCGCGCTGGCGCGCGGCTGAGGCCGAGCCCGGGGCGGGGGCGCGCTTAGCGATCCTCGCCCCAGCCGGGCTGACGGGCGCGCGCGTCAGCAGTACGCCTCGGCCGGCACCGCGCAATCCACGCAATCGTCATCAAGCAGCCCCTGCCATGCCGGCACCGCCGGCCAGCGCGCCAGCATGTCGCGCACCTGCGCGCCGTGGGCCGCCAGGGCGGATGCATCGAGCGCATGAGCATCGTGCAGGGCCAGCGGCGGCAGGTAGCGCAGGCCGCAAAGCCGGGCCGTCTGCTCCCAGGGGGTCAGGAACACCTCGATCCCATGGCGGTTGTGCCCGGCCGGCTGGTAACTGGCCGCGCTGCCGCCCGTCGTCGGCAGCAGCCACAGCGCCTTGCCGCGCAGCGCCTGCCCCCCGGGCCCATAAGCCCAGCCAAAAGCCAGCACCTCGTCGATCCACAGCTTCAGCAGCGCCGGCACGCTGTACCACTGCACGGGGAAGGCCCAGACGATCAGCTCCGCCTCGGCCAGCCGCGCCTGCTCGGCCGGCACGTCGATCAGGTAGTCGGGGCAGCGGGCATACAAGTCGAGCAGCTCGACCGGCCCGCCCGGGCCGGCCAGCGGCGCCAGCGCAGCCTGCACCGCGCGGTTGGCCCGCGAGGCCTGCAAGTCGGGATGGGCAAGGACGACGAGGATCCGGGCCATGGTGGGTGCGGGGTGGGTGCAGGCGGGGCGGAGCGGCTTGGGGCAAGTGGGCATGAGCATAGCGAGCCAAAAGCGACAAGTCGCAGCCCGCACACCCCGACCGCTCCGCCGGCCAGTTCCGCAGCGCCGTCGCCGCGCAAGCCCGGGTGCGCCGGCCAGCTCGAAGGCTGAAGGCAGGTCGGCGGGATTCGGTTGCGACGGGGATAGGCAACGCCCCGTCGAGAAGGGTTCGCGGTGAGTCGCTGAGAAGCAATACGCAAGGCAGGCTGGCTTGCGAAAGGTGCGCACCTGTTAGGCACAACTACAAACCGAACAATCGCGCAGGCGCTCGACTCAAGCCAGGATCAGCATCGGCACATCGCTGCATGCACTCGGCGCAAGGACAACACACGATGGGAGCCGACGCCATAAGGGTTAGGCCAGAAAAAGCCTGTGCGCCACCCACTCAAGGCGGTGTACGCGCTCTCTGGGCACAAGCGGACGGCTCCGCTATCCTGCGCATGTGCGTTATCCGAAGCGCGCGCTGGGCGCCAAGCGCGGTACGCTGAAGTGGCGCCCATCAAATATTAGGCTTTCACGCATAGTTCGCAAAGCATGATTCACGAATCCAGACACTGGAAAGAACCCTTGCTGCGCGCGGCCACTTGGTTGTCGAAGCTATGCGTTGAGGAAGGTGACGCGGGCGAAAGGTCGCTCGTCCGTGTGGAGCGCGAATTGTTCATCGGTTTCTACGCCATCCGCAAGCTGCTTGAGACCTTCAAAGTTTCGCCATCAACTAAAGAACTAAAGCTTGCACTTCAGGCTTATACGGCCCTGCCCGATCGTAAGGTTGATTACTTCAATAGAGCAGATATTGACAAGTTTTTTAATTTGAGCCACCCAATGAATGAGCACCGAAACATTGGGTTCATATGCAACCAAATTGTTCATAGCTACATATTCATCATAGACTTGCGTGAAGATGGTGCGCTTAACGGATTTTTTGTAACTCCGGACTCCATGCGATTCAAAAAGCTCTACTTCATCGAGTTAGGTCAAGTTGTACACGCATTAAGGCTCGTAGGAAAGGACTATCCACGCAACATGCAATACCAGCGCAACCCAAAAACAGGACAATGGGAAGTCCATGAACAGCTCGTCTAACCTGCGCCAGCTGCTATTTTAACTAGTTGCTCAGCTCGGACGCCCGTGCTTCGCTTGGCCGTTGGTTAATTTTATTATTGTGCCTGAAGGCAGCGTGTCGCATGAAGCTGATATTTTTTGATGAAGCCAAGAATGACGACGACTATGCTTACTACCACATTGGTGGTGTTGGCATCGATGATGAGCATCTAGGCATAGTCGAGAAACAAATAAATAAGGTAGTCGAGGAAGCTTTTGGTCACTCACGACTGGTGCGCGGCAATGAACTTCATGCTGCAGAAATTTATCACCGCAAAAAACACTTTAAAGGTTGGGCGGACTTCAGTGCACGCATCGCGCTAATGAAAAAGCTGATGCAAATCCTCTCGATGCCGCAACTAAGTTTGATTGACATACAGGTCAATGCAGCAAAGCTTCGGCAAAATCAAGCCCCAGATGAGGTGGCCTTTATGTTCCTCTGCGAAAGGGCAAATGATCTCTGCAAAGCGTGTGGGTGCTTGGGCATACTAATCGGAGATCGGGAAAGCGATCGTGTTGCGGAACGATACGCTGGCAGCCTATCATGCTACAGAGCCGGCGGCACTGACTTCGCTCTCGGGCGGGAAATAAACAACCTCGTGGATTCGGTCCATTTCACGCACTCTCACCTCAGCCGCTTTTGCAGTTAGCCGATATCTACACTTGGCTTCTTCAGTTCCGGAATAGGAACCGCAGTTCTGATAACATCCGCCACAAAGCCATTTTTGATATTTGGGCCGGTGATGAAATAACTATCCATCCGTCAAAGTATAAAGCATGGCCATTATGATGCTAAGGCGCAATCAATCGTCGTGGACGATTTTTTACACATCACCCATTTTGATGCCCCAACCTGCACCTTACTAATCGCATCTAAAATCAAGCATCAAAACGAGTCGCCAGCAAGATCTTACCGCGACAAACATACTGAACACACCGAGCCACCAAAATATGTTCAATCTGGGCAACCGTACCTCTATTACCCCACCTATAGATGCACCCCTCCTATTAGTTTGTCAGACCTCATGAATATGCAACAGCTTTACGATTACCGTCCAATTTATCGCAACCACTCATCAGCAGGCACAATTATCATGCTACGTCGAAAAGTGAGCAAAATAAACATTGCATCCTTCGTGTTAATGCTTCTATTGTCATGCGCCGCACACTCTCAACAAGCGTGGCTCGAAGTGGCGAAAAATGATGACGGCATTTGGGAGGTTCAGAATGGCAGCTTTGAGGAAACCAAGACTAAGGGAGGTGAAGCAATAGCGATTGTTGTTAGTCGTGTTACAAATAGGTCGACGAATAGAATTGACCTACGGAAATCTTATGTCACTCTATCCGCATGCGAGAGAAGAATGGGCAAGATCGTGACGCTAGATCTTGACGGAAAATTCAGATTCGAGAACGATTTTGTGGTTGGCGGCGAAACAATTGCAAGCGCTGTGGCTGAATTCATTTGCGAGGTTTATTCAATCCGAGCAAAAGAAGCTGAGAAAAAATGGGTATAGCAGGTTGGTGCAGCCTCACGCAGATACAGACCCATTCGGCCACTGCGATTAGTGAACGCACAGGGCAGCTCTCTCCAGCCAATGCGACATGCAGCGACAACGTTATCGAAGAACACCGTCAAATCTTCAGCTGGGCTTTTCAAGGTTTTTCAAGGTGCAGACACGAACTCCTCGGCAGCCTCCCGCTTACCCGTTTGGGTATGCAGTCTTGATGGTTACCGATTTTGGCCGGCGCTGACCAGCCTAGTCGGTACAGGGCTCCTTCAGCAGTTCCAGACGCTCCGCCCACAATCCCCGCCATGGACGACCTCCGCACCCTGATCTCCCGCCACCCCACCCCGGGCCGGCTTGAGCAGCTTCTGCTGCGGCCCGCCCGCGGGCAGCCGGGCCTGGCGGTGGATGCGGCGGAGGCGCTGGCGGGCCGGGGTTTGCGGGGGGACCGCAGTGCGGCCCGGGCGCCAAGCCGGCCGGAGGGGGGCAAGCGGCAGGTGACGCTGATCCAGGCGGAGCATCTGGCGCTGATTGCCGGTTGGACGGGCCGGCCGCTGGCCGAGCTGGGCAGCTTGCGGCGCAATCTGGTGGTGTCGGGCCTGAACCTGCTGGGCTCGCGCTCGCCGTTTGCCGACCGGCCTTTGCGGCTGCGGATCGGGGCGGAGGTGCTGCTGGAGATCACCGGCCCCTGCGACCCTTGCTCGAAGATGGAGGCGCTGCTGGGCCCGGGGGGCTACAACGCGGTGCGCGGACATGGCGGGGTGTGCGCGCGGGTGCTGCAGGGCGGCTGGCTGCGGGCGGGAGACGCGTTGCAGGTGGAAGCGGGCTGAGGCGCTTCAGGCCGCCACCCCGGCCACCGGGGGTGCCGGCCCGGCGGTGCAGCGGGTGGCCGGGCTTCAGCCGGCCGCAGCGGGCGGTGTGCTGGGCCGGAACTCGCCGCCCAGGGTGCACACGGCCTGGTGGTGGGTGAGGAAGACCTGGCCGCCCATTTGTTGCAGGAAGTCGCTGCGCTGCAAGCGGTCCATCACCGGGCCTTTGACCTCGGAGAGGTGCAGGGCGATGCCGGCCTCGTGCAGGCGGTGGGCGATGGCTTCCAGGCTTTCCAGCGCGCTGGCGTCGATGGCGTTGATGGCGGAGCACTGCAGCACGACGTGGCGCAGCTCGGGGTGCTGGGCGACGGCGGCGTTGATGTGGTCTTCCACGGCGCGGGCGTTGGCGAAGTAGAGGCTTTCGTCGATGCGCAGACCGAGCAGGCCTTCACGCGTCAGCACGGCATGGCGCTGCACGTTGCGATAGGACTCGGTGCCCGGCACCTGGCCGACTTCGGCGATGTGCGGCCGGCTGCTGCGGTAGAGGTGCAGGGCCAGGGAGATGCCGACGCCGACGATGAGCCCGGGCTCCACGCCCAGGCCCAGGGTGGCCAGCAGGGTGCCGGCCACGGCGAGGAAGTCGGCCTTGGCATAGCCCCAGGTGCGGCGCAGCACGCTGAAATCGACCAGCGAAAGCACGGCCACGATGATGGTGGCGGCCAGGGTGGCTTGCGGCAGGTGATAGAGCGCAGGCGTCAGCAGCAGGCCGGCCAGCAGGATGCCGCCGGCGGTGTAGACCCCGGCCGCGGGGGTGCGCGCGCCGGCATCGAAGTTGACGACCGAGCGGGCGAAGCCGCCCGTGACCGGGTAGCCGCCGCTGAAGGCGGCGCCGACGTTGCCGGCGCCGAGGGCGATCAGCTCGCGGTCGGGCAGGATGCGCTCGCGGCGCTTGGCGGCCAGGGTCTGGGCGACGGAGACCGATTCGACGAAGCCGACGATGCTGATGAGCAGGGCGGGCAGGGCAAGCTCGCGCCACAGGGTCGGGTCCAGGCTGGGCAGGCTCAGCGGCGGCAGGCCGGCGGGGATGCTGCCGACGACCTTGACGCCCTGGCCGGCCCAATCGAGGGCCTGGCTGAGGGCGGTGCTGGCGATCAGGGCCACCACGGGCGCGGCGCGGCTGAGGATGTCGGCCAGCCGCGGGCCCAGGCCCAGGCGCAGCAGCAGGGGCTTGAGGTGGCGGCGGCTGAGCACCAGCCATGCCAGCACGGCCAGGCCGATGGCCAGGGTGAGGCCGTGCGTCTGCGGCAGTTGCTGGATGAGGGCGGGCAGCAGGGTGGGCAGGTCCTGCCCCTCGGCGCGCACATTGAGCAGGGTCTTGAGCTGGCCGGTGGCGATCAGCAGGCCCGAGGCGGTGATGAAGCCGGCGATCACCGGATGGCTGAGGAAGCTGGCCAGGAAGCCCAGGCGCAGCAGGCCCATCAGCAGCAGCATGAGGCCGGAGATGAGGGCCAGGGCCATGGCGGCCTGCATGCGGGCGGCGTCGTCGAGCAGCAGGGCGGGGTCGAGGCCGCCGAGGGCTGCGGCCGTCATCAGCGAGATGACGGCCACCGGCCCCACGGCCAGCGCGCTGCTGCTGCCGAACATGGCATAGAGCAGCAGCGGCGCGATGCTGGCGTAAAGCCCCGCCTGCGGCGGCAGGCCGGCGAGCTGGGCATAGGCCAGGCTCTGCGGGATGAGCATCAGGGTGACGATGAGCGCGGCGATGCCGTCGCGGGCCCCGGTGTCGCGCGAGTAGGCGCGCAGCCAGCTCGGCAGCAGGCGCGAGCCGCGATCGTGGCTTGCCTTGGGTTTGGGGGTCAGGGGGCTCGGTTGCATGGGGGAAGGTTGTGGCGCAAGCGCTGCCACGACATCCTGCCACCGCTGCCAGGCGGCCCCCGGGGCAATGCGAGGCCGGATGGGCCGGCGAGAGGCGCAAACTTGGGGCGCCGGCCCGATGCGCCGCATCGGACGACGCAGGCACGAAACTTGGACTGATCCCTCCATGAGCCCCGCCGATCACCGTCTCCTGCGCCATCTGCTGATCGCCGTTGCGATCAAGATCGTGGTGCTGACGTTGCTGTGGTGGGTCTTCATCCGCGAAGCCCGCGTGCCAGTGGACAGTGAGCGCGCGGCCGCCCATCTCGGAGGCGCCGCCTCCGGACCTTCAGGAGCCTCGAAGTGATCTCCGAACAACTCGTCGACTTGTCGCGGCTGCAGTTCGCCGCGACGGCGATGTACCACTTCCTCTTCGTGCCGCTGACGCTGGGCATGGTCTGGCTACTGGTCATCATGGAATCGGTCTATGTGATGACCGGCAAGGTGATCTGGAAGGACATGACCCGCTTCTGGGGCAAGCTCTTCGGCATCAACTTCGCGCTGGGCGTGACCACCGGCATCACGCTGGAATTCCAGTTCGGCACCAACTGGGCCTATTACTCGCACTACGTGGGCGACATCTTCGGCGCGCCGCTGGCCATCGAAGGGCTGATGGCCTTCTTCCTCGAATCGACCTTCATCGGCCTGTTCTTCTTCGGCTGGGACCGGCTTAGCCGGCCGCAGCACCTGCTGGTGACCACGCTGATGGCGGTGGGCACCAACCTGTCGGCGCTGTGGATCCTGATCGCCAACGGCTGGATGCAGAACCCGGTGGGCGCGGAGTTCAACTGGCAGACCATGCGCATGGAAATGGTCGACTTCTGGGCCATCGTCTTCAACCCGGATGCGCAGGCCAAGTTCGTGCACACGGTGTCGGCCGGCTACGTGACCGGGGCGATGTTCGTGCTGTCGATCTCAAGCTGGTACCTGCTGAAGGGCCGCGATGTGGAGTTCGCCAAGCGCAGCTTCCGCGTGGCCTCGGCCTTCGGCCTGGCCTCGGTGCTGAGCGTGATCGTGCTGGGCGACGAGTCGGGCTACACGGTGGGCGAGGCCCAGCAGACCAAGATGGCCGCCATCGAGGCGATGTGGGAGACCGAGCCCGCGCCGGCCAGCTTCAATGTGATCGCGGGCATCAACGAGGCGGAGCAGAAGAACGACTGGTCCGTGCACATCCCCTATGTGATGGGCCTGATCGGCACGCGCTCGCTCACCAAGGAGATCCCGGGCATCCACGAGATCAAGGCCAAGAACCGCGAGCGCATCCTGCGCGGCATCGTCGCCGTGCAGGCGCTGGAAACACTGCGCGCCGCCCGCGCCCGCCAGACCAGCGCGCCCGAGGCCGAGGCCGTGCTCAAGGCCCATGTGGACGACCTGGGCTTCGGCCTGCTACTGAAGAAGTATGTGCAGGATGTCTCCCAGGCCACGCCCGAGATGATCCAGAAGGCGGTGGACGACACGGTGCCGCGCGTCACGCCGATGTTCTGGGCCTTCCGCGCGATGGTGGGCCTGGGCTTCCTGATGCTGGCCCTGTTCGCGATGAGTTTCTGGGTCACGCTCAAGGGCCAGTTCACCCAGCGGCCCTGGCTGCTGAAGGCGGCGCTGTGGATGCTGCCGGCGCCGTGGATTGCCTGCGAGCTGGGCTGGTTCGTTGCCGAATACGGCCGCCAGCCCTGGACGATCTACGGCGTGCTGCCGACGCACATGAGCGTGTCCACGCTCAGCGTGGAGAGCCTGTACGGCTCGCTGGCCGGCTTCCTGGTCTTCTACACGGTGCTGCTGGTCGTCGAGGTCTACCTGATGCTGAAGTTCGCGCGCCAGGGCCCCGGCAGCCTGGGCACCGGCCGCTACCAGGACGAGGCCATCCATCACGGCCCGGCCCACGCCTGAGCCCGGAGGACCCCCATGCTTGAATTCTTCGACTACCCGACGCTGAAGCTGATCTGGTGGGGCCTGGTCGGCGTGCTGCTGATCGGCTTTGCGGTGATGGACGGGCATGACATGGGCGTCGGCACCCTGCTGCCCTTCGTGGGCCGCAACGATGTCGAGCGCCGCGTCGTCATCAACACCGTCGGCCCGCACTGGGACGGCAACCAGGTCTGGTTCATCACCGGCGGCGGGGCCATCTTCGCGGCCTGGCCGCTGGTCTATGCCACCGCCTTCAGCGGCTTCTACTGGGCCATGCTGGCGGTGCTGTGGGCGCTGTTCTTCCGGCCGGTGGGCTTCGACTACCGCAGCAAGATCCAAGATCCGCGCTGGCGCAGCTTCTGGGACTGGGGCCTGTTCGTCGGCGGGGCCGTGCCGCCGCTGATCTTCGGCGTGGCCTTCGGCAACCTCTTCCAGGGCGTGCCCTTCCAGTTCGACGAGCTGCTGATCTCCACCTACACCGGCAGCTTCTGGGGCCTGCTGAACCCCTTCGCGCTGCTGGTGGGCCTGGTGTCGAGCGCGATGATCACCATGCACGGCGGCGCCTACCTGGCGCACCGCACCGAAGGGGCCCTCCAGGCCCGCGCGGTGCGCGGCGCCACGGGTGCGGCGGTGCTGACGGTGCTGGGCTTCGTCGCGGCCGGCCTGTGGCTGCGCTACGGCGGCATCGAGGGCTATGCGATCAGCTCGGTCGTCGACCCGGCCGCCCTGCCCGACCCGCTGGCCAAGACGGTGGTGCGCAGCGCCGACGCCTGGTGGGCCAACTACGCGGCCCTGCCGGCGCTGTGGGCCCTGCCGGCCCTGGGCCTGCTCGGCGCGCTGGGTTGCGTGCTGCTGCTGAAGCGGGGCCACACGCTGGCGGCCTTCGTCAGCTCGGCGCTGTCGATGGCCGGGATCATCGTCACGGCTGCTGCCGCGCTCTTCCCCTTCATCATGCCCTCGTCCAGCCAGCCGCAGGCCAGCCTGACCGTCTGGGACAGCACCTCCAGCCACCTGACCCTGGGCCTGATGCTGGGCGCGACGGTGATCTTCATGCCCCTGGTGGTCTTCTATACCGGCTGGGCCTACCGGGTGATGCGCGGCAAGGTGACGGTGGAGCACATCCAGCGCAACGAGCACAGCGCTTATTGAGACAGGAGCCAACCATGTGGTACTTCGCTTGGGTGCTGGGTGTCGGCTTTGCCGTGCTGCTGGCCGTGATGAATGCGATGTGGGGCGAGAACGAGGAAGCGCGCGCCGCCTCCAACGCGGCCGACCCCGGCCCGGACGGCGCATGAAGCCCGCCCCGCCGCCGACCGCTCCCGCGCCGGCCGAGGCGACGCGCGCGGCAACCGCCCCCCCACCGCCCCGCGCGTCGGACGCCGAGGCGGCCGCCGCGCCCTCCAGCCGACTGCACCTGCCCTGCCTGCTGCTGGGCCTGGGGCTGATGCTGGCCGGCACGCTCTACCCGCCGCTCTTCGCCGACGCACAGGGCAAGGCCGACCATGGCCTGGCCATGCTCTTCTTCTGGTCGATGAGCGCGGGCTTCATCCGCGGCGTCGGCTTTGTGCCGCGCGCCTGGCTGTGGCGGCTGCTGTTCTCGCCAGCCGCCTGCCTGGTCGCGCTGCTTGCAGCGCTGGGGCTGAAGCTCAGCGGCTGAGCTTCAGGTCGCGGCTTCCCGCAAGGCCCGCGGGGCGGAGCCTGCGACGAGGTGTCGACAGTCTTCAGTCGTCCGCCAGCCGCCAGCCGTCACGACCCCCTTGCTTGGCCGCATAGAGGGCAGCATCGGCCCGGGCCAGCGCGGCATCGAAGTCGGCCTCGGGCTGCCAGGCCGCCAGGCCGATCGAGACGGTGAGCTTCAGCGGCCTGACGCCCTCGGGCTGGACCGGCCGGTCGCGGAAGGCCTGGCACACCTTCTCGGCGATCCGCCGGGCGTCGTCCGGCCGGGCGCCACGCAGGAGCAGCAGAAACTCTTCACCGCCCCAGCGGGCCACCAGGTCGCTGCCCCGCACGCAGGCACGCAGCCGTGCGGCGGCCTCGCGCAGCACGGCGTCGCCGGCGGGATGTCCGTGCGTGTCGTTGATGCGCTTGAAGTGGTCCAGATCCGCCAGCAGCACGATGCCGAGCGGCGCAGATGCCGCGGCCGTGTCGGAACGGCGCACCGCCAGGTCCACGGCCCTGCGGTTGCCCAGGCCGGTCAGGGCGTCGACCAGGGCCTCGCGCTCCAGGCCCTCGATGCGCGCGGCCTTGGACAAGGTCATGCTGAAGAGCTGGGCCAGGGCCTCGAAAAGCCGGATGCCGGTCTGCGAGAAGTAGTTCTCGGTGTCGGCATAGAAGACGGCCAGCCCGCACTTGCCCGGCTCGGTCGAGCCCAGCGGCAGGGCCAGCACGCTGCGCGTTGCATGCTGGCGCGCCATCTCGCGCCAGGGGCCGAAGCTGGAGCGGGCCGAGACCTCGTACTCCTGCGGGCCGATGCCATTCAGGCTGCGGAAGGCCGGGCCGAGCCGGGTCAGGAAGCTGCGCTCGATGACCAGCGATTCGGCATAGGCGCGTGCTGCACCGGCCATGTACTGGGGTCGGATCGCCTGCGTGTCGCGATCGCCGAACCAGACCCAGGCCAGCTTGATGCGCGGCGCGAAGCGGGTCAGGCTCTCGCAGTAGGCGGTGACGATCGCGGCGGTGTCGGTGCTGTCCTGGGCCATCAGGCGCACCGCGGTCTGCAGCACCGATTCGGACAGGGCCAGTTGCTCGGCCGGCACGTCCAGGCACTGGGCCGCGGTCTCGTCGGACCCCCGGGCAAGGGGCGCGGACGACGGCCTTTGCAAAAGGTTGAGGAAGTTCTTCCAGGACATGGAGCGATCGGGCAAGGCGGGGCCGAAAGGACGTGCGCGGTACGAGTCCAGACGCAAGCCTTGCGCGGATCGCACGATGTCCGATGCAGTTCGCCTGCGTGCCTGACCGCAGGATACGACCGGCAAGCCTCGGGTCGTCCTTGTGTTGCCAGCGGATGCAAGGCCCGCGTGCACCAGTGCGCAAGAGCACCGATCCATGAGGAGCGCCGGTGAACCGGAGCCCCAAAACAAGAAGGGCCTGCACTGCTGCAGGCCCTTCTTGCAAGCAAGGCGCCCGGAGCGCCTCACGATTCCTTGGTTGCGGGGGCAGGATTTGAACCTGCGACCTTTGGGTTATGAGCCCAACGAGCTACCAGACTGCTCCACCCCGCGACTGAAGCTGGCACTATAGCACGCCCTGCGGCGGTCTTCGGGCCCCGGCCCGCCCGGCGGCAAGATGCGGGCTCGCGACCTGTGCGCGAACGCGGCTCGGGTCGTGCACGGCAGCCCGGGCTGCCGTGTCCGGGCCTGGCGGATACTCCATCGGAGCATGGGGCCTTGCGCTAAGGGCCTTGCTCGTTTCCACCCGCGGTCAACCGAGGCCATGCATGCGCGCGACCCTTCTTGATCCTGTCCTGCAGGCGGAGCTCGCCGTCGAGGGCACGGTGGCGTCCCCCGTCCTCGATGCCGCCGCAGTGGCCGCGCTGCTGGCCGAGCTGCAAGGCCTGCGTCCAGCCGACGGCTTCGCACCGACCGCCCGGGACGGGCTGCTCAATCATCACGTCACGCTGCTGGACCGCGATGTCGCCTACCGCCGCGCGACGCATGCGCTGCTGGTGCGGCACTTTCAGCCGGCGATCGATCGGCTGCTCGACCGGCACCGCGTCGTTGCGGCCAACTTTCACGTCAAGCAGCCCGGCGACGGGGCTTTCCCCTCGCATCAGAACTGGCCGGTGCTGCCGCTGGACCAGACCTCGGTGACGGTCTGGTGTGCGCTGGTCGACACGGAGGTCGAGAACGGCACGCTGCATGCGATCCCGCGCAGTCACAAGCTGCTGCCGCATGTCGAAGGCCCGGCGGTGCGCCCCTACTTCGACAGCTTCCGCCCGCAATTGACCCGCTACATGAAGGCCTATCCGGCGCGCGCCGGCCATGGTCACATCTTCGACGACAGCCTGATCCACGGCTCGCCGGTGAACCGCGGCCAGGGGCCGCGCATCGCGGTGCAGTTGATCTGTGTGCCGGAGGAGTCGCAGCCGGTCTTCTTCTATCCCTGTGGCGAGCGCTTCGAGGTCATTGCGGCGGAGAGCGACTTCTATGTCGAGCAGTCGGCTCGCGAGCTGGTCGAGCGTCAGCCCGGCTGGCGCAGCCTGGGCTTCGTCGAGAACCGCAACCGCCTGATCGACGAAGCCGAGTTCCGCCGGCTGCTGGGCCTGGCCCCGGATCCGGCTCCGGATCCGGCCCAGCAGCCAGCCGGAACACAGACCCGCCCGCCGCCGACGCTGGGCAGCCGCCTGCGGGCCAAGGCAGCCGGCTGGGCCCAGGCCCTGCGCGGCTGAAGGGGCGCGCGCAGCGCCCGGCGGCCGCTCAGTCGTCGTCGCGATCCTTGTCGCGGCGGCCGTCGCGGCCGCGGGACCCGGAACGCTTGCGGTCGTCGCGGCCTTCGTCGGCCTTCTCGGTGCTCTTGTTGCCGATGACACCGCCGATCACCGCACCGCCCAGCGTGCCCGTGGTGCTGCCGCCGGTCAGGACGGAGCCGGCGGCCGCCCCGACCGCCGCCCCGATGGCGGTGTTGCGGTCCCGGTCGGACATCGAGGCGCAGGCGCCGAGCCCGGCGAGCGCCATCAGGCTCGCCAGGGCCCGGCCCGCGAGGGCAAGGCGGGGGGAATGAATGGTCATGGAACTCTCCAGCTCGACGCCGGCGGCTGCGCCGGCAGGACGGGACGGCGCAGCCGTCAATCGTTGCGCTCGATGCGAACGGCCAGGAAGCGGCTTGCGCTCCCGCTGCCACTGTTGATCACGGCATCCACTTCGATGTTGGCATTCGCAAAGGTGGCAGCACTCAGGCCGTCGCGGAAGACCGTGCGGCTGTTGTAGGCGATGGACTGCCCGCGGACCGTGAAGGTTCCTTCACCCCCCTGGCCGGTGACGGCCGTGGCCACGCCCTTGAACTCGAAGGGCGCGTCGTCGCGGTCGTCGCCGTCGCGGTCGTCGCCTTCGTCACCGTCGTCGAAGCGGTCCAGCTCCACCTTGCGGGCTTGCAGCACGCCGTTGACGACCGAGCCCTCGACCTCGACCCGCGCGCCGAGCACCACGCCCGTCTGACCATCCTCGAAGTTGGTGCTGCTGCTGGTGCTGACCGGGTAGCCGTTCACCTCGAAACTTTCCCGCGAGGTGAAGGCAGTGATCAGGCCCTCGATCTCCGCGCGGTTGAAGGCATCGTCCCGGCCGAAGCCGCGCGCCTTGAGCTGCACCCGCGTGGCCGTGTAGACGCCCGCGACCGGCGTCTTGTTCAGGCGCACGCTGACACGCGCGTTGTCGCTGAGGCTGCCGTTGATGCGGGTGGCGCTGTCCGTGCTGACGCGCACGGCGCCGACGTTGAAGGACTGCGCCGGCACCGTGCCGCTCAGGCCCGTGACGCTGCCGCGGACGCGGTAGTCGCCACCGAAGGCCGAGACCGTGGCCGATTCCAGCTCGATGCGGGTGGCCACCAGGGTGCCGCTGGCATCGGGCAGGCCATGCACCTCCACCACATTGCCGTTGCCGCCGGCCACCAGCGCGCTGAAGCCCGCCACGCCCTCATAGACCGTGGTGGCCGTCACCCGCACCGGGGTGCCGAGCACGGTCAGGGTGTCGCTCAGGCTGTTCTTGGCTTCGACCGGGCCCTTGAGCTCGGTGCGGATCTCGAAGCGGCTGGCCGTGCCGTTCAGGCCGTCGTCATTGATGCGGCCGACCACATCGACCACGACGCCGAGCTTGAGCGGGTCGTCGCTGCTGCGGCTGACGGAGCTGCCGTCGTCGTCGATCACGGTGGCGCTGCCGTCCTCGTAGCGCACGCCGTTGACGATGATCGATCCGAGGCCGCTGATCGGCCCGCTGCTGAAGCCGCTGGCCGTGGACGAGGACCCGCCCCCGCCGCCGCCGCATGCGGCCAGCAAGGTGGCCAGGCTGAGGGCCGCCAGCGGCAGGGCCGGGCGCCGGGGCGCCGTGCGGCGGGAAGTCGTGTTCGAGAACGTCATGAGAGCTCCTCTCGTGGCCCCTCGGGGCCGGGTTGAACCGCCCCGAGCACAGCGGCTCCGAGGTCGATGGACTGATATTAATGTGCAAGTTGCACATTTACAAGCACGAGAAGGCAAGACCCCAGCCCGGAAAGCCCGCTGGACAAGACAGCCAAAGATGTGCACGAAGCCCATTTAGACTCCAGCCATGGACGCAGGCGACACCCCAGACGCGCCCGCCCGGCCCGACCTGGCGGCGCTGCTGGCCGCCGTCCAGGCCTTGCTGCAGCCGCTGGCGCAGCTCGCCGTGACGCGTGGCCTGCCTTGCGGCGTCGTCGAGGAAAGCCTGCGCGCCGCCTTCGTCGACGCCGCCCTGCGCGCGCATGCCGACAGCACGCCCGGCCGCGCGGTCAGCCGCGTCAGCGCGGCCACCGGCCTGAACCGCCGCGAGGTGGGCCGCCTGATCCAGGCCCGCAGCGCCCAGGGCGCAGGCCGGCCGGCGCGCTCGCCGGTGTCCGAGCTGGTGACGCGCTGGCTGGCCGACCCCGCGCTGCGCGATGCCGATGGCCTGCCCGTGCCGCTGCCGCGCCAGGGCCCGGCGCCCAGCTTCGAGGCGCTCGCGCAGACGGTCACCCGCGACGTCCATCCACGCAGCCTGCTGCAGGAGCTGCTGCGCCTGGGCGTCGCACGGCTCGATGCACACGACGCCGTCCACCTGGCCCAGCAGGCTTTCGTGCCGCGCGAGGACCAGGTGCGCATGCTCGGCTTCCTGGCGGAGAACGTGGGCGATCACCTGCATGCCGCCGTCGAGAACGTCGGCGGCCGGGACCCTGCCCATGTCGAGCAGGCGATCTACCAGGACGCGATGTCGGCAACCGCCGTCGAGGCCATGCGCCCGCTGATCCGCGAGCACTGGCGCCGCCTGCTCGCCGAAGCCATTCCCCGCCTCGAAGCCCTGGAAGCCGAGGACCGCGCCCAAGGGCGCCCCATGGACCAGCGCCTGCGCCTGGGCCTGTTCAGCTACAGCACGGCCGTGCCCCCCACCGAAACGGGCACGGCCGACGCGGACACCGATCCGCCCACCCACCGATCTTCCGGTGCACGACGAAAGCGCCCCCCGGCGCAGGAGTAAGCAGATGCCTTTCCACGACACGACCGCCTGGCATGCCTTCCGGCCGTCCACCTGGCGCCGCGGGCTGCTGGCTGCGGCCGCCAGCGCGCTGCTGATCGCAGCCTGCGGTGGCGGCGGGGGCTCGGCCGGCCTGCCGGGCAGCGGCGGCACCGGCTTTGCCAGCGGCCCGATCAGCGGCTTCGGCTCGGTCATCGTCAACGGCGTGCGCTACGACGACCGCGCCGCCGAACTGCGCGACGAGGACGGCCAGCGGCTCAGCCGCAGCGGCAGCATGGGCGACCCGCTGCAGCTCGGCGTGCTCGTCGATCTTGAAGGCCGCGTGGCCGCCGACGGCCTGAGCGGCACGGCCGACCGGGTGGTGCTGCGCCCCGAGGTCATCGGCCTCGTCGATGCGGTCGATGCCGCGGCGGCCAGCCTGCGGGTGCTGGGCCAGGCGGTGAAGGTCAAGCGCACCACCGTCTTCACCGGCCTGGGCGGTCTGGCCGACCTGGCCGCAGGCGAGGTGGTGGCGGTTCACGGGCTGCTGGACGACACCGGCGCGGTCGTGGCCACCCGGGTCGAGCGGCTCGCCCCCAGCGTGGCGGCCTACACCGGGGATTTCCGGATCCGCGGCCCGCTCGACAGCCTCAGTGGCAGCGCCCCGACGCAGAGCTTCCGCGTGTCCGGCCTGCGCCTGCGGACCGATGCCGGCACCGTGGTCAGCGGCAACCTGGCCAACGGCGCGCTGCTCAGCGTGCGACTGGCCAAGTCGCCGAGCGAGGGCGTCTACCGCGCCCTGCGCGTGACGGTGCGGTCGCCGGGCTTCGCCGCGGCTTCGCTGCCGCGGGCCGAGATCGAGGGCTTCATCACCCGCTTCGACAGCCTGATGGCCTTCGAGGTCAATGGCTTCCCGGTGCGCACCGATGGCAGCACGCTCTTCGAGGACGGCACGGACGGCGTGCGCCTGGGCGCGCGCATCGAAGTGGAAGGCCCGGTGGTGCAGGGCGTGTTGCAGGCGCGCCGGCTGGAAATCGAGAAGCTCGACGACAACGACGAGGGCAATGACGACCAGGAGGACGATGCCTCCTTCGAGTTCGTCGGCACCGCCAGCGAGGTGCAGGGCGATGCCGTGAGCGGGCGCTTCACCGTCCAGGGCCAGCGCCTGAGCTACGACAGCCGCACCCGCTTCGACGATGGCCTGGTCCCGTCGCAGCTCAACGGCCAGCGGGTCGAGGTGGATGCCGAGGCCGACGGCGTGGAGAACGGCGTGACGCGCTACCGCGCCACGCGGGTGGAGCGCGAGGACTGAAGCCCGGCCCGCGACCGCCTCAGCCGCCGCCCTGGCCGCGCAGGCCCAGCCGCTCCAGGCGGTAGCGCAGGGTGTCGCGGCTGATGCCGAGCAGCCGGGCGGCATGGGTGATGTTGTCGCCGCTGCGGGCCAGGGCCGTCTCGATGTGGCGGCGCTCCATGCGCTCAAGGTGCAGATCGGCCTCGGGCGGCAGCAGCGGGCCGCCTTCGGCTGCCGGCAGCGGCTGCGGGCCGGCGGCAGTCGGCTCGGGCGTGCGCATCGGGCCGAGGAAGCCGAGCCCATCCACATCGAGCTGCGTGCCGCCGGCCAGCAGCACGGCCTGCTCCATGCCATTGCGCAGCTCGCGCACATTGCCCGGCCAGCGGTGGCGGCGCAGTGCGGCCTCGGCCGCCACGCTCAGGCGCGGCGGCGGGCGGCGGTAGCGCTTGGCATGCAGGGCGATGAAGTGCTCGGCCAGGGCCAGGATGTCGTCGCCGCGCTCGCGCAGCGGCGGCACCACCAGCTCGACGATGCGCAGGCGGTAGTAGAGATCGGCCCGGAAGCGCTGCTGCTGCACCATCGTATCCAGCGGCTGGTGGGTGGCGCTGAGGATGCGCAGGTCGACACGCTGGTCGCGCAGGCCGCCAAGCCGGCGGAAGCGCCGGTCCTCCAGCAGCTTGAGCAGCTTGACCTGCACGCCGGGGTCGGCCTCGCCGATCTCGTCGAGGAAGAGGCTGCCGCCTTCGGCCGTCTCGACCAGGCCGACCTTGCGCTCGCGCGCATCGGTGAAGGCGCCGCGCTCGTGGCCGAACAGCTCGGATTCGACGAGCTGCGGCGGCAGCGCACCGCAGTTCAGCTCGACGAAGGGCTGGCCGGCGCGCGGGCCGCCGTAATGCAGGGCGCGGGCGACCAGCTCCTTGCCGGTGCCCGTCTCGCCCTGGATCAGCACGGCCGGCGCCTCGGCATCGCCAAGCTGGCGCTCGGAGGCCAGCAGGCGCTCGATGCGGTCGCGCAGAGCGCGCATCGGCGGGGATTCGCCGCGCAACTGGTCCAGGCCGCTGGATTGCGCCTCGCGCTGCGCGTAGTAGCCCACCGCCGTCTCCAGCCGCTGCTGGCTGGACAGGCGTTCCAGCAGCAGCTTGAGCTCGCCCAGCACCAGGGGCTTGCTGAGGTAATCGACCGCGCCGGCCTTCATGGCCTGCACGGCCAGTTCCAGGCTGCCGTGGCCGGTCATCAGCACGATGCGCGCGGCGGGCTCTTGCTCGCGCAGGCGCGGCAGCAGGCTCAGGCCGCTCTGGCCCGGCAGGTTGTGGTCGAGCAGCACGATGTCGGGCCGCAGCTCGGCCGCGCGGGCCAGGCCCTCCTCGGCCGAGCCGGCCGTCTCGGCCACGTAGCCGAGCCGATCGAGGTAGACGCAGAGGTTGCGGGCCAGCGCGACTTCGTCGTCGATGACGAGAACGGCCAGGCCGCTGGCCGCAAGGCGTGAAGTCGGTGCAATCGTCATGGCAGGCTTGCGGCGGGCGGCTCGGCAGGAAACGGCGCAAGCCTAGCCGGCGCTGCGCGGCAGGCGCAGCTCCATGCGCAAGCCGCGGCCGGCGCGCGGGCCGGCCCGCAGGGCGCCACCCAAGCGCTCGGCCGCCCGGCGCGCCAGCGCCAGCCCCATGCCCAGCCCGCGCGGCTTGGTGGTGAAGAAGGGCTCGAAGATCCGGTCGAGCTGATCGGGCGGCACGCCGGGGCCCTCGTCCTCGACCTCGACGACGAAGTCGCCCGCATCGGCATGCAGCCGCAAGCGGATGGCCTGGCCGGCGGTCGTGGCCTCCAGCGCATTGCTGAGCAGGCTGTCGAGCAACTGGGCGAGCAGCTCGGGATCGGCCTCGACCGGATGCGGCCCCGGCGCCAGGGTCAGCTCGAAGGGCTTGCCCTGGGCGCGGGCCGCGGCCTCGATGCGCGGCGTCACCTCGCGCAGCACGCGGCCCAGATCGGCCCCGGTCAGCCGCGCGCCGCGTTGCTGGGCATAGCCCAGCAGGGTGCGCACCAGCGTCTCGATGCGGTCGACATGCTGGATCAGCTCGCCGGTCAGCGCCTCTGGCGCATCGCCCAGCTCGCGGTGCAGCTCGGCGCTGCTGCGGATCGAGCCGAGCGGATTGCGGATGCTGTGCGCGACCGCGCCCGACAGCTCGCCGATGCGGACCAGGGTCTCGGCTTCGACCAGCTTGCGCTGCTGCAAGCGCAGCGCGGCATCGGCCCGCCGCATGAACCAGACCAGACACAGGAAGATGAAGAGCCCGCCCCCCAACGCCGAAAGCGCCACCAGGCGCCGGCCGCTGTCCAGCGCAGCCACCAGGGCCAGCGGAC
Organism: Piscinibacter lacus; assembly: GCF_016735685.1. Classification (NCBI taxonomy): domain Bacteria; kingdom Pseudomonadati; phylum Pseudomonadota; class Betaproteobacteria; order Burkholderiales; family Sphaerotilaceae; genus Aquariibacter; species Aquariibacter lacus. The sequence continues at coordinate 123,121 of NZ_JAERRA010000001.1, forward strand.
GCCGGTAGAGCTCGATCACGCCGATCACCGCCTGCCCCCCGGCCGCGCGCACCGGCAGGTAGTTCTCGATGAACTCGTCGGCCCGGGCATCCATCAGCATGTGCTCGCTCTTGAGCTGCGGATCGGGCCCGTCGGTGTCGCGATGCACCACCACCGCGCCGGCCAGGGCCGCATCCAGCTCCTCGTTCGGCCCGAAGCGGCGGCCGATCATCTCCGGCCGGCTCGACCACAGCACCTGCTTGTCGAGCCGGTAGACGTTGATGCGCAGCACCTCGGGCAAGGCGCTGAGGTGGGCAAGGAACTCGACCACCTCGGCCGCCGGCACCTGCCCCTCACCCTGGAACCAGGGCGCCACGCCCTGGGTATCGATCACGCTTTGCAGCAGGTCGGCACTGGTCAGGCCATCGCGCTGCAGCAACTGCCGCTCCAGGAAGCCCGACAGCAGCCAGGCCAGCGCCAGGGTCACCACCAGGGTGGCGGCGGCACCGGCGAGGATGAAGCTGTGAAGCAGGCCGAGGGTGGGCAGGCGGGGCAGGGGCATGGGGGCAGCGGGAAGGGGCACACCGCGCATCATCCCGAGATCGCGAGCCAGCCGAGCGCGCGCAGGGCCGGCGCCAGGGGCTTTCTCATTTCAACCCGGCCGAAGGCCTTGCGCGGCCGGCATGAGGCGGAAACGGCCCGGGCTCAGGGTGCAATGTCCACCTTGAAGCGCGCGGCGCCATAGCGCCCGCAAGCCGGCCCCTGGCAGCCGGGCTCGGGCCGGCCGAGCAGGGGGGACAGGCCGTCGCTGCGGGCTTGCAGCATGCGGTCGGCGGCCTCGCCGCTTGGCAGCTTCAGGAAGAAGTAGGCGCGGTCCTGGCCCAGTTCGGACAGGTCGCGCGGGGTCTCGGTGACCACGACGAGGAAATGCTCGGCGCCGGCCGGCTCGGAGGTCTCCAGCGCCCAACTGGTCTGGGGCAGCTTGAGCGTTTCGCCGGCCTGGATGCGGTTGTCGGGCGCCTGGCTGTTCGGGAAGAGCAGCAGCAGCTCGCCGTCCGGGCCCTGCACATAGACGTGGACATGGCCGGCACGGGCCGAGCGCACGGTGAAGCCGAGCAGGTCCTGCCCGATGCGCAGCACCGGCTTGACGGGACGGGCCTCGACCTGGAAATCGGGGCTCTGGCCCGCGACCACGCGGTCGAACTGCTCCAGCACATTGAAGCGGGCGGCGGTGGCCGGCCCGGCCGCGGGACCGGCCGACGGGACGGGCGAGGCGGAAGCTGGCGCCGGGGGGGCTTCGGCCGCCGTGGGCGCGGCGGGCTCGCCGCGCAGGAAGAGCGCTGCCGCGCCCGCGGCCAGCAGCACGGCGCCGCCCGCGGCCAGGGCCAGGCCGCGGCTGCGGCCGGGTGCGTCCGGAGCACGGGCGCCCGCCGGCGCCGCGGCCGGCACCCGCGCCGGCGCGGCTGCGCGGGCCGGCGCGGGTGCCGGGGCGGCCGTGACATCGCCCAGGCCCAGGTCGCCGCGGAAGGCGGCGATGCTGGGGGTGCGGTCCTCGGGCCGCACCCCCAGGGCGCGGTCGATGGCCTGGAGAAAGCGCTCGCTGTAGCGGCCGGCGGCAAGGTCCTGCAGCGGCTGGTAGCTGTCGCCGATCAGGCGGCCAACGGCCGGCGGCGGGGTGCGGCCGACGATGGCGAAATGCATGGTGGCGGCCAGGGCGTAGACATCGGTCCACGGCCCCTGCTTCATGCCGGGGGTTTCGGCGTACTGCTCGACCGGCGCATAGCCGGGCTTGAGGATGACAGTCAGGGCCTGCGTCATGTCGCCGATCACCCGGCGCGCTGCGCCGAAGTCCAGCAGCAGCGGCCGCTCGCTGCCTTGCAGCAGGATGACGTTGTCGGGCGCGATGTCGCGGTGGTAGCAGTTCTCGGCATGGACGACGGCCAGCGCTTCGGTCAGCGGCGCAAGCAGTTCCATCAGCCAGGCCTCGTCGGGCGGCTGACCCAGGCCCTTGAGATGGTCCTTGAGCGTGGTGCCCTCGTAGAAGGGCATGACCATGTAGGCCGTGCCATTGGCCTCCCAGAAACGGTAGACCTTGACCAGCGAGGGATGGTCGAACTGGGCCAGCAGCTTGGCCTCGTTCACGAAGCTGCGCAGGCCGACCTCGAAGGTCTCCTGGTGGCGGGCCGAGCGCACCTGCACCTGGGTGGCGCCGCTGCGCGCGGCGAGGGCCGAGGGCATGTATTCCTTGAGCGCCACCCGCCGCTCCAGCGAATGGTCCCAGGCCAGGTAGACGATGCCGAAACCGCCCTCGCCCAGCACGCTGGTCAGCTCGAACTCCCCGAGAAAGCTGCCGATGGGCAGGGCATTGCCGTGCTCGGCTGCGGCCTCCTTGCCGGAGCCCGGCGGCGCGGGCGGGGCCTCAGGGGCCGGCGCGGCGGGCGGCTGCACGGGCTCGGGCTGCGGCGCTGCATCCGCGGGCGCCGCTTGCGGCGGCAGGGACCGCGGACGGATCACCGTTCGGTCGTCATCGGGATCGGGTGTACTCATCGTGCGGCAAGTCGGTTGAAATCCCATCACGCCCGGGGCGCTGCATCGCACAGGATTGTGGCGTGCATCCCGGCCCGGCCGGAACGTGGTTTGCATGCGGCTCCCCCGGGTTGGCCGCCGCAACGCCCTTGTCCATGACCCTGCAGAGAGGATTTCATGCCCCGACGATTTGCATCCTGGGGGATTCGCCTGTTCCACATGGTTCTTCTGGCCCTGGCGGGGGCGCTGGCGGCTGGCCCGGCCCTCGCCGCGCCTTCGGAAGTCGTGATCGGCGCTTATGTCAACAAGATTCAGGACCTGAATTTCCGCGAGAACAAGTACGCGCTGGATTTCTATCTGTGGTTCCGCTGGAAGGCCGAAGGCCGGCTGGCGAACTACAAGCCGCTGGACAGCTTCGAGATCATCAACGGCAAGATCGAGAACAAGTCCAGCATCGTCGAGAAAACCATCGGCGACATGAACTACGCCTCCGTCCGGGTGAGCGCAACCATCTCCGAAAGCTGGGACCTCACTCACTTTCCCTTCGACCGACACACCCTAGGCGTCTTCATCGAGGACAGCGTGTTCACGCTCGAGGACATGGTCTTCGTGCACGACACCAAGAACTCGGCCCTGGGCGATGAACTGGACCTGCCCGGCTGGCGCGCCTCCAATTTCTCCAGCGATGTGCGCACCAAGATCTACCGCACCAACTACGGCGACGTCAGCCTGCCCAGCGATGCCAAGTCCGAGTACTCGCGCTTCGCCTTTCTCACCGACATCGACCGGCTCAGCCAGGGCTCGGCCATCAAGCTGCTGAGCACCGTGCTGCTGGCCACCGCGGTGGCCTTCGTGGCCTTCATGGTCAAGCCCTCGGACCTTGATGCGCGTTTCGGCATGGGCGTGGGCTCGCTGTTCGCGGTGGCCGCCAGCGCCTTCATCGCCGCCTCGGCGGTGCCCGATTCGGGCGAGATGACGATCGCCGACAAGCTGCACATGGTCGCGCTGGGCTTCATCTTCGTGACCTTGCTGATCTCCTCGCTCTGCCTCAAGTTCGAGGTGCGTGGCCGCGAGGAACTGGCCTTCGCCATCGACCGGGTCTGCCTGGTGCTGCTGCCGCTGGCCTTCTACGGCTGGGCCGGCTGGCTGATCCTGACGCGGCCCCAGTGAGGCCCTGCCCCGGCCGGGCCGCCCAGCGGCCGGCCGGGGCTTGAGGATCAGCCCAGCGAGGCGAGCAGCGCGGCCAGCTCCGGATCCATCTCGTCCTCGGCCGGCGCATCGGCCGCGGCTGCATCGGCCTCGCCAGATGCGGCAGCATCGTCGCCGCCCAGGCTGGCGAGCAGGGCATCAAGCTCGTCCATGCCGCCGTCGGCCGGTGCATCTTCTGGCGCGGCCTCGGCCGGGGCCTCGGCGGCTTCGTCCGTGCTCGCCGGGGGGGCGTCGGCGGACGTGTCGGTCTGGAAGCCCGCCTCCATCGCCACGCCCTGGCGCATGGCCGGCTGCCAATCGACGGCGACCGGTGCATCGGTCTCGGGCTTGCTGCCCAGGCCGACGCGACCGCCCGAGGCCGGTGGCTTGCGCAGCGCGCCCAGGGCCACCGCCAGGCCGTCGCCGTTGAGCGCCTCCAGCCCGGCGATGCGGACCAGGGCCTCGCCCTTGTGCGCCATCAGGCCGTTGATGCCAAAGCCGCGCAGCAGGGCGGCCGCCTGGGTGTTGATCAGGCGGTCGGTGCAGGGCAGGGCCACGCTGTCGCCATCGCCGTCCACATAGTGATGGAAGGGCAGGTCGTTGACCGCGAGCTGCCCGCCGCGCACCGCCAGCACGCACAGGGCCAGCAGGGCCGGATGGCCCCAGAGCATGCCGCGCAGGCCAGCCTCGGGGCTGAATTCCTCGAAGCTGAAGCTGCTGATCGGGTCGCTGCGCTTGCCATAGGGATGGCGCAGCAGGAAGCGCGGCCCGAACAGGCCCAGGAAGCTGGCCTCGGGCAGGGCCCGCAGCGCGGCAAAGGCCTCGGCCACCAGGCGGTGCGGCGGCTCCTTGCGGTTGGTGAAGGGATCGGTCGCGATGCCGGTCAGCAGCGCGGCGCCGGCATGGGACGCGACCTTGGCCGCGCGGCCCAGCAGCTCGGCCTGCGGCGGCGTGGCCTCGAAGTGATAGCAGGCGCAGACATAGGCATAGCCGCCGTCGGCATGCTCGGCCGGCTGGGCGACCAGCAGCTTGTAAAGGCCGGTCTCGGCCAGGTCGCTGGCCTGGCTCAGGTCGGCAGCGAACTCCTCGGCGCTGAGGTCGATCAGGTGGACCTGAAGCTGCGGCCCGGTCTCCAGCCGGCGCAGCAGGAAATCGACCCCGCGCCACAGCGATTCGAGATGCTGGAAGTCGCCCTGGTGCAGCACCGCGCGCATGGCATCGGTCAAGGCGGCATCGACGGCGCCGACCAGCACGTCCTTTTTCGGATCGGCCGCGGGCTGCACGAAGGGGCCGACGATCTGCCGCATCAGCGCATCAACCGAATCGTCGGCCGCAGCGGCAAGGCCGGGCCGGCCGGTCAGGCGGGCGAAGTCATCAAGCCGGGCCCCGGCCGACAGGGCGCCGCCCCGGGCGCTCTGCCGGCGCGCGACGCTGGAGGCGCGGCGCAGCTTGTCCTCGCCCCAGGCCTGCACCTCGGCAGCCGCCTTGGCGAAGCTGGCCGGCGTGTTCAGACGCTTGCGCAGGCTGGCCAGGGCGCCGAAGACCTCCAGCTCGCGGTAGAGCTCGTCGGGATGGAAGGATTCCAGCTCGCCCAGCGGCACGGCGACCGTGGCGCCCTCGGCACCCAGTGGGAGCTGCGGTTCGAGCTTGAGGCGGGCCAGCGCATCCTCCAGCGTGTCGAACTCCACCGGCAGCGGCTTGCGCCGCCCCAGCGCCGCGCCGATTTCGAGCCGGCCGGCCAGCGCGCCGCCGCCGAAATCGCCGAGCACGGCAATGCGCAGCGGCCGCTTGGCCGACCAGCTCGGCGGGGCCGCGCCCACCTGGCCGAAGTTGGGGGTCCAGTCACTGTCGTGCATCGTGGTCTCCGCAAACAAGAGGCGCTGCGGGCGCTCAAGCGTCCGCAGCCGGGGGCTGAAAGAGCCGGGGGAAATCGGGCGCCGGCGGCAGGCCGCGGCACAGGCGCAGCGGCGAGGGGCCTTCGGCCGTCTGGCACCACCAGGCGCTCATGCCGCGCAGGGTGGCCGGCAGCAGCGGCCGGGCCAGCTCGGCCAGGGCCTCGTCCAGCCGGCCCAGGGGGCCGCTTGCGGTCTGCCAGGGCAGGGCCGGGGCGGTCGGATCCTCGGGCCGGGGCAGGCCCTGGCGCGCCAGCGCCGCTTCGAGCTGCTCGACCGGCCAGTCCTCATGCAGCGCATCGACGGCCAGGTCGTCGAGCGCCAGCAGGCCGCGCTGCAGGGCCTGCCAGGCCTGCGCACCGCTCGGCCAGCCGGGCAGGGCCTGGGCCAGGGTCAGCGGGAAGTAGCGGCCGACCCGGTCGACCGAGGGCATCAGCACGCCGGCCCAGCCGGCCGCGCCGGGCTGCAAGGCGTCGGGAAAGAGCAGGAACATCCAGCTCGGGCTGGCCAGGTAGGCGGGCAGCCAGTCCTCGGGCTGGGCCTGGCGCCACTGGCCCAGGCCCTCGGACAGCCAGGCATCCCAGGGCTCGATGAAGTCCGGCGGCAGCCGGCGCGAGGCAAAGTCGCCCAGGCTCGGCAGCTTGCCGAACCAGCCGGGACAGGCGTCTGGGGCATCCATGCGCGCACCGGCCGGGCTCAGAGGCTGTCGGGGCAGCGGAAGGTTTGCAGCTCGCGCATGCGCAGCGGGTTGATGGCGCTGGCCGAGATCACCTCCAGCCGGGCCTTGCGGCCGTCGAGGTTGAGCACCACGACGAAGCGCTCGGGTTGGGTCGAGGGCTGGTTCTCGAACTTGGCGAAGAGCCGGAACAGCGCCCACGGCCCCTCGAAGACCTGCGCCGTGCCCCCCGCGGCCTGCAAGCGGATCTGCGAGGCCACGCGGCTGCTCGGCCAGCCCAGGGTCTGGGCCGTGGTGTTGCCGGCCGCGAAGCGCAGCACCTGGCCGTCGACATCGAGGCTGATCTCCTTGAGGCCCTCGTCCATCTCGATCACGCGCAGGTCGACCTTGAAGCCCGGCGCCTTGCCGCCGCTGCGGAAGAAAGCCTCCTTGATGCGCGCCGCCCGCTGGAACTCGGCCAGGCCGCTGCCGCCCGGCGGCTTGCGGCCGTCGGGCAGGGGCTTGTAGGCCCAGGGCGTGACGCCAACATCGACCAGGGTCGCCAGGCGGCGCTGGTAGAAGTCGTCGAGCGCGCCCCCGGCGCCGAACATCTGGCCGAAGTCGTCGGGCAGCACATCGATGGCCGAACCCTGGGCGAAGGGGAAGCGGCCGGCGATGGTCTTGCTGCACAGCTCGGTCAGCGGCTTCAGCTCGGCCGACAGGCCCTGGCGCTCGGCCGTGCGGCCCTGGCTGGCACCGGCGCTGGCCAGGCCTTCCAGCATGGACTTGATCGGCTCGGGCTGCAGGCCGGCGGCGGCCATCGCAGCCGCCCCGGCGGTGGCCGGCGGCGGCGCGGTGCGGCTCTTCTGGGCGGCATCGATGGCGGTGAGCTGGACCTGGATATCGTTGAAGAGCTTGAGCACCTCGTCGATCGGCGCCGGCTGGCCGCTGACCATGCGGTGGATGGCGGCGAAGTGGCGGTCGACCATGGCCTCCAGCGGCCCGCCCTCGGCCGAGGGCGGCGGCGTGCCCGCGCTGCCGGCCAGGGCGGCCAGCTCGGACTTGGCCTTGTCGGCCCGCTCGCCGATCCGGCTGGCCAGGGTGCCGGGGCTGGCCTGGGCGGCCTCGACGGCGGCGCCGAGCTGCGTCTCGCGGCTGACGGCGCGCAGGTAGGCGGCCAGCGGCGAATCCGGCGCGGCCAGGATGCGCGCCACCGACAGGCTGCGCTCCAGGCCGTCGAGCCGCAGCAGCTTGACGTCGGCCAGGTAGGCATCCCAGACCTTGATGTACTCCTGCAAGTAGAGCCGGCGCACGCGCAGCGACAGCTCGTCCTCGCCGGTAAGCGAGCGGGCGGCATCGGCCGCGCCGGCCGGCGTCTTCACGCCCAGCACCCAGCGCTGCTCGTTGGCAAGCTGGGCGCCGACCTTGAGCAACGCGCCCTTGAAGGCCTTGAAGTAGCCGTCGCGCGTGAACAGGCCCGGGATGCCCTGGGTCAGCGGCTTGCCGCTTTGGCGCTGGAAGACCTGCACGGCCTGCGGCCCGCCGGCTGCGGCGGCCGAGAACTCGGGCAGGTCGGCGCCGACCTGGGCCCGCTTCAGGCGGCTGAAGATGCGGTATTCGAGCGGGAAGGCCACCAGCATCTCGCGCACATTGGCCACGAGCTGCGCATCCATCGGCGCGATGGCCTGCGGCGCGCCGCGCGCCAGCGCGGCATCGAGATGGCCGGCCAGGGCCTGCCGCTGGGTCTCGCTCAGCACCCGGGCCAGGTTCTGGTCCCAGTCCAGCGTGACCCAGGCGCGCAGCGCCTCGGGGTCGAACTGGTCCGGCGTGTAGAGCATCAGGTAGGCCTTGAGCGCCTCGTAGGCCAGCTCCAGGTTGTCGCGGCTGACGGCGCGCAGGCGCTCCTCCAGGCGGCGGGTGACGCGCGGCAGCAGGGCGCGGTCGAGCAGGCGCGAATAGCCGATCTCGGTGCCGGCCGCGAGGTAGGGGCCCTGATAGAGGCCCAGGCTCCAGGCCAGGGGCGGCTCGGCAAGCGGGAAGCCCTCGGGCTGCGGCACGGCGCGAAGCTGGTCCAGCACGGGCAGGAGCGCAGCCAGGTCGCTGGATTCGGCCGGCGGCAGGGCCTCGACCGCCGTCTTCACCGGCGGCACGCGTTGGGCGACCTGGTCGATGTAGGCCTGGTTGCGCAGGAAGCTGATCGCCCAGCCGGCCAGCAGCAATGCGCTGCATGCGGCCAGGCCGCCCAGGGCGATCAGGCGCATGCGGCGGCGACGGCCCTCGGCAAGGCGGTTCTCGCCGACCAGGCCCTGCTCGGCAAAGATGACCTCGCGCAGCAGGCGGGCGAGGAAGAAGCTTTTGCCGCCGCGGCCGGCGGCGGTGGTCGCCGGGCCCTTGCCTTCGACACCGAAGGTGCGGGCCAGGGTGCCGAGCACGCGGTCGATCGGCGTGCCCTCCTGCGTGCCGCTGGTGAAGTAGACACCGCGCAGCAGGCTGCGCTCCTCCAGCGTGCCGTCGCCGTCGAAGACCTGTTCGAGGAAGCCGCCGAGCAGGCCCTTGAGGCCCGCGAACTGCTGCGGGAAGGAGAAGATGGCGGCCCGCTTCATCAGGTCGGTCTCGGCCTGCAGGCGGTCGATCAGGCGGGTGCGCAGCCGTGCCTCGAGCGCGGCGAACTCGTTGGGGAAGTCGCGCAGCGGCGACTCGCGGCCCGCGGGATCGTGCGGGAAGGTGAAGCCCCAGACCTGCTCGCGCTCCTCCTTGCCCAGCTCGCCGAAGGTCTCGTTGAAGCCGGCGATCAGGTCGGTCTTGGTCAGCAGCACATAGACCGGCGGCCGCACGCCGAGGTGGGTGTTCAGCTCGCGCAAGCGGGTGCGCAGGCGGGCGGCGTGGTCCTTGCGGTCGGCCGGGGTCTGTTGCAGCAGGTCCTGCACATTGACCGTCAGCAGCACGCCATTGAGCGGCCGGCGCGGCCGGGTGCGGCGCAGCAGGTCGAGGAAGCGGCCCCAGGCCGCGGCATCGGCCTGCTCGTCGGACTGCTGCAGGGTGTAGCGGCCGGCGGTGTCGATCAGCACCGCCTCCTCGGTGAACCACCAATCGCAATGCCGGGTGCCGCCGACGCCCTTGACCGGCGACTGGCCGAGCTTGCCGGCCAGCGGGAAATTCAGGCCGGCATTCAGCAGGGCCGTCGTCTTGCCCGAGCCGGGCGCGCCGATGAAGACATACCAGGGCAGGTCGTAGAGGTAGGCGCGGCGGCGCAGCAGCGAGCGGCGGCCGGTCTGGCGCGCGCTTTCGTCGAGCACCTTGAGCGCCTGGTCGAAGCGCTCGCCGAGCACCTGGGCCTCGCGGTCGCTGGCCGAGGGCCCGCCGCGCAGGCCGGCCACCATCTGCGCATTCGCGCGCTTGCGCCGCCAGGCGCGCAGGCCGGCGATCACGGCCCAGATCAGCAGCGGCAGGGCGATGAGCAGCAGGCGCTCGACCACGCCGTCGAGTGGCCGGCGATCACCGATCGCGATCAGCGGCCCGACCCACCAGATCAGCGCAGCCAGGGCCAGCAGGCCCAAGACCACCAGCAGCAGCGGATGGATGAGAAATCTCAGCAGCTTCTTCATGCGGAAACCCGGACAGGCAAGGGGCTGGGACGGGTGGGCGGCTCAGGCGCCGGCCGCCGGCGTGAACAGGGTGATCTCGACCCGGCGGTTGCGCGCCCGGCCCTGGGGCGTGCTGTTGTCGGCACGCGGCTCGGCATCGGCCCGGCCCTCGGCGCGCACGCGATCGGCCGTCACCGCGCGCAACAGCTCATTGCGCACGGCATCGGCCCGCTCCTGCGAGAGATGCCAGTTGGACGGGAAGCGCGCGCTGCGGATCGGCTGGCTGTCGGTGTGGCCGTGCACCAGCACCCGGCCCGGCGTCTCGTGCAGGGCCTGGCCGATGCGGCCGATCAGGGGCAGCAGATTGCGCGCGACCACGGCGCTGCCCGGCTCGAAGAAGCCGTCGCCCTTGATGGTGACGATGGACCGGTCGGCCAGGTCCTGCACCTCGACCAGGCCGGCTTTGATCTCGGCCTGGAGGAAGCCGGCCAGGCGCGGCGGCACGGGCTCGGCCGGCGGCGGCGCGGCGACGACCTTGACCGCCTTGGCATCGAGCGCGGCCAGGGCCGCGAAGCTGGCCTCGGCCCGCGCGCCCAGCGTCAGCTTGAGGGCGATGAACACGCCGCCGAGCAGCAGGGCCATCAGCGAGGCCAGCACCCACAGCGGCAAGCCTTCGTGCAGGCGGGTCTCGCGGGCGGTCTCGCCCTTCCAGCGCGGCGACAGCGTCTTGTCGCTGCCGGCGCGCTGCGCGCGCAGCATCTGGGAGAGGCGCTCGCGCACGCTGTCGAGCTGGCCGCGGCCGCCCTCGATCACCCGGTAGCGGCCTTCGAAGCCCAGGGCCAGCACCAGGTAGAGCAGCTCCAGCAGGTTGCGGTTGCCCTCGACGTTCTCGGCCAGCTTGGACATGAGCTGGTAGACCTTCTCGCCCCCCCAGGTCTCGTTGTGGAACTGCACGAGCAGGCTGTGCGCGGACCAGACCCCCGCGCCGCCCCAGGGCGTGCTGGCCGCGCACTCGTCGAGGAAGGTGCAGAGGATGTAGCGGCCGGCGATGACCTGCTCATTGGGCAGGCCCTTCTCGCGCGCCTGGGCCTCGAACTTGCGCACGCCCTCGGCCAGCGCATCGCGCAGGCCGGCGGGGTTGGCATGCTGCGGCGTGCTGCGCAGCCGCGGCCCGGTGGCCAGCAGGGCGGCGGCGGCGCCCACCAGCGGATTCAGGCTGCTGCCCATCAGCGCATCGAGGGCCAGCGGCGCGGTGCCGCCGGAGCCTGCGGCGGCTGCGCCGGCCGGGCGCCCGCCTGCCGCCGCCGGCCCGGCCGGCGCAGCGCCCGCGTCGGCGGGGGCCGCCGGCCGGCCGGCACGGCCGGCGCTGGGCTTGATGACGGTGCGGTCCGAGCCGAAGGCGGCAAAGGGATCGTTGGGATCGCTCATGGGACGGTTCGGTCAGGCGGGCGTTGCGGACTCAGGTCCGCACCGCCCAGAACTCGAGCTCAAGGCCCGGGAAGTCGCCGGCAATGTGCATGGCGAGGCCGCCGGAGCTTTCGAGCTGCTTCCACATCTCGTTGCCCCGGGTCTCCAGCTCGAAGTAGTTGAAGCCGGCGTGATAGGGAATCTGGCGCGGCGCCACCGGCAGCGGCCGCAGCGTGACGCCGGGCAGTTGCAGGTTGACGAGGTCGCGGATGCGCTCGACCGTGCCGATCTTGACCTGGGTCGGGAAGCGCGCACGCAGCGCATCGCCCGACATCTGCGCGCCGACGGCCAGCACGAACTGCGCGCTGCGTTGCAGCTCGACGTCGGGGATGAGCGCGACGCGGATGCCGTACTTGCGGTCCTGCAGCTCGATGGGGATGGCGGTCTGCTCCATCACCATCGACAGCGACTGGCGCAGGTCGTCCATCAGCGGCCGGAAGCAGCGCGCCGGGTCGTCGTGCACATAGGCCGGCAGGGCGGCGGGGCGGCGGCGGTCGCGGAAGGTGGCCAGGTCCCCGGCCAGCGCGACGCCGACGAAATAGAACTCGCGCGGATGCAGCAGCGTGGTCTGGCGCAGTTGGGCGAACAGGGGTTCGCTGCGGTTGACGGCTTCGAGCAGCAGGAAGTCGGCGATCTCGCCGATGCCCGCGCGGCCGGGCTGGGCCAGGCGGGCGGCCAGGGCCTCGCCACGCTGGTGCAGCAGGCCGTGCAGCTCGCGCAGGTAGCCGGCCAGCAGCTCGTTGCCGCCGGCATGGAGGGTGGGCGGGATGAACTGGGTGTCGAGCAGCACGCGGTTGTCGGCCCGGCGCTCGACCACCCGGCACAGGCCCAGGGTGGCGTAGCCCTCGCCGGCGTCGCGGGCCAGCATCACGCGCAAGTGGATGCGGCCGACCTGGATGGGCGCGCTGCGCTCGCCGACGGCATTGCTGTCGCCCACCTCGACCTCGGCAGCCAGGAAGCGCGGCGGCATCGAGCCGGTGCCGCCCTCGGCATCGGTCTCGGTCACGCCCGGGCGCTGCAGCACGGCGGCCAGCACAACCAGCTCGTCGCGGGCATCGGCCGGCACGTCGAAAGCGGCCGGCGCGATGTCCTGGCCCGGGATGTCGAAGAGCAGGCCGTCGGGCAGCACGCCGTGGGCCGATTGCACGGCGATCTTGCCCAGGGTCAGCGCCGCCGTGTCCAGGCTCAGGCTCATGAAGCCCCAGCCATGGCCCTCGGTGGCCCCGAAGCGCAGATGGGCCTGGCGCGCCAGGAAGCGGTCGTGCTGCTGGAAGTGCTGGGGCTGGAGGAACATGCCCTCCGTCCAGATCACCTTGTTGTGCCAGGTCATGGTCGGCGTTCAGGGAATCTCGTGGGTGACTTGCCCGGGGAAGGTGATCGAGATCACCCCGCCCCAGGCGCACATGAGCTTGCAGTTGTTGTCGAGAGCCGGCGTGTTGGCGATGAGCACCGTCGGCACGCCGGGTGTCCAGGGCGCGGGCAGCACCGGCACGCAGGGCATGGGCGTGAGCACGCCCAGGGCGGCCGCGGTGGCAGCCGCCACCGAGGGGTTGGACGGCGAGCTGCACATGCCGAAGGGCGGCACATTGGTGAGCGGGATGTTGTCGGTGATCACGCCGGCCATCATCTGGCTGGTGAGGACCGGCCGCGGTGTGGCGTTGAACACCGAGGGGGCGACCCCGAAGGTGCATTGCAGGGTGGCGGTGGTGCAGACCTGCTGGGGCATGGCGCGTCCTCTCAGGCCTGGGCGGGGGCCGTCACCCAGAGGGCGATGCCGCTGAAGTTGTCGTGCCGGGTCTTGCCGCCGGCCTCGGCTTCGGCCAGCACGCAGGCTTCGAGCGCGGCCAGCCAGGCGGCCGGATCGGGCGCCGCAGCCAGCTCGTGCAGCATCACCGCATCGTCGACGAACTCCCAGAGCCCGTCGGTGCAGAGCAGGAAGACATCACCGGGCCGCAGGGCCAGCGGCGCCTCGCAGGTGCCGATGCGCAGATCCTCGGGCGCGGTGCCCAGGGCCGAATGGAGCTGGCTGCGCTGCGGATGGTTGCGGGTGTCCTCGGGCCGCAGCAGGCCGGCCTCGACCATGGACTGCACGAGGCTGTGGTCGCGGGTGCGCCGGGCCACGGCGCCATCGCGGAAGAGGTAGAGCCGCGAATCGCCGGCGTGGCCCCAGAGCGCCTGGCCGCGCACGCGGTCGATGAAGAGCGCGACGACGGTGGTGTGCATCTCGCGCTGGCCGGGCGCATCGGCGCGGTGGCGGATGACCTTGGCATTGGTGTCGAGCAGCAGCTCGCGCAGGTCCTCGGGGGATTGCAGCGGCGCATCTGCGCACTGGTCGATCAGGTAGCTCACCGCGAGGCGCGAGGCCACATCCCCGCCGCCATGGCCGCCGGCGCCGTCGGCCACGACGCAGCAGAGCTGGGTGTCGGAATGCCAGTGGCCGCAGGCGTCCTCGTTGTAGTCGCGGCCCCCGGCGCGCGAGAGGATGGCCAGCTCCAGCTCTAGCGCCTGCCCGTCCTCGGGCAGCGGCTCGGCGACGAGCGGCTCGGGGGGAAGGCTGGCCGGCTGGCTCACGGTGCGGGCCGCTGCAGGCGGTCGATGTGCTCTTCGTAGGCCTGGAGGAAGGCCTTGCCGAAGAGGCTATGGAAGTCCTCGGCCGCGTCCTGGCTGATCTGGGTGTAGTGCTCGATGAACAGCTCCCAGAGCTGGGCCTTGCGGCTGCCCGGCAGCAGGCTGGCCAGGCGAGAGCGCTGTACCAGCCGGCCTTCGAGCTGGGCCGGGTCGAAGCGCTCCAGCACGCCCTCCAGCGCGGCGCGCATGCCGGCGATCACGCCGAACTGGTGGGCGCGCAGGTCGTCGTAGGCATCGCGCATCGCCGGCCCGGCGGCCATGAAGCCGCGCACCGGCGGGGCCAGCAGGTGCTGGAGCGCGGCCTCGGCGCTGGGCGAGAACTTCAGGGGATTGTTCTCGCGGGCGACGATCATCGTCGCTTCGGCCTTGACCTCGCGCTTGAGCGCAGCCCGCGCGACCAGCAAGTCGACGGTGCCGGCAGCCGCCTCGCGCAGCAGCTCGCCCAGCAGGCGCATCAGGGCCGGGCTCAGGGCCTCGATCGCCACCCCGGGCGTGGCCAGGCCCTCGCGGAAGGCCTGGAGCAGTTCGCCAGCCTCGGCCGGGCTCGCCGGGGCGGTGGCCGGGCTGAAGGGCTGCGCGGCGGCGGGCGGCTCGGCCCAGGCGGCAAGCGGGGCCTCGGGCCGCGCGGCGGGCGCGGGCCGCGCGGCGGGCGCGGCGCGCGGCGGCGCGGGCGGGATCGCCGCGGCGGCCGGGGCGGGGGCGGCCCGCGGCGAAGCCGGCCGGATCAGCGTGCGGCCGTCGCCGCCCTCCTCCCCCCAGGACAGCACGGCGCCGCCGGCACGGGGCGGCGGGGGCATGCGGGATGCGGCCGTGGGCGGGGCGAGGAAGGGCTGGTTCAGGGCCGACACGGTGTCGGGTGCGGCCGTGGCACTGGCCTGCGGCAGGGCCGAGAGCGCTTGCAGCGCATCGGCTGCCGCGCCGGTGTTGGGCTGCATCAGCGGCGCATCGAGCTTGCCCTGGGCCAGGGGATCGCCGCCCAGGCTGGGACCGAGGCCGAAGAGGCTGTCGAGCGAGGCGGCGCTGCCGCTGGACCCCAGGTCGGGGATGAGTGGCGCCGGCGCGGCCGCGCCCCCCTCGAGGCCGAACGCCCCGGGGGCCGGCCCGGCCAGGGGCGAGGCACCGGCCGGCGCGGGCTCGGCGAAGGGGTCCCAGTCGTCGGGGATGCCACCGACCGCGGCGGGCGCGGCGGCCGGCGCGCTGCTGCGGCGGGTTGGCGGTGCGGCCTCGCTGCCGAAGGCGACCAGGGGATCGACCCAGCCGCCGCCCGCCGCGGCCGGCGAGGCGGCGGGCCCGAGCAGGTCGGCAAAGGGATCGGCGGCAGCCGCCGAGGCGGCGGTCGCGGCCGAGACCTTGAGTTGGTAGCCGCCGATCTGCAGGGTGTCGCCGGCCTGGATGCGGGCCTCGCGCCCGCTGCCGACCTCGCGGCCGTTGACCAGCACCGGGTTGCTGCCCCGGTCGATCAGGGCGTACTGGCCGGCGCGGAAGACGATCTGCGCATGCACGCGGGAGACGGTGCGGTCCGGGTCGTCGAGCACGAGCTGGTTGCTGTCGGCCCGGCCGATGGCACCGCCGAGTTCGTCGAAGGACGCGCTCAGCATCCGGGCCGGGGGCTGGCCGTTGAAGTTCACGACAGTCAGCGTGATCGCGGTCAAGGCTGGCTTCCTCCGAGGGTCAGCAGGTAGGGGATGCGCGAAGCGGGCGCTCCGGCGGGCGGCGTTTCAAGGCCGGCCCGGCCCGGACGGGGCGCCGCAAGTCCGGGGGCAGCATAGCGGCGGCCTGTGCCGGCAGCGGGTCTGGTTTGCAGGGGGGATCCCGCGGGATCCGGGGGGTGACCCGCAAGGGCGCGCCGGCAGGCGCCGCTACCATGAAGCCTCACCGTCCGACGCACGATGGCCCGAGCATGTCCTGTCTTTGCCCGTCCAAGCTTCTCGACCTGCTGGAACGGCTGGCTGCCGTGCCGCCCCTGAGCCTGGGGCTGCCGGAAGGGCTGGGCGAGCAGGCGCGGTCCATCCAGGCCGGGCTGGGCCCGCCCCTGGCCCTGCAGGCGCAGGCCCAGGTCGGCGCCCAGGCGCAGGCCCAGGCCGCGCTGATGGCCCGGGTGTCGGCCATGGCCGCCCTGCATGCGGCCGTGCAGGCTGCTTTCGGCCTGAAGCTGGCGGCCGGGCTTTCGGCCCAGGCCCGGGCCGATCTGCAAGCCGGGCTGGCCGCGCAGATCGGTTCGCTCAATGCCGGCGGCCCGGCGCTCAACACGCACCTGCCGGCCCTGGCCCGCCTGATGAGCCCGCTGGCCGCGCTGATGGCACTGCTGGGCCTGCTGCAAAGCCTGCTGGCCAGCGGCCTGGACCTGCGCCAGCCCGGCGCCCTGGCGGTGCTGCAAGCGCGGCTGCAGGCCCGCGCCCAGGCGAGCGCGCAGGCTCAGGCCCAAGCCAGCGCCCAGGCCTCGGCCCTGGCCGCGCTGATGGCCTCGATGGGCCTGAAGGCCGACGCCCAGGGCGCTGCGCAACTGACGAGCGCGATGCAAGCCACCGCCTCGATGAGCCAGAGCCTGCCGGCGATCACCGCGCCGGCGCAGGGCCTGTCCCTGCTGGCGGCGCTGATGTCGGTGCTGGCCGCGCTGCGCTCGCTGCTTCAGGTGGATCTGCTCGAACCCGCCGGGCCGAGCCGCTTGCGCCTGGCCCTGTCCGGCCTGCCGCTGGCCGGTCTGGCCGACCTTCAAGTTCCTGTGCAGGCCAGCGCCCGGGCGACGGCTGCGGCCGAGGCCGCGGCGCAGGCCGCCGCCCGCGCCCAGGCCGGCCTGCCGCTGGAGGCGGCTGCACGCATCGACATGCGGGCGGCCGCCCAGCTCGCCACCGCGGTTCAGCTTCGCGCCCAGGCGCCGCGCCTGATGCGGGCGCCCGGAAGCTGCGGCCAGCCCTGCCCGGTGGCGCCCCTCCAGGGCCCGGGTGGGCTGGGCTTCCAGGCGAGCGCGGCTCACAGCATCCCCTGAGGCTGGCCGTCGACCACAGCCAGGCGCAGCGGCAGGCTGAAGACCTGGCCGTCGGCGTCGGGCTCGGTGCGCAGGGCAGGGCCGCCGCCGCTCAGCAGGCAATCGAGCAGGCGGCCGTCGGCCACCGGACGGAGCAGAAGCTCGGCCGGCGGAATGTCGGCCCAGGCCGGACCGCCCTGGGCATGTCGCGCGGCGAGCTGCTGGTGCAGGGCCTGGAGCAGGTCCCGGGGGTCGCGGCCGTAGGCAGTGCCGAGGTCCTGGGCCCGCGGGCGCAGGGCCTGCAGCAGGGCGTCGAAACGGCCGGCGCGCAGGTCCTCGACCCTTTCCTGCAGCCAGGCCTGGACCCGGGCCTGCAGCGCGGCATCAAGCCGCAGCACCGGCGCATCCAGCCAGCGCCAGCGCGGAAAGTTGACCGGCAGCACCACCGCCTCGGCCAGCCGGATCGGCGGGGCGAGCGAGACGCCGGCCTCCGGCGCCCACAGAAGCTGGGCCAGGCTGCGCGACTGGGCCGGATCGATGGCGTGGTCCATGCGGGGCAGCAGCACGTTCAGGCTGGCCGAGCGTTCGCCGTCGGACGGGAAGGCAGGCAGCGGGGCCGGCGCCTCGCCCACGAGCAGGGCAGGCGGCCAGATCAGCAGCTCAAGCCGGTTCTCGCCGCTGACGGTGCATTCATGCACGGGCACGGTGGCGCAGGGCTGGGCGGCGTCCACCCGGGCCAGCGGGATGCCGTTGAGCAGCGCCTCGGCCGTGCAGCCCTGCGCTTCAAGGCGGATGACGAGCAGGCGGTCCATCAGCCCAGGCTCCAGTCCAGCAGCTTCATGGCCGGCAGCAGGCCCAGGATGCGGCGGGTGTGCAGGCCGCCGGGCCCACCCTGCGCGACCGGAAGCCGCAGGGCCTCCAGTTCGAGCCGGGCAAACCATTGCAGGCCGGGGCCCTCCGTATGCGGCCGCAGGCCGCAGGCGCCGACGAGGCTGCCCTCGACCGGGCCGATCGCCTGAAGGCACTCGGCTTCGGGCCGGGCCACGGGGCTCAGCTCGGCCACCCAGGGCAGGCGGAAGCTGATCTGCGCCGCAGCCAGCGCGGCGGGCACCTGCTCGTCCGCGCGCTCGCGGGCCCAGGTGCAGCGCATCGGCACGCTGCCCGCGCAGTCGACGCGCAGCAAGCTGAGCGCCGAACCGCCCTGCAGCCGGGCGGACAGCCGTAACTTGAGCGCGCAGGCCACGCCCTCCATCTGGCCCACGATGCGGTGGACGGGCGGGTGCAAGGGGCCTTGCGGCGCAGCCATCCAGCCCCAGCTCAGGCCCGCATGCCCGCTGAGCAAGCTGGGTTCGGCCTCGACCCGGGCGTCCTCCAGGCCGGCAACGGTGGTCCAGGCCTCGGCGAGGCGGTCCAGGCCGGCGGCGAGCTGGGTATCCAGGGCTTGCAGGCCCTCCAGCCAGAGGCGGGCGGCCTGGGCCTTGCCGTCGCGCTCCAGGTGCAGGCGGGCCGGCGGCGGCGCGGGCAAGGCCTCGCGGCGCGGCCAGTGCAGGGGCGGGCTGGGCTCGCGCCGCCAGGCCATCATCCAATGCGCCGCCGGCAGCAGGCCCAGGTCGATCGCGAGGTCACCCAGCGGGGCTTCGGTGCCGCGCAGGCCGCAGCTTTCGACCGTGATGCGGGACCAGCTCGGGCTGTCTTCGGCGGCAAGGCCCTTGCCGGGAAGCAGGGCTTCGACGGAAGCCAGCGGCGGGAACTCCAGGCTCACAGCCTGAGCCGGACGGCCGCGCCAGTCGCGCACGCTGGACCCCAGCGCCGCCGTCAGGCAGGGATGCACAGCAGGATCGCAGCAGGCTGCCAGCTCGCTGCGCCACTGCATGCGCAGCGGCCCCTCGCCGACGGGCGCGAGGCTGTAGACCCGCAGCGGCTCGCGGGGCGTGGGGCCGGTGGCAGCCACTGCGGCATCCGGCGGCGGCAGGCGCAGCGGCGCGGGCTGCACGGCCTGCGGCTGGCGGCGCCACTGGCCGGCCTCATGGCGGTAGTGCTGCCAGGCCACCGGGGCCAGGGGCAGCAGATCGACATGCGCCAGGTCGCAGGGCTCGCCGAGCTGGAGCCCCTCGGGCGGCAGCAGGCGTCCGATGCGACCGAGCGGCATCAGGGCCCGGTCGAGCCGCGGCAGGGCCTGCTCGAAGCTGGTGACGACGGCGGCTGCGACGCGGCCCTCGGCGGCCATGCGCCGCAAGGCTTCGGTGGCGCGCCGACCGAGCTGGAAGATCCGCAGCGCCGGCGCCGACTCGACCGCAGCCAGCACGGCCTGGGACCAGGCCTGCTCGGGCCGGGTGTCGAAATCCACCCCGAAGGCACAGCAGCAGGCGAGGTAGCGGCCGACGCCGACCGCATGCTCCAGGCCGTGGGCACGGGCTCGCTGCACGCCATGCTCGATCAGGCGGGGGAATCGATCGCCCAGGCGGCCGGGGACTTCGGGAAAGACTTCGGCCAGCACCTCGCCCAGGCGCTGCTGGTCGCGCCGGAGCTTCAGGGCCTCCAGGGCCCCCACTTGCGCTGCGTTCAGGCTCAGCATGGCGGGATCCTGCTCAAGGCATGCGCGTCTGCCGCGTGACGCGCAGGCTGCCCAGGGGCGCCTCGTAGCGCCGCCACTCGCCGGGCGCCGGCACCACGAAAGCCTGGACCGGGCCGAAGACCGCCTGGCAGGCGCCCGGGTCGGCGGCGGTCAGCAGGCAGTCCAGCACCGCCGGGTCCATCCCGTCGAGGTCGACCCGCAGCCCCTGCGGCAGGACGACCTTGAGCAGCGAGCGCAGATGCTGGCGCACCGTCAGGCGCGGCTGCGCGCTCAGCACGAGCACGCCCCAGTCGCCCATGCCCTTCGCGGCCTCGAAGAGCAGCCAGTCGCTGAACGGGGAATCGGGCGCCAGCGTCAGGAGATGGGGCGCCTGGCGGCGAAGCGCGGGGTCCAGGGCGCCGGGCAGCAGGCATTCATGCAGCAGGCCTTCGGCCGCGGCCAGGCGGGCCGGAAGATCGGGCACCCGGCTGCCCATGACGACGGCATGGACGCGCAGGCGCTCGTCGGCCCACAAGGAGGCCTTGAGCTGGGCCGGACTGAGCGCGCCGGGCGCGTCCTGAAGGCTGGGCGTGACCATGATGGGGCTCAGGACTGCTGCTGCAGGGGATCGTCGTTGGACTTGTGCTCGCCAGGCTCCTGCGGCTGGGCGGGCTGGGCGGCCTGGGGCTGGTTGGCGTTGCCGGGCCCGCCGCCGCTGTTGATCTTGACCAGCGGGCCCTGGATGGTCACGCCCTCCGGGCCGATCTTGATGAAGGCGCCGCCGGCCTTGAGGGTGATCTCGGTGCCGCCGTCGATCACGATGCCCGAGTTGGCCTTGAGGTGCAGGGTGGCCGAGGCCCCGACGGTGAGTGCCTGGCCGACCTTGATGTCCATGGCCTGGCCGGAACTCAGGCTGATGGCATCCGCGCCCTTGAGCTGCACGGCCCCGGTGATCTCCCCATCGAACAGGCCACCGGTCTTGAGGATCTGGTCTCCGGTGATGCTGGTGTGGCTGTCGGTGCCGATCTTGAGCGTGCTGATCTTGCCGACGGTCACGGTCTGGTTCTCGCCCACCTGATGCTGGGCGTTCTTGACCACCTCGGTCCAGTGGTCGTTGCCGATCGTCAGGTGGGCATCGTTCTTGACGTTCTGGTGCAGGTCCTTCTGGGCCTGGAAGTAGACGTGCTCGGCATCCTTCTTGTCGTCGAAGCGCAGTTCGTTGAAGGTGTCCGCCGTGCCGCCCTTGCTGGAGCGGCTGCGGATGCCGGTGACGGTGGCATGGTCGGGCAGGGTGTAGGCCGGCAGGTTCTCGGGGCTGTAGACGCTGCCGGTGATCAGCGGCCGATCGGGATTGCCTTCGAGGAACTCGATCACCACCTCGTCGCCCACGCGCGGCAGCGCGAACATGCCGAAGCCCTTGCTGGCCCAGGGCTGGGCCACCCGCACCCAGCAGGAGCTCTTCTCGTCGCCCTTGCCCTTGCGGTCCCAGGGGAACTTGACCTTGACCCGGCCCGTCTTGTCGGTGTGGATCTCGTCCCCGCTGGCCCCCACCACGACGGCCGTCTGCACGCCGTGGATGCGCGGGTTGTGCGTCCTGCGGTCGGGCACATAGCGCTGGGCCTTGGGCATGGCTTCCAGCTTGGCCGAGAAGCCGGTGGCCGGCTCGTCGTCGGTCGATTCATACCGGCCGAAATCCATCTCCAGCTCGGCATAGGTGATCAGGTACTCGCCACGGTCGCGGTGGTCGACGAACTTGAAGCTGCGGCCGGCACCCACCGAGCGGCAAGGGGTCTCCAACACCGCCTTGACCTGGCCGGACTCGAAGCCCTGGACCCGCAGCTTGGACACCGCCGTCGCGCGGCTGGCCGCCTGGGACTTGTCCTCCAGCTCCGAATACTCGCTCGGCCACTCGTAGACCTCCTGCCGCCCCGGGTTCGCAAAGCTGGCGGTGCTCTGGGCGGTGTTGATCGGCTTGGGCGTGATCGAGTCCTGGTCGTGGTCGACGTGGCTGTACTTCAGGCTGTGCACGCTGCGGCTGAGCTGCCAGTGGTCGACGACGGCGTCCCCGCGCTCGTTGCTGGTCCGCGCGGCCGCATAGCCCAGCGTGTCGTCGGGCTGGATCAGCTCGTGGCAGGAGGGGTCATCGCAGAGCACCAGGGTGTGCTGGCCGTCCTGATGGGTGAAGAAGTAGTAGATGCCCTCGTCCTCC
The DNA here is from genome assembly GCF_016735685.1 of Piscinibacter lacus. Taxonomy (NCBI): domain Bacteria; kingdom Pseudomonadati; phylum Pseudomonadota; class Betaproteobacteria; order Burkholderiales; family Sphaerotilaceae; genus Aquariibacter; species Aquariibacter lacus. The sequence continues at coordinate 144,768 of NZ_JAERRA010000001.1, forward strand.
ATCAGGCGGTGGACGAAGTCGAGGTCGGTCTCGCGGTACTGCACGCAATAGGGCCGCTTGCGGTAGCTGCCCTTGAGCTTCTTGCTGACCTGCTGCGAGCTGTAGTCCGCAAACACCTCGTCGAGGATCTCGACCGCAGTCTTGTCCTGGAAGATGCGGTTGTCGACGCTCAGCCCGAGATGCCAGGTCCAGGTGTGCAGGGTCAAGATGAAGGTGTCGAAGCGACCGACCACCTCGCCCTGAGCCACGGTGACGATCCAGGCATTGAAGTAGCGCTTGCTGCCATTGCGCAGCAGCAGCGTCACGGTGGCCTGGGTGCCCAGCAGCTTCTTCGGGTCGATCCAGACCTTGCTGCTGAGCCGCATCACCTCAAGTTGGAAGTCCGTCGGGGCGTTCAACGACTCCACCACGCTCATGCGACGGAAGAGCAGGGCTTCCTTGCCCAGCACGCAGTTGAAGCTGGCCTCGACGACGTCCTCGCTCATGGCGGCCTCGCTCAGTCGAAGTGGTAGCTGAAGTCGCCGTCCGCCGCACCGAGCCGGATGCCCTGAAGCTCATTGCCCTGGGCCAGACGGCTGAGGTACTCGATCGAGACCTTGGGCAGCACGGTGTTGGTGAGGATCGAGTCGATGATGCGCCCGCCCGCCTCGGCGTTGTTGCAGCGCTTGACGATCAGCTCGACCGCGTCCTCGCCGTAGACGAAGGGGATGCGATGGTTGGCCTCGACCCGCTTCTTGATGCGCGCGAGTTGCAGGCGCACGATCTGCGCGAGCATCTCGGGCGAGAGCGGGTAGTAAGGGATGGTGACGATGCGCCCCAGCAGGGCCGGCGGGAAGACCTTCATCAGCGGCGCCTGCAGCGACTCGGCCATCGAGTCGGGATCCGGCAACAGCTCCGGGTCCTTGCACATGTTCATGATCAGCTCGGAGCCGACGTTGCTGGTGAGCAGGATGATCGTGTTCTTGAAGTCGATCATGCGGCCTTCGCCGTCCTCCATGCGGCCCTTGTCGAAGACCTGGAAGAACAGCTCGTGCACGTCGGGGTGGGCCTTCTCGACCTCGTCGAGCAGCACCACGCTGTAGGGCCGGCGGCGCACCGCCTCGGTCAGGATGCCGCCCTCGCCGTAGCCGATGTAGCCGGGCGGCGAGCCCTTGAGCGTGGAGACGGTGTGGGCCTCCTGGAACTCGCTCATGTTGATCGTGATGACGTTCTGCTCGCCCCCGTAGAGCGCCTCGGCCAGGGCCAGGGCCGTCTCGGTCTTGCCGACGCCGGAGGTGCCGCAGAGCATGAACACGCCGATCGGCTTGTTCGGGTTGTCCAGCCGCGCGCGGGCGGTTTGGATGCGCTTGGCGATCATGTCCAGGCCGTGCTGCTGGCCGATCACGCGCTGGCCCAGCGCGGCGCCCAGGCGCAGCACGGTCTCCAGCTCGTTCTTCACCATGCGGCCGACGGGAATGCCGGTCCAGTCGGCGACCACGCTGGCCACGGCCTGCGCATCGACCGAGGGCATGATCAGCGGTGATTCGCCTTGCAGCGTGGCCAGCCGGTCCTGCAGGGCATGCAGTTGGGCCAGCAGGGCTTCGCGATCGGCCTCGCCGCCTGCGGGTGCATCGACCGGCTGCTGGTCGCCGCGCAGGGTGGTGCGCAGGGCCAGCAGTTCGTCGACCAGGGCCTTCTCGTCCTTCCAGCGGGCTTCGAGCTGCTGCTGGCGTACGCGCTCGGAGGCCAGCTTCTCGGCGACCTCGCTGCCGCGGCTGCCGACGCGCACGCCGACCGCAGACTCGCGCTCGATGATGCCGGCCTCGACCTCCAGCGCCTCGATGCGGCGCAGGCAGTCCTCCAACTCGGCCGGCGTCGCATGCTGGCTGACGGCCACGCGGGCGCAGGCGGTGTCGAGCAGGCTCACGGCCTTGTCGGGCAACTGGCGCGCCGGGATGTAGCGGTGGCTGAGCTTGACGGCGGCCTCGATGGCTTCATCGAGCAGTTGCACGCGGTGGTGCTTTTCCAGCACGCTGGCCACGCCACGCAGCATCAGGATGGCCTTGTGCTCGTCGGGCTCGGGCACTTGCACGACCTGGAAGCGGCGGGTCAGCGCCGGGTCCTTCTCGATGTACTTCTTGTACTCGGCCCAGGTGGTCGCGCCGATGGTGCGCAGGTTGCCGCGCGCCAGCGCGGGCTTCAGCAGATTGGCCGCATCGCCGGTGCCGGCCGCACCGCCCGCGCCCACCAGGGTGTGCACCTCGTCGATGAACAGGATGATGGGCTTGGGGCTGGCCTGCACTTCGTCGATGACCTGGCGCAGCCGCTGCTCGAACTCGCCCTTCATGCTGGCGCCGGCCTGCAGCAGGCCCAGGTCCAGGCTGAGCAGCGAGACCTCCTTGAGCTGCGGCGGCACATCGCCCTTGGCCAGGCGCTGGGCGAAGCCCTCGACCACCGCGGTCTTGCCGACGCCGGCCTCGCCGGTGAGGATGGGGTTGTTCTGGCGCCGCCGCATCAGGATGTCGACGATCTGGCGGATCTCTTCATCGCGGCCGGTGACCGGATCCATCTTGCCCTCGCGGGCGCGCTCGGTCAGGTCGACGCAGAACTTCTTCAGCGCCTCGCCCTTGCCCATCGCGGCCGGGGCCATGGCCTGGCTATCGCTGCCGGGCTCGCCGGCCGCGCCGAGGCTGGAGCCGTCCTGGGCGCCGAGCCGGGCCTCGGCGCTGGCGCCGCAGATGGCCTCGAACTTGGCAGCCAGGTCATCGGCCTTGATGCGGTCGAACTGGCGCGAGATGCCGAGCAGCACGGTGTAGAGGTTCTTGCTGCGGAGCATGCCGAGCAGCAGGTAGCCCGATCGCACCTGCGCCTGGTTGAACATCAGCGTGCCGTAGAGCCAGCCCTGCTGGATGGCGGCTTCGATGTGCTCGGAGAAGTCGCTGATCGCGGTGCTGCCGCGCGGCAGGCGGTCCAGGGCCTGCGTGACGTCACGGGCCACGGTGGCCATGTCGACCTGGTAGTGCCGGACGATGGCCTCCAGGTCGCTGCCCTGGGTTTGCAGCAGTTGGGCCAGCCAGTGCACGAACTCCACATAGGGATTGCCGCGCATCTTGCAGAACACCGTCGCGCTCTCGATGGCCGTGTAGGCCATCGGGTTGAGCTTGCCGAACAGGGCGGCGCGGCTGATCTCGCTCATGGTGGGGTCCTCGGGTCTAGGGGGTCACGGCCCGCTGGGGGCGTTCGGGCTTGAGATGCAGTTGATCGGCGTCGCGCGGGCTGCGGTAATGGCCGAGCCAGCTCGTCAGGCCCAGCCGCGCGCGACCCCGGCCGAGCTTGAGGGGCGGAACCTGCTCGCGGCGCAAGACGAGCTGCAGCTCCCAGGCGAACTCCAGCCCGTGCCACTGGCGCACCATGGCGTGGAGCTGGGCCAGCTCGCGGCCACCGGGCAGAAAGCTTTGGTAGCGCGCCAGGTCGAGCGGGCCGATGACGATGCGGAATTTGTGCTGCACGTCCCACACGCTCTGGCCGAGCACGGCATCGCGCCCGAGCGACTGACCGGCGCTGCGGCGCCGGCTGAGGCGGCTGCGCTCGGGTCGGGCCAGCGGCATCCAGTGGCCGACCCACTGCTCCACCCGGACCGGCACCCGGAATTCGCAGCGGCACCAGGACTGCAAGCCGTCCGCATCGCGAATCTGGCCGGCCAGGCGGCCGGCAAAGTAGAGCTTGGCCCGGTCGGGCAGGGCATCGCGCTCGCGCTGGCTGGGCAGGCCCAGGCCCAGCATCGAGGCGAGGCGGTCGAGCTTGGCCGGATCGGTGGGCCGGTCCAGGTCCAGCACGGGCTGGGCGGTGGCCCAGGCGCGGTAGAACTGCAGGGCGAAGCGATGCGTCAGCAGGTCGAGAAAGCGCTGCAAGGTGGCGTCGCCGTGGTTGCGGCTGCGCTCGCGCGCCATCTCGGTGAAGTGCAGGGGCAGCGGCCCCATCGGCCCGAGCAGGCCGAAGATGCGCTGCCGCAGCCGGGGCTGGCCGTCGATGGCGGTCTCGACCTGGTGCAGGGCGGCCGGGGCGAAGCTCAGCTCGGCCGACTGGGCCAGGCGCAAAGGCTCATCCACCGGTCGCAGGGCTTCGCCAAGCCGCGGCAGCTCGGGATGGGCTGCATCGATGCGGCGCAGGGTTTCGTAGAAATCGTGGCGATAGGGCCGGGCGCGAAGGGCATCGAGCCAGGCTTGGTGGGCCTGCTGCCGCTCGGCCTGGCGTTCACGATGGAGTTCGCGCTCGTCCATGGCAGCTCGATCAGCGCACCGCGCGGCGGCCCGGCATCGGCCGCCAGCGCATCAGCTCGCCCCGTGACAGGGAGATCAGCACGGTCTCGACGAAGCTGTTGGTCGAGGCATGCCGGGACAGGTGGTGGTGCAGGGCGGCACCGAAGAGCAAGGCGCTGTTGCCTTCAAAGCCCAGTTCGTCCACATGCAGCTCGATCTCGATGCCGCGCGAGAAGGCAATGGGGCCGGGGGCCGGATGACGGCGCACCACGCTGCGCGCGACCACGCGCTGGAGCGTCTCGATCTGCCGGCGCTGCGCCGGCTCGGTGCCAAGCGGGAAGCGGCTCAGCATGTCGCGCAGCACGGCAGCGGCCGAGCCGGGCTCGGTGTCGATCAGCGACAGGTAGTTGAGTGAGAGCAGGTTGAGGAAGCGCCAGGCGACGCCGCCTTCACGCAGTGCCGTGTGCGGCCGCGAGGGGCCGGCGATGCAGCGGGCGCCCTGCACCGGCAGGCCGGGCTCCAGGCTCAGCTCGGCGCCGGCGGCGGTGCTGCCGACGAAGATGCTGAGGTCGCGGTTGGTGCAGCGGGTGCGCACGGAGAGTTGCCGGACGCCGGTGTCGACCGGCGCGTCCTCGGGATCGACCAGGGTGACGAAGACCTCGGAACCGACATAGCCCGAGCGCGGGCCGTCGCGCCGGGCCTGCTCCGAGGGCAGGCGCGGTTCGCGCCAGGCGCTGAAGTAGGCGCTCTGCCGCATCGGGTTGTCGTGGGCGGGGGCGTAGAGCGGGAGGAAGTCGAGCTCGCGCCCGCTGTCGTCGATGCCGCTGAGGCCGAGGATGTCGTAGACCTCGTAGTCAAGCGGTGCGGTGCGGTCGGGGACGACGTGGTACTCGTGCTGCCCCTCGCTCAGCCCGATGCGGTCGGCACGCTTGGGGAAGAGGTTGATCGCGGGCGCGCAGTGCAGGCTGAAGTTGGCGGGTTCGACCACGCCATCCAGGCCTTCGCCCAGCCGGTCGAAGAGGAAGTTCAGCTCCAGCGTCTCGCCGCGCAGTGCGGAAAGCGGCGCTTGAAGGCCCCGCAGGTCCATGAAGAGGAAGCGCTCGGCGAAAGCGAAGTACTCCTGCAGCAGGCGTGTGCCCGAGAAGCCGTGGAGCTGGACGGGCAACATGGCGTCGGCATCGTCATAACCGACGGCCTGCACGGCCTCCGCGTCCAGCCACTGACGGGCGGTGGTGCTTCCGGGCGTGCCGACAAGCACGCCGATGCACGAGGACACCATCAAGGCATGCAGGCGCATGCCCACCTCGACCTGCCCGCCCATGAAGAAACGCAGGCGGTCGAGCCGCAGCTTGGCGAGATCTCCACCGGCGGGCAGGGCGACTCGCACACGCACCCCGCAGCGCGGCCGCGCCGTGAAGGCCTGCCCCGCCAGGCCCAGGTCGCCGACATTGCGGAAATAGTCGGCCGACACCGTGCTCAGCGGGGTGAGCTGCAAGGCTTGCGCGGTCCGGAACTCGCAGCGGTTCGGGGTGTGCGCCAGGGCGGCGCTGAACAGTGGCGTGTCGCGGGGCAGTTCGGGACAAGCCAGCAGGTTGGGATCGCTGGCCTTGGGTTGCATCTGCGCGACCAGCATGGCGGGCAGGGGCGCCAGGAAGTTGGGGTAGACGAGTTCGAGCAAGCGCTGCGAGAAGCGCGGGAACTCGGCGTCCTGCTTGAGCTGCACGCGGGCGGCCAGGAAGGCGCAGCCTTCGAGCAGGCGCTCGACATAGGGATCGCTGACCTCCAGCCCCTCCATGCCGAGGCGGGCCGCCACCTTCGGGAACTCGCGCGCGAACTCGCCTCCGAGCTCGCGCAGGTAGCGCAGCTCCTGGTTGTAGTAGCGCAGCAGCCGGGGGTCCATGGTGCGGCTCAGGCCCGCAGGTCCCGGACGCGGGTGAAGCCGGTCTCGACATCCACCTCGGCCGCCAGCATCAGCTCCAGCGGCACCGGCTGGGCCCAGAGCTGGCCGCGGATCTTGAGCTGCACGGTGTTGTGATGGGCATAGGGATTGATCGAGATCTCGACATCCAGCGTGTCGGCATCGATCCGGGGCTCGAAACAGCGGATGGACTCGATCACGGCCCGCTCCATCGCCAGCCGGTCAAGCGAGGACAGGGTGACGCCGGCAAAGGCCGGCATGCCGAAATTCAGCACCGAACGGCGGGCTTCGGCATGTCGCGCCCAGAGCGCGACCTCGTCCTTGCGCTCCGAGGCGGGCTCGGGCTCGGGACGGGTGGTGTTGAACAGCCAGGTCAGGTCCCGGAGCACCGCGGCGCGGAGTTGCGCCCGCGAAAGGATTCGGGCCTCGACGCTTTCGCGCGCCTCCTGCGGTGCGCTGTCGATGAGGCGGTCCAGCAGCGAGGGTTGCAGGCGGTCGCGCGAATTCAGCTCAGCCATGGCCGTCGAACTCGATCTCGCGCAGGCTCAGCAGGTCGTGCTCGCCCTGATCGCTCACCAGGATGCGCTGGCCCAGCCCGAACCAGCGTTCGGCTCCGGCCGAGCGCCACTCCGTCCGCCGGGCCATGAGCAGGGCATCGTCCTCGCTGGCCTCGGTGCCGGGGTAGCGGGTGGGCAGCATCGCGACGGCCTCGCCGCCGTTGGCAAAGACAAGCTGGGCGGGCAGCCAGACCATGTCACGCAGGTCGGCAGGCGGCTCCAGCGTGATCCGGCTCAGGCGGGCAAAGGGCAGCCAGTAGTAGCGCCCGTTGATCATGGCCTCGAGCACCGGGCCGAGGCGCGAATCGGCATCTGCGAGCCAGGCAAAGGGCTGACCGTCAAGACGACCCGGACTCGGCGGCGCCGCCTCGAAGGCGCGGTCGGCCAGGCTCTGCGCCTGTTCGTGCTGACCTTGGCCGGCCTGCAACATCGACTCGATCAGCAGGGCCAGCCACTCGTCGGGTTGGCCGAAGATCATCGGCGACCTTCGCCCCTGAAAGACGGCCGCCCGCATCAGTTCGCAGCGCAGGGCATGACCGACCATCTCGCGCATCGGATGGGTGCTCGGATCCATGTCCGCCGCCACATTGAGCTGGGTGTGGGCCCGGTCCCACTGACCCAGCACGCAAAGCAACTGGGCCAGGAAGACACGCAGACGCGGATCGGCCGGCGCCGCCCGGACCGCCTGGGTCAGGGACGGCAGGGCACGGCGGGGCGAACCCGCACGGATCGCGGCTTCGGCTTCTGACAAGGCAGGATGGGTCATGGGCGATTCAGAAGCTGTGGCCACAGTCGGTGCAGAAGCGGGATGCGCGCTGGCACAAGGCCCCGCATCCCGGACAGGACTTGTGGGTGGCCGCAAAGTCAAAGCCACATTCGGCGCAGAAGCGACCGCCGAGGCCGGGGGCCTGGCATTGCGGGCAGTTCGCGCCCTCCGCCCCCGTTGCCAAGGTTCCACGGGGCGCGTGATCAAGAGAAGACGCCATGCAGGGCACGCAGATCGACCCGTCCATGCAGTTTTCGCAGTAAGCGTGCAGGCACTTGGGACACTCGGTGTAACGCTGTCGGGCCAGCGCCAGGGCTTCATCCCTGGCCTGGGCGTGAGCTTTGTCCCCAGAGTAAGCAGACACATCAGCCCCAATCCGCCCCGCCCTGCTGAACATCCGAACGTACTCAGCGACATGCATGAGCACGCCGGTGATTTGTCCCGTCCGGAAAGGTCGGTAGGGTGAGCGCCAGACACTCTTGCAATGGCTGCAACTGAACTCGAACTGGAAGCCCGCCGAGAGGCTTTTGCTTCGATCGCTCAGGTCCCGGTAGTTGTCAAGAGCCATGGGGCTTCACACCTTTCCCCGAGGTCGAAGACTTGCCGCCGTCATCGTCCTGGATGTTCTTGATCAGATTGACCAGATTGTTGCGATCACTGGCTGAAAGCTTCTTGGCCTCGTTGACCAGTTCGTTCAACTTGCTGGCCGGGGCGAAGGCTTGGGCATTGGGTGGCTGTTTGAGCGTAACGCCACCCCCATAGTCAAAGTAGATGCTCTGGTAATAGAAAGAGCACTGCTCCTTGAGGGTGACTTCCTTGTCGCTGGTTCCACCCTGCACCTGGTAACCATGCACCGTCACCTGATTGAGCTTGATGACGAGATGGAAATTACCCTCCGTCAAGTCTAGCGAGCCTTGGAGTTCCTCGTAAATGGTGAAGATGGCCTGGGTGAACTGCTCGCCATCCCGGAGAGCCGCCATGATGCGGGTGCTTGACTTGTCCGGCGCCTTGCTGAACTTGAACAGCGACATCCCGATGGATCGCGCGCCCCGACCCGTCTTCCCATCCCGGGCTTGCATGCCGATGTCGATGGACCAATCCGCGCAAGCAATCTGCCCCTCATAGGCGGGCGTGACCGCTTCGCCGGGAACCTGGGCCCCGCCCTTGTCGAGAAGCTTCAGGTAGCAGTGGGTTGTCATTGGGTCGTCAATCCACCGCGGGCGCTATGGCGCTGAAGGTCATGCCTGCATGATGGCGAGTACGGTCCAAGTCCAAGGGCACGTAGGTGACCTCAAGCCTCCGGTAGGAGAATTTCACGGTCTCTTCAATCGTGGCTCCTTTGTCGCCGTCACTGAGACGGACATCAATGTTCTCGATTCGCCCATCAAAAAGTTCGATGAGCATGATCGGACTCTGCTCCTTCTTCTGCGATGACTCAATGTGATGCTGGTCAACGGTGAGTCGGAGATGATCGATCAGGGCATCCCGCTCAAGCGAGCGGGCAAGGTTGACCGACGCCTTGTCGTAGTACTTTGTGACGCTAAGATTGCCATAGCGCGCCTGCCGCTTGGACGAGGCGGTCTGCGACGACGTGCCCTCGACATCCATATTGAGATCAAAGCTGTTAACCTCGATCTCGCCTTCGTAACCCAAGGTGGTGGCTTCGCCGGTGATATTTCGACCCTGGACCTCAATGTGCAGAAAGATCTGTGTGGACATGAGAATTCGCAAAGTCGAAAAGGAACCACCGGAACCAAGCCCGAGGACTTACTGAACCTTCATGTTAGCAGCTGCCGGACCTTCAGTCTTCATTTTTGAGATATCCCACATGAAGTTGGTCTGCAGCCCGAGAGCACCGCCCGCACCATTCTGCGGCTTATAACCGATGGAAATTTCTTTGAAGACCATTTCTACATCTTGGTTGACCGCTCCGTCCTCGCCCCCTTTGGTCGAAACTTTCGTAATAAACACCGTTTTCATCGTCATGGCGAAATAGACCTCTCCCCTGCCATCCTTCGCGCCGGTCTGCTTGAGCATCACAATGTGCACGTCGGCAAAATGTGTCCCCTGGACGATGCGTTGCATGATGACCGGAGATGCCAGATCAAAGTAGTGCGAAAAGGACATCGTGCCCGGCGTAGGTTTGCCAACCGAGGCGCCCGCCCCTTTGAGGAAGCTTGTCTCGGCTTCGATGTCCCAGCTCCAATCTCCGATCTCAATCCATCCTTTATCTCCTGAATGGGTCTCTTGCAGTGACTCGCCTTTGGTGACATCACTGAACTTGATGAATGCGTTTCCAGGCATGGTAGTGCTCCTCGATTGAAGGTGCCGTACTTAAGTGGTGTCCGGCAGGTTTGCAGGTCAACGGACTCTCGACTCAGCCCTTCTCGCTGGGCAGCTTGGAAACCAAGCGCAGCGAAACGGTCAGGCCTTCGAGTTGGTAGTGCGGCCGCAGGAAAAAGCGGCTCTGGTAGTAGCCGGGCGCACCCTCCACCTCTTCAACCGACACCTCTGCGGCTGCGAGCGGCTTCTGCGCCTTGACAGATTCCGACGAGTTGGTTGGGTCACCGTCAACATAATCTAGGATCCAATTGTTCAGCCAGCGCTCCATCTCTTCACGCGACTTGAACGAGCCGACTTTGTCGCGGACCATGCACTTCAGGTAGTGCGCAAAGCGGTTGCACGCGAACAGATAGGGCAGGCGAGCCGCCAGCGCCGCATTGGCCGTTGCATCCGGATCGTCATACTCAGCGGGCTTCTGCAGCGACTGTGCCCCGATGAAAGCCGCGAAATCGGAGTTCTTGCGATGGATCATCGCGAGGAAGCCGTTCTTCGACAATTCGGCTTCGCGCCGGTCCGAGATCGCGATCTCGGTCGGGCACTTCATGTCAACCCCGCCATCGTCGGTGGGGAAGATGTGGGAAGGCAGGTTCTCGACGGCGCCCCCCGATTCCACGCCACGGATCCGCGAACACCAGCCATATTCCTTGAAGGACCGGTTGATGTTGGTCGCCATGGCGTATGCAGCATTGCACCATGCGTACTTGTCGTGGTCTGCGCCGACGGTGTCTTCCTCGAAATTGAATTCGTCGACGGGCGAGGTCTTGGCGCCATAGGGAAGTCGCCCGAGGAAGCGCGGCATGCACATCGCAAGGTATCGGGCGTCGTCACTTTCACGCAGCGAGCGCCAGGCCGCGTATTCGGGCGTGGTGAAGATCTTGGTCAAGTCGCGCGGGTTGGCCAGCTCACCCCAGGACTCCATCTGCATCACCGACGGTGCAGCACCGGTGATGAAGGGCGCATGCGCGGCCGCGGCAATCTTGCTCATCTCCGCCAGCAGCTCGACGTCGGGGGGCGAATGGTCGAAGTGGTAATCGCCGACGATGGCACCAAAGGGTTCGCCGCCGAACTGACCGTACTCTTCTTCGTAGAGCTTCTTGAACAGGGGCGACTGGTCCCAGGCCGTGCCCTTGTAGCGCTTGAGCGTCTTGCCGAGATCCTGCTTGGAAATCGGCATCACGCGGATCTTCAACTGCTCGTCGGTCTCGGTGTTGTTGACCATGTAGTGCAGGCCACGCCAAGCGGATTCGAGCTTCTGAAAGTCGGCGTGGTGCAGGATGAGGTTGACCTGCTCGCTGAGCTTGCGGTCGATCGCGGCCACCATGGCCTCGACCGAGGCCACCGTGTCCGAGCTGATCAACTGGACGTTTTGCAGCGCATGCTGCGCCAGGGTCTGGACGGCGGCTTCGACCGCGTTGCGTGCCTCGTCGCTCTTGGGCTTGAATTCCTTGGACAGCAGGGATGCGAAATCATTGCCTTCCAGGGTGACACCGGCAAAGGCAGTCGAGGGGGACTGGAGAGATTCGGCCATATGCGCTTGCTCCGGGGGAATGTCGTTGGCGGATCAGGTCGGGTCGCCCGCCTTGGGCGCAGCGCCCAGCGAGCCGAGCAGCGCAGGGTCCTTGAGGATGCGGGCAATCAGTTCCTCGGCTCCGCCCTTGCCGTCCATGTAGGTGACCAGATTGGACAGTTGCTGACGTGCTTCCAGCAGTTGCTTCAGGCCGTCGACCTTGGCCGCCACGGCGGCGGGGGAGAAGTCGTCCATGTTCTCGAAGGTGAGATCCACCGAGAGATTGCCTTCGCCGGTCAGAGTGTTCGGCACCTGGAAGGCGACCCGCGGCTTCATCGCCTTCATGCGGGTGTCGAAGTTGTCGACATCGATTTCCAGGAACTTGCGGTCCGCGACGGGCGGCAGCGGGTCTTCGGGCTTGCCGGCGAGGTCGGCCATGACTCCCATCACGAAGGGCAACTGGACCTTCTTCTCTGCGCCGTAAAGCTCGACGTCGTACTCGATCTGCACGCGCGGCGCCCGGTTGCGTGCGATGAACTTCTGACTGCTGCCCATGAATGTTCTCCGAGGATGAGCGGGGACACGGTCGTTGCGGCACACGGGGTGTCGCGGGACGGCCAACGCGTTTTACGCCGCGCGGCCTGCCTTGGAATCAAGAGGAACCATCATCCACCCCGATTCGGGGGATGCTGTCGGGGTCAACGCCCATGATCCGGGCGACTTCGGCCACGGCATCGGGCGCGAGGTCCTGCACCAGTTGCATGAAGTCCTTGTCGATGAGGCGCTGCGCCCGACGCAAAAGAAGCTGCGCGGGGTTGGTGGGTTCGTGCCGTTCGAGGTAGTCGCAGATGCGCTGCAGGGCCTGAATGACGTCCTGCCGCGACTCGATCCGACCGGCAGCGCCGGCACCCCCGCGACCCGTGGAAGCCCGCGGCGCGGCGAAACCACCGGAAGGGTCGCCGCGGTCAGCGTCTGGCCCTGCGTTCTCGGACGGGTCGCCCTCCCCCGGCACCTCGGCAGCGACGGGCTCGGGCAGGGCCTGAGCGACGGCATGGAGCAGACCGCGCATCTCGACCAGATCCACCGCCACATCCGTGCCGAACTGGCTGTTCATCAGTTTCTGGAGATCCCGCACGGCCTGCGCCGCGTCGGCCTGCTGCTCCCGCAGACGGGCCGCGAGCTCGGGGAGTTCGCCGAACATCCCCTGGATCTGACCCAGGGTGCGAACCGTCTCACCCGGCTTCGGGCTCAGGCGCTCCAGCGCGACCTCGACGTCGCGGACGCGCAGACCGCCGAGTCGGCGGTCCGAGGCCACCAGGGCATTGCGCACATCCCCGAGCAAGTCATTCCATTGGCTCAAGCCACCGAGCACGCTGACCCGGGAGAAGGGGTCCCCGTCGTCCGGATCGAGCTGCGGATGCACTTCGGCCCAAAAGCGCTCCATCCATCCGGCGAGCAGCTTCAGCACCGGGCTCAAACCCTCGATGCCGTCGAGGTTGACGCAGGCACGGCCCCAGGCCATCCCGACCCGCAGGTCACGCGTCCGGCCCATGAGCGCCTCGGCCTGATCGCGAACCGAGGCCCACTGCGGCGGTTCGGCCGCGGCAAACTGTGTCTCGGGCTTGCCTGCGAGCGCTTGGTTCAGCTCGAAAAACTCGACGTCATACTCAAGATTGACGCCGCATACCTCGCCTTCGAGGGGCTCCAACCACGCATCGATGGAGTATTCAGCCATGGTTGGTTTCGGTCGTCGAAAAACGAGCACTCAAACGCATGTGACTTGGCATGTTGACGGCCTAGTCGTCAGAATGTAGCACCGCGCCCTCGGGACACGTCAACGGCGAGCCCCCCTGGAAAACTGCTACAAGTTGTATTCCTAGGGTTTTCGATAGGCTCTTCGGACCGCTTGCGGTCGCGGGTTCTCACCTTGCCCCCACCCGCCCTCCGGTGTGGAATGTCTTGCGGGCTGTCGGCGCCCGGCATCGGAGATGGCCCGTGCGCACAGACCCCCGCGAAACAACGCGTCAATTGCTGAAGCCCCGGGCCGCCCGGTCGGATGCGCCGCGGCCGGCGCGCGGCAGCATCCGCCAAGCTGAGCGGCAGCCGAGTCGGCTCAGACGCCGCTCGCTCGCGCTGTCGGGCCTCGCCTGCGTCCTCGGGCTGGCGGGGTGGCACTGGATCAGTCGGCAGGACGCCCCCCCGGAGCTGGCAGCAGCCCCTCAAGCGCAGGTGAACACTCACATTGCATCGCAACCGCTGCCACGGGCACCGGCGAAGGCGGCCGCCGCGAGCGGCGCGCACCTGCGCTTCGAGGACTTGCTGCGTGCCGCGCCCGGCAGCGCATGGCGTGTGGCGCGTCTGGCCGAGCGGCCGCAGATCCTCGTGATCGAGTTTCCCGATCTCTTGTCGCAGGGAAGGGCCCTCAACCGGCTTGCCGCGCTGGTGGAAAAGCGCGGCGCGCCGCGTGACCGCGTCCTGAGCCTCGACGAGATGGCCGACTTCCTGCGACGCTCCGGGGACAGCACTGCGAGCTTTTATCAAGGCCACGACTACGCGTCCGAGAGCGTGCAGCGCTTCTTCGAGCTCATCGCCCGCCAGGGCCTTGCGCTGAATCCGGAGGAGGCCCAGCTCCAGCGCCTCCTGCGGGAGGCCGGATTCCTCTCGCCCCCCGCCCAGCCCGACGCGAGAAGCCCGGATTCAGACACCGTCCAGGCCCTCGTTGCGTTCACGGCCGTTCAGTCCGACGACCCGGCCACCCTGGTCGACGAAGAAGTCGATGCGCTGCGTCGGGAGACCGTGCTGCGCCATGAGCTCAGCCACGGGTTTTTCTTCACCCATGCGGCCTACCAGCAGCAGGTCCTGGCCTTCTGGCGCAACACCCTGAGCGAGGCACAGCGCGCGTCCTTCCGGACCTTCCTCGCCAGCCTGGACTACGACCCGCGTGACGAACTGCTCATGGCCAATGAAACCCAGGCTTTCCTGATGCATACGCCGGATCCTCGGGTCTTCACCGCCGAACTGCTGGGGTGGACAGAAACCCAGCTCGCCGCAGTACGCGCGGCGTTTCGCGCGGCCGTACCCGCGGGCATGCAGGTTTCGGCGCGCTGATCCGCAGCCCAGGGATATCCCACCCCCTCAAGCAGGGGGAGTATCTGAGCCGAGGCTCCCCGTTTGCACGCGGTACAAAAGGGAGTCGTGCCCTCACACTTCCCGACGACGCACAAGTCCAGACGCACAAGCGGCGGCGCCCCGGATTCGGACCGCAGTCGCATATCGCGCCCCAAGGAGATCACCGAGATGTCAGCCAAAGGCCCCCTGCTTTCCATCCTTCGCACGCTGAGCGCAGGCGCCATCCTGGCGATGGGCGCCAGCGTCCATGCCGCCGAAACTGCTCCCGCAATCGACCTGGGAACCAGCGTGCCCGAGGCGGCGGCGGTCAAGGAAGGCCTGTTTCCCGACGATGCCTGCAAGGAGCTTGAAGCCAACGGCTTTCGCTGCATGGGCCTGAAGCCGGCCGTTCGCTTCTCGCTGCCCGCGGCGAGCTTCAAGCTCGGCTCGGCAGAGCTTCCGGAGGGCTTGCGCAAGCAGCTCGACGTGTTCGCCGACGTGCTGCGCGGTCGACCCAAGGGCAGCCAGGGTGTTCGCATCATCGGCCACGCCGATGCCAGCGGCTCGGCGGCTGGCAACCTGGCGCTTTCGCTCAAGCGCGCCGAGTCGGTCAAGGCCTACCTCGTCAGCAAGGGCGCCGATCCGGCCTCGCTGCAGACGGTCGGCCTGGGGGCCAAGGAGCCCAAGAACGCGCAGAACCCGGCCGCCAGCGAGAACCGCCGGGTCGAGATCGGGCGGGCCGAGTGAAATCGCGCCGGCTCGGCCTGCGCCGGCACGCGCCGGCGCTTCGAGGTCTCGGACTGATCGCGCTGGTCTGCGCGGGGCTGGCGCAGGCCCAACCGCTGCCGGAGGCTGGCATCCTCCCCCGTCCGCAGGACCTGGCGCCCAGCCTGCCCGCCGGCCGGTCGGTCGATCTGCCGGACCGGCCGATCCCCCGGGAGCTTGGCAAACCCCAGGACGAGCTGCGCATCGACGTGCGGCGCTTCGTGGTCGACGAGCAAGCCCCCGCCGCCTTGCGCGAGACCCTTCCCGCTCTGACGGCTGCCTTCGTCGGGCCACAGCGCAGCTACGAAGACCTGGTCGAGGCGGCCGCCGCGGTCACGCGTTTCCTGCAGAGCGAGCTGGGTTACTACCTTGGTTACGCCTACCTGCCGGAGCAGCCGGCGAGCGATGGAGAGATCCGGATCGCCGTGCTGGAGGGCCGGCTGGACGAAGTCCAGCTCACGTGGCCCGAGGGCATGCCGGTCGATCGCAGCGTGGTGGAGCGCTACCTCGCCCGCCTGGTGCCCGGCTCCATCCTGACCGTGCGCGATGTCGAGCGAACGGTCTTCCTGATCAACGACCTGCGCGGCATGACGGCGCGCTTCGAAGTCAAGGCCGGTCGGACCCCGGGCACCGCGACCCTCGTGGTCACGCCGCAGCCCGAATCGCGCTGGAGCCAGCGCTACGACCTCGACAACCACGGCTCGCGCTTCTCGGGCGAATGGCGCCTCAGCGCGCTGGCCCAGTGGAACAGCCCCACCGGGGCCGGTGACGGACTGGTCTTCAACCTCCTCAGCTCCGAGACGACGGGCCTGCGCTTTGCACTGGCGAGCTACACCCGGCCGGTGGGCGACGACGGCCTCAAGCTAGGCCTGTCCCTGTCCTATGTCGACTACCAGATCGACAAGGACAAGCTGCCGATCGACCTGAACGGCGACATCGCGACCCTCACCGCCTTCGGCCTGCATCCCTTCATCCGCAGCCGCAACCTGAATCTCTTCGGCCTGGCGAGCCTGGACCTGAAGCGCTTCGAGGATCGACAGGGCCTGACCGATTTCGCGCGCGACAAGGCCATCGACGCCCTGCGCATCGGCGTCTTCGGCGACTGGCGCGACGCCTTGCTCAGCGGCGGCGTGAACACCTACGAGCTGGGTCTGGCCCTGGGGCAGATCGACCTGGATCCGCCCCAGGTCTTCGACGATGTCGACGATCGCTTCGTGGTGCTCAGCGGCCAGATCGCCCGGTTGCAGAACATCGTGGACGCCAAGCTGCTGCTCTACCTCAGCCTGCGCGGCCAGTGGACCCCCGACAACCTGGACAGCGCGGAGCAGTTCCAGCTCGGCGGCCCCGACCGCGTGCGCGCCTTCGCACCCGGCGAGGGCACCGGCGACCGGGGTGCGGTGGCCACCGCGGAACTGCGCTGGTTGCCCCCGGAAGCCTGGTTCGGCCGGCGGGCGCGCGAGCTGGTGTTCAGCGCCTTCCTCGATGTCGGCCATGTGCGCTACCGCAGCGACACCTCGGCCCAGTTGGTCGCCATGGACAACGAGGCCACGCTGGCCGGCGCAGGCCTTGGCCTGGTCTGGGACCGGCCGGGCGATTTCACCATCCGCGCCTCGCTGGCCTGGCCTTTGATCGGCGAGGGGCGCAGCGATCCGGTCGATCGCACGCCGCGGGTCCACCTGCTGCTCAGCAAGTCTTTCTAGCGCGCAGCCCCGAGGGATGACATGAAGCGGTCCTGCCCCACCTCGCCCCTCCGGCCCGCCGGCCTGCGCCGACTTGGCCACCCCCTGCTCACGCCCGTGGCGCTCGCCAGCGCACTGCTGATGCACGGCGGCGCAAGCCTGGCCCTGCCCACCGGGGCGGAGGTCGTGGCCGGACAGGCCACCGTCGAAAGCAACGGGCCCCGGCAAGGCTTGGTCCGCCAAGGCAGCAGCAAGGCCGTGATCGATTGGCAGGGCTTCTCGATCGGGGCCGACGAGACCTTGCGCATCCTCCAGCCCGACAGCCGCTCGGTGCTGCTCAACCGCGTGGTGGGTGCAGATCCCAGCCACCTGCTGGGCCAGATGCAGGCCAACGGCCGGGTCTTCCTGGTCAACCCGAACGGCATCGTCTTCGGCGAGGGTGCGCGTATCGATGTCGGCTCGCTGGTGGCCTCGACCCTGCCGATCTCGACGGTCGACTTCATGGCCGGCCTTTACCGCTTCGGCGAGGACAGCCTGGTCACCGCCGAGGCGGGCACCGTGCTGAATGCCGGCACGATCACCGCCCACGGCGGCACCGTGGCCCTGGTGGCGCCGCTGGTGATCAACCGCGGCCTCATCGAAGCCCGCGAAGGCCGGGTGGCGCTGGCTGCGGTCGACCGGGTGCGGGTCGACATCGAGGGCGACGGCCTCGTGCTCTTCGAAGCGCGGGGCGACCAGGTGAGCCAGCGTCTCGACCAGCTCGGTCGCATCCAGGCCGACGGCGGTCTCATCCAGCTCCGGGCCCAGGCCCGCAGCGCCCTGGCCGACACCGTGCTCAACATGGACGGCCTGCTTCAGGCTCGCAGCCTGAGCCAGCGAGACGGGCGCGTCATCATCGATGGCGGCAGCCAGGGCCAGGTCGTCCTGAGCGGCCGCGTCGAGGTGCAGGGCCTGGAGGCGGGCACGCGCGGCGGCTCGGTGCAGGTGGGTGGCCAAGCCCTGGCGGTGCAGAGCGGCGCACGGATCGATGCCTCCGGCGATGCAGGCGGCGGCACGGTTGCTCTGGGCGGCGGCTGGCAGGGTGCTGCACTGGACACAGTCGGCCGGGCCGAGTCTGTAGGCGTCGAGTCCGGAGCCGAGATCCGCGCCGATGCCACCGCAAACGGCAGGGGCGGCGAAGTCGTCGTCTGGTCCGACGGCATCAGCCGATTCCAGGGCCGGATCTCGGCCCGCGGCGGATCGCTGCAGGGCGACGGCGGCCGGGTCGAAGTCTCCGGCCTGCGGGGCCTGGGTTTCGCCGGCAGTGTCGACACCGGCGCGACGGCCGGGCAGTCCGGTCTCTTGCTGCTGGACCCCGACAGCCTCGTGATCAGGGCGGACGGCATGGATCCCTATGCCAACCCACTGCCCGCGGGCGGAGACCTCACCATTTCGCCTGCGGCCCTCGCGGCCGTGGTCGGTGACGTGCTGCTGACTGCCAGCGACACCATCACCTTCGAGGATTCGCTTAACCTGGGCGCGCGCGACCTGCAGGTCCAGGCTGGCAACAGCATCGTGCTTGAGGCCAACGTCGCGGTCCGCGCCCGCGATTTGAGCTTCGAGAGCACGCTGCTGGTCTTGAACGCAAACGCCAGCCTGGGCGGCAACAGCCTGACGGTGACGGGCGCGACCCAGTTCATGGGGGGCTCGGTCAACACCATGGCCGACCAGACGTACACCGGCGCGGTGACGCTGGGCGCGAACACCACCCTGTCTTCTGATTCGGGCACGGTGAGCTTCGGCAGCACGGTCAATGGCGCCCGCTCGCTGTCCGTCTCGGCGGGCAGCGTCGATCTCAACGGCGCCGTCGGTGGCGGCACGGCGCTGACCAGCCTGGCGCTGAACGCCATGTCCAGCTCGCTCGACGGCGGCGCGGTCAGCACCACCGGCGACCAGAGTTACATGGGTGCTGTGACGCTCGGGGCGAACACCAGTCTGTCGGCCGGTGCGGGCACGGTGCTCTTTGACAGCACGGTCGATGGCGCCCGCTCACTGTCCGTTTCGGCGGGCACGGTCGATCTCAAGGACGTCGTCGGCGGCAACACGGCCCTGACCAGCCTGGGCTTGACGGCTGCATCCATCCTGCTCGATGGCGGCGCGGTCACCACCACCGGCAACCAGACTTACAACGGCGCGGTGACGTTGGGGGCGAACACCACCCTATCCGCAACTGCACCAGCGGGCACGGTGAGCTTTGGCAGCACGGTCAATGGCGCCCGCTCGCTTGCGGTGTCGGCCGGCACGGTCGATCTCAACGGCGCCGTTGGTGGCAGCACAGCCCTGACCAGCCTGGAGCTGACGGCCTCGTCCATCCTGCTCGACGGCAGCGCGATCAATACCGCAGGCAACCAGACCTACACCGGCGCCGTGACGCTGGGTGCGGACGCGGCCCTGCGCGCCACGGCCGCAGGCAGCGACATCAGCTTCAGCAGCACGGTCGACGGCAGCCACAAGCTCTCCATCGATGCCAGGGACGGCATCACATTCGGCGGCGCAGTCGGCGCGACGATGCCGCTGGTTGATCTGAGCTTGTTCTTCGCCACGCTGGCTGTGGGGTCCACCGTCAACGGGACAGGCACGGCCACGCTGGCACCCAGTGCAGACGGCACCTCCATCGGTGTCGCGGGCGGGGCGGGCATGCTGTCCCTGTCGCAGGCAACGCTGGATCTCTTCGCCAGCTTCGGGATCTTGCAGATCGGTCGCGACGGTGGCACCGGGGTCATCACCGTCGGTGCGCTGAGCCTGCCGACCAACACGCACCTGCAGACCGAGGGAAGGATCGAGCTGAGCGCCACGGTCGACGGCGCCCGTAACCTGTCGCTGGACGGCGGTCCGGTGGAGATCAACGGCGCCCTCGGCAGCGGCGTGGCGCTGAACTCCCTGAGCGTGGATGGCTCCTCGATTTCGCTGGGCGGCGGGACTGTCAACACCACCGGCAACCAGAGCTACATGGGTGCGGTGACGCTGGGGGCGGACACCATCCTGTCTGCAACTACACCTGCGGGTACGGTGCGCTTTGACGGCACGGTCAATGGCGCCCGCTCGCTGTCCGTCTTGGCCGGCACGGTCGATCTCAACGGGATCGTCGGTGGCGGCATGGCGCTGACGGGCCTGGGTTTGACCGCTGCGTCCATCTCGCTCGACGGTGGCGCGGTCAGCACCACGGGCAACCAGACCTACACCGGCGCGGTGACTTTGGGAGCGAACACCACCCTGTCTTCTGATTCGGGCACGGTGAGCTTTGGCAGCACGATCAATGGCGCCCGCTCGCTGTCCGTTTCGGCGGGCACGGTCGATCTCAACGGGATAGTCGGTGGCGGCATGGCGCTGACCAGCCTGGGCTTGACGGCTGCATCGATCCTGCTCGATGGCGGCGCGGTCACCACCACCGGCAACCAGACTTACAACGGCGCGGTGACGTTGGGAGCGAACACCACCCTGTCCGCAACTGCACCTGCGGGCACGGTGAGCTTTGGCGGCACCGTCGACGGCGCACGCTCGCTGTCCGTCTCGGCGGGCACCGTCGATCTCAACGACGTCGTCGGCAGCAACACGGCCCTGACCAGCCTGGGACTGACGGCTGCATCCATCCTGCTCGATGGCGGCACGATCACCACCAGCGGCAACCAGACTTACAACGGCGCGGTGACGCTGGGCGCGGATACCACCCTGTCCGCAACTGCACCTGCGGGCACGGTGAGCTTTGGCAGCACGGTCAATGGCGCCCGCTCGCTTGCGGTGTCGGCGGGCACGGTCGATCTCAACGGTGCGGTCGGCGGCAGCACGGCGCTGACCAGCCTGGAGCTGACGGCTGCATCCATCCTGCTCGACGGCGGCGCGGTCAGCACCACGGGCAACCAGACCTACACCGGCGCCGTGACGCTGGGCGCGAACACCATCCTGACCTCAACGGCCGGCACGGTGAGCTTCAGCAACACCGTTGACGGCAGCCACAACCTCTCCATCGATGCCAGCGACGGCATCACATTCAGCGGCGCAGTCGGCGCGACGATGCCGCTGCTTGATCTGAGCTTGTTCTTCGCCACGCTGGCTGTGGGGTCCACCGTCAACGGGACAGGCACGGCCACGCTGGCACCCAGTGCAGACGGCAGCTCCATCGGTGTCGCGGGCGGGGCGGGCATGCTGTCGCTGTCGCAGGCAACGCTGGATCTCTTCGCCAGCTTCGGGATCTTGCAGATCGGTCGCGACGGTGGCACCGGGGTCATCACCGTCGGTGCGCTGAGCCTGCCGACCGACGTGCACCTGCAGACCGAGGGAAGGATCGAGCTGAGCGCCACGGTCGACGGCGCCCGTAACCTGTCGCTGGACGGCGGTCCGGTGGAGATCAACGGCGCCCTCGGCAGCGGCGTGGCGCTGAACTCCCTGAGCGTGGATGGCTCCTCGATTTCGCTGGGCGGCGGGACTGTCAACACCACCGGCAACCAGAGCTACATGGGTGCGGTGACGCTGGGGGCGAACACCAACCTGTCGGCCGGTGCGGGCACGGTGAGCTTCAGCAGCACGGTCAATGGCGCGCAGGCGCTGGCCATTTCGGGCGGCACGGTGGACTTCAATGGGGCCGTGGGTGGTGTCACGGCGCTGACGAGCCTGGGCTTGACCGCTGCGTCCATCTCGCTCGACGGTGGCGCGATCAGCACCACAGGCAACCAGAGCTACATGGGTGCTGTGACGCTCGGGGCGAACACCAGTCTGTCGGCCGACGCGGGCACGGTGAGCTTTGGCAGCACGATCAATGGCGCCCGCTCGCTGTCCGTTTCGGCGGGCACCGTCGACCTCAACGACGTCGTCGGCGGCAACACGGCCCTGACCAGCCTGGGCTTGACCGCTGCATCCATCCTGCTCGACGGCGGCGCGGTCACCACCAGCGGGAACCAGACCTACTCCGGCGCCGTGACCCTGGGCGCGGACACCACCCTTGCCGCAACTGCACCTGCGGGTACGGTGAGCTTTGGCGGCACCGTCGACGGCACACGCTCGCTGTCCGTCTCGGCGGGCACCGTCGATCTCAACGACGTCGTCGGCAGCAACACGGCCCTGACCAGCCTGGGACTGACGGCTGCATCCATCCTGCTCGATGGCGGCACGATCACCACCAGCGGCAACCAGACTTACAACGGCGCGGTGACGCTGGGCGCGGATACCACCCTGTCCGCAACTGCACCTGCGGGCACGGTGAGCTTTGGCAGCACGGTCAATGGCGCCCGCTCGCTTGCGGTGTCGGCAGGCGTGGTCGATCTCAACGGCGCCGTTGGTGGCAGCACGGCGCTGACCAGCCTGGAGCTGACGGCTGCATCCATCCTGCTCGACGGCGGCGCGATCAATACCGCAGGCAACCAGACCTACACCGGCGCCGTGACGCTGGGCGCGAACACCATCCTGACCTCAACGGCCGGCACGGTGAGTTTCAGCAGCACGGTCAACGGCGCCCGCTCGCTGTCTGTTTCGGCAGGCACGGCCGATCTCAATGGGGCCGTCGGTGGCGGCACGGCCTTGACGAGCCTGGGGCTGGACGCCATGTCCATCACGCTCGATGGCGCTGCGATCACCACCACAGGCAACCAGACCTACACCGGTGCGGTGACGCTGGGGGCGGACACCACCTTGGCCGTCACTGCAGGCACGGTGAGCTTCAGCAGCACGGTCAATGGCGCGCAGGCGTTGGCCGTCTCGGGCAGCACGGTGGACTTCAACGGGGCCGTCGGTGGCGTCACACCGCTGACGAGCCTGGCGCTGACCGCCATGTCCATCTCGCTCGACGGTGGCGCGGTCAGCACCACGGGCAACCAGACCTACTCCGGCGCGGTGACTTTGGGAGCGAACACCACCCTGTCTGCCGGCGCGGGCACAGTGAGCTTTGGCAGCACGGTCAATGGCGCCCGCTCGCTGTCCGTCTCGGCGGGCACGGTCGATCTCAACGGGATCGTCGGTGGCGGCATGGCGCTGACCAGCTTGGCGCTGAACGCCATGACCATCTCGCTCGACGGCAGCGCGATCACCACCAGCGGGAACCAGACCTACGCCGGCGCCGTGGCGCTGGGCGCGGACACCACCCTGGCCGCAACTGCACCTGCGAGTACGGTGAGCTTTGGCGGCACCGTCGACGGCGCACGCTCGCTGTCCGTGTCGGCGGGCACCGTTGACCTCAACGGCGCCGTCGGCGTCGGTACCGCCCTGACCAGCTTGGGGCTGAACGCCGCATCCATCCTGCTGGATGGCGGTGCGATCAACACCACCGGCAACCAGAGCTACTCCGGCGCCGTCGCGCTCGGGGCGGGCACCACCCTGACCGCCGATGTCGGCACGGTGAGCTTCGGCAGCACGGTCGACGGAGCCCATGCGCTGGCTGTGTCCGGTGGCACGGTCGATTTCAATGCTGCGGTCGGCAGCAGCACGGCGCTGAGCAGCTTGACGCTGAACGCTGCCGCCATCGCGCTGGATGGCGGCTCGATCCGAACCACCGACAACCAGACTTACAGCGGCGCCGTCGCCCTGGGGGCGAACACCGTCCTTTCCGCGGTTGCGGGCACGGTGCGCTTGGACAGCACGGTCGATGGCAACCACATGCTGTCGGTCTCGGCCGGTACGGTGGATCTCAACGGAGCGGTCGGCGTCGGTGTCGCGCTGAACGGGCTGGAGCTGAACGCCGCATCCATCCTGCTGGATGGCGGCAGGGTCACGACCGCGGGCGGCCAGCGTTACGCCGGCGCGGTCACCCTGGGCGCAGACACCACCTTGGCCGGGGGCTCCGTGGGTTTCAGCCGCACGGTCGACGGCGCCCAGGCGCTCACCGTTTCTGGCGGGTCGGTGAGCTTCCAGGACCTTGTCGGCAGCCACACGCCCTTGAGCAGCCTGGATCTGGGCGTCACGTCCATCCTGCTCCAGGGCGGCGCGATCACCAGCACGGGCCACCAGACCCACGCCGGCGCCGTCACGCTGGGGGCAGACACCGTGCTGAGCGCAGGCACGGGCACCCTGCGCTTCGGCAGCACGGTGGACGGCGCACAGACGCTTGCTGTCTCGGCGGGCACCATCAACCTCCAGGGTGCTGTCGGCAGCGGCACCCCGCTCAGCAGCCTGGATCTTTCTGCCGGCGCCATCCAGCTCAGCGGCGGCGCGATCACCAGCACCGGCAACCAGACCTACACCGGTGCCGTCACGCTGGGTGCGAACACCACCCTGGCCGCAGGGGCCGGCACCGTGAGCTTCGGCAGCACGGTCGACGGCACCCCCTCGCTCACCGTTTCGGCAGGCACCGTGGACTTCAACGGTGCGGTGGGTGGCAGCACGGCCCTCGGCATGCTTGAGCTGAGCGCCGGCAGCATCCTGCTGGAGGGCGGCATGGTCCAGACCAGCGCCGACCAGCGCTATCTTGGCGCGGTCACCTTGGGCGTGGACACCACGCTGACGGCGCCCGGCGGCGAGATACTGTTTGCCGCGGCGGTCGACGGCGCCCATCGCCTGAGTGCCGAGGCCGCTTCCATCGACGTGGCGCAGAGCATCGGCCTGGGCGCGGCCCCGCTGCGGCTCCGCCTGGTCGCCGGCAGTCTGGACTTCACTTCGTCGACCGTCCGGGCCCAGGAAGTCGAGCTGGCCACCACCTCGTCCGATCTGCACTTGGCCGACCTGCATCTGACGGGTACGGGCGCAAGCAGCATCGACAGCAGCGGCATGCTGAGCATCGACGGCCTGCTCGATCTCCAGGGCGGCAGCCTGGTGCTGACGGCCCGTGCGGCACCGAGCGCAAGCACCGCCCTCCTCAGCGGCCCGACGCCGCTGACCTTTGGCAGTCGGCCCCTGTTCGAGAACGAGGCCGTGATGGTGCAGGGCGCCACCGGCCGGCTTCTCACGGCGGCGGGCAGTCACCTTGCCCTGCGCGCGCCCGCACTGGGGTCGATACGCCTGGACCGCAACGATCTGGCGGGCCGGCCGGTCAACAGCTTCGGCGGCACCGTCTCGGCTGTCAGCGGCACGGCCGGCGAAAGCAGCACGCTGCGCTTTGGCAATCCGCCCAGCGGCATCGCGCCGCTCGAACTGGGTGTGGTGCGTCTCAGCGGCGATCAAATCGCCGTGGCGGGCCGCTTCGATCCGCTGGGGCCGCCCGATGCGCTGCGTGCGGGCATCGAGGCCGACGTGGTGCACCTGCGCGCGGATCGCATCACCACCAACACCGGCGACGACCTGGCCCTGCCGCCGGCTCCGGATGGTCAGATTCGCGCACGCCTGCCCTTCCTGGCGGCGCAGACGCCGCTGACCCAGCAGCCCTCGCTGAATTTCGAGTTGCTGCTGCCCGCGGGGGGGCTGCCGATCGGCAATCCCTACGGCGGGCCGGCCACCGAGGACTGGATCCAGACCATCGTCGGCGACGCCGTGGGCGGCCTGGTCGGCGTCCAGCCCCGCATCGTCGGAGACGCCAGCGCCTTCCGCTTTGTCTTCATCGGGGGTCCGGTCATGCCCGTGCCCTTCTACGATCCGACGGCCTCCAACGTCCGGGTCTTCTACAACGGCGAGACCGCCCTCACCCCGCAAGAGCAGGGTGCGCTGTCGAGCGTGATCGCAGTCATCGAGCGCGCCCGCCGCGATCGATTCGAAGAGGCCGTCCGGACGGAGAATGCCGCGTCCCGCCTGCGCCAGGGCGTGATCGCCGAGGTCGGCCCAGGCCGCCCGGCCACCGAAGGCACCGAGGGCCTGCGCCCCCCGCTCCTCTGCGACCTTGCCAGCACCGGCCTGCGCTGCGCACCGTGAACCGCATCTTGAGTCGAAAGTCACCCCCTTCAAAGGCCTGGCAGACCCATCGACGACAGCTCTGCCAACTGCCGATCGCGCTGGCCTGCGGGCTGGGTGCGGGCCTGGGTGCCGCCCCCATCCAGGCGACCGAGAGCGACGAGGTCCGGCTGGCCCTGCTCATCGGCAACCGTCACTATCCCTCGCCCTACGACCTGCCCCCGGTCCACAAGAACGTGCGGGATCTGCGGGCCGCGCTGGAGCGCTGGGGCTTCGTGGTCACCGAGGCCGTGGACCTCGCGCCAGCGGCCCTGCTCCAGGCCATCCAGTCCTTTGGGCAGCTCGCACGCCAAGCGCCTGAGGATGCGACCGTGCTGTTCTATTTCACGGGTCACGGGCTGCAAGTCGAAGCCGAGAACCTGATGGTGGGGGCCGGCATCAGCCCGGCGCATGCAGCCGATCACCTGCTTCGAAGCAGCCTGCAACTCACGCGCGACGTGATCGAGCAGTTGCCGCAGCGGGCCACCGGCCTGTCGATTGCGGTGATCGATGCCTGCCGCACCTCCCTCAAGGAGGCCCTGCAGGGCGGCGGCCTCAACCAGGTCGAGGCCCCCACCGGATGCCTCATCAGCTTCGCCACGGCCGCGGGCAAGCCGGCGATCGCGCCCGCCGTCGAGACGCAGAACACCTTCTACACCGGCTCCCTGGTCAAGGTGCTGCAGCAAGCGGACGGCGAGCTTTCTTTCCCGGACCTGTTCCGCCTCGTCAAGCGCGATGTGCAGCAGGTGATGGAGGCGCACCCGGTGGCCGCCATCCGCCAGCTTGCCCAGGTGCCCTTTATTGCCGAGAACGCACCCCGGCGGTCGCGGCTCGCTCCCCGCAGCCGCGCTGCGGCTGCGCCGCAGGCCGCCAGCGCACCCGCCGAGGCCCGCCCCGAAGACGAAGCCCGATTGCTGGAGGCCCTGGAGCAGGCCAGTTGGCCGGCCGATGTGCGCAAGCTGGCGGAGGACTACCTTCAGCGCTACCCGCAGGGCCGGCTGAGAGGACGTGCGGAAGTCATGCGCGACGGCGCCAGCCAGGCGGCCGAAGCGCTGCAACGTCGCGATGTTCGGCTTTACCGCAGCGCCTTCAACATGACGGAGGCCTCGCCAAGCGTCGTCGACGACCTGCGCAAAGCCGCCCGGGGCGACAAGGACGCCGCGGCACGGCTCGGCCGCCTGCACACCCAGCGGCAAACCGGGGCGGAACGCAGCCGCTACGAGGGTTGGATGGCCTATGCCGCCGCGCTCGGGAACGGCATCGCCAGCTACGAGCTGGCCCTGCACTACCGCAAGGTCGACCAGCCGCTGCTGGCGGCCCAGTTCGAAAGCCGGGCGCGCGAGCTGGGCTACACGCCGCCGCCCTCGCTGGACCACCTGCGCAAATAGCGCCCCGTGGCCGGGGCAGCCGCCGTGGCTTGTCTCTTCTGACCTTGCATCGTCTGTCAACGACGACAGCTCGGCGCACCAAGAAAAAAGGCCGGCACAAGCCGGCCCGATGGGCGTGAGCGGAGTCGTCAGCCGCGCCGGAGGGCAGCGGCCGACGGATCGCTCAGGCGGCGGCCACTTCGACCGGCGCCGCGTCGACGGCCGGGCGATCGACCAGCTCGACGAAGGCCATCGGCGCGTTGTCGCCGACGCGGAAGCCCATCTTCAGGATGCGGGTGTAGCCGCCCGGACGGGTCTGGTAGCGCGGGCCCAGCTCGGCGAAGAGCTTGATCACGTTGTCACGATTGCGCAGGCGGTCGAACGCCAGGCGCTTGTTGGCCAGGGTCGGCTGCTTGGCCAGGGTGATCAGCGGCTCGACGACGCGGCGCAGTTCCTTGGCCTTGGGGACCGTGGTCTTGATGGCCTCGTGCTCGATCAGCGAGTTGGCCATGTTGCGCAGCATCGCGAGGCGGTGGCTGCTGGTGCGGTTGAGCTTGCGAAGGCCGTGACCGTGACGCATGGTGAAAGTCCTTTTGAGGGTTTTGAATACGCGCCCGCCGGATCAGGTACGGGCGCGGGGACCGGGCCGCCGAAGCGGCCCCGGACAGGGGATCAGCCCAGGATCAGCGCTTGTCCAGACCTTGCGGCGGCCAGTTCTCGAGACGGGCGCCGAGGGTCAAGCCACGCGAGGCCAGCACTTCCTTGATTTCGTTGAGCGACTTGCGACCCAGGTTGGGGGTCTTCAGCAGCTCGGTCTCGGTGCGCTGGATCAGGTCGCCGATGTAGTAGATGTTCTCGGCCTTCAGGCAGTTGGCCGATCGCACGGTCAGTTCGAGCTCGTCGACCGGGCGCAGCAGGATCGGGTCAAAATTGCCCGGGCCCGAGCGGGCTTCGCTGAGCGCGACGCCGCCGGTCTCGAACATCTTGCCGACATCCACTTCCAGTTGGGCGAAGACAGCGAGCTGTTCGACCAGGATCTTGGCCGAGGCACGCACGGCTTCCTCGGGGGAGATGGCGCCGCTGGTCTCGATTTCCATGACCAGCTTGTCGAGGTCGGTGCGCTGCTCGACCCGGGCGTTCTCGACCGCATAGCTCACGCGACGAACCGGCGAGAAGGAGGCGTCCAGCACGATACGGCCGATCGACTTGCTGCTCTCGTCGCCATAGCGGCGCATGTTGCCGGGCACATAGCCCCGGCCCTTCTCGATCTTGATCTGCATGTCGAGCTTGCCGCCGGCCGACAGATGCGCGATCACGTGGCCCGGGTTGATGATCTCGACGTCATGCGGCGTCTGGATGTCGGCGGCGGTCACGACGCCCTCACCCTCCTTGCGCAGCACGAGCGTGACCTCGTCACGGCTTTGCAGCTTGAACACCACGCCCTTGAGGTTGAGCATGATGTGGACGACGTCTTCCTGCACGCCATCGATGGCCGAGTACTCGTGCAGCACGCCGGCGATCACGACCTCGGTCGGGGCGTAGCCCACCATCGAGGACAGCAGCACGCGGCGCAGGGCATTGCCCAGGGTGTGGCCGTAGCCGCGCTCGAAAGGCTCGAGCGTCACCTTGGCGCGTTCGACGCCAGGGCTGCTGGGCAGCTTCTCGACGTTGATGGCTTTCGGCTTGAGCAAGTTGGTTTGCATCAGGTCTTCCCGTCAATACCCTCGGCTCGTTACACCGATAAGGCTGATGAACCGCCCGCACCGAAACTCGAAGAGCTCCACCTGCGGGACCGGAATAGGCCAAGCGCTCCGCGACGTCGCCCGCAGGCGACGGTCGCGGAGCGCAGGGCGCGGATCAACGCGAGTAGAGCTCGACGATCAGCGACTCGTTGATGTCCGAACCGAACTCGTCGCGGTCGGGCGTCTTCTTGAACACACCTTCAAGCTTCGCCGCATCGACCTGGACCCAGCCGGGCATGCCGATCGACTCGGCCAGCTTGACCGCGTCGACGATGCGAAGCTGCTTCTTGGACTTTTCGCGCACGCCGATCACGTCGCCCACCTTGACCAGGTAGGACGGGATGTTCACGGTGGAGCCGTTGACGGTGATCGCCTTGTGCGACACGAGCTGGCGAGCTTCCGCGCGGGTCGAGCCGAAGCCCATGCGGTACACGACGTTGTCGAGACGCGACTCGAGCAGGGTCAGCAGGTTCGAGCCGGTGTTGCCCTTGCGGCGCTCGGCTTCGGCAAAGTAGCGGCGGAACTGGCGCTCCAGCACGCCGTACATGCGCTTGACCTTCTGCTTCTCGCGCAGTTGCAGACCGAAGTCCGAGGTGCGGGAACCCGAGGTGCGGCCGTGCTGGCCGGGCTTGGTCTCGAACTTCGACTTGTCGCTGATCGGGCGGCGGGCGCTCTTCAGGAACAGGTCGGTGCCTTCACGGCGGGAAAGCTTGGCCTTGGGGCCGAGGTAACGTGCCACGGTGCGTCCTTCTTGGAGGTCTGACGCGAAGGCCGGGCCGGCTCATCGCGCGAGTCCGGCGGCTCAAGAGCACTTCCGGACGGTGGGCTTCACGAAGTCCTGCGACTTCAAGCAAACCGCCGGCCGCGCACCGAAGTGCGCGCCGGCGTAGGGAACAGATCCCCCTGAGGGGACCCGACCCGCAGATCGATCAGATGCGGCGACGCTTCTGGGGGCGGCAGCCGTTGTGCGGCACGGGCGTCACGTCCGAGATCGACGCGATGCGAATGCCGAGCGAAGCCAGCGCGCGCACCGAAGACTCGCGACCCGGGCCGGGGCCCTTGATCTCGACGTCCAGGTTCTTGATGCCCTGCTCCTGGGCGGCACGACCGGCCACTTCAGCGGCAACCTGCGCAGCGAAAGGGGTCGACTTGCGCGAGCCCTTGAAGCCCTGGCCACCACTCGACGCCCAGGCCAGGGAATTGCCCTGACGGTCGGTGATCGTGATGATGGTGTTGTTGAACGAGGCGTGAACGTGCGCGATGCCGTCGGGAATGTTCTTGCGAACCTTCTTGCGGACACGGGCGGCAGCGTTGTTGACGGGTGCTTTGGCCATGCTGTTTCTCTCTTGAACTCGGGCGTGGACGCGGAATCAGCGACGGCAGGTCACTTCTTCAGCGCTTGCGGGCCCTTGCGCGGACCCTTGCGGGTGCGGGCATTGGTGCGGGTGCGCTGGCCACGCGTGGGCAGGCCACGGCGATGGCGGAAGCCCCGGTAGCAACCCAGATCCATCAGTCGCTTGATGTTGATCGTGGTCTCGCGGCGCAGGTCGCCCTCGATCGTCAGCTTGCCGACTTCTTCGCGGATCTTCTCGAGATCGCTGTCGGTCAAGTCCTTGATCTTCTTGCTGAAGGGGATGCCAGCACTGGCGCAGATCTTCTGCGCCGTGGTGCGGCCCACGCCGTAGATCGACGTGAGACCGATCTCGGTGTGCTTGTGCGGCGGGATGTTGATACCGGCGATACGTGCCATGGTGTCCTCTGAATCTCTTTAGCTTGTGCTCACGCGAGCCCGAGCTGGGAACCGACCGGGGTCGGAGGCCAGTCGGCGGCCGGCGTTCAGCCTTGCCGCTGCTTGTGGCGGGGGTCGGTGCAGATCACCCGCACGACGCCGTGGCGTCGGATGATCTTGCAATTGCGACACATCTTCTTGACCGATGCCGAAACCTTCATCGTCTTCTCCTTGACCTGGTGCCTACGCTTCCGGGGAACAGGCTTGTGTGAACAAGCGACTCACTTCGCCCGGAAGACGATGCGAGCGCGACTCAAATCGTAGGGCGTCAGCTCCACGGTGACTTTGTCGCCCGGCAGGATGCGGATGTAGTGCATGCGCATCCTGCCGGAAATGTGACCGAGGACGACGTGCCCGTTTTCCAGCTTCACTCGAAACGTTGCGTTCGGAAGGTTCTCAACCACCTCCCCTTGCATCTGGATGGCGTCGTCTTTCGACATGAAGCTTCCGAACGGCAACTCAGCCTGGCTTAAAGCTGGCCTTTTTCAACAGGGACTCGTACTGCTGGGACATCACATAGGACTGGACCTGGGCCCAGAAATCCATGGTGACGACCACGATGATCAAGAGGGAGGTCCCGCCGAAGTAGAACGGAACGTTGTACTTCAGGATCAGGAACTCGGGCAGCAGGCAGACCAGGGTGATGTAGATCGCACCGCCGAAGGTCAACCGCGAAAGGATCTTGTCGATGTAGCGCGCGGTCTGGTCACCCGGCCGGATGCCCGGGATGAAGGCACCGCTCTTCTTCAGGTTGTCTGCGGTCTCGCGGCTGTTGAATACCAGGGCCGTGTAGAAGAAGCAGAAGAAAATGATGGCCGCGGCATACAGCATCACGTAGATCGGCTGGCCCGGCGACAGGGCCGAGGCCAGGTCGCGCAGCCACTGGAAGCCATCGCCGGTGGCGAACCAACCCACCGCGGTCGCGGGCAGCAGGATGATCGAGGAGGCAAAGATCGGCGGGATCACGCCCGCCATGTTGACCTTGAGCGGCAGGTGCGAGGACTGGCCCCCGTAGACCTTGTTGCCGACCTGGCGCTTGGCGTAGTTCACCAGGATCTTGCGCTGACCCCGCTCGACGAAGACCACGGCGTAGGTGACCGCGCCCACCAGCAGGATGATCAGCAGCGCGATCACGATGCTCATCGCCCCGGTCCGGATCAGCTCGAACAGCCCACCCAGCGCGCTCGGCAAGCCCGCAGCAATGCCGGCGAAGATCAGGATCGAGATGCCGTTGCCCAGGCCCCGCTCAGTGATCTGCTCACCCAACCACATCAGGAACATGGTGCCCGCCACCAGGCTGACCATGGTGGTCATGCGGAAGCCAAAGCCCGGAGAGATCACCAAGCCCGCAGAACCTTCAAGCGCCACGGCAATGCCCAGAGCCTGGAAGATCGCAAGGCCCAGCGTGCCGTAACGGGTGTACTGGGTGATCTTGCGCTTGCCGGCCTCGCCCTCTTTCTTCAGCGCCTCCAGCGTCGGCACCACGTGCGTCATGAGCTGCACGATGATCGACGCCGAGATGTAGGGCATGATGCCCAGCGCGAAGACGGTGAAGCGCGACAGCGCCCCGCCCGAGAACATGTTGAACAGGTTCAGGATCCCGCCCTGCTGCTGGTTGAACAGCTGCTTGAGCTGGTCGGGGTCGATGCCCGGCACGGGGATGTGCGCCCCGATGCGGTAGACGACCAGCGCGAGCAGCAGGAAGACCAGCCGGCGACGCAGGTCGCCGAACTTGCCGGTCTTCGCGAGCTGGGGGGCGTTCGTGGCCACGCGGTGTTCCGTTAGGTTGTCAACGAGGGATCGTGACGCCTCAAGCGACCGAACCGCCGGCCGCCTCGATCGAGGCCTTGGCACCCGCGGTCGCGCCCACACCCTTGAGCGTGACCGCCATGCTCAGCTCGCCCGTCTTGATGACCTTGACCACGCGCGCCAGCTCGGGCACCAGGCCGGCGGCCTTGAGCGTGAGCATGTCGACTTGCGTCGCGCCAAGGCGCTGCAGATCGGTCAGGGAGATCTCGGCATTGAAGCGCAGTGTCGTCGACTTGAAGCCGCGCTTGGGCAGTCGGCGCTGCAGCGGCATCTGGCCGCCTTCGAAGCCAACCTTGTGGTAGCCACCCGCACGCGACTTCTGGCCCTTGTGGCCGCGGCCGCAGGTCTTGCCCAGGCCCGAGCCGATGCCACGACCGACACGGCGCTTGGCATGCTTGGCACCGGAAGCCGGCTTGATCGAATTGAGTTCCATGGAATGCTCCGGGCAGCTGCCTTACAGCACCTGCACGAGGTAGCTGATCTTGTTGATCATGCCGCGCACCGCGGGGGTGTCTTCCAGCACGCGGGTGCTGTTGACGCCACGCAGGCCGAGGCCGCGCACGGTGGCACGGTGATCAACACGGGTGCCGATCGGGCTCTTGACGAGCTTGACCGTCAGGGTCTTCTTGTCGGTGGTCATCGCGGACTCCGCTCGGGCGCTCAGTTGAAGATCTCTTCGATCGACTTGCCACGCTTGGAAGCGACCTCGTAGGGGGTCGTCGAGCGGGCAAGCGCGTCGAAGGTCGCGCGCACCATGTTGTACGGGTTGGTCGAGCCATGGCTCTTGGCGACCACGTCGGTCACGCCCAGCACCTCGAACACTGCGCGCATCGGACCGCCGGCAATCACGCCGGTACCGGGCGCAGCCGGGGCCAGCAGAACGCGGGCTGCGCCGTGCTCGCCGATCACGTTGTGGTGGATGGAACCGTTGCGCAGGCTGACCTTGATCATGTTGCGGCGGGCCTGGTCCATGGCCTTCTGGACAGCGACCGGCACTTCACGCGCCTTGCCCTTGCCCATGCCGACCTTGCCATCGCCGTCGCCGACCACGGTGAGGGCTGCGAAGCCCATGATCCGGCCGCCCTTGACCACCTTGGTCACGCGGTTGACCTGGATCATCTTCTCGCGCATGCCGTCATCACGGGCTTCGTCATTCACGCGCGCTTGGAACTTAGCCATCTTGCTTTCCTTCGCCTGTGGGCCGTCGGATCAGAACTGGAGGCCGGCTTCGCGGGCCGCCTCGGCCAGGGCCTTGACCCGGCCGTGGTAGGCGAAACCTGCGCGGTCGAAGGCGACACGCTCGATGCCGGCGGCCTTGGCCTTCTCGGCAATGCGGGCGCCGACGGCAGCGGCGGCGCTCACATTGCCACCCTTGCCGGCGCCACCGAGCTGCTCGCGCACTTCCTTCTCGGCGGTCGAGGCGCTGGCCAGCACGCGCTGACCGTCGCCGGAGATCACGCTCGCATAGATGTGCAGGTTGGAGCGGAAGACCGTCAGACGGGCCGAGCCCTGAAGGGCGATGCGGACTCGCGTCTGGCGGGCACGCCGCAGGCGTTGCGCTTTTTTGTTCAACATCGTGCGGCTCCTTACTTCTTCTTGGTCTCTTTCAAGACCACGCGCTCGTCGGCGTAGCGGATCCCCTTGCCCTTGTAGGGCTCGGGCGGACGGAAGGCGCGAACTTCGGCAGCGAGCTGGCCGACGACCTGGCGGTCGGCACCCTTGATCAGGATTTCCGTCTGCGACGGGGTCGTCACGGTGATGCCGGCGGGCATTTCCTTGACGACCGGGTGCGAGAAACCGATCTGCAGGTTGAGCTTCTGACCCTGAGCCTGGGCGCGGAAGCCCACGCCGACCAGGGTCAGCTTCTTCTCGAAGCCCTTGCTGACGCCGTTGACCATGTTGGCGGTCAGGGCGCGCAGCGTGCCGCTCATCGCATTCGCCTCGGCCGATTCATTCAGCGGGACAAACTTGATGGCCGCGCCGTCCTTGCTGACAGCGACGAGGCGGTGAACCGGCATCGCGAGGGTGCCCAGGGCGCCCTTGATGCTGATCTGTTCGGCCGTGATCGCGACATCCACACCTTGCGGGATGGCGACCGGCATCTTTCCAACGCGAGACATTGCTGCTTCCTCCGCGTCAGGCGACGTAGCAGAGCACTTCGCCGCCGATACCGGCAGCGCGCGCCTTGCGGTCGGTCATCACGCCCTTGGGCGTGGTGACGATGGCAACACCCAGGCCGTTCATCACCTGGGGGATCGAATGGCGGCCCTTGTAGACGCGCAGGCCGGGACGGCTCACGCGCTCCAGGCGCTCAATCACCGGCTGGCCGGCGTAGTACTTCAGCGCGATCTGCAGCTGCGGCTTGGCCGCCTCGCCGGAGACCACGAAGCTGTCGATGTAGCCCTCGTCCTTCAGGACTTGGGCGATCGCGACCTTCAGCTTCGACGAAGGCATCGACACGGAGGCCTTCTCGACCATCTGTGCGTTGCGGATGCGGGTCAGCATGTCCGCAATGGGATCACTCATGCTCATGGGATTGCTCCTCTTCCTGGGCCGAGCGCCGGCTTACCAGCTGGCCTTGACGACACCAGGGATGTCGCCTTTGAAGGCCAGTTCGCGGATCTTGTTGCGGCCGAGACCGAAGGTGCGGAAGGTACCGCGCGGACGACCGGTCAGCTCGCAGCGATTGCGCAGACGGGTCGGATTCGCATTGCGCGGCAGCTTCTGGAGCGCCAGGCGGGCGAGGTAACGCTCTTCGTCCGACTTGGAGGCGTCGTTGATGACGGCCTTCAATTCGGCGTACTTCTTGGCGTACTTGGCCACGAGCTGCTCGCGCTTGAGCTCACGCTGCTTGATCGAGAGTTTTGCCACGGGGCCTACCTCAGTTCTTGAACGGGAAGCGGAAGGCCGAGAGAAGCGCCTTGGCCTCATCGTCGGATCCAGCCGTCGTCGTGATGCTGATGTTCATCCCGCGGAGCGCGTCGATCTTGTCGTACTCGATTTCCGGGAAGATGATCTGCTCCTTCACGCCGATGTTGTAGTTGCCCCGACCGTCGAAGGACCGGCCCGAGATGCCGCGGAAGTCGCGCACCCGGGGCAGGGCGATCGTCACGAAACGATCCAGGAACTCGAACATCCGCGCGCCGCGCAGCGTGACCATGCAGCCGATCGGCACGTTCTCGCGGATCTTGAAACCCGCAATGGCCTTCTTCGACTTGGTGACCACCGGCTTCTGACCGGCGATCTTGGTCAGGTCGCCGACGGCATGGTCCATGACCTTCTTGTCGGACACCGCTTCGCTCACGCCCATGTTCAGCGTGATCTTCTCGAAGCGCGGCACCTGCATGACGGAGGAGTAGCCGAACTTGGCGATGAGGTCGGGAACGACCTTCTCGCGGTAGAACTGTTGCAGACGAGCCATCTTCGACCCCTTACGCCTTGATCTCTTCGCCGCTGGACTTGTAGACGCGCACTTTCTTGCCGTCTTCCAGAAGCTTGATGCCCACGCGGTCGGCCTTGGCCGTCGCGGGGTTGTAGATGGCCACGTTCGACTGGTGAATCGGCATGGTCTTGTCGACGATGCCACCGGTCGTGCCCTTGAGCGGGTTGGGCTTGACGTGCTTCTTGGCGATGTTCACGCCATCGACGACGATGTGATCGTCATCGACGCGGAGCGCCACCGTGCCACGCTTGCCCTTGTCGCGGCCGGCAATCACGACGACTTGGTCGCCCTTGCGAATCTTGTTCATGACCTGTCCTTAGCAGGGCCGACGCCTCAGAGCACTTCCGGGGCGAGCGAGACGATCTTCATGAAGCGCTCGGTACGCAGTTCACGCGTGACCGGGCCGAAGATGCGGGTGCCGATGGGCTCGAGCTTGCCGTTGAGCAGCACGGCGGCATTGCCGTCGAACTTCACCAGCGAGCCATCCTGGCGGCGCACACCCTTGGCGGTGCGCACGACCACGGCGTTGTAGACCTCGCCCTTCTTGACGCGGCCTCGCGGTGCAGCCTCCTTGATGGAGACCTTGATCACATCGCCAATGCCCGCATAGCGGCGCTTGGAGCCGCCGAGCACCTTGATGCACATGACGCTCTTCGCGCCCGTGTTGTCCGCGACGTCGAGCCGCGATTGCATTTGGATCATGTCATTCCCCAACTTGTCCCGCAGGCGCCGTCGTGGCGCATGCAGTCAGTCTTGGGCCCCGTCGGGCGTATGGCTTGCGGCCACCACCACTGGAGGGCGAGACCGAAAAGCCACCTGCGAGACCGGGCGGCGCTGCATGACGCACACACCACCCGGATCGTTCAGCCGCCGCGCGCACCATGAGGTTCTCGTGAACCACTTGGCAGGGGCCGCTTCAGGTAGATTTTCGGCGAAGTCGCGCAGTTTATGAGAGATCGACTGCGCTGTCAAACGTCGTGCGCCAAGTTTCTCAAAGGGCCCGGGCCTGGGCCAGCAAGGTCGCGGCGTCGCTCACCTCGAACTTGCCCGGGGCCTCGACATTCAGGCTCAGCACCACGCCATCGCGCACCAGCATCGAGTAGCGCTGCGAACGCAGGCCCAGCCCGCGGGCCGTCAGGTCCAGCGTCAGGCCCGTAGCCTGGGCGAACTCGGCCGAGCCATCGCCCAGCATGCGCAGCTTGCCGGCGGTGCCCTGCTCGCGCGCCCAGGCGCCCATGACGAAGGCATCGTTGACCGAGATGCAAAGGATCTCGTCAACGCCAGCCGCGCGAAAGCCCTCGGCCGCAGCCAGATAGCCCGGCACGTGTTGGGCCGAGCAAGTAGGCGTGAAGGCACCAGGGAGCGCAAAGACCGCCAGCGTCTTGCCGGCGCTGAGCGCCTCGGTCGTGAAGGCATTCGGGCCCAGGCTGCAACCGCCGCCCTCGATTTCGATGAACTCGTACAGCGTGGCCGCGGGGAGGCGGTCTCCGATCTTGAGCATGATGAATTCCTCGGGCAAGGCGCCTGGCGCGGCGCCGAAATGAAAACGACCGGCAGCCCTTGCGGACATGCCGGTCGCTGACTCAGGGCATGAGCCCGTCGATCAGACGCTACGCGCCTTCTCGACCAGGCGGGTCACGACCCAGTTCTTGGTCTTGGACAGCGGACGGCCTTCGGCAATCTCGACGAGATCACCGATGTGATAGACGTTGGCTTCGTCATGCGCGTGGTACTTGCGCGAACGGGCCACGATCTTGCCGTACAGCTCGTGCTTGGTGCGACGCTCGACCAGGACGGTGATCGTCTTGTCGCGCTGGTCGCTGACGACACGGCCGACCAGGGTGCGGGTGTTCTTCACCGGCGCGGTTTGGGCTTCCGTCATTGGGCAGCTCCCTTCTTCTTCTCGGCCAGGATGGTCTTGGCACGGGCGATGGCGCGACGGGTGTCGCCCAGGCTGGCGTTGTTGGCCAGTTGCTGGGTGCCCTTCTGCATGCGCAGCTTGAAGTGGGCCTGGAGCAGGGACTTGATTTCCTGCTCGAGGGCGGCCACGTCCTTGGCGCGGAGTTCGGTTGCGTTCATGGGGACCTCGTAGAACGTCAGGTGCCGACGTGGCGGGCCACGAAGGTGCAGCGCAGCGGCAGCTTGGCGGCCGCGAGCGTGAACGCTTCGCGGGCCAGGGCTTCGGGCACGCCATTGATCTCGTAGAGCACCTTGCCCGGAGTGATCTCCGCAACGTAGTACTCCGGGTTGCCCTTGCCGTTGCCCATGCGGACTTCGGCCGGCTTCTGCGAGATCGGCTTGTCGGGGAAGATGCGGATGAAAATCCGACCACCCCGCTTGACGTGACGCGAGATCGCGCGACGCGCGGCTTCGATCTGGCGGGCCGTGATGCGGCCGCGCTCGGTCGCCTTCAGACCGAAATCGCCGAAAGCCACGGAAGCTCCGCGGGTGGCGACCCCGGTGTTGCGGCCCTTCTGTTCCTTGCGGAACTTGCGGCGTGCAGGTTGCAGCATGGTTTACTCTCCTTTGGCCTCGCCGGCAGCGGCCGGCGTGGCGACCTTGCGCACACGCTTGACCGCGCCCTTGGCGTCGGCGGCACCGGCCTCGGCCGGCTTGTCGCTGCCCTCGACCGGCGCGCCTTCGGCACGCAGGCCACGGCCGCCCGGACCCCCACGACCCGACGGACGGCGGTCGCCGCCCGGACGGTCGTTGCGCGGGCCGCGACGGTTGCGGCGATCGTCCTCGCGTTCGTCACCACCCTTGAGGGTCGGCGCCTCGCCGTTCGCCAGGCGGTCACCGCGGTAGACCCAGACCTTGACACCGATGATGCCGTAGGTGGTCTTGGCTTCCGAAGTGCCGTAGTCGATGTCGGCGCGCAGGGTGTGCAGCGGCACGCGGCCTTCGCGATACCACTCGGTGCGGGCGATTTCGATGCCGTTCAGACGACCGGCGCTCATGATCTTGATGCCCTGGGCGCCCAGGCGCATCGCGTTCTGCATCGCGCGCTTCATGGCGCGGCGGAACATGATGCGCTTTTCGAGCTGCTGGGTGATCGAGTCGGCGATCAGTTGGGCATCGACTTCCGGCTTGCGGATTTCCTCGATGTTGACCGCGACCGGCACGCCGAGACGACGGGTCAGTTCGGCCTTGAGGTTCTCGATGTCCTCGCCCTTCTTGCCGATCACCACGCCCGGACGGGCGGAGTAGATCGTGATGCGGGCATTCTTCGCGGGGCGCTCGATCAGGATGCGCGAGACCGCGGCATTCTTCAGCTTCGCCTTGAGGTACTCGCGAACGCGCAGGTCCTCGGCCAGCATCGTGGCGAAGTTGCGGTTCGACGCGTACCAGCGCGACGACCAGTTGCGCGTGACGGCCAGGCGGAAGCCAACCGGATGAATCTTCTGTCCCATGGTCTTCCTTGCCTCAGTTGCCGACGGTCACGAAGATGTGGCAGGTCGGCTTGCTGATGCGGTTGCCACGACCCTTCGCGCGGGCTTCGAAACGCTTGAGCGTCGTGCCCTGTTCCACGTAGATCGAGGTGACCTTCAGTTCGTCGATGTCGGCGCCATCGTTGTGCTCGGCGTTCGCGATCGCGGACTCCAGAGCCTTCTTGATGATGCCGGCAGCCTTCTTCTGGGTGAAGTTCAGGATGTTGAGGGCCTGATCGACCTTCTTGCCGCGGATGAGATCGGCCACCAGTCGACCCTTGTCGACCGACAGTCGCACACCGCGAACGCTTGCTCGGGTTTCCATCGCGACTCCTTACTTCTTGGCCTTCTTGTCCGCCGGGTGACCCTTGAACGTGCGGGTCAGGGCGAACTCGCCGAGCTTGTGACCGACCATCTGTTCGGACACATAGACCGGCACGTGCTGCTTGCCGTTGTGCACGGCGATCGTCAGCCCGATGAACTCGGGCAGGATCGTCGAGCGACGCGACCAGGTCTTGATCGGCTTCTTGTCCTTGATCGCGACGGCCTTCTCGACCTTGGCAATCAGGTGGTGGTCCACGAAGGGACCCTTCTTCAGCGAGCGAGACATGTCGTGCGCTCCTTACTTCTTGCGACGCGAGACGATGAACGTCTGCGTACGCTTGTTGTTGCGGGTGCGATAGCCCTTCGCCGGGGTGTTCCAAGGCGACACCGGCACCTGGCCTTCGCCGGTACGGCCTTCGCCGCCACCGTGCGGGTGGTCCACCGGGTTCATGGCCACGCCACGAACGGTCGGGCGGATGCCCTTCCAGCGGATCGCACCGGCCTTGCCGTACTGGCGCAGGTTGTGCTCTTCGTTCGAGACCTCGCCGATGGTGGCGCGGCACTCGACGTGGATGCGGCGGACTTCACCCGAGCGCAGACGGATCTGAGCGTAAGTGCCTTCACGCGCCATCAGCGTGACCGAAGCGCCGGCCGAGCGGGCGATCTGGGCGCCCTTGCCCGGCAGCATCTCGACGCAGTGGATGATCGAACCCACCGGGATGTTGCGGATCGGCAGGGTGTTGCCCGGCTTGATCGGCGCTTCCGGGCCGCTCAGCAGGGTGGCACCGACCTCGACATTGCGCGGGGCGATGATGTAGCGACGCTCGCCGTCCGCGTAGCACACCAGCGCGATGTGCGCGGTGCGGTTCGGGTCGTACTCGATGCGCTCGACCTTCGCCGGGATGCCGTCCTTGACGCGACGGAAATCAACGACGCGGTAGTGGTGCTTGTGGCCACCACCCTTGTGCCGCATCGTGATGTGACCGTTGTTGTTGCGACCGGCATTCTGCTTCTGCGGCTCGAGCAGCGAAGCTTCCGGCTTGCCCTTGTGCAGGTGGGCGTGAACCACCTTCACCACGGCACGGCGGCCCGGCGAAGTCGGCTTGACCTTGACGACAGCCATTACGCGGCCTCCCCGGAGAAGTTGAGCTCCTGACCCGGCTTCAGGCACACATAGGCCTTGCGCACGTGGTCGCGGCGGCCAATGCGGCCCCCAAAACGCTTGGTCTTGCCCTTGACGTTGACGACCGAGACCTTGTCGACCTCGACCTTGAAAAGCAGCTCGACCGCAGCCTTGATCTCGGGCTTGGTCGCGTCACGCAGGACCTTGAACAGGACCTGGTTGTGCTTCTCGGCCACGGCGGTGGCCTTTTCGGAGACGATCGGCGCCAGCAGGATCTGCATCAGGCGGCCTTCATCGAACTTGACGGCGCTCATGCCAGCATCTCCTTGATCTGCTCGATCGCACCCTTGGTCACGATCACCTTCTTGTAGAAGACGAGCGAGAGCGGGTCGGCGTAGCGCGGCTCGACAACCAGCACATTGGGCAGGTTGCGCGAGGCGAGGTACAGGTTCTCGTCGATCTGGTCGGCGATCACCAGCACATGCTCGAGGTTCATCGCCTTGAGCTTGGCGGCCAGGAGCTTGGTCTTCGGGGCGTCGACGGCGATCGAATCGATCACGGCCAGACGGCCTTCGCGGGCCAGCTGCGAGAAGATGGACGCCATGCCGGCGCGGTACATCTTCTTGTTGATCTTCTGGGTGAAGTTCTCGTCCGGGCTGTTCGGGAAGATGCGACCGCCCCCACGCCACAGCGGGGACGAGGTCATGCCGGCGCGCGCGCGGCCGGTGCCCTTCTGGCGGAACGGCTTCTTCGTCGAGTGCTTGACCTGCTCGCGGTCCTTCTGGGCACGGGTGCCCTGACGCGCGTTGGCCTGGTAGGCGACGACGACCTGGTGGACCAGCGCTTCGTTGAAGTCGCGGCCGAACACGGTGTCCGGCGCGTCAACCTTGGCCGAGGCCTGGCCCTGTTCGTTCAGGAGCTCGAGTTGCATCAGTTGGCTCCCTTCGAGGGCTTGGCCTTGACGGCCGGACTCACGGTCACGAAGCCACCCTTGGCGCCCGGCACCGCACCCTTGACCAGCAGGAGCTGGCGAGCCTCGTCGACGCGCACGACATCGAGGTTCTGGGTGGTGACAGTCTCGTCACCCATGTGGCCGGTCATCTTCTTGCCCGGGAAGACGCGGCCCGGGTCCTGGGCCATCGAGATCGAGCCCGGGACATTGTGCGAACGCGAGTTGCCGTGCGAAGCGCGCTGCGAACCGAAGTTGTGGCGCTTGATCGTGCCGGCAAAGCCTTTGCCGATCGACGTGCCCTGCACGTCGACTTGCTGCCCTTCGGCAAACAAGCTGGCGGGCACCACGGCGCCGGGGGCATAGCCAGCGGCGACGTCGGCGGGGACGCGGAATTCCTTGAGGATCTCGCCGGCCTGCACGCCGGCCTTGGCCAGGTGACCTGCTTCGGGCTTGGTCACGCGGGACGCGCGGCGCTGACCGTAGGTCAGCTGCAGCGCGGAGTAGCCATCGACCTGTTCGGTCTTGACCTGGGTCACGCGGTTGTTCGACACATCGAGCACCGTCACGGGCACGGCATCGCCGTCGCTCGTGAAGATGCGCATCATGCCGACCTTGCGGCCCAGCAAACCGAGGCGATGGCCCGGATTGGCTGTCGTCATGAAGTTCTCCAGCCTCGTTGGGAGGCCTTGTTTCACCGACCCGGCATCGATTGGCCGGGCTTGAATGCCGCGCTTCCCGTCTTCAACCCACCCCCGGCCTGAACCTGGGGCGCGCAGCCTCTGGAAGAGCGCGAACGCCAGCCACCCGGGGGCAGCTGGCGCAAAAGCTTGCGAGTATAGCGACTCGCGGCACGCTCAGCAATCTGCGGCCGCGAGGCCGCGGCTTACTGCAGCTTGATCTCGACGTCGACGCCCGCGGGCAGGTCGAGCTTCATCAGCGCGTCGACCGTCTTGTCGGTCGGGTCGACGATGTCCATCAGGCGCTGGTGGGTGCGGATCTCGAACTGGTCGCGGCTGGTCTTGTTGACGTGCGGCGAGCGCAGGATGTCGAAGCGCTGCATGCGGGTTGGCAGGGGCACCGGGCCCTTGACGATGGCGCCGGTGCGCTTGGCGGTCTCGACGATCTCCTGGGCCGACTGGTCGATCAGCTTGTAGTCAAAGGCCTTCAGGCGGATGCGGATCTTCTGTTTTTGCATGACGTTTCTTCCTTGAAAAGAGCGATGAGGCCGCCCGGCCCGCACAGGGCGGCGGGCGGCAGGTCATGCATTACTCGATGATCTTGGCCACGACGCCCGCGCCGACGGTGCGGCCGCCTTCACGGATGGCGAAGCGCAGGCCTTCTTCCATCGCGATCGGGGCGATCAGCTTGACCGTGATGCTGACGTTGTCGCCGGGCATCACCATTTCCTTGTCCTTGGGCAGCTCCACCGCGCCGGTCACGTCCGTCGTGCGGAAGTAGAACTGCGGGCGGTAGTTGTTGAAGAAGGGGGTGTGGCGGCCGCCTTCGTCCTTGCTCAGCACGTAGACCTCGGCGGTGAAGTGCGTGTGCGGCTTGATCGAGCCCGGCTTGCACAGCACTTGGCCGCGCTCGACGTCTTCGCGCTTGGTGCCGCGCAGCAGGATGCCGACGTTGTCGCCCGCTTGACCTTGGTCGAGCAGCTTGCGGAACATTTCGACGCCGGTGCAGGTGGTCTTCTGCGTGGCCTTGATGCCGACGATTTCGATTTCCTCGCCGACCTTGACGATGCCGCGCTCGACGCGACCGGTCACGACGGTGCCGCGGCCGGAGATGGAGAACACGTCTTCAACGGGCATCAGGAAGGCGCCATCGACCGCGCGCTCGGGCGTGGGGATGTAGCTGTCCAGGGCGTCGGCCAGCTTGAGGATGGCTTGCTCGCCCAGCGGGCCCTTGTCGCCTTCGATGGCGAGCTTGGCGCTGCCGTGGACGATGGGGGTGTCGTCGCCCGGGAAGTCGTACTTGCTGAGCAGTTCGCGCACTTCCATCTCGACGAGCTCAAGCAGCTCGGCGTCGTCGACCATGTCGCACTTGTTCAGGAAGACGATGATGTAGGGCACGCCGACCTGGCGGGCCAGCAGGATGTGCTCGCGGGTCTGGGGCATCGGGCCGTCGGCGGCCGAGCACACCAGGATGGCGCCGTCCATCTGGGCGGCACCGGTGATCATGTTCTTCACGTAGTCGGCGTGCCCGGGGCAGTCGACGTGCGCGTAGTGGCGGTTGGCGGTCTCGTACTCGACGTGCGCGGTGTTGATGGTGATGCCGCGCGCCTTTTCTTCCGGCGCCGCGTCGATCTGGTCGTAGGCCTTGGCCTCGCCGCCGAACTTGCTCGCCAGGATGGTCGTGATCGCCGCCGTCAGCGTCGTCTTGCCATGGTCCACGTGACCAATGGTGCCCACGTTCACGTGCGGCTTGGTGCGCTCAAACTTGCCTTTTGCCATTTCAATCTCCGATAAAGAGCACTGCCAGTGCTCAGGGTTTTAGGTTTCCATCCCGCCGAACACCCTCTCGCCACTGGCTGCGGGAGGTCGGACGGGACGAAGACCGGGGAAGGGGATGGGACCGCCGCATCGCGCGGCAGCCCCAGGTCTCGCTTACTTGGCGCGCGCGGTGATGATCGCGTCGGCGACATTCTTCGGCGCCTCGCTGTAGTGCTTGAATTCCATCGTGTAGGTCGCGCGACCCTGCGACATCGAGCGCAGCGTGGTCGAGTAGCCGAACATTTCCGACAGCGGAACTTCGGCCTTGATGACCTTGCCACCGCCGGGCATGTCGTCCATGCCCTGGACCATGCCGCGACGGGACGACAGATCGCCCATCACGTTGCCGGCATAGTCTTCCGGGGTCTCGACTTCCACGGCCATCATCGGCTCCAGGATGACCGGGCTGGCCTTGCGGCAGGCGTCCTTGAAGCCCATCGAGGCAGCCATCTTGAACGCGTTTTCGTTCGAGTCCACGTCGTGGTACGAACCGAAGGTCAGCGTGACCTTGACGTCCACCACCGGGAAGCCGGCCAGCACGCCGTTCGGCAGGGTGTCGATCACGCCCTTCTCGACCGCGGGAATGAACTCGCGCGGCACGACGCCGCCCTTGATCGCGTCAACGAATGTGAAGCCCTTGCCCGGCTCCTGCGGCTCGACGGTGAAGACCACGTGACCGTACTGGCCCTTGCCGCCCGACTGGCGGACGAACTTGCCCTCGACGTCGGTCGCGGTCTTGCGGATGGTCTCGCGG
Organism: Piscinibacter lacus; assembly: GCF_016735685.1. Taxonomy (NCBI): domain Bacteria; kingdom Pseudomonadati; phylum Pseudomonadota; class Betaproteobacteria; order Burkholderiales; family Sphaerotilaceae; genus Aquariibacter; species Aquariibacter lacus. The sequence goes on from NZ_JAERRA010000001.1 coordinate 189,694, forward strand.
TAGGCCACCTGCGGCTTGCCGACGTTGGCTTCCACGCCGAACTCGCGCTTCATGCGGTCGACGATGATTTCCAGGTGCAGCTCGCCCATGCCGGAGATGATGGTCTGGCCGGACTCTTCGTCGGTGCGCACGCGGAAGGACGGATCTTCCGCCGCCAGGCGCGACAGGGCGATGCCCATCTTTTCCTGGTCGGCCTTGGTCTTGGGCTCGACGGCCTGCGAGATCACCGGCTCGGGGAAGACCATCTTCTCCAGGGTGATGATGGCGTCCGGATCGCACAGGGTCTCGCCCGTGGTCACGTCCTTCAGGCCCACGCAGGCGGCGATGTCGCCGGCCAGAATTTCCTTGATCTCTTCACGCTGGTTGGCGTGCATCTGCAGGATCCGGCCGATGCGCTCCTTCTTGCCCTTGATGGGGTTGTAGACGGTGGCGCCCGAGAGCAGCACGCCCGAATACACCCGCACGAAGGTGAGCTGGCCGACGTAGGGGTCGGTCATCAGCTTGAAGGCCAGGGCCGCGAACTTCTCGCCGTCGTCGGCACGACGCACGACCGGCTGCTCGTCCTCGTCGGTGCCCGGCACCGGCGGGATGTCGATCGGCGAGGGCATGAAGTCGATCACGCCGTCGAGCATGCGCTGCACGCCCTTGTTCTTGAAGGCGGTGCCGCAGAACATGGGCTGGATCTCGGCTGCGATGGTGCGGGTGCGGATGGCCGACTTGATCTCGTCCTCGCTCAGCTCGCCCGTCTCCAGGTACTTGTTCATCAGCTCTTCGTTGGCCTCGGCTGCCGCCTCGACCATCTTCTCGCGCCATTCCTGGGCGACTTCGACCAGATCCGCCGGGATCTCCTCGTAGCTGAACTTCATGCCCTGCGAGGCTTCATCCCACAGGATGGCCTTCATCTTGAGCAGATCGACGACGCCCTTGAAGTTTTCCTCGGCACCGATCGGGATCACGATGGGCACGGGGTTGGCCTTCAGGCGGGCCTTCATCTGGTCGACGACCTTGAAGAAGTTGGCGCCGGTGCGGTCCATCTTGTTGACGAAGGCCAGACGCGGCACCTTGTACTTGTTGGCCTGGCGCCAGACGGTTTCCGACTGCGGCTGCACGCCACCCACGGCGCAATAGACCATGCAGGCGCCATCGAGCACGCGCATCGAGCGTTCGACTTCGATGGTGAAGTCCACGTGTCCGGGGGTGTCGATGATGTTGATCCGGTGCTCGGGCAGGGACAGGTCCATGCCCTTCCAGAAGCAGGTCGTCGCCGCCGAGGTGATGGTGATGCCCCGCTCCTGCTCCTGCTCCATCCAGTCCATCGTCGCAGCGCCATCGTGCACTTCGCCGATCTTGTGGTTCACGCCGGTGTAGAACAGGATGCGCTCGGTCGTGGTGGTCTTGCCGGCATCGATGTGCGCAGAGATACCGATGTTGCGGTAGCGCTCGATGGGGGTTTTGCGGGACATGGTGGGCTCCAAATACGAAAGCCGCCCCACCGATCCGCAGGATCGGCCAGGGCAGCCAGGGACATCAGGGGTCGGTCGGCTTAGAAGCGGAAGTGCGAGAAGGCCTTGTTGGCTTCGGCCATACGGTGCACTTCGTCGCGCTTCTTGCAGGCGCCGCCGCGGCCTTCCGAGGCCTCCAGCAGTTCGTTGGCCAGACGCTGGGCCATCGACTTCTCGCTGCGCTTGCGGGCCGAATCCTTGAGCCAGCGCATGGCCAGCGCGACACGGCGGACGGGGCGGACTTCCACGGGAACTTGGTAGTTCGCACCGCCGACGCGGCGGGACTTCACTTCGACCATCGGCTTCACGTTGTTCAGCGCGGTCAGGAACACTTCGAGCGGGTCACGCTGGGCCTTCTTCTCGACTTGCTCGAGGGCACCGTAGATGATCCGTTCGGCCACGGCCTTCTTGCCGGACTCCATGACCACGTTCATGAACTTCGAGAGATCCACATTGCCGAACTTCGGATCGGGCAGGATCTCGCGCTTGGGGACTTCGCGACGACGCGGCATGACTCTTCCTTTATTGCTTCAGTCGGCCCGGACTTCCGGACCACGGACACCCATCCGGGGCATCCACTTACTCGGCGGCGCGCAGCGTGCGCCCCAACCGACAACCCTGGGCGCGCAGCATGCGCACCCGCGATGACACCGCGTTGAAGGCGGCGCCTGGCCTGTGATCAGGCCTTCTTCGGGCGCTTCGCGCCGTACTTCGAGCGGGACTGCTTCCGGTCCTTGACGCCCTGCAGATCGAGGGAGCCACGGACGATGTGGTAGCGCACACCCGGCAGGTCCTTGACCCGGCCGCCACGAACCAGCACGACGCTGTGTTCCTGGAGGTTGTGGCCTTCGCCGCCGATGTAGGAGATCACCTCGAAGCCGTTGGTCAGGCGCACCTTGGCGACCTTCCGCAGCGCCGAGTTCGGCTTCTTCGGGGTGGTGGTGTAGACCCGGGTGCAGACACCGCGACGTTGCGGGCAGGCCTGCATGGCCGGCGACTTGGATTTCGTGACTTCGGTCTCGCGACCGTAGCGCACGAGCTGGTTGATGGTCGGCATGGGGTAACTTGTTCCCGTGTGAAGTTACATGAACCTTCCCGACGGTCCCTGCACGCGAATCGCATGGCGGGATCGAAGATCCCGGCCCCACACCGATCTCGCGGCTGCATGTGGCGCTTGCGGTCTTGAACGGGTCCGGTCCCGACCAACACGCAAGGCCTGTCAGCTAAGCGCCCAGCAAAGAGCGAAGCAGAAACTGCCGAAAAGCTTTCCATTGTAGGCTGCGCGACGCTTTGCTGCAAGAAGCGCCTGGCCCATGACCCCATTGCCCCACGATCCCCCGCCCGCAGAGGCAGGCGAAGCCAACCCCCCTCCCGACCCGGCACCGCTGCGGGCCGTGATCGACACCCAGTTGCTGCTGGACTGGCTGGTCTTTGACGAGCCCGCGGCCGCCCCCTGGGTCCAGGCCCTGATCGCAGGCCGCCTGCGCTGGCTCGCCAGCCCCTGGATGCAGCAGGAATGTGAGCGCACGCTGCGGCGCAGCGTGTTGCAGCGCTGGTCGCCCGACCCACAGCGCGTGGCGCAAGCCTGGTCGATCTGGGCCGAGCTGCACGCCGAGGCGCCGCCGCAGCCGCGCCTGCGCAGCCGCGATCCGGACGACCAGGCCTTCCTTGACCTGGCCCTGGCCTGCGGCGCCGACGCGCTGCTCACCCGCGACCGCGACCTGCTCGTGCTGCGCAAGCGCGCCGCAGCCCTCGGCTTGTGGATCGGCCCGCCGCAACAGCACCCTGCCCTGCGAGACGCCGCGCGACCATGAAAAAAGGCGGCCGAAGCCGCCTTGTCCTGCCAGGACCGACCCCTTGCGGGGCCGGGGTCCGGATCAGTTCGGCTCGCTGCCGCTGGGCAGCGGGGGCTGCTCTTCGGCGTTGTCGAACTCGGCGCCGGCCAGGGCGGCCTGCTCCTCGGCTTCCTGCATCGCGATCGCGCGGCGCTCGCTCTCGTCCATCTCCTCCTTGACCTTGCGGGCCTGGTGGAAGGCGAGACCGGTGCCGGCGGGGATCAGGCGACCGACGATCACGTTCTCCTTCAGGCCACGCAGCTCGTCGCGCTTGCCCATGATGGCCGCTTCGGTCAGCACCCGGGTGGTCTCCTGGAAGGAGGCCGCCGAGATGAAGGAGTCGGTCGACAGCGAGGCCTTGGTGATGCCCAGCAGCACGTCGGCGTGCGTGGCACCCAGCTTGCCCTCGGCCCGCAGGCGCTCGTTGGTGTTGAGCAGCTCCGAACGCTCGACCTGCTCGCCGGCGATGTAGGACGAATCGCCCGGGTTGACGATCTGCACGCGGCGCAGCATCTGGCGAACGATCACCTCGATGTGCTTGTCGTTGATCTTCACGCCCTGCAGGCGGTAGACGTCCTGCACCTCGTCGACGATGTAGGTGGCCAGGGCCTCGATGCCGAGCAGGCGCAGGATGTCCTGCGGATCCGCCGGGCCGTCGACGATGGACTCGCCCTTGTTCACCACCTGGCCTTCGTGGACCAGGATGTTCTTTTCCTTGGGCACCAGCTCCTCGAAGACACGGCCTTCCGGATCGGTGATCTGGAGGCGCACCTTGCCCTTGGTCTCCTTGCCGAAGGAGACCGTGCCGGTCATCTCGGCCAGCGTGCCCTTGTCCTTGGGCGTGCGGGCCTCGAACAGCTCGGCCACCCGCGGCAGACCGCCGGTGATGTCGCGGGTCTTCTGGCCTTCGACCGGGATGCGGGCGAGCACCTCGCCCGGGGCGAGCTGCTGGCCGTCGCGGATCTGGATCAGCGAGCCGACCTGGAAGCCGATGGTCACCGAGTGGTCGGTGCCGGGGATCTTGACTTCCTTGCCTTCGGCATCAAGCAGCTTGACCTGCGGACGCACGACCTTGGCTGCACCGCGGCGCTTCGGGTCGATCACGACCAGGGTCGACAGGCCGGTGACTTCGTCGACCTGCTTGGCGACGGTCACGCCCTCCTCGACGTTCTCGAACTTCGCCTGACCGGCGAATTCCGTGATGATCGGGCGGGTCAGCGGGTCCCAGGTCGCCAGCACGGTACCGGCCTTGATGGCCTGGTCGAGCTTGACATTGAGGGTCGCGCCATAGGGCACCTTGTGGCGCTCGCGCTCCCGGCCGTGGGGGTCGCTGATCACGATCTCGCCGGAACGCGAGATGACCACCAGCTCGCCCTTGCCATTGGCCACCGAACGCATGGTCGCGTTGAAGGTGATCAGGCCATCGCTCTTCGCGTCGACGCTGGACGCCACCGCCGCGCGCGAAGCCGCGCCGCCGATGTGGAAGGTCCGCATCGTCAGCTGGGTGCCGGGCTCGCCGATCGACTGCGCGGCAATCACGCCCACCGCTTCGCCAGTGTTGACCAGGCCACCGCGGCCCAGGTCGCGGCCATAGCACTTGGCGCACAGGCCGAAGCGCGTGTCGCAGGTCAGCGGCGTGCGGACCTTGACCTCGTCGATGCCTTCCTTCTCCAGCAGGTCGAGGGTGTCCTCGTCCAGCATGTGGCCGGAGGGCACCAGCACGGCCTGGGTCTCGGGGTGGATCACCTCGTTGGCGGTCACGCGGCCCAGGATGCGGTCGCGCAGCGACTCGATGACCTCGCCGCCTTCGACCAGCGCACGCATGTTGATGCCGTGCTCGGTGCCGCAGTCGTCCTCGGTCACGACCAGGTCCTGCGTCACGTCGACCAGGCGACGCGTCAGGTAGCCGGAGTTCGCGGTCTTCAGCGCCGTGTCCGCCAGGCCCTTGCGGGCGCCGTGGGTAGAGATGAAGTACTGGAGGACGTTCAGGCCTTCGCGGAAGTTCGCCGTGATCGGCGTCTCGATGATCGAGCCGTCCGGCTTGGCCATCAGGCCGCGCATGCCGGCAAGCTGGCGGATCTGGGCGGCGCTACCGCGCGCGCCCGAGTCGGCCATCATGTAGATGGAGTTGAAGGACTCCTGATCCACTTCCTTGCCGTGACGGTCGATGACCTTCTGCTTGGCGAGCTGGGCCATCATGACCTTGCCCACCTCGTCACCCGTCTTGCCCCAGATGTCGACGACCTTGTTGTAGCGCTCGCCGGCGGTCACGAGACCCGAGACGTACTGCTGCTCGATCTCCTTGACTTCCTTCTCGGCGCGCTCGATCAGGCCCTGCTTCTCCTTGGGCACCAGCATGTCATCGATGCCGATGGAGATGCCCGCACGGGTGGCCAGGCGGAAGCCGCTTTGCAGCAGCTTGTCGGCCAGCACCACGGTCTCCTTCAGGCCGCACTTGCGGAAGGAGGCATTGATCAGCTTGCTGATCTCCTTCTTCTTCAGCGCCTTGTTGATGTTGGCGAAGGGCAGGCCCTTGGGCAGGATCTCGCTCAGCAGCGCACGGCCGACCGTGGTCTCGACCAGCTTGGTCTCGGGCTGGAAGACGCCGTCGGCATCCTTGCTCCATTCCGTCAGACGCACATTGATCTTGGCCGTGATCTCCACCATGCCGTTGTCCAGCGCGCGCTGGACCTCGTTGGTGTCGGCGAAGATCATGCCCTCGCCCTTGCCGTTGATGCGCTCGCGAGTCGCGTAGTACAGGCCCAGCACCACGTCCTGCGAGGGGACGATCGACGGCTCACCGTTGGCCGGGAACAGCACGTTGTTGGAGGCCAGCATCAGCGTGCGGGCTTCCATCTGCGCCTCGATCGACAGCGGCACGTGCACGGCCATCTGGTCGCCGTCGAAGTCGGCGTTGAAGGCCGCGCAGACCAGCGGATGCAGCTGGATCGCCTTGCCTTCGATCAGCACCGGCTCGAAGGCCTGGATGCCCAGGCGGTGCAGGGTCGGCGCCCGATTCAGCATGACCGGATGCTCGCGGATCACCTCTTCAAGGATGTCCCAGACCACCGGCGTGCCGGATTCGACTTCCTTCTTCGCCGCCTTGATCGTGGTGGCGATGCCCATCGCCTCCAGGCGGCTGAAGATGAAGGGCTTGAACAGCTCCAGCGCCATCAGCTTGGGCAGGCCGCACTGGTGCAGCTTGAGCGTCGGGCCGACCACGATGACCGAACGGCCCGAGTAGTCGACGCGCTTGCCCAGCAGGTTCTGCCGGAATCGGCCGCTCTTGCCCTTGATCATGTCGGCCAGGGACTTGAGCGCGCGCTTGTTCGCGCCGGTCATGGCCTTGCCGCGTCGGCCGTTGTCGAGCAGCGAGTCGACGGCTTCCTGCAGCATGCGCTTCTCGTTGCGCACGATGATCTCCGGCGCCTTCAGCTCCAGCAGCCGCGCCAGGCGGTTGTTGCGGTTGATGACGCGGCGGTAGAGATCGTTCAGGTCCGAGGTCGCGAAGCGGCCGCCGTCCAGCGGCACCAGCGGACGCAGGTCCGGCGGCAGCACGGGCAGCACGTCCAGCACCATCCAGTTCGGCTTGATGCCGGACTTCTTGAAGGCCTCCATGACCTTCAGGCGCTTGCTGTTCTTCTTGACCTTCAGCTCGCTGCCGGTCATGTCGTTGCGGAGCTTGTCGATCTCGACGTCGAGATCCATCTCCTCCAGCAGCTTCTTGATGCCCTCGGCACCCATCTGCGCGATGAACTCGTCACCGAACTCGCGCTTCTTGGTGTCGTACTCGTCCTCCGACATGATCCCGAACTTCTTCAGCGGGGTCATGCCGGGGTCGGTCACGACATAGGCTTCGAAGTACAGCACGCGCTCGATGTCGCGCAGCGTCATGTCCAGCACCAGGCCGAGCCGCGAGGGCAGCGACTTCAGGAACCAGATGTGGGCGCAGGGCGCGGCCAGGTCGATGTGACCCATGCGATCGCGGCGGACCTTGGTCTGGGTGACTTCGACGCCGCATTTCTCGCAGATCACGCCGCGGTGCTTCAGGCGCTTGTACTTGCCGCACAGGCACTCGTAGTCCTTGATCGGGCCGAAGATCTTGGCGCAGAACAGGCCGTCCCGCTCCGGCTTGAAGGTGCGGTAGTTGATCGTCTCGGGCTTCTTCACTTCACCGAAGGACCACGAGCGGATCTTCTCGGGCGAGGCCAGCCCGATCTTGATCGCGTCGAAGTGCTCGTCGGGCGTGAACTGCTTGAAGAGGTCCAGCAAACCTTTCATGGGGTGCTCCTTGTCCGTTCTCAGTTGCGCTCGAGCTCGATGTCGATACCGAGCGAACGGATTTCCTTGACCAGCACGTTGAACGACTCCGGCATGCCGGCGTCGATGGCGTGCTCGCCCTTGACGATGTTTTCGTAGACCTTGGTGCGACCGTTCACGTCATCGGACTTCACGGTCAGCATTTCCTGCAGCACGTAGGACGCGCCGTAGGCTTCCAGGGCCCAGACTTCCATTTCACCGAAGCGCTGGCCGCCGAACTGCGCCTTGCCGCCCAGCGGCTGCTGGGTGACGAGCGAGTAAGGGCCGGTCGAGCGGGCGTGCATCTTGTCGTCGACCAGGTGGTGCAGCTTCAGCACATGCATGTAGCCGACGGTGACGGGGCGCTCGAACTGCTCGCCGGTGCGGCCATCGCACAGCCAGGCCTGGGTGCGGGTCGCGTTGAGGCCCTTCTTCTGCGCAATGTCCTCGGGGTAGGCGAGGTGCAGCATCGCGCGGATCTCCTCTTCCGCCGCGCCATCGAAGACCGGCGTCGCGAAAGGCACGCCGCTCTTCAGGTTGCCCGCCATCTCGACGACTTCGGCATCGCTGAGCTGGCCCAGGTCCTCCGTCTTGCCGCCGCTCTTGTTGTAGAGCTCGTCGAAGAACTTGCGCAGCTCGGCCGCCTTGGACTCGTGTTGCAGCATGTCGCCGATGCGCTGGCCCAGGCCCTTGGCGGCCCAGCCCAGATGCACTTCCAGCACCTGGCCGACGTTCATCCGCGAGGGCACGCCCAGCGGGTTCAGCACGATGTCGGCGGGGGTGCCGTCGGCCATGTAGGGCATGTCCTCGATCGGGGTGATCTTGGACACGACGCCCTTGTTGCCGTGGCGGCCGGCCATCTTGTCGCCGGGTTGCAGGCGGCGCTTGACGGCCAGGTAGACCTTGACCATCTTCAGCACGCCCGCGGGCAGCTCGTCGCCCTGCGTCAGCTTCTTGCGCTTCTCTTCAAACGCGAGGTCGAAGCTGTGGCGGGTCTGCTCCAGCGCGTTCTTGATGCTTTCGAGCTGGTTGGCCGCCTCGTCCTCGGCGGGACGGATGTCGAACCAGTGGTACTTCTCGACGCTCGACAGGTAGTCCTTGCCGAGGACCGTGCCCTTGGCCAGCTTCTGCGGGCCGCCATTGGCCACCTTGCCGATCAGCAGCTTCTCGATCCGGTCGAAGGCATCGGCCTCGACGATGCGCAGCTGGTCGTTCAGGTCCAGGCGGAAGCGCTTGAGCTCGTCGTCGATGATCTGCTGGGCGCGCTTGTCGCGCTGGATGCCTTCACGGGTGAAGACCTGCACGTCGATCACGGTGCCCGAGGTGCCCTGGTCGACACGCAGCGAGGTGTCCTTCACGTCGCTGGCCTTCTCGCCGAAGATCGCGCGCAGCAGCTTCTCTTCCGGCGTCAGCGTGGTCTCGCCCTTGGGCGTGACCTTGCCGACCAGCACATCGCCCGGGCCCACCTCGGCACCGATGAAGACGATGCCCGACTCATCCAGACGGCCGAGCTGGTTCTCCGACAAGTTGGGGATGTCGCGGGTGATTTCCTCGCTGCCCAGCTTGGTGTCGCGGGCCATCACCACCAACTCCTCGATGTGGATCGAGGTGTAGCGGTCTTCGGCGACGACGCGCTCGCTGATGAGGATCGAGTCTTCGAAGTTGTAGCCGTTCCAGGGCATGAAGGCGACCAGCATGTTCTGGCCCAGGGCGAGTTCGCCCAGGTCCGTCGACGCGCCGTCGGCCACCACATCCCCGGTAGCGACCTTGTCGCCGCGCTTGACGATCGGGCGCTGGTGGATGTTGGTGTTCTGGTTGGAACGCTGGTACTTGATCAGGTTGTAGATGTCGACGCCGACTTCGCCGGCCACCGTTTCCGCGTCGTTCACGCGGATCACGATGCGGTTGGTGTCGACATAGTCCACCACGCCACCGCGGCGGGCGGTGACCACGGTGCCCGAGTCGACCGCAGCGACGCGCTCGACCCCGGTGCCGACCACGGCCTTCTCGGGGCGCAGCGTCGGCACGGCCTGGCGCTGCATGTTGGCGCCCATCAGCGCGCGGTTCGCGTCGTCGTGCTCCAGGAAGGGCACCAGCGAGGCCGCGACCGAGACGATCTGCGTCGGGGCCACGTCCATGTACTGGATGCGGCCCGGCTGGGTCAGCACCGAGTCGCCCTTCTCGCGGGCCGAGACCAGCTCGTCGGTGAGCTTGCCGTCCTTGTCCAGCGTGGCATTGGCCTGGGCGATGACGTACTTGCCTTCCTCGATGGCCGACAGGTAATCGATCTGGTCGGTGACGATGCCGTCGGCCACCCGGCGGTAGGGCGTCTCCAGGAAGCCGTACTCGTTGAGCTGCGCGAACAACGCCAGCGAGTTGATCAGGCCGATGTTCGGGCCTTCCGGCGTCTCGATCGGGCAGACGCGGCCGTAGTGGGTCGGGTGCACGTCGCGCACCTCGAAGCCGGCGCGCTCGCGGGTCAGGCCGCCCGGGCCCAGGGCCGAGACGCGCCGCTTGTGCGTGATCTCGGACAGCGGGTTGGTCTGGTCCATGAACTGCGAGAGCTGGCTCGCCCCGAAGAACTCCTTGAGCGCCGCGCTGATCGGCTTGGAGTTGATCAGGTCATGCGGCATCAGGGCTTCGGTCTCGGCCTGGCCGAGGCGTTCCTTGACGGCCTTCTCGATGCGGGCGAGGCCCGAGCGGTACTGGTTCTCGGCCAGTTCGCCCACGCAGCGCACGCGGCGGTTGCCGAGGTGGTCGATGTCATCGACCTCGCCCTTGCCGTTGCGCAGGTCGACCAGGATCTTGACGACGGCCAGGATGTCCTCGTTGCTCAGCGTCATCGGGCCGACCGACTCGCTGCGGCCGACGCGGGCATTGAACTTCATGCGGCCCACGCGCGACAGGTCGTAGGTCGCCGCGTCGTAGAACAGGCGGTTGAACAGGGCCTGCACCGCGTCCTCGGTCGGCGGCTCGCCGGGGCGCATCATGCGGTAGATGGCCACGCGGGCGGCCAGCTCGTCGGCGGTCTCGTCCGACGCGAGGGTCTGCGAGATGTAGGCGCCCTGGTCCAGCTCATTGGTGAACAGGCACTGCAGGTCCTTGATGCCTGCGCTGCGCAGCTTCTTCAGCAGCGTCTCGGTCAGCTCGTCGTTGGCCTTGGCCAGGATCTCGCCGGTGTCCGGGTCGACCATGTTCTTGGCGACGACGCGGCCGACGAGGAAGTCCTCCGGCACCGAGATGAAGCTGGTGCCGGTGGTCTCCAGCTGCTTCACGTGACGCGCGGTGATGCGCTTGTCCTTCTCGACGATCACCGCACCCGACTTGTCGGTGATGTCGAAGCGCGCGATCTCGCCCTTCAGGCGCGCCGGCACGAACTCCATCTGCGCGCCCGCGTCCATCAGGCGGAAGTTGTCGAAGACGAAGAAGTTGGCCAGGATCTGCTCGGGGTTCAGGCCGATGGCCTTGAGCAGGATCGTGACCGGCATCTTGCGGCGACGGTCGACGCGGAAGTAGAGGATGTCCTTCGGATCGAACTCGAAGTCGAGCCAGGAGCCGCGGTAGGGAATGATCCGCGCGCTGAACAGCAGCTTGCCCGAGCTGTGGGTCTTGCCCTTGTCGTGCTCGAAGAAGACGCCCGGCGAGCGGTGCAGCTGCGAGACGATGACGCGCTCGGTGCCGTTGACGATGAAGGAGCCGTAGTCGGTCATCAGGGGCACTTCGCCCATGTAGACCTCCTGCTCCTTGATCTCCTTGACCACCTTCGACTGGTGGGTCGAGGCCTCCCGGTCGTAGATGATCATTTGCAGCTTCGCGCGCACGGCGGCGGCGTAGGTCAGGCCCCGCTGCTGGCATTCCCGCGTGTCGAAGGCGGGCTTGGCCATGTTGAATTCGATGAACTTCATCTCCACGAACCCGTTGTGCGACACGATCGGGAAGGCGGAAAGGAAGGCGGCTTGCAGGCCCTCGGGCTTGCGCTTCTGGGGCGGCACGTCCTTCTGAAGGAAGGCGACGTACGAGTCCTTCTGCATCGAGAGCAGGTAGGGCACGCCGAGCACGTTCTCGCGTTTGCCGAAGCTCTTGCGGATGCGCTTGCGCTCGGTGTAGCTGTAGGGGGATGCTTGCGCCATGAATCACTCCGTGTCGAAGAGACACCGCCCGGCCCAGGCGGCACCCGTTCGGCGACTGGCGGCGCAGACTTTGCGTCTGCTGCTTGGTGGCAGGCCACTACCTGCCGCTGGCGGACAACCGGGGCCTTGCACCCCAGTCCGACCAAACCGGTTCCCTGCAGTCGGTTCAGAGAACACTTGCAAGGCCCGCCCCGCATGCGATGCGGACCTTGCAGCTGCTCTCCGGGGCCGGTGAACGCCGGCTGGCGCCCACCGACCCTGGAAGCACAAAAGGCTGGGGGCCGAAACCGGCACCCAGCCCCCTGTGCGGGTCGAGATTACTTGATCTCGGCCTTGGCGCCGGCTTCCACCAGCTTCTTGACGGCGGCTTCGGCGTCGGCCTTGGCGATCGCTTCCTTGACGTTCTTGGGCGCGCCGTCGACCAGGTCCTTGGCCTCCTTGAGGCCCAGGCCGGTCAGCTCGCGCACGGCCTTGATGACCGAGACCTTGTTGGCGCCGGCTTCGAGCAGCACGACGTTGAACTCGGTCTTCTCTTCGGCGGCCGGGGCAGCGGCGCCACCGGCGGCACCGCCACCGGCGACGGCGACGGCTGCGGCGGACACGCCGAACTTCTCTTCAACGGCCTTGACCAGGTCGTTGAGTTCCAGGACGGTCATGGTGTCCAGGGCAGCCAGGAAGGCGTCTTTGTCGAAAGCCATTTGGGGTTCCTAAATCGGTTGTCGTACGGTCTTCGTACGGTTGAATCAGAAGAGACGATCTCAGGCAGCAGCCGCTTCGGCGACCGGCGCTTCGGCGCCGCCACCTTGCTTCTTGGCCACCTCGGCCAGCACGCGGGCCAGGCCAGAGACCGGGGTCTGCAGCAGACCGAGCAGCTGGGCCAGCAGGACTTCCTTGCTGGGCACATTGGCCAGGGCCTTGACGCCGTCGACGTCCAGCACCTTGCCGCCAAAGGCACCGCCCTTGATGACCAGCTTGTCGTTAGTCTTGGCAAAGTCGGCGATGACTTTGGCTGCGGCGACGGCGTCTTCGGAGAAGCCGTAGATCAGCGGGCCGACGAACTGGGCCTCGGCCACCTCAAAGGACGTGCCGGCAACAGCGCGACGGGCCAGGGTGTTCTTCAGCACGTGAAGATAGACACCCTTTTCCCGCGCGACCTTGCGCAGTGCGTCCAGATGAGCGACGGTGAGGCCACGGTACTCGGCCACGGCCAAGGTCTGTGCCTTGGCCGCCTGGGCCGACACTTCCTCGACAACGGCTGCTTTCTCGTTGCGATTGAGACTCAAGGTCCACTCCTTAAAACGTGGATGGATCCGGAACGACGCCCGCACGCCACCCACACCGGGTTGCAGCGACCTTGCCGTTCAGGAACCCCGGAGCATCTTGCGACACCCCGCGGCCAACCTTTGCGGCGGGACCGCCATCTGCGCTGGCCGCCCGGCCCGAGGGCCGGACGATTAAGCGGGACCGGGGTCCCGCGCCAGCGGTCTTGGATGGCCCGGCGGCTCGCGCCGCCGGCCCACCAATCCTTGAGGCGCCCCGCCAGACCCGCGCGGCGCCGGATGTTTCAGCCGATCAGGCGCCCGGCTGGGCGTTGATCGAGGCGACGTCGACGCGCACGCCCACGCCCATGGTCGAGGACACCGCCACCTTGCGCAGGTAGATGCCCTTGCTCGACGCGGGCTTGGCCTTGTTCAGCGCTTCCAGCAGGGCTTGCAGATTGCCCTTGAGCTTGGCGCCGTCGAAGGAACGGCGACCGATGGTGCCGTGGATGATGCCGCCCTTGTCGACGCGGAACTGGACCTGGCCGGCCTTGGCATTGCGCACGGCGGTGGCAACGTCCGGGGTCACGGTGCCGACCTTCGGGTTCGGCATCAGGCCGCGCGGGCCCAGGATCTGGCCCAGGGTACCGACGACGCGCATGGTGTCCGGCGAGGCGATGACCACGTCGAAGGGCATGTCGCCCGCCTTGACGCGCTCGGCCAGGTCTTCCATGCCGACGATGTCGGCGCCAGCGGCCTTGGCTTCCTCGGCCTTGGCGCCCTGGGCGAAGACGGCGACGCGCTTGGTCTTGCCGGTGCCGTTGGGCATCACGACCGCGCCGCGGACGACCTGGTCGGACTTCTTGGCGTCGACGCCGAGCTGCACCGACACGTCGATGGACTCGTCGAACTTGGCGGTCGCGCAGGCTTGCACCAGCGCCAGGGCCTCGTCGATCGGATAGAGCTTGGTGCTCTCAACCTTGCCCTGCAGGGCCTTGGCTTTCTTGGTCAGCTTGGCCATGTCAGACGCCCTCCACCATGATGCCCATCGAGCGGGCCGAGCCCGCGATCGTGCGAACGGCCGCATCCAGGTCGGCGGCGGTCAGGTCCGGCTGCTTGGTCTTGGCGATTTCCTCGACCTGCGCGCGCGTCAGCTTGGCGACCTTGTCCGTGTGCGGACGGGCCGAGCCACGCTCGATCTTCGCGGCCTTCTTCAGCAGCACGGTGGCCGGCGGCGTCTTGAGGACGAAGGTGAAGCTCTTGTCGGCGAAGGCGGTGATCACCACCGGCAACACCAGACCGGGCTCCATGCCCTGGGTCTTGGCGTTGAACGCCTTGCAGAACTCCATGATGTTCAGACCGCGCTGACCCAGCGCCGGACCGATCGGGGGCGAAGGATTCGCCTTCCCTGCGGGGATTTGCAGCTTGATGAAGCCGACAATCTTCTTGGCCATGCTTGCTCCGATGACCCCGTCCGCGGCCTGCGGCGGGGCTTGAGTGCAAACGCCCGGGGGGCTGCCCCAGGCTCCTCGTGCCGGCGTCTCGTGCCGGCTGAAACGGGTGGCGTTGCCTCATCTTGCGAAGGGCACCCCGCCACCGGGGTGGTTTGTTCGGGCGCGGGCCGCAGGGCCCGGCGCCTCAGATCTTCTCGATCTGGTGGAAGTCGAGTTCGACCGGCGTGGCGCGGCCGAAGATGGTGACCGAGACGCGGATCTTGGACTTGTCGTAGTTGACTTCCTCGATCGCGCCATTGAAGTCGGTGAAGGGACCTTCCTTGACACGGACGACCTCGCCGACTTCCCACTCGACCTTGGGCCGCGGCTTCTCGATGCCTTCCTGCATCTGGTTGACGATCTTCATGACCTCGTCTTCCGAGATCGGCGTCGGGCGGTTCTTGGCGCCGCCGACGAAGCCCGTCACCTTGGAGGTGTGCTTGACCAGGTGCCAGGAATCGTCGTCCATCAGCATCTCGACCAGCACATAGCCGGGGAAGAAGCGTCGCTCGGTCACGGCCTTCTTGCCGTTCTTCATCTCGACGACCTCTTCGGTCGGGACGAGGATGCGGCCGAACTTGTCCTGCATGCCGGCGCGGTCGATGCGCTCGCGCAGGTTGCGCTCCACGGCCTTCTCCATGCCGGAGTAGGCGTGCACGACGTACCAGCGCAAGGGGGCGGCTGCGGGGATCTGCGGGGTCTCGCTCATCGGGGGTCCTTCAGGATCGCGCGGGGTCGGGGGCGATCAGCCGCGCCAGCCGAGGATCAGGTCGTAGAAGACCCATTCCAGCGCCTTGTCGGTCAGCCACAGGAAGAGCGCCATCACCACGACGAAGGCGAAGACGTAGAGCGTCATCTGCGTCGCTTCCTTTCGGCTCGGCCAGACGACCTTGCGAAGTTCGCGCGTGGCATCCCGCCCGAAGCCGATCAGGCGCCTGCCCGGATCGGCGCGGAAGAACAGGGCGACGGCACCCGCCAGCAGCAGCAGCAGCGCGACCACGCGCTGCCACAGCGGCTGGCTGGCCAGCAAGTAGAAGGCGGCGACGGCCGCCACGACCAGCACGCCGACCGCGGCGAGCTTGGCCTTTTCGGCCGCCGGCGTCACGGTTTCGACGGAGGGAGATGCACTCATGGTGTTCGCTTCGGCTGCACCCGGCCGGAACCGATCCGGGTTCGAGGGCCAGGCCGCTCATTCAGCAGCAAAGCCCGCCGGGCCGTGAGGCCTGTTGCGGGCTGCTGCGCGGGGCGTCGGATCAGGCTTGCTTCGGGGCCGGGGCTCCGGAACAGACCACTTGGACGCTGCGGTGTTTCGATCGATTCGGCGTGGCAGGGGCAGAGGGTCTCGAACCCCCAACCTTCGGTTTTGGAGACCGACGCTCTGCCAATTGAGCTATGCCCCTACGCCTGAACCTTGCTTGTCTTACTCGATGATCTTGGCCACGACGCCCGCGCCGACGGTGCGGCCGCCTTCACGGATGGCGAAGCGCAGGCCTTCTTCCATCGCGATCGGGGCGATCAGCTTGACCGTGATGCTGACGTTGTCGCCGGGCATCACCATTTCCTTGTCCTTGGGCAGCTCCACCGCGCCGGTCACGTCCGTCGTGCGGAAGTAGAACTGCGGGCGGTAGTTGTTGAAGAAGGGGGTGTGGCGGCCGCCTTCGTCCTTGCTCAGCACGTAGACCTCGGCGGTGAAGTGCGTGTGCGGCTTGATCGAGCCCGGCTTGCACAGCACTTGGCCGCGCTCGACGTCTTCGCGCTTGGTGCCGCGCAGCAGGATGCCGACGTTGTCGCCCGCTTGACCTTGGTCGAGCAGCTTGCGGAACATTTCGACGCCGGTGCAGGTGGTCTTCTGCGTGGCCTTGATGCCGACGATTTCGATTTCCTCGCCGACCTTGACGATGCCGCGCTCGACGCGACCGGTCACGACGGTGCCGCGGCCGGAGATGGAGAACACGTCTTCAACGGGCATCAGGAAGGCGCCATCGACCGCGCGCTCGGGCGTGGGGATGTAGCTGTCCAGGGCGTCGGCCAGCTTGAGGATGGCTTGCTCGCCCAGCGGGCCCTTGTCGCCTTCGATGGCGAGCTTGGCGCTGCCGTGGACGATGGGGGTGTCGTCGCCCGGGAAGTCGTACTTGCTGAGCAGTTCGCGCACTTCCATCTCGACGAGCTCAAGCAGCTCGGCGTCGTCGACCATGTCGCACTTGTTCAGGAAGACGATGATGTAGGGCACGCCGACCTGGCGGGCCAGCAGGATGTGCTCGCGGGTCTGGGGCATCGGGCCGTCGGCGGCCGAGCACACCAGGATGGCGCCGTCCATCTGGGCGGCACCGGTGATCATGTTCTTCACGTAGTCGGCGTGCCCGGGGCAGTCGACGTGCGCGTAGTGGCGGTTGGCGGTCTCGTACTCGACGTGCGCGGTGTTGATGGTGATGCCGCGCGCCTTTTCTTCCGGCGCCGCGTCGATCTGGTCGTAGGCCTTGGCCTCGCCGCCGAACTTGCTCGCCAGGATGGTCGTGATCGCCGCCGTCAGCGTCGTCTTGCCATGGTCCACGTGACCAATGGTGCCCACGTTCACGTGCGGCTTGGTGCGCTCAAACTTGCCTTTTGCCATCGCGATCTCCTGACGAGCTGTGCTGACGCTGGGGGGATGAAGGTGGTGCCCATGGCGCGGATCGAACGCGCGACCTCTCCCTTACCAAGGGAGTGCTCTACCACTGAGCCACATGGGCATCGACACAGGTCTGCGCTGACTCGCAACGCACATCGGTATCGACCTTGCAGACCTCGAAGCCTGGAGCGGGAGACGGGAATCGAACCCGCGCCATCAGCTTGGAAGGCTGAGGTTCTGCCATTGAACTACTCCCGCATCGCCCGCCGGAAGCGGTCCGGCAAGACCTGCCTGAAGTTCGCTTGGTGGAGGAGGCTGGATTCGAACCAGCGTAGGCGTAAGCCAACAGATTTACAGTCTGCCCCCTTTAGCCACTCGGGCACCCCTCCACGGCGAGCCCGAGACTATAGCACGGCCCTCATTGGGCCCCGCAAGGCTTTTCTGGGGCGGCCTCGGGGGCGGCTGCCGCAGGGTCACCGGGCAAGGTCCATCCTCCTGCCAGCGGTCGACCCCGGGCCTGCAGCCAGGCTTGCGCCAGGCCGAAATGGCCGCAGCCCAGGAAGGGCCGCGGCGGCCGGCGGGCCGACAACGGCGAAGGATGGTTGGCCTCGAGCCGCAGATGTCCTGGACCGGCCCGGGCGATGCGCTCGCCCAGGCGCTGCGCATGGGCGCCCCAGAGCATGAAGACCTTGGGTGAAGGATCGGCCGCGACCTGGTCGAGCAGGGCCGCGCTCAGCGCCTCCCAGCCCCGGCCGGCATGGCTGGCGGGTTCGTTGTCGCGCACGGTCAGGGTGGTGTTCAGCAGCAGCACGCCCCGGCCGGCCCACGCGACCAGGCTGCCGCTGCGCGGTGGCGGCAGGCCGAGGTCGCGCGCGCGCTCGGCCAGCAGATTGCGCAGGCTGGGCGGGTGCGACCGGCCGGGCGCGACCGAGAAGGCCAGCCCCTCCGCCTGACCGGGGCCATGGTAGGGGTCCTGGCCGAGGATCACCACACGCACCGCCTCCGGCGCGGTCAGACGCAGCGCGCGCAAGGGATCGGGCGGGTAGACGCGCACGCCCGCCGCCTGCTCGGCGGCGAGGAAAGCGGCCAGCGCCCGCCCCTCCGGCCCGGCAAGAAAGGCCAGAACCGTGGGGCGCCAGCCCGGGGGCAGATCCGCCGCGAGGGCATGCAAGGCCGGCAGTCCGTCGCCCGCAGGCTGCGGCACGGCCGCTTCCGCAGCAGGATCCGCCCAGGGCAAGGCCCGCGTGACGTCATCCGCCCGGCACGGCGCGCCTGCGCTCACGGCCGGCCCGCTCAGGCCAGCAGCGCGGCCAGGGCGGCGCCCGGATCGGGCGCGCGCATGAAGGCTTCGCCGATCAGGAAGGCATGGATGTTCGCCTCGCGCATCCGGCGCACATCGGCCGGCGCGAGGATGCCGCTTTCGGTGACCAGCAGCCGGTCGTCCGGCACGCGCGGCAGCAGGCCCAGGGTGGTGTCGAGCGTGACCTCGAAGGTCCGCAGATTGCGGTTGTTGATGCCGACCAGCGGCGTCCTCAGGCGCAGCGCCCGGTCCAGCTCTTCGCCGTCGTGCACTTCGACCAGCACCGCCATGCCCAGTGCATGGGCGCAGGCCTCCAGCTCGGCCATCTGGCCGTCGCCCAGGCAGGCGGCGATCAGCAGGATGCAGTCGGCACCCATCACGCGGGCCTCATGCACCTGGTATTCATCGACCATGAAGTCCTTGCGCAGCACCGGCAGCGGGCAGGCGGCGCGGGCGGCGCGCAGGTAGGCCTCGCTGCCCTGAAAGTAGTGCGCATCGGTCAGCACGCTCAGGCAGGCGGCGCCGTGGCGGGCGTAGCTTGCGGCGATCTCGGCCGGGTGGAAGTGCTCGCGCAGCACGCCCTTGCTGGGGCTGGCCTTCTTGACCTCGGCGATCACGCCGGCGCGGCCGGCCGTGATCGGCGCCCGCAGCGCGGCGAGGAAATCGCGCAAGTCGGCGCGGCGCTCGGCGCCCTCGGCGGCCTCGCGCAACGAGGCCAGCGAACGGCGCTGGCGCCGCTCGGCCAGCTCCTCATGCTTGGTGGCCACGATCTTCTGCAGGATGTCGCTCATCGGATAGCCGTCGGGCAGGTGAAGGGGAAGCCGCGCTCAGAAGGTGTGGATGGACCGGCCGTGTCCGAGCAGGTCGCACGGAGTCGTCCCATCAAGGCGCAAAGCACAGCCGTAGCCCGAGCTACGGCGAGCATTTGCAAGGCCGAGGGGGCGGCTCCGGGCGGCATGAGCGGGCATGGCGGGTCCGTTCACACCTTCTCAGGCCGCCGGGGCCAGGCGCTGGGTGGTCGCGACGAAGTCGGCCAGCTTGCGACGCGCCGCGCCCGAGGCCACAGCCTCGCGGGCGCGGGCCACGCCCTCGGCCAGGTCGGCGGCCACGCCGGCGGCGTGCAGGGCCGCGCCGGCGTTGAGCAGCACGATGTCGCGCGGCGCGCCGGCCTCGTCGTCCAGCACGCGGCGGATCATGGCCACCGAGGCCTCGCGGTCCGGCACCTTGAGCCCCGCATCGTCGCAGGGCGTCAGGCCCAGCTCGGCAGGATGGACGGTGTACTCGCGGATCGCGCCGTCCTTCAGCTCGGCCACCAGGGTCTCGCCCGAAAGCGAGATCTCGTCCATGCCATTGCGGCCATGCACGACCAGCACATGCTCCGAGCCTAAGCGCTGCAGCACGCGCGCCAGGATGCCGACCAGGTCCGGATGGAAGACACCCAGCAACTGCCGGGTGGCGCCGGCGGGGTTGGTCAGCGGGCCGAGGATGTTGAAGAGCGTGCGCACGCCCAGCTCCTTGCGCACCGGGGCGGCATGCTTCATGGCCGCATGGTGGTGGGGCGCGAACATGAAGCCGATGCCGGTCTCGGCGATGCAGTCGGCCACGCGATCCGGCGGCAGCATGCGCGCGCCCAGGGCCTCCATCGCATCGGCGCTGCCGCTGGTCGAGGACACGCTGCGCCCGCCATGCTTGGCCACCCGCGCGCCAGCCGCCGCCGCCACGAAGACCGAGGCCGTCGAGATGTTGAAGGTGTGCGAACCATCGCCCCCGGTGCCAACGATGTCGACCAGGTGGCGGCGGTCGACCACCTCGACCTTCGTGGCGAACTCGCGCATCACCTGCGCGGCGGCGCTGATCTCGCCGACCGTCTCCTTCTTCACCCGCAGGCCGGCGATCAGCGCGGCCATCATCACCGGCGACATCTCGCCGCCCATGATGCGGCGCATCAGGTGCAGCATCTCGTCGTGGAAGATCTCGCGGTGCTCGATCACGCGCTGCAGCGCGGCGGTGTCGCTGATCGTCATGGCGGCAGCTCCTCGGTCGGCAGGGCCCGGGCTCAACGGCGGTCGAGCAGGAAGTTCTTCAGCATCGCGTGACCGTGCTCGGTCAGGATGGACTCGGGGTGGAACTGCACCCCCTCGATCGGCAGGGTACGGTGGCGCACGCCCATGATCTCGCCATCCTCGGTGGTCGCGCTGATCTCCAGCTCGGCCGGCAGCGTGGCCGGCGCGATGGCCAGGGAGTGGTAGCGGATCACGGTGAACTTCTCGGGCAGCTCGCTGAAGACGCCGCGCCGGTCGGTGTGGATGGTGCTGGTCTTGCCGTGCATCTGCACCCGGGCGCGGACGATGTCGCCGCCCAGCGCGGCGCCGATGCTCTGGTGCCCCAGGCACACGCCCAGGATGGGCAGCTTGCCGGCGAAGTGCCGGATCGCCGGCACGCAGATGCCCGCCTCGTTCGGCGAGCACGGCCCCGGCGAAAGCACCAGGCGGTCGGGCCGCAGGGCCTCGATCTCGTCGAGCGTGATCTCGTCGTTGCGGTGCACCCGCACCTCCTCGCCCAGCTCGGCGAAGTACTGCACGAGGTTGTAGGTGAAGGAGTCGTAGTTGTCGATCATCAGCAGCATGGCGCGCCCCTTCCCTCAGAAACCCTGTTCGACCAGCTCGGCCGCGCGCAGCAGGGCGCGGGCCTTGGCCTCGGTCTCGGCCCATTCCAGCGCGGGCTGGGAATCGGCCACCACGCCGGCTGCGGCCTGCACATAGAGCATGCCGTCCTTGACGATGCCGGTGCGGATGGCGATGGCCACGTCCATGTCGCCGGCGAAGCTGAGGTAGCCGCAGGCGCCGCCGTAGACCCCGCGCGGCACGGGCTCCAGGTCCTCAATGATCTCCATCGCGCGGATCTTGGGCGCGCCGCTGAGCGTGCCGGCCGGGAAGGTGGCGCGCAGCACGTCGAGGTTGCTCAGGCCGGGCTTGAGCAGGCCCTCGACGTTGCTGACGATGTGCATGACGTGCGAGTAGCGCTCGACCTCGAAGGCCTCGGTCACCTTGACGCTGCCGGTGCGGGCGATGCGGCCGATGTCGTTGCGCGCCAGGTCGATCAGCATCACATGCTCGGCGCGCTCCTTGGGGTCGGCGAGCAGCTCGGCCTCGGTGGCGGCGTCGGCCTCGGGCGTGGCGCCGCGCGGGCGGGTGCCGGCCAGCGGGCGGATGGTGACCTTCTCGGCGGCTTCGCCCTCGGGCGTGCGCACCTGCTCATGCCGCACCAGGATCTCCGGCGAGGCGCCGACGATCTGGAAATCGCCCAGGTCGTAGAAGTACATGTAGGGCGAGGGATTCAGCGAACGCAGCGCGCGGTACAGCGACAGCGGGCTGGCCGCGAAGGGCTTCTGCAGGCGCTGGCCGATGACGACCTGCATGCAGTCTCCGGCGGCGATGTAGTCCTTGCAGCGCTGCACGGCCGCCTCGTAGTCGGCGCGCTCGAAGTGGCGCTGCACAGGCTGCGGGTCCACCGGCACCACGGCCGGGGCGCGGGCCGGCTGGTCCAGGCGGGCGCGCAGTTCGGCCAGGCGGGCGCGGGCGCGGGCATGGGCGCCGGGCTGGCCCGGGTCGGCCCAGACGATGAGCGAGAGCCGGCCGCTGAGGTTGTCGATGACCGCCACCTCCTCGGTCTGCAGCAGCAGGATGTCGGGCGTGCCCAGGCCGCCGGGCTTGCGGCCGGCATGGGCCAGGCGCTGCTCCATGTGGCGCACCGCGTCGTAGCCGAAGTAGCCGGCCAGGCCGCCGGCAAAGCGCGGCAGCCCCGGCTGCGGCGCCAGCTTGAAGCGCTGCTGGTAGGCGGCGATGGCATCCAGCGGGTTGCCGGCCAGGGTCTCGACGACCTGGCCGTCGCTCACCACCTCCAGCCCGCCCTCGACCGAGCGCAGCAGGGTGCGGGCCGGCAGTCCGATGAAGGAATAGCGGCCGAAGCGCTCACCGCCCACCACCGACTCCAGCAGGAAGCTCAGCGGCTGGCCGGCGGCCAGTTTGAGATAGAGGGTGAGCGGGGTTTCGAGGTCGGCGAAAGCCTGCTCGACCAGGGCGACACGGTTGTGGCCTTCGGCGGCCAGTCGGTCGAAATCGGCGGGGGTCAGCGTGATCACGTCGGCGGGCCCTCCATGGCCCGGCCCGCGAGAAGTTCGGCGGGCGCGGCGCGCCGGGCGCGCCTGGGTTCGTTCACCACCCCGGCGACATGGCGGCGGGGCATGCAGGGCGTCATGCAGGACGCCCGGTGCGGCTCAGGCCCGCCAGGGCCAGGCTCCCCGGTCGTGCGACCCCTTGGTGAACTTGCGCGCGATGAACATGAAGTCAGTCTAGCAAAGCGCCTTGCAGACAAGCTGCCATGAAAAAAGCAGCCCGGGGGCTGCCTGCGCTTCGCTCGCCAGGGCCTTGAAAGCCCCGGCAGTCCTCGTGCGGACTTACTGGCTGGCCGATGAAGCTGCCACGGCCGGCGCCTCGACCGCCGAAGCGGCTGTGGGCGCCGATGCCGCATGGCTGTCGCCGTGGCTTTCAACGCCATGCTTTTCACCGCCCATGTCCACATCGGCACCGGACTGGACCAGCACGAACATTGAAAGCGCAGCGAAGGCCACGAAGGCCACCAGAATCTTCCACATGAGCACACCTTTCGAAGGTTGAGAGAGAAACATGTCCAGCACGACGGGCCGCATGCTGCGGCCCGCGGGGGATGAGGGGCCGGGTGGCCCCTCATGCTGGCGAGAGCGCCCGCTCAGTCGTCCGCGAAAATGTCCACGTCCTTGGTCTCCTTGACGAACAGGAGGCCGATGACGAAGGTCACCGCAGCGATGATGATCGGGTACCACAAGCCGTAGTAAATGTTGCCGTTCTGGGCCACCATCGCGAAGGCGATCGTGGGCATCAGGCCACCGAACCAGCCGTTGCCGATGTGGTACGGCAGGCTCATCGAGGTGTAGCGGATGCGGGTCGGGAACATCTCGACCAGGGCAGCGGCGATCGGGCCGTAGACCATGGTCACGTACAGCACCAGGATGAACAGGATGCCGACGATCATGGGCTTGTTGACCTTGGCCGGATCGGCCTTGGCCGGGTAGCCAGCTTCCTTCATCGTGGTGGCCAGATCGGCCTTGAAGGTCTTGATCGCGGCAGCGCTGGCTTCATCGAACTTGTGGCCACCGGCGGTCAGGGTCGCGGTCGGGGGCAGCAGTTCCTTCTCGCCAATCTTGACCGACGCTGCGGTGCCAGCCGGCGCCTCAACGATGTCGTAGCTGGCCGAGGCTTGGGCCAGGGCGCGCTTGGCGATGTCACAACTGGTCGTGAAGTCGACCTCACGGGCGATCGGGCTGCCCTGGAAGGAGCAGGTCTTCGAATCGACCGTAACCACGATCTTGGCGCTGGCTTGCGCGGCGGCCAGATCGGGGTTGGCGGCCTTGGTCAGCGCGCCGAACAGCGGGAAGTAAGTCAGCGCGGCCAGCAGCAGACCGGTCAGGATGACCGGCTTGCGGCCGATCTTGTCCGAAAGGATGCCGAAGACGACGAAGAAGGGCGTGCCCAGCAGCAGCGAGAGGGCAACCAAGATGTTGGCGGTCGCAGGCTCAACCTTCAGCACGGACTGCAGGAAGAACAGTGCGTAGAACTGGCCCGAGTACCAGACCACGGCCTGGCCGGCGACCATGCCCACCAGCGCCAGGATCACGATCTTCAGGTTCTTCCACTGGCCGAAGGATTCGGTCAGCGGGGCCTTGGAGGTCTTGCCCTCGTCCTTCATCTTCTGGAAGGCGGGCGACTCGTTCATGGCCAGACGGATCCAGACCGAGATGGCGAGCAGCAGGATCGAGACCAGGAAGGGAATGCGCCAGCCCCAGTCGGCGAAGGCTTCTTCGCCGATGGCCGAACGGGTGCCCAAGATGACCATCAGCGACAGGAAGAGACCCAGGGTCGCGGTGGTCTGGATCCAGGCGGTGTAGGCACCGCGCTTGCCGTGGGGGGCATGCTCAGCCACGTAGGTCGCAGCACCGCCGTACTCGCCGCCAAGGGCCAGGCCCTGAAGCATGCGCAACACGATGAGGATGACCGGGGCGGCCACACCGATCGAGGCGTAGTTAGGCAACAAGCCGACGATGAAGGTCGACAGGCCCATGATCAGGATGGTGACCAGGAAGGTGTACTTCCGGCCGATCATGTCGCCCAGGCGGCCGAAGACCAGCGCGCCGAAGGGACGGACGATGAAGCCTGCGGCAAAGGCCAGCAGGGCAAAGATGAAGGCGGCGGACGGATCCAAGCCCGAGAAGAACTGCTTGGCAATGATGGCTGCCAGCGAGCCGTAGAGGTAGAAGTCGTACCACTCAAACACCGTGCCGAGCGAGGAGGCGAAGATGACCTTCTTTTCCTCGGCACTCATGGGACGCGGCGCCGCGCCCTTCGTTGCTGCCACCATGGCATGTCTCCTGTGTAAACCACTGACCTGCGCGGATTGCGAGGCGTGTCGACAGGATGGACGCGGGCTCTGACCGTCCTCTGACGCCAATCCAACAGAGGCTGACAAAGACGCATCAAGGCGGCAAATCGTCCTGGGTTAACCCTCGGTTTCGGAATCCATCAAGGGAAAACACGGACCCTTCCGCGGGACACGATCCAGCGTGTCAGCCTTTGGGCCAGAGCTGATCCAAGTGGTCATAAACCACATCGGCGCCCGCCCCCGCGACAGGCTGGCCGTGGTTGTAACCATGGCTGAGCAAGACCACGGGACAGCCCGCCGCCCGCGCCGCGCGGACATCGTTGCTCGAATCGCCGACCATCAACGCTTCGGCCGGGGCCACGTCGAGCGCGGCGCAGCTCGCCAGCAGCGGCAGTGGATCAGGCTTCTTGCGGGGATGACTGTCCCCACCGCAAACCAGGGCAAAGGGTTCGCGCAGGCCCACGTTGCGCAGCAGCGCTTCGGCGAACTCAACCGGCTTGTTGGTGACGCACGCGAGGCGCAGTCCCTCGGCCCGGGCGCGCTGCAGAACCTCGGCGGCGCCAGGATAGACCCGGGCCTTACGCCCGTTCAGCCGGCGGTAGTGACTTTGGTAGGCATGCCAGGCCGGCGCCTCCAGTGCCCCCACGATGTCGGCTGGGCCGGTCGCAGCCAGCACGCCGCGGATCAGGTGCTCGGATCCCTGTCCGATCAGGGTTTCGACGAGGGCTTCCGGGACCGGAGCGCGGTCCAGGTCGGCGAGCATGGCATCCAGGGCGGCCACGAAATCCCCGAGGGTGTCGACCAGGGTGCCATCGAGATCAAAAAGGGCGGCGCGTAGCGGACGATTCATGAACACGGAGAAAGTCCTCAGAGCGTGGCGGCATGGGGAAGGCCGGTTGCCTCGCGCGCCAGCAGGGCCTGCTTGCGCGCCAGACCCCAGCGGTAGCCGGCGAGGCGGCCGTCCTGCCGCAGCACGCGATGGCAGGGGACGGCCACGGCCACCGGGTTCGCGGCACAGGCCGCGGCCACCGCCCGCACGGCCCGCGGCCGGCCCAGCCGGCTGGCCAGCGCGGTGTAGCTCAGGGTCTGGCCGGGCGGGATGGCGCGCAACTGCGTCCAGACAGCCTGCTGGAAGGGCGTGCCGCAGAGGTCCAGCGGCAGCTCATCCGGCCAGGGCTGGGCAGGGGCTTCGATGCAGGCCTGCACGCGATCGAGAAAGCGGGCGACCTCGGGCGATGGCGCCAGCGGCCGGGCCTGCGGCCTGTGCCGGAGCAGCGCCTCGCGCAGCGCTTCGGGCTGGTCGCCCAGGGCCAGGGCGCACAGGCCGAGCGGGCTGCGTGCGACCAGCAGGGCGCCCAGGCTGCAGCGGGCCAGGGCGTAGTGCAGGGGCGGGGCGGGCTCGACCGGCTGGGTGTTCACGGCAATCTGCGGCAGGAGGGCGATGGCGCATCCTGCCCGATCGGCGGGTGCCGTGGCCGGCGCCGCAGCGCCGCCCCCCTCAGCCCAGGGCCTGGCGCATCGCGTCGATGACGGCGCGGTAGTCGGGCTGGCCGAAGATCGCGCTGCCGGCGACGAAGGTGTCGGCGCCAGCATCGGCGGCGGCGCGGATGTTGTCGACCTTGATGCCGCCGTCGACTTCCAGGCGGATCTCGCGGCCGCCCTGGCGAACGTGGTCGTCGATCAGGCGGCGGATCTTCTCCAGCTTGCGCAGGCTGCTGGGGATGAAGCTCTGGCCACCGAAACCGGGGTTCACGCTCATCAGCAGGATCAGGTCGAGCTTGTCGCTGCCCTCGCCCAGCGTCCACTCCAGGATGTCGAGCGAAGCCGCCGGGTTGAAGACCAGGCCGGCCTGGCAGCCCGCGGCCTTGATCAGTTGCAGGGTGCGGTCGACATGGGTGCTGGCGTCGGGGTGGAAGCTGATCAGGTCGGCGCCGGCCGCGGCAAAGGCCTGGGCCAGGGCATCGACGGGCTGCACCATCAGGTGCACGTCGATGGGCACGCGCGCGCCGTCCTTCGTCACCGCATGCTTGCGCAAGGCCTGGCAGACCATGGGGCCGAAGGTCAGGTTCGGCACGTAGTGGTTGTCCATCACGTCGAAGTGGATCCAGTCGGATCCCGCGTCGATGACGGCACGGGTTTCCTCGCCGAGCCGCGCGAAATCGGCGGACAAGAGGCTGGGGGCGATGCGAAAGCGAGCTTGGCTCATTGCGTGTCGCCCGGAGGCGCTCCATATCAGTCTGCGCTTATTCTAAAGACGCTCCCTAGAATCAGGCGCATGACGTCTGCCCGCCTGGTCTGCTCGGTTCAGACCCGATTCCTGCCCGAGCAATCGGACCCCGCGCAGTCGCGCTATGCCTATGCCTACACGGTGACCTTGCAGAACCGCGGCCCGCTGGCCGCGCAACTGGTGGCGCGAACCTGGCTGATCGAGGAAGGTGGCGAGACGACGCAGGAGGTGCGCGGCCTGGGCGTCGTCGGCCAGCAGCCGCTGCTGGGCCCTGGCGAATCGCACGAATACACGAGCTGGGTGCAGCTCGGCCATCCCCAGGGCCGCATGCGTGGCCACTACCTGTTCGTTTCGGTCGAGGCCGAGGCCTTCGAGGTCGAGGTGCCGGCCTTCGAGCTGGCCTTTGCCAACATGCTGCATTGAGCGGCATGCGCATGCCTTGGACGGCCTGGGCCGCGCGCCGGGCGCGTCGCGCCACCTGGGACTTGAGCGCGCTGCTGAATGCAGCCGATCCGCGGGCCGGTCAGGCCGAGCGGCATGTCTGGCTGATCCGCCTGCTGGAATGGCTGCGCCAACCCCATGCGGTGGCGGCCGATGCCGGCCCGGGCGACGAGGCGCCGCGCCCCGCAACCACGCCGCCCGCCTTGCTGCGGCTGCGCCATCTCCTGAACGTGCTGGACCGCCACCCCGAGCACCATGCGCGGGTGCTCGGCCTGCTGCAGGCCTGCCGGGCGGAGATCGACGGCCTGGCCCTGCTGGCCGATTTCGGCTTCGCGCGCCAGCGCAGCGTCGGGGGCGAACTGGGCGAACGCATGCAGATGCGCCTGCTGCCCGGCACGCCGGACACGGCCGACCTGGCCGCGCTCTTCCCCCTGCTCTTCAGCGACCCCGCCGACGCGCGTTGGGTGGAGGCGCTGGACGACAGCCTGCTGGAGCGCGTCGGGGCGCTGCTAGGCACCCAGCCCTTGGACACGCCCGCGCTCGGGCCCCCGGCCGGAAGCTGGCAGGCCATGGCGCTGGACGCCATCGTCATCCTGGCCTTGCAGGTGGCGGCCGCCGGCCTGCTGGGCCCGGTGCGGCAGCGCATGGACCCGCAGGCCCTGGCCGAGCGTCCCTTCGACGCGCTGCCGCGCAGCAGCGAGCGACTGCGCGAAGCCATGCGATCCGGCGACGAGGCCGCCGCCCTGCAGGAGGCGCAGTACCTGCGCGGCCTGCTCGACGCCGCACGCCGCGCCGCGGGCAGCGTGCGCCAGGGCATCGACGATCGCGGCATCTCGGTGGACCTGCTGCTGGAAATGGACCAGCTCACCGCGCGGGTTCGGCGCATCGACGCGCTGCTCGCCACCGTGCTGGAGCCCGCGGGCTCGGCCGACCGGCGCCGGGCCTGGGGCCTGTTGCTGCAGAGCCTGGTCGAGGCGGCCAGCGAGCGGCGCAGCATCCGTGCCTTGTTCTCGCGCCAGTACTCGATGCTGGCGCGGCGCATCGCCGAGCGCAGCGCCGAGACCGGCGAGCACTACATCACCCGCGACCGCGCCGAGTGGAAGGCCATGCTGCGCAAGGCCTTGGGCGGCGGTGCGGTGATCGCCGGCACCACCTTCGTCAAGTTCTGGATCGTCGCCCTCGGCCTTTCGGCTTTCTGGGGCGGCTTCTGGGCCGGCATGAACTACGCGGTCAGCTTCGTCATCGTGCATCTCGCGCACTGGACGGTGGCCACCAAGCAGCCCGCGATGACGGCCCCCGCTCTGGCCGCGCGCATGGGCGAGCTCGGCAAGCCCGAGGGCGCGGAGCGCGTGGTCGACGAGGTCGTGCACCTGATCCGCTCGCAGACGGCCGGCATCGTAGGCAATCTGATGATGGTCGCGCCCCTGGTGCTGGCCGTGCAGCTCCTGGGGAGCTGGCTGGGCGGGCATGCCCTGGTGCCGGCGCATGAGGCCGAATACGTGCTGAAGAGCCTGACCCTGCTGGGGCCGACCCTGGCGTATGCGGCCCTCACCGGCGTGCTGCTGTTCTCGTCCAGCCTGATCGCCGGCTGGGCCGAGAACTGGTTCGTGCTGCATCGGCTGGACAGTGCGATCCGCTGGCATCCACGCGCCCTGCGCTGGCTGGGCGCAGGCCGCGCGGGCCGGTGGGCGAGCTGGTGGCGGGCCAACATCTCGGGTCTGGCGGCCAATGTCTCGCTGGGCCTGATGCTGGGCCTGGTGCCGGCGCTGGCGCTGTTCTTCGGCCTGCCCATCGAGGTGCGGCATGTCACCTTGTCCGCAGGTCAGCTTGCCGCGGCGCTTGGCAGCCTGGGCAGCGCCGCGCTGCAGCAGCCCGCGTTCTGGTGGTGCCTGGCGGCCCTGCCGCTGACCGGCCTGCTGAATGTGGGCGTCAGTTTCGCGCTGGCCTTCCGCGTCGCGCTGCGCTCGCGCGGCCTGCGGGTGCGCGAGCGCGCCACCCTGTGGGCGGCGCTGCGCGCGCGTCTGCGCCGCGAGCCGATGAGCTTCCTGTGGCCGCCGCGCGAAAAGCCGCCGGACCGCCCGGCCGGGGGCTGAGGCCGCCCCCTTGCCAGCCTCAGGCGCCAGGCGGCGGCGGCGGCGGCGGCGGGGAATCCTCGTCCTGGCGCGCGCGCTCGCCCCCCCGACGCCCGGAGAACATCGTCCACCAGACGATCAGCACCAGCACCAGCAGCGCACCCAGCGCTTCGAGCAGCAGCAGCCCCATGAGCCCAACACCTCCTGTCATCGACATTCCGCAGCCGGTCCGGGCCGCGCCGCCGCGCAGTGTCGCCGGGGCCCGCCGGGCGCGCCGGCTGAGCGGCTTGTCCGCCCTGCTGCTGGCAGCCTGCGCGGCCGTGCCGCTTGAGGGCGATCTGCCGCCAGCCGCGCCGCCCGCTGTCCTTGTGCCGGCACCGGCACCCGCCGAGCCCCCGGCTCCGCCTGCGCCGCCGCCCGTGCACGGCGGCCCCGAGCAGATCGACCGCGAACGCTCGACCTGGCGGGCCGCCCCCTGGGAGGCCCTGCCCGGCTGGACGCAGGACAAGCTGCACGAAGCCTGGCCGGCCCTGCTGGCGAGCTGCGAGCGCCCGGCCCGCGGCTGGGCCCTGGCCTGCCGCAGCGCCCTGGCCGAGGCGCGGGTGCAAGGCCCGGCCGACGAAGCACGGGTACGCGCCTGGCTGCAGGGCTGGTTGCAGCCCTACCGGGTCGAAGCCCGTGGCACCGGGCCCGGCGGCGATCCCGGCCTGGGCCTGATCACCGGCTATTTCGAGCCGCTGCTGGTGGGCCAGCGCAAGCCGGACGCCCGCCACAACGTCGCCCTGCACCGGCCACCGGCCGGCCTGGGCCAGCGCAAGCCCTGGTACAGCCGCAGCGAGATGGCGCGCGTGCCGGCGGCCCGCACGGCCCTGGCGGGCCGCGAGATCGCCTGGCTGGCCGACCCGATGGATTTGCTGATGGTCCAGATCCAGGGCTCGGGCCGCATCCAGTTGCTGGACGAGCTCGACGCCGGAGGCCGGCCGCTGACCGTGCGCCTCGCCTATGCAGGACACAACGACCATCCCTACGGCTCGGTCGGGAAATGGCTGGTCGAGCGCGGCGCCTTCACGATGGACCAGGCCTCCTGGCCGGCCATCCGCGCCTGGGCCCGGGCGAATCCGCAGCGCGTGCCCGAGCTGCTGGCGGCCAATCCGCGGGTGATCTTCTTTCGCGAGGAGCCGCTGCCCGACCCGCAGCGCGGTCCGCTGGGCGCGCACGGCGTGCCGCTCACGCCCGGGCGGTCGATCGCGGTGGACAAGGCTTCGGTGCCCTACGGCACGCCGGTCTGGATCTCGACGACCGAGCCGCAGGCCTGGCAGCCGATGCCGCTGCCGGCCCGGCCGATGGAACGCCTGGTGATCGCGCAGGACACCGGCAGCGCCATCGTCGGCGCCGTGCGCGCCGACTACTTCTGGGGCTGGGGCCCCGGGGTGGAGGAACAGGCCGGCCGCATGAAGCAGCCGCTGCGGATGTGGGTGCTGTGGCCGCGGGATCTGCCCTCACCGCCCTGAGGGGGTGGAGACGGCGCCCGGGCGCTTGCGCCTCAGCGTCGCGATTGGCCGCTGCGCCGGGCCAGGTGCAGGCCCATGACCGCCAGGCTCAGCACCAGCAGGGTGCCGGCGTTGAGATCCAGGGGCGTCTCGGACGCCGTCAAGGCCTTGCTGTCGCCCGGCGTGTGCAGGGCGGGATGGACTGACGACGACTCCGTGCGGGGCGCACGAACCGCAGACTGACTGCTGCTCTCGGCGGCGGCACCCGGCAGGGCATGGGCCAGCAAGAGGGAGAGCACGAGCGCGGGAACGACAAAACGGGGCATGGTCGGGGTCTCAGGTCTTGCGTGAGTGCCTCCAAGCAAGGATCGCGCCGAGGATGTTGACACGATGCTTGCTCTAGGGCTTACCCGCGATTGTGGGCCCTTAAGCTCACAAGTCTGTTCGGAACAGCACCCTCGTTCGAGGGAAAACCACAGCCCGTTCCGGTGCAGGCGAGGCCGCGGCCTGCCCGCGCAGGCCTCAGACCGGCAGCTCGGTGAAGTAGCGCCCGCCGTGGAAGATGAGCGGCTGGGCCCCCGCCTGCACGGCGCAGCGCTCGACTTCGCCGACGAAGATGACGTGGTCGCCCTCGCGGTACTGGCTGCGATTGAAGCACTCGAAGGTGGCCAGGGCCCCGTCGATCAGGGGCACGCCCGCCGGGCTGTCGCGATGCGGCACGCCCGCAAAGCGCTCGTGCAGGCGCTGGGTCGCGAAACGCTGGGCCAGGTCGCGCTGCCCGGCCGCAAGGATGTGGATGGCGTAGTGCGAGCCGGTGGCAAAGGCCGCCATCGAGCTGGCCTTGAGCGACAGGCTCCACAGGACAAGCGGCGGATCGAGCGACACCGAGTTGAAGGAATTGGCGGTGAGGCCGATGGCCCCGCCGTCGGCGGCCCGGGCGGTGACGATGGTCACCCCGGTGGCGAAGCGGCCCAGCGCGTGCCGGAACTCTTGGGAATCGAAGCTGGGCGCCTGCGCGCGGCGGGGAAGGGTCATGCCCCATTGTCGACGGGCCCGCCGACCCCCCGCCGCGTGGGCCGATGCCGGGCGCGGCGCTGCGGGCGCCGCAGCAGGCCGGGACGGATGGGCGACATCTCCCCGGCCTTGCAGGGCTTGATCGCGGGATGGCCCCGGGTCGCCCCGCCGCAGACTGGCCGGCACGGCCTTCGGGCCTGCAGGCCCGGCGCGCGAGCGGCGCCGCCGGGTGCCATGCAGCCCCCCGGCCCCGCGAGACGCCGATGAACCCGAGCTTCGAATCCATCCACAACATCCATGAGGCTGCGGTCATCGAGACCGTGCTGGCCCTGCAGGGCGACTACCCGGCCGTGGCGCCGGACCTGCTGCCCGACGTGGCCTGCGTGGCCCTGAACCGCCTGCCGCCGCGCTACATCCGGCACAGCGTGGATCTGGCCTTCTATCAGGACGAGAAGGAGCGCGAGGAGCTTGCGCGCCTGCAGCAGAGCACGGTGCGGCTGGCCTTCGAGTTCGTCCAGGCGCGCCGGGCGATGCGCGCCCGGGTCTGATACGAACCGAAACATCATTCCCCTCAAACAAGGGGGGTGACACACCGAAGAGCAGTCATCGCGACAAGTCCCGTCGCTTCGGTGAGGTAGCCATGTTCCCGACCCCAGACCTGAAGGCGAACCCTGCCCTGTCCCGCAGCCGACGCGGTTTCCTGCGCCAGAGTGCCGCGGCCTGCGCCAGCACCGCGGCCCTGGTCGCCGGCTTCCCCCAGACGGCCCTGGCCCAGGCCCTGGCCGGCGCCACCGCGCTGCCGGTCGACAGCGCGGCCCGCTGGCTGCGTTTCACCACCTTCGCGCCGCTGGACAGCGAGATCCTCGACGTCGCCACCCGGGGCTACGGCGCCTGGCTGGAAACCCAGATGCTGCTGCCGCAGAGTCGTTCGGTGGCCGACTGGGTCCGGCTCAAGGGCCCGCCGGGCTTCGAGGATCCGAACCAGTCGCCGCACCACGACACCCGCATCCAGGCCATCGACTGGAAGTGCGTGTATGCGGCCGACCCGCTGCGCCAGCGCGTCACCTATGCCCTGTCCAACCTGTTCGTTATCTCGGAAGCGGGAACCGACCGGGCCGTGGTCCCGGAGGCCTACAGCGCCTTCTGGGATCTGCTGAACCGCAACGCTTTCGGCAACTTCCGCACGCTGATCGAAGACGTCACGTACAGCCTCGACATGGGCTTCTACCTGACCTATCTGAACAGCCGCAAGGCCGACGCCGCCACCGGTCGCCAGCCCGACGAGAACTACGCCCGCGAGCTGATGCAGCTCTTCACCATCGGCCTGTGGGAACTGAACGAGGACGGCAGCCGCAAGCTCGACGGCAGCGGCCAGCCCATCCCCACCTACCAGCAGACCGACATCGTGCAACTGGCCCGGGTCTTCACCGGCCTGTATCCGAACGGCAATCTGCGCAACGGCGGCCGCGCCACCCGCTTCGGCGATGCCAGCCCCGGCGCCTTCACCGCCGAGACCTGGGGCCGGCGCATGGCCATCGATGCCAGTCAGCACGCGCCCGAAGCCGTGCGCGCCCTGGGCGGCCGGGTCAACATCGCCGCCGGCACCTCGGGCGCCAATGCGATCCGCGCCACGCTGGATGCGCTCTTCCAGCATCCCACCTGCCCGCCCTTCGTCGCGCTCAACCTGATCCGGCGCCTCACCTGTTCCAACCCCTCGCCGGGCTATGTCAGCCGCGTGAGCCGTGCCTTCGTCAACAACGGCAGCGGGGTGCGCGGCGACATGAAGGCCGTGCTGCGCGCGATCTTCCTCGACCCCGACCTGCTCACGCCCGGCACGCCCAACTTCGGCATGCTGGTGCCGCGCTATGTCTACACCATGGGCGCGGTGCGCCGGCTGGGCAGCTTCGACAGCCTGGGCACCCAGCGGCCGATCAACCCGTGGTTGCACAAGACCCTGGGCTCGCAGCGGCCCTTCACCGCGCCGACAGTCTTCAACTTCAACAAGCCCGACTACGCGACACCCGAGCTGAAAGCCTTGGGCCTCGTCGGCGCGGAGCTTGAGAACTACGACGAGGACGGTGCCACCACCGTCTTCAACGGCCTCGGCCAGCTCACCCGCAATGCCACGCTCACGCCCTACCTGAGCGCCAAGCTGGCCTCCTCGGCCAACGATGCGGAGCTGCTTGACGAGCTGAGCCGCCGCCTGAGCGGCCGCGTGCTGCCCAGTGGCGAGCGCAACGCCCTGCTCGGCGCGATCCGCGGCTACCCGCGAACCCAGACCGGCTGGCAGCGCAATGTGCTGAGCGCCATGCTCTGGACCATCCTCATCCACCCGCAAAACATGGTGCTGTCATGAGCCGCAAACTGCTGATCGTCTACCTCGGGGGCGGCCTGGACGCGCATGCCCTGATCGCCCCGCGCCGGGGCAGCAACCGCACCGCCTATGTCGCCGCCCGCGGCAGCCTGGCCGCACCCGATGCGCCGTCCATGGCGCTCGATGCCGACTGGCAGTGGCATCCCGCCATGACCCGGCTGGCCGCGCTGCATCGTCAGGGCCGGGTCGCCGCGGTGATGAACACCGGCCCCCTGGCCGGACCGACCACGCGGGCTCAGTACGAGAGCCGCTCGGTCCGGCTGCCGCTGGCCCTGAGCAGCCACAGCGACCAGAGCCGCGGCTGGCAGATCGGCGATGCCACCGACACCGCCGGCAACTCCGGCTGGATCGGTCGCATGGTCGCCGCCCTGCCGGGCCATCTGCGCGGTGGCGCCTTCTCGCAGATCACGAGCATGGCCGGCCCGCAGCCGGGCTTCGTGGCCGCCGGCATCCGCGCCCTGGGCCTGGGGCCCAACGGGGTGGTCGCCCGGCATGCCAACTACGTCATCCCCGATGTGGTCCGCATGATGGAAAGCGTGATGGGCCAAGCCAGCAGCTTCAGCCATCCCCTGGCGGCCGAGTTCGCGGGCGCCCAGGCCCGGTCCCAGGCCAACTCCGGGGTGGTGCAGGCCGCGCTGGACAGCGTGACCGACAGCACCGCCTACACCGGCCTGCCCGAGCTGAAGACCGTGGCCCGGCTGTTCAAGTCCGATGCCAGCAATGGCCGGCCGCGCTCGGTGCACTTTTCGGTGCAGGGCGGCTACGACACCCATGCCGACCAGGCCGCCACGCTCAACAAGAACCTGGCCGCGCTGGACCAGGGCATCGGCGCCTTCTGGACTTCGGCCCAGGCCCTGGGCATCCAGGATGAGGTTTCGATGCTGGTCTATTCCGAGTTCGGCCGCAGCCTGGTGCCCAATGGCAGCGGCACCGACCATGGCTGGGGCGGTCACGCCCTGCTGATCGGCCCGGTGCGGGGCGGCCTGCATGGCAAGCTGCCCGACCTGCGGCTCAACGGGCCGGACATGGTCGAGTCGCGCGGCATCATGCTGCCCAGCACGCCGACCGAGCACCTGCTGGCCGAGATCGCCCGCTGGATGGGCGTGCCGGCCGCCTCGATGGGCGCCGTCTTCCCCAACCTCGGCGCCTTCCCGGCCTCCACCCTCAAGCTCTACCACTGAGCCTCAGGGCTCGGCAAGCAGCCAGCCGCCCAGGTTGCCGACCTGGGCGGCCAGGCGCAGCCGGGCGTCGTGCCAGGCCAGCACCGCCTCGACCTGCTCGCGCCGGGCGCGTGCCGCGTCCTGCTGGGCCGAGAGCCACTCGAACAGGCCCCCGGCGCCAGCGTTGAAGCGGGCGGCCAGGCCGTCGGAGGCGTCGCGGGTGTCGCGCACCAGGCGGTCGACGGCTTCGATGCGCTGGTTCTGGGCGCGGGCCTCCTGCCAGCTCCGCCACAGGCTGCTTTCGACCTCGTTGCGCAGCTCGTCGGCCGAGGCCTCGGCCCGCTGCACTTCGGCGGCGGCGCCGCGGCGGCGGGCCGGGCCGGCGCCGCCCTCGAAGATCGGCACCTGCAACTGCACATTGGCCGAGCGCAGGCGGTCGACGATGAAGAGGCTGCCGTTGGGCGGCTGCTGGGTGCTCTGCTGGGCACTGAGGCTGAGCACGGGCCAATCCTCGGCCCGGGTGGCGGCCTGGCGGCCGCGGGCGGCCTCGGCCTCGGCGCGGGCCGCGAGCATGCGGGGATGCTGCTGCAAGGCTTCGTCGATCAAGGCCTGCGCATCGGCCGGCAGGGCCTGCGCGCTGGGCAGAAGGCGCAGGGCCGGCACGGTCAGCGCCGTGGTGGCCGACAGGCCCATGCGTCGCGCGAGCTCGCCACGCGCAGCCTCGGCGGCGGCCTCGGCATCGAGCCGGCCGAGGGTGGCGCGGCTCAGCGCGGCCTGGGCCTGCATCAGCTCGGCCCGAGCGGACACGCCGCCGGCCTGGCGGCCCTTCACCCGCTCGGCGGTGCGCCGGGCGACTTGCTCGACCTCGACACTGGCCAGGCGCAGGGCTTCGGCGGCCTGGGCCAGGTGGTAGGCGCGCAGGGCGTCGAGCAGCTCGCTGCGCACGACGACATCCTGCGTGGCATTGGCCGAAGCCAGCAGGGCGCGGGCCTGCTGCTTGCGGCCGCTGCGCCGGCCGCCATCGAACAGCACCCAGTTCAGCCGCAGGCTCATGCCCTCGGTCTTGCTCGAAATGCTGACGGCCGGCTCGCGGTAGCGCTGGCGGGTCTCGTCGTAAATGGCGCCGGCTTGCAGCGTGGGCCAGTAGCTGGCTTCGACCACGCCGAGCTCGGCCGCACGCTGGCGGGCCAGGGCCCAGGCCCCGCGCGCCTTGGGTGACTGGCAGAGGCTGCGGGCGACCGCCTCATGCAGGCCCAGTGGCTGCGTGACCGGCCCCTCCGGACAGCCGGCCTGCTCGGGCGGCAGCGCAGCGGGCAGGGCCTGGGCTGCGCGGCGAAGCGCCTCCGGGCCATCCCCGGCCGGGGGCGGGGCCGAGACCGCGGGGAAAGCCAACAGCAGCCCGGCAAGCAGGCCGAGCACCGGCACGCCGCACCGGGCAAGGCGGCTCATGCGGTCTCGCCGGGCGAGGTGCCGGCTTCGAGGCGGGCGAGCAGCGCGGGCAGCTCGGCCGGGCCGGCGACGCTGACGATGCGCCCGCCCTGCATCAGCGCGATGCGGTCGGCGCTGGCAATGGTCTGCGGCCGGTGCGCGATCAGGATGCGGCTGAGCTTGAGCCGCGCCACGGCCTGGCTGACGCGCTGCTCACTGGCCAAATCGAGGTGGCTGGTGGCTTCGTCGAGCACCAGCAGCCGCGGCCGCTTGTACAGCGCACGCGCCAGCAGCACCCGCTGCTGCTGGCCACCGGAGAGCACGGTGCCCATGTCGCCCACCAGAGTGTGGTAGCCCATGGGCAGCGCGACGATGTCGGCATGGATGTCGGCGGCGCGCGCACATTCCTCCATCCAGGCCCGGTCGGGGGTGGCGTCGAAGAAGGTGATGTTGTCGGCGATGGAGCCGGCGAAGAGCGTGTCGGACTGGGTGACCGCGCCGGTCATGGCCCGCATCGCGTGGCGGCCCAGGCGCTCGCTGGGCACGCCGTCGACGAGGATCTGGCCGGCCGCCGGCTCGCGCAGGCCCAGCAGCAGGGCGGCCAGCGTGCTCTTGCCCGAGCCGGAGGCGCCGACGATGGCCAGCGAGCTGCCGGCCGGCAGGTCAAGGTCGAGGCCGTCGAGCACCCAGGGCAGGCCGTCGCCGTAGCGAAAGCGCAGGCCCTCTAGCCGCAGCGCCGGGGCCTGGCTGGGCGGGGGGGCATCGGCCGGCGTGGCGGGGCCCGGGTCCTGCGGCTTGGCCAGCGCGATGTCGGCCAGGCGCTCGCCGTGCAGGCGCAGCATGCGCAGCTCGAAGAGGCGGTCGATCAGCACGCTGACGCGGTGCGCGAACTGGTCCTTGTACGCAATGAAGGCCAGCAGCGCACCGGCGGTGAAGACGCCGTCCAGCACCAGGCTCGCGCCGAAGGCGATCACGCCGACACGCTCCAGGCCGAACAGCAGGCCGTTGGCGAGGCGGTAGCCCAGCTCCAGCTTCTGGGTGCGCAGCTCGGCATTCATCTGCTCGACGACGCGGGCCAGCCAGGTGTCGCGGCGCTGCGGCTCGCGGCCGAAGAGCTGGATCGCACGGATGCCGCGCACGGTTTCGAGGAAGTGCGACTGCTGGCGCGCGGCGTGGACGATCTGCTCCTCGGTCGCCTCGCGCAGCGGGCGGTACCAGAGCATGCGCATCACGCCGTAGATCGTCATGGTGCCCAGCGCGACCGCAGCCAGCACCGGGCTGTAGAAGAACATCATCACCAGCACCAGCACCGACATCAGGCCGTCGAGCAGGGCCTCGACGAAGGACGAGGTGAGCGTGCGCTGGATGGTGTCGGCCGCGCCGAAGCGCGAGACCACATCGCCAAGATGCCGCACCTCGAAGAAGCCGGCCGGCAGCTTGAGCAAGTGGCTGAAGAGATTGGCCCGCCATTGCAGCGCCATGGTGGTCGACAGCACCAGCAGCAGCCAGCTTCGCAACAGCGAGATGAGCTGCTGCATCACGACCAGCGCGGCGAAGCCGATGGCGAGGAGGACCAGCAGGTCGAGATCGGCGCTGACCAGCACATGGTCCATCGTCCACTGCAGCATCAGCGGCGAAAGCAGGCCGAAAAGCTCCAGCACCAGGGCCAGGCCGATGATCTGCAGGCCGGCCGGCAGCCAGCCGCTGATGCGGCCGAGCAACTCGGTCACTTTGATACGACGCTCGACCTTGGCGGGCTTGAAACCGGGGTTGGGCCAGGCCTCCAGCGCCACCCCGGTGAAGGACTTGCCAACCTGGGCCCAGGGCACATGGCGCTGGCCGAGGCTGGGGTCGTGGATGGTGATGCCGCGGCGGTCGACCGCCGTCAGCACGACGAAGTGATTGAAGTCCCAGTGCAGCACGGCAGGCATGCGCAGGTCCTTCATGTCCTCGACCTGCAGCTTGACCGCGCGGGTTGCGAGGTGCAGCGCGCCAGCCTGGGCCATCAGGCCAGCCAGGGTGGCACCGGCCAGCGAGACCTGGAAGTGTTGGCGCAGCGTGGCCAGGTCGATGCGCAGGCCGTGGTAGCCGGCCACCATGGCGAGGCAGGCGATGCCGCACTCCGCCGCCTCGGCCTGCAGCAGCACCGGGGTGCGGCGGCGCCCGCCGAAGTGCAGGCGGTTCAGCCAGGAGGCATGGGCTGCGGCGTCGGGCTTGGGCTTCGGGGAAGAGGGCGTCATGTCGGGGAAATCCGGATCACCGGCACCGGGCCGCGGGCACTGAAGGGGAGGAAGGGGCGGCTTACCAGCGGCTGGCCACGCCCAGCAGGGGCTCGAAAACCCATTCGATCAGGCGCCGCTTCTCGGCACGCAGGTCGGCCTCCAGCAACATGCCCGGCCGAAGCACGGCCGGGCCGCGCGGGCCATCCAGGGCCTGGGCCGGCAGGTCGACGGTCACCCGGAAGTAGGGCTCGGCCCCCTTCTGAAGTTGCGGGTGGAGGCCCAGGCCGATGTTGAGCAGTTCCTCGCCAAAGACCGGGGCCGGCGCGATCTCGCGCACCGTGCCCTGGTGATGGCCGAATTTCTGGAAGGGGAAAGCCTGGTAGCGCAGGAGCACCGTGTCCCCGGGCTTGAGGGGGCCGGCGGCGCGGCTGGGCGCATAGAGAACGGCCTGCAGGGGATCCTCGGGCGGCACGAGACGAAACAGGGTGCGACCGGCGTCCACCGACTGGCCGGCCTCGACGAGGACGGCAGCGACCACGGCATCGGCCGGCGCCACGAGTTGCAGGACGTGGCGGCCCTCGGCCTCCTCGCGCTCCTGGCCGGCCCGCGCGAGATCGCGCTCCAGCGCGGCGCGCTGCTTGCGCTGTCGCTCGGCCAACAGGGCGAGCTCGTCGCGGCGGCTCGCCAGCTCGCGTTGCAGAGCGGCGCGCTCGCGGGCCATGGCGCCGGCCCGGGCGCGCTGGTCCAGGGCGTCGGCGCGGCGCTGCTGCCACTCCTCGCGCGAAACATGGCCCGGTTCGACCAAGGCCTCATACCGGGCGCTCGACTCTTCGGAGAGCTCGACCCGGCGGTTCTGGAGCGCCAGGGCCTCGTCGAGGCGGGCCAGCTCGCTGCGCAGGCCGGCCACGCTGCGGGCCAGCGCGGCGCGCTCATCGGATTCGGCGGTGTCGGCGCGTTCCAGTTCCTGCTTGAGGGAATCTTCGCGGCGCTGCAAGAGCTCGGTGACGCCGGTCTCGACACTGCGGCCCTCAGCGCGACGCTCGAAACTCAGCGTACCGAGCAGCTCGCCCCGACGCACGGCCTGGCCTTCGCGCACGGCCAGCGTCTGCAACAGGCCGGGCGCGGGTGCGGCCACCCGCATCACGCCCCCGCTGGGTAGAAGTTGCCCGGCCACCGCGACCCGGCGGGTGTATTGCCCGCCCAGCAGCAGCGCCAGCACCAGCAGGCCGCAGACCAATCCCAAGGCGACCCACCACCGGGTTGCGGGCGGCTGGGCCAGGACAATCTCGCCCAGACCTTGCCCGACGCGTGCGCGCAAGGCTTCTTCGCGGTACATCGGGGCGTCAGCGCTCATGGCGTGAGGACATCGCGGGCTGCGGTGGAGTTGCGGGCGAAGTTGAACAAACTCTTGGATCCACGGGAAGCACAAGCGCAGAAAAGCGAAACGCCCGCAGTGGGGCGTTTCGCGCAGTCGGCCGGCCGTTCAGATGAACGGGCCGGTGACCCAAGCCGGATCAGCCCAGCTTGATGCCGCCCAGCAGGCCGCCCAGCAGACCGGTCACGGTCGACAGCAGGCCGCCCAGCAGGCCGGTCACGGTGCCCAGCAGGCCGCTGACCAGCGAGGTCACGGGGGACAGCAGGCCGCCGAGGTCCAGCAGGCCGCCGGAAACTTGCTCGACTTCTTGACGGTTCAGTTCTTGGATCGCCATGTCAATTCCTTAGATCGTGGTTTGTACTCGAAGGGGGGGTGCCGGCAGAGGCCCTGCAGAACCTCTGCCTGCCTTCGGGACCGGCCGGGTCTTGTGGATCCCGGCCAGCACCTGAGGCAGCCGCACTTTAGAGGTGCAACACCGCGTGACTTGTGCGAAGTTGCTAGCAATCATGAGCAGCGGTTGCACTTCTCACAGAGCAAGCTCTGGCCCGCCGAGCGTTTCCTTGCGTCGATGCACGACGCGCCACGATCCAGGCCGGGTTGCACAGCGATCTGTGCCTTGGGCCACCGGGCCCCGGGCCAGGCTCAGCCCAGGCGGAGACCGCCAAGCAAGCCGCCCACGACCTTGACGACCAGCGACAGCGTGGGGCCAAGCAGTTGGCCCAGCGTGTTGATCAAGCCCCCGATGATGGTGTTGGTGGGGCCCAGCAAGGTGCCGAGGCTGATGCCGCCGGCGACTTGCTTGATTTCCTGACAGTTCAATTCCTGGATGGCCATGGTGATTCCTTGGGTTGCGGTTCGCTGCTGAGAAACTGCCCAAACCCATGCCGGGCTTTGAGCGCCACCTGCCAGACAGTCAAGGAGAAACCCTTGAGCCCAGGTGTGGTAATTCAACTCTAGGGGATCAGCCCAGCCCTTGCGTAAGCATGTGCTACGAAGTGCACAGAATGTTTCGGATGTGAGCTGATGCTACCGAGAAACCGGGTGCGGCGCCCCGGCAGGGGCGCTTGCCGGGAGCGGGCACGAGAATCTGGCCCCGCGGAGACGCCGAACCCTCTGGCGAGGGGCTCGCGCGCCGCTTGAATCAGCCGCCGATCGTGCCCAGCAGGCCGCCAATCACGGGCAGCCCCTTCAGCAAGCCGGTCAGGCCGCCGAGCAGGCTGCTGATCAGGGTGAAGATGCCGTTCGGCGTCAGGTCGAGCGAGCCGTTGAGAATCGGGTTGCTGCCAATCGACAGCAGCAGACCGCCGGAGACTTGCTCGATTTCCGGCTGCGACAGGTTTTGAATGGACATAGGTTCTCCTCAGTGGAAGGGAATGGCCCGCTGACTCGGGTCTGCCGGCGGGGCCGAGTGGCAACAACAGTAAATCAGCCATTACTTTTGAAGCACACGGCGTCGACTCTAGGGAGCTGACATATTGGCGTCAAGAGCCGCTGGGCCGAGGGATTGCATGGCTTCCCGTTACTGGGGCGTGCCCTGTGCGGCTGACGCCCAGGGCCTCGCCCACGCCCGGGACCGCAGGGCCGTGCTGCGAAGCGCGCGATCAGGACCTCGACTGGAAGTGAGCGAGCCAAGCCGCTGACAAGCTGACAACCGGCGGCCCGCCCGGGCTGGCGCGCAGTGCGGCGAGCAGGCGCTCCAGCGGCTCAGGCTGCGGCAGCAGCGGTCCGAAGAAGCGCGGGCACCGGCCTTCCATCACGAGCAGGCAGGGGAAGGTCTCGACATCCAGGTCGCCGAGGACGTCGGCCTCGTCCTCGATGTCCAGCCAGTGGAAGCCGACCTCGGGGTGCCGCCGGGCCAGCGCCTCGAAGATCGGCTGATAGGCCTCGCAGACACGGCACCAGGCCGCGCAAAGGCAGACGACGCGCCAGCCTGGCGCGTCGGGCGCGACCGGGGTCACGGTCGGCGCCTGACTCAGAAGGGGATGTCGTCTTCCAGATCGTCGAAGCTGCTGGCGGCCGGCTTGGGCGCCGGGGCCGGGCGCGGCGCGGGCGCGCGGGCGGCCGGGGCGCGGGCCGGGCGGTCCTCGTCACCGCCGCCGTAGCCCCCGCCGCTGCTGCGGCTGTAGCCGCCACCGCCCTCGTCACCGCCGCCGTCGCGGCCGCCGAGCAACTGCATGGTCTCGCCGACGATCTCGGTCGTGTAGCGGTCGTTGCCGTCCTTGTCCTGCCACTTGCGGGTCTTCAGGCGGCCCTCGATGTAGACCGGGCGGCCTTTCTTCAGGTACTCGCCCGCGATCTCGCCGAGCCGGTCGTACAGGACCACGCTGTGCCACTCGGTTTCCTCGACCTTCTCGCCGCTGGACTTGTCCTTCCAGTTGCGGGTCGTGGCGATGCGCAGGTTGGCCACGGCCGAGCCGCTGGGCGTGTAGCGAACCTCCGGGTCTTTGCCGAGGTTGCCGAGGACGATGACTTTGTTGACGGAGGCCATGGCGCAGATCCAGCGAGCTTGAAAACGAAGCACCCGCGCGGTCGATGGGACGGGGCGCGGGCGGGCCATCGATGATAAGGCGCGCGGCCCGGCCACCGCCCCCCGCAAGGGCGACTCCGGAGGGGGGCGGGCGGCCGGGCCGGGCCGCAGGGGACACTCGGGCCTTTGCCGCGTCCGCCGCCTGCCGTGCCTTCTCGCCCCGCCTCCGACACCCCCCTGGCTGCGCCCGCCCTGGCCGCCATCCTGCACGAGGTCTTCGGCTATCCGGCCTTCCGCGGGCCGCAGGCCGAGATCGTGGCCCATGCTGCGGCCGGCGGCGACGGCCTGGTGCTCATGCCCACCGGCGGTGGCAAGAGCCTGTGCTACCAGGTCCCGGCCATCGCCCGCCACCGCGCGGGCCGGGGCGTGACGATCGTGGTCAGCCCGTTGATCGCGCTGATGCACGACCAGGTCGGCGCGCTGGACGAAGCCGGCGTGCCAGCCGCCTTCCTCAACTCCACCCTGGACAGCACCGAGGCCGCGCGGATCGAGCGGGCCATGCTGGCCGGTGAGCTGGTGCTGGTCTATGTGGCGCCGGAGCGGCTCTCGACGCCGCGCATGCAGGCCCAGCTCGACGCGATGGCCGCGGCCGGGCGCCTGTCGATGTTCGCCATCGACGAGGCGCACTGCGTGAGCCAGTGGGGCCACGACTTCCGCGAGGACTACCTGGCCCTGTCCATGCTGGCCGAGCGCCATCCCGGCGTGCCGCGGCTGGCGCTCACCGCCACGGCCGACGCCCACACCCGGGCCGACATCCTGGAACGCCTGGCGCTGCAAGACGCCCGCGTCTTCCTGAGCAGCTTCGACCGGCCGAACATCGCCTACCGCGTCGTCGAGAAGGACGAGCCGCGCAAGCAGCTCCTCGCCTGGCTGCGCGCCGAGCATGAAGGCGAGGCCGGCATCGTCTACTGCCAGAGCCGCAAGAAGGTGGAAGACACCGCCACCTGGCTCAGCGCCGAAGGCATTCCCGCCCTGCCCTACCACGCCGGCCTGGACGCCGGCATGCGCCAGCGCCACCAGGACCGCTTCCTGCGCGAGGAAGGCCTGGTCATGGTGGCCACCATCGCCTTCGGCATGGGCATCGACAAGCCGGACGTGCGCTTCGTCGCCCACCTGGACCTGCCCAAGAACATCGAGGCCTACTACCAGGAGACCGGCCGCAGCGGCCGCGACGGCGAGCCGGCCGAGGCCTGGATGGCCTACGGCCTGGCCGACGTGGTGCAGCAGCGCCGCATGATCGACGAGAGCCCGGCCGACGAAACCTTCAAGCGCCTGCAGCGCGACAAGCTGGACGCGCTGCTCGCCCTGGCCGAGGCGACCGACTGCCGCCGCGTGCGCCTGCTGCGCTACTTCGACGAAGGCAGCACGCCCTGCCAGCCCGGCCTGCAGCAGCTCTGCGACAACTGCCGCCAGCCGCCCGCCACCTGGGACGGCACCGAGGCCGCGCGCAAGCTGCTCAGCACCCTGCTGCGCATCCAGCAGCATGCGCGCGACACCGGCCGCGGCGCCCGTGCCTACGGGGCCGGGCATGTGATCGACATCCTGCGCGGCAAGCGCAGCGACAAGGTCGCGCAGACCGGCCACGACCAGCTCAGCACCTGGGCCATCGGCGCCGAGCTGGCCGAGACGCAGTGGCGC
Organism: Piscinibacter lacus; assembly: GCF_016735685.1. Classification (NCBI taxonomy): domain Bacteria; kingdom Pseudomonadati; phylum Pseudomonadota; class Betaproteobacteria; order Burkholderiales; family Sphaerotilaceae; genus Aquariibacter; species Aquariibacter lacus. The sequence continues at coordinate 234,562 of NZ_JAERRA010000001.1, forward strand.
AGCGTGCTGCGCCAGCTCATCGCCCTGGGCCATGTGCTGGTCGAGGGCGAGTACCAGACCCTGGCCCCCAGCGAGAGCGCCCGCGCCGTGCTGCGCGGCGAAGTCGCCCTGCACCTGCGCCAGGCCGCCGAGGCCGTGCGCGGCCGGCCCAAAGCCGGTGGCGGCAGCAGCAGCCGCCGGGCCGCCCTGCCCCCGTCCGACCTGGACGCCGCCGGCCTTGACCGCCTGGCCGCGCTCAAGGCCTGGCGCGGCGAGGTCGCCCGCGAGCACAACCTGCCCGCCTACATCGTCTTCAACGACGCCACCCTGCTCGACATGGCCCGCCGCGCGCCCGCCACGCTGGCCGAGCTGGCCGAGGTACACGGCGTCGGCGCGAAGAAGCTGGAGGCCTACGGCCGCGAGCTGATTCGCGTGCTGGATGCGGCCACTGGCGGCTGAGGGCCGCTGCCGGGCGTGCCGGCGGCGAGACGCTGGACCGGGCGGACGGCTCAGCTCCCGGCGGCGCCCTCGGCCTTCAACTCGGCCAGCAAGCGGCCCATGTCGACCCGCGCATGGCGGGCATCGACCGGCTCGATCAGGCCCTCGCGGCGGAAGGCAGAGACCAGGCGGCTGGCGGTCTCGACCGTCATGTCCAGCATGGTGCCCATCTCCTGCCGGGTCGGCATCCAGACGCGGGCCCCCGCATCGCCGAACTCGCTGAGCTTGAGCAGCAGCCGCAGCATGCGGTGACGGGCCGGGCCGCTGCCCAGCTCGGTCAGCCATTCGTCGGCGTCGTCGAGCGCGCGCTGCCAGCGCTTCATCAGGTCGCGGGTCAGGTTGGCGTGGCGCTGTTGCAGCTCGTCGATCAGGACCTTCGGGATGCCGCAGAGCTCGACTTCGGTGCAGGCCACCGCATCGGCCGCATAGCGCTGGCCGAGCAGCACCTCCAGGCCGATCAGGTCGCTGGGGCCGGCCAGGCGCACGATGCGGCGCTCGCCGCGGTCGTTGTGGCGCTCGAAGCGCATCACGCCGCGGCGCAGGGTGTAGAGCACCTGGCCCGGTTCATGCGCGCCGTAGAGGCGCTCGCCCGCTTGCAGGCGGCGGTCGCTGATGCGGTGGTGGATGCGGACCAGGTCCCCTTCGCCGAGCACGCCGAACAGCGCCGTCTGCCGCACGCCACAGTTCAGGCAGGCCTGGGCCTGCGGGCTGTAGGGCGCGATCTCCGGACGAAGGGGGATGACGTTGGTGGCGGGCGGCATGGGAGGACGGGACGGCGTCGGAAAACCGCCGCGAGGCGTCAAGTGTCCGGCAAAGCCCGTCGGGATGCGCGGCACGGCCCGGGGCGCGGGGCGGGACGGGTCAATCGGCCCGGCGCTCGCGCAGCTGGCGCAGCGCAAAGGCGCTGGGCGGCGGCAGCCCAGGGGGGCCCCAGCGTGTGCGCAGGTGGGTGATCAGGGCCAGCAGCTCGGCATCGCTGAGGACCGGATCGAAGGGCGGCATGCCGAAGGGCTGCGGATGGCCGACCGTCGCCGGGCCGAAGCCGCCCTCCAGCACGACCCGCAGCAGATTGGCCGGCGAGGCCTGGCCGATCAGCCGGCTGCCCGCCAGCGGCGGCACGGCCGGCACGCCGTCCGGGCCGAGCACGCCCTCGCCCTGCGCGCCATGGCAGGCCGCGCAATGCTGAACATAGAGGCGCGGCCCGGCAGCCAGCGCAGCCAGGGCCTCCTCGGACGGCCGCGGGGCGGCCTGGCCGGTCGCCGCGGGATCGGCCGCCGCCACCAGCCGCCCGGGCGGGGGGACCGCCGGGCCCGCCGCGGGGGCAGCGGGCGGCGCCAGGCGCTGCAGGTAGAGCGCCATCGCGCGCAGGTCCGGGGCACTCAGGTGCTGGGTGCTGCCGAGCACGACCTGCGCCATCGGCCCCTGGGCCAGACCGCGCGGCGCATGGCCGTCGCGCAGCAGTGCGACGATCTCGTCGAGCGGCCAGTCGCCGACACCGGCCTCGGCGTTGTCGTGCAGCGAGGGGGCGAACCAGTCGAGGGCCGGCATCGGGCCGCCGCCACGCCGGTCGGTCGGGCCGCCCAGGGCATTGCGCTCGACATGACAGGCCTGGCAGTGGGCCGGGCCTCGCACCAGGTAGGCGCCGCGCGCCCATTCGGCGGCCAGGGCCTCGGTCCACGGCGGATCGCCGGGGCGCGGCGCGGGCGGGGCACCCGGGGCCTCGGGCGGGCGGCGGTAGAGCGCGCGCCAGGCCGCCAGCGCCAGCGGCTGGCGCAGCAGGGGCGACAGGCTGCCGCCGGCCCGCGACTGAACCACCGGCGCCTGGGCCTGCAGGTGGGCGTGGAGCGCCCGCACATCGGCCGGATCGAGCAAGGCGTAGGCATCCGTCGGGCAGACCGGGTGGATCAGGCCGCCGTCGGGCCGGCGACCATGGCGCAGCGCGCGGCCGAGGTCATCCACCGTCCAGCCCCCGAGACCCGTGGCCGGATCGGGCGTGAGGTTGGCTGCAAGGAGGCTGCCGAAGGGCGTGGCCACGGCCTTGCCGCCGGCCAGCGGCGGCCCGCCCGGCGCGGTGTGGCAGCCGGCGCAGTGGCCGACCCGGGCCAGGTAGGCCCCGCGGGCCTGCGGCTCCGCCGACAGGCCGGCCACGGCGGCAGCGGGCTGGGGCGGGGCGGCATCCAGCCAGGCCAGCGGACGCAACTCCCAGCCGATGCGGGCCAGGGCGAGCAGGGCCAGGAAGGCCAGCGCGACGGCCAGGCCGCGACGTAGCCGACGGCCGGCCCAGCCGGCGCGCAGGCGGGCGAGGGCGGACGCGCTCATCGCGTGCCCCCAGCCGCGGCAACACGGGCCGTGCCGCACTCGCGCAGCGGCTGCGGCAGGGTCTGCGCGGCGGGCTTGGGATCGGCCGGCAGGGGCTGGGCGGCCAGCCAGGCGGCGACCGCTTCGACCTCGTCGGGCGCCAGCGCACGGACCAGCTCGGCCATGCAATCGGGCGCGCGGGCCTGGCGCTGGCCGGTGCGCCAGGCGCCGAGCTGGGCGTTCAGGTAGTCGCGCGACAGGCCGAGCAGGCCGGGCATGGCGGGCTGGGCGCCGGTCAGGCCTTCGCCGTGACAGGCCACGCAGGCCGGCAGGCGGCGGGCCGGATCGCCGTGGCGGACCAGGGCCTCGCCGCGGGCCCGCTGGGCGGCGGAGGCGGTCGGCCGCTCGGGTGGCGGATAGGGCAGATCGAGCGCGGCGAAATGACCGGCCAGGGTGGCCAGGTAGTCGTCGGACAGCGGGGCCAGCAGGCGCGCCATCCCGGCATGCGGCCGGCGGCCGTCGCGGAAGTGCAGCAACTGCTGCTGCAGGTAGCCGGCCGGCTTGCCGGCGAGGCGCGGAAAGTAGCCGCCCGGGGTGGCCCGCCCGGCTGCGCCATGGCAGGCGGTGCAGGCCAGCGCACGCTGGGCCAGGGTGTCGGGCAGGGTCGAGGGGGAAGGAGGTGGCGGGACGGCGGCGGCAGGCGCAGCCGCGAGCGTCAGCATGAACAGGAGGGCAGGCAGCATGGAGGGGCCCGGCGGACGGGCAGGCAACAGGGGCATCGAGGTCGGCCGGGTCGGGCGCCAGCCGACCCGGCGGAGGCAAGCCTAGGCCCTGTGCTGCGGCCTGAACAGCAGCAGTGCCGGCGCGAAAGACCGGATCAGCGGGCCGCGGCGGCCGCCATCTCGGCGATCCAGCCGCCCAGCGTGGCGAGGGCCGGCCCCTCGCGGGCCGCATCGCCGTGACCGGCGTTCAGCCGGATGCAGTTCCGGAAGCCGCGCCGGGCCGAGAAGATCGGCCCGGGCGCCAGGCTGATGCCGGCCGCCAGCGCGCGGCGGTGCAGGGCCAGCGCGTCCACGCCTTCGGGCATCTCGATCCACAGGAAGTAGCCGCCTGCCGGCCGGGTGGCGCGGCAGCCCGGGGGGAAGTGGCGCGCCACCGCCTCGGCCAAGGCGGCCTGCTGTGCGGCCAGACGGCGACGCAGCAGGCGCAGGTGCCTGTCGTAGCCGCCGCCCTCGAGGTAGGCCGCGATCGCGAGCTGGGCCGGCATCGAGGCGCCCAGCGTGCTGCCGAGCCTGAGCCGTGAGACCGCCTGCCGCCAGCGTCCGGCCAGCGCCCAGCCGATGCGGTAGCCGGGTGCCAGGCATTTGGAGAAGGAGCCGCAGTGCAGCACCAGGCCGTCGGTGTCGAAGGCCTTGGCGGGCCGCGGCCGGCTCGGGCCGAAGTGCAGCTCGGCGTAGACATCGTCCTCGATCAAGGGCAGCTGGTGGCCGCGCAGGGCCTCGACCAGCGCCTGCTTCTTCGCCTCGGGCATCAGAAAGCCCAGTGGGTTCTGGAAGCTGGTCATCAGCCAGCAGGCTGCGGGGCGGTGGCGCTGGATGGCCAGCTCCAGCGCGTCAAGCTCGATGCCCTCGCGCGGATGGGTCGGCACCTCGACGGCCTCCAGGCCGAGGCGCTCCAGCGCATGCAGGGCGGCGTAGAAGGTCGGCGACTCGATCAGCACCTTGTCGCCCGGCCGGGTGACGGCGGCCAGGCAGAGGTTCAGCGCCTCCAGCGCGCCGTGGGTGATCAGCACGTCCTCGGGCGCGACGGCCAGGCCCTCGGCGCAGTAGCGGCGGGCGATCTGGCGGCGCAGCTCAGGGTCGCCAGGGCCGAGGTCGTCGATCGTCGTCCACGGGTCGAGGCGCTGCAGCGCGCCGGCGGCCAGGCGGCCCAGGCGCGGCAGCGGGAAGAGCAGCGGACTGGGAAAGGCCGAGCCGAGCGGCACCACCTCGCGGGCCAGGGTGGCCTCCAGGATCTCGAAGACCTGGGCGCTGACATCCAGCGGCCCGGCATGGGCCTGCGGCTGGGAGGGCCGCTCGGGCTCGGGCAGTGGGGCCGGAGCGGCCTCGGTGACGTAGTAGCCCGAGCGCTCGCGGGCCCGGACCAGACCCTCGGCCTCCAGCCGGTAATAGGCCTGGAAGACGGTGGCCGGGCTGCAGCGCTGGCTGGCACAAGCCGCGCGCACGGAGGGCAGACGGTCGCCCGGACGAAGGGCACCGCGGCGGATGGCCCCGGCGATCTCGGCGGCCAAGGCCACGTAGCGGGGGATGCGGGCAGCCGGCCGCGCAGGGTCGGCAGAGGGTGAGGACGGCGGAGGGGGCGGGGCGCGGCGGGCAGGCATCGGGGACGGCGTCACCCCGACTTCGGCCGGGATGCGCCCGGTGACTATGATCGCCGGTTGCCTGCGACTTTCCCGCGGGCCCTGCCCGACACCCCCACCGCATGTCCGCCCGCCCCGACCCGCTGTCCCCGATCGACCCTGACCGAGCGCAGCGCGCCGAGCCGGCCGGCCCCATGCTGCGCGTGCGCGGGGCCCGCACGCACAACCTGAAGAACCTGGATGTCGACATCCCCAAGCAGGCCCTGGTGGTGATCACCGGCCTGTCGGGCAGCGGCAAGTCCAGCCTGGCCTTCGACACGCTCTACGCGGAAGGCCAGCGGCGCTATGTGGAGAGCCTGTCGGCCTATGCGCGTCAATTCCTGGCGCGCATGGACAAGCCGGAAGTCGACGTGATCGAAGGCCTGTCGCCCGCGATCGCGATCGAGCAGAAGGCGACCAGCCACAACCCGCGCTCGACCGTCGGCACCGTCACCGAGATCCACGACTACCTGCGCCTGCTCTATGCCCGCGCCGGCACGCCGCACTGCCCCGACCACGGCCTGCCGCTTCAGGCTCAGAGCGTGAGCCAGATGGTCGATGCCGTGCTGGCCCTGCCGGAGGACACCAAGCTGATGATCCTGGCCCCGGTCGCGCGCGACCGCAAGGGCGAGCATGCCGAGCTGCTGGCCGACATGCAGGCGCGCGGCTACGTGCGCTTCCGCGTCGGCAGCGGCGGCCAGCCCGGCGAGGTGCTGGAAGTCGCCGACCTGCCCAAGCTCAAGAAGGCCGAGAAGCATGATCTGGACGTGGTGGTCGACCGCCTGAAGGTGCGGGACGACGCCGGCCAGCGCCTGGCCGAGAGCTTCGAGGCTGCGCTGCGGCTGGCCGAGGGCCGCGCGATCGCGCTGGAGATGGACAACGGCCGCGAGCACCTCTTCTCCAGCCGATTCGCCTGCCCGGTTTGCAGCTTCAGCCTGTCGGAGCTGGAGCCGCGGCTGTTCAGCTTCAACTCGCCAGTCGGTGCCTGTCCGAGCTGCGACGGCCTCGGCGAGGTCATCGTCTTCGACCCGGCCCGGGTGGTGGCCTTCCCCAGCCTCAGCCTGGCCAGCGGCGCGGTCAAGGGCTGGGACCGGCGCAATCCCTACACCTTCTCGATGCTTGAGGCGGTGGCGCGCCATGCCGGCTTCGACCTCGACACGCCCTGGGAGGCGCTGAGCCCGGCCCACCAGCACCTGCTGCTGCGCGGCTCGGGCGAGGAGGCGATCAGCTTCACCTACAGCGCCGAAGGCTCGAACGGCAAGACCCGCAGCGTCAAGCGCAGCCATCCCTTCGAAGGCATCCTGCCCAGCCTGGAGCGGCGCTTCAAGGAGACCGATTCCGCCGCGGTGCGCGAGGACCTGGCGCGCTACCAGACCCACCAGGCCTGCCCGGACTGCGGCGGCACCCGCCTGCGCCGTGAGGCCCGTCACGTGAAGCTGGTCGATGCCGCCAGCGGCGAGGGCTGGCCGATCTACACCATCGGCCGTGCGACGCTGCGCGAGGCCCTGGCCTTGTTCGAGGGCCTGCGGCTGGCCGGCGCCAAGGCGGAGATCGCCGACAAGGTGGTGCGCGAGATCGCCTCGCGCCTGCGCTTCCTGAACGACGTGGGCCTGAACTACCTGAGCCTGGACCGCAGCGCCGACACGCTGAGCGGCGGCGAGGCCCAGCGCATCCGCCTGGCCAGCCAGATCGGCAGCGGCCTGTCGGGCGTGATGTATGTGCTGGACGAGCCCAGCATCGGCCTGCACCAGCGCGACAACGACCGCCTGATCGCCACCCTCAAGCACCTGCGCGACCTGGGCAACAGCGTGCTGGTGGTCGAGCACGACGAGGACATGATCCGCAGCGCCGACCATGTGCTGGACCTGGGCCCCGGCGCCGGCGTGCACGGCGGCCGGCTGATGGCGCAGGGCACGCCCGACGAGGTCGCCGCCAACCCCAATTCGCCGACCGGCGCCTACCTGTCGCGGCGCCTGCGCATCGCGGTGCCCAAGCGCCGCCGTGCCGCCGCCGCCGATGGGGCGGTGATCCGCATCGTCGAGGCACGCGGCCACAACCTGAAGGGCGCGACGGTCGACATCCCGGTCGGCCTCTTCACCTGCGTGACCGGCGTGTCGGGCTCGGGCAAGAGCACCCTGGTCAACGACACCCTGCATGCGGCGGTGGCGCAGAAGCTCTACGGCAGCCACACCCAGCCCGAGGCGCACACGGCCATCGAGGGCCTGGAGCACTTCGACAAGGTCATCGCGGTCGACCAGTCGCCCATCGGCCGCACGCCACGCAGCAACCCGGCCACCTACACCGGGCTGTTCACGCCGATCCGCGAGCTTTTCGCCGAGGTGCCGACCGCCCGCGAGCGCGGCTATGGCGCCGGCCGCTTCAGCTTCAACGTGCCCGGCGGCCGCTGCGAGGCCTGCCAGGGCGACGGCGTGATCAAGGTGGAGATGCACTTCCTGCCGGATGTCTACGTGCCCTGCGACGTCTGCCACGGCCAGCGCTACAACCGCGAGACGCTGGAGGTGCTCTACAAGGGCAAGCACATCGCCGAGGTGCTGGGCCTGACCATCGAGGCCGCACATGCCTTCTTCAGCGCGGTGCCCACGCTGCAGCGCAAGTTGCAGACCCTGCTTGATGTGGGCCTGGGCTACATCCGCCTGGGCCAGGCCGCGACCACCCTGTCCGGCGGCGAGGCGCAGCGCGTGAAGCTGGCCCAGGAACTGAGCAAGCGCGACACCGGCCGCACGCTCTACATCCTCGACGAGCCGACCACCGGCCTGCACTTCGCGGACATCCAGTTGCTGCTGAAGGTGCTGCATCAGTTGCGCGAGGCCGGCAACACCATCGTCGTGATCGAGCACAACCTCGACGTGATCAAGACCGCCGACTGGCTGATCGACATGGGCCCCGAGGGCGGGGCCGGCGGCGGCAGCGTGGTGGCCGTCGGCACGCCGGAAGCCATCGCTGCCTGTCCGGCCAGCCACACCGGGCGCTACCTGAAGCCGCTGCTCGACGAGGCCTGATCGTCGCGGGCCCCGGGGTCGGCTGCGCCGCCCCGGTACGGCGGCCCGGGTGAGGCGGCACGGCGCCGTGCACGATCGCACGCCGGCACGGCCCGGCGGACGAAGGCGCATGCCCCCGGCCTCAAGCGCCCGGGGCATGCGCCGAAGGCTGGGGCATGTCCCCCCTGCCCTTCCGCTCTCCCCCGCGCGCTGCGGCTCGATGCTCCGCCCCCTGGGCGCTGGCAGCCCTGCTGGCACTGGCCGGCATGCTGGCTGCGCCGGCCCAGGCCGGCAGCACGCTCAAGCCCTGTGCCGACGAGGCCGTGGCCCAGGCCCAGTGGCTGGCCGCGCTGAATGCGCTGCGCGCCCAAGGCGTGCAATGCGGCGGCGAAGCGGACCAGCCAGTGCACGCCCCGGCGCTGCATTGGGCGGGCGAGCTGGCCGAGGGCGCCCGCCACCTGGCCGAGGACCTGGCCGCCCACGACCGCGTGGCCCACACCGACAGCGAAGACCGGGACTTCGCCGAGCGGATGCGGGCCAGCGGCTATCCCCTGCGCGCTGCGGGCGAGAACATCGCCGCGGGCCAGTCGGACTTCCTGCGCGCCCTGCGCGCCTGGGTGGCCAGCCCCTCGCACTGCCGCACCATGATGCGGCCCCGATACACCGAGGTCGGCCTGGCCTGCTTCGAGCGGGCGGATTCCAGCTACGGCCGCTACTGGGTGGCCCACTTCGGCCAGCGCCTGGAGCTGCACGCCGGTTCACGCTGAAAGACAAACGGCGCCCGAAGGCGCCGTTTTCTCAGTCGCGGGGCTTGCGCCGTCGCGTGAAGACCGCGAGGCCGGCCAGGCCCAAGCCGATCAGGGCCCAACTGCCCGGCTCGGGAATGGGCGTCGTCGGCGTCGTCGGGTTGAGGATGGGCGTGAAGGGCAGGCCCGAGGAGCCGCCCCCCGGCGAGGGGAAGGACAGGGAGGGCGTGCCGAGCGCGCCGGAAGGCGCAGGGCCGAAGCTGGGGCTGTCGCCTCCCCCGGTGGAGGGCGGCGCGGCCGAGATGGCCACCGGCGGCAGGGCCGCAGGCAACTGCGCCGGCAAGACCTCGACCTCCTGGGAAAGCACCTTCTCCGGCCGGCGCGTGATGCGCCCGACATTGCGCAGCTCGGTGGAGACCACGATGCAGTCCTGACCCTCGCAGTAAACCAGGCCACGGGCCATCATGGATTCGGGCCAGTGCGCACGGCTCGGCTTGCGGCAGACCTGCGGCCTGTCTCCGAACATCAGGTCGCGGATTTCGGGTTCGTAGCTGTAGGTTCCGACGATGCTGTCCCGGCGGATCTCGACGAAGTCATCGTAGTCGATGCGGTCCATCCGAGCCTCGAACTTGGCACGAAGCTCGGGAGGCATGGTCCCAGCGTACCGCTGCAAGGTCTTGGGGACCAAGCCATTGAAAGGCTTATCACCAGGCCGCTCCCAGCGGCATTCGTCCACGACCGCGGCCGGCGCAGCTTTCCTCACCTTTTTGGACTTGCTGGTCTGCGCCAGAGCCGTCGTGGAGACCAGTGACAGCGCCAGGAGCGCGGCAACGCCGACACCAAGACGCGCGGCGCTGGGAGGGTGCATTGAGGGCGCAGCAGGAGGCTTCATATGGGATCAACCTGTGTCCAAAACTTACAAAAACATGATACGGCCGGAAAGGCTGCGGGAAATCCCTCGGCCGAGGGTCTCAGGGGCACAAGGTGCAACATCCCCACACACTGACCCGAAATCCCCCCTTCAGAGGGACGCAAATGAAAACGCCCAGCAGCGCTGGGCGCATCGCTCGGCACGGCACCCCCCGGGGTGCCGGCGCCGGATCACTTGAGGTGGCCGCTGATCAGCTTGGTCATCTCGAACATCGACACCTGGGCCTGCTTGAAGATTTCCTTCAGCTTGGCATCGGCATTGATCATGCGCTTGTTGGTCGCGTCCTGAAGCTTGTGCTTCTTGATGTACTCCCAGACTTTCTTGGTGACCTCGGTCCGCGGCATGGGCTTGGCACCGACGATGGCGGCCAGCGCCTCGCTCGGCGTCAGGGCCTTCATGAAGGCGGCATTGGGCGTGCGCTTGACGGCCGCCGTCTTGGCCGGGGCCTTCTTGGCGGCAGGCGCCTTCGCGACCGGAGCGGCCGCCTTCTTCGCCGGTGCCTTGGAGGCCGGCGCGGCCTTCTTGGCCGGGGCGCGCTTGATCACAGTCTTCTTCGCAGTTGCCATGGTTCGGTACTCCATCCAGTCGTGGCTCGATGTTCCGGCCCGGCCGGCCTGCCTTGCAGCGGTCGTTTTCTCGGGGCGCGGTGCGGGCCGCATGGTACTGCGCGCACCCCCAAAAAAGAAGCCGTTTCCCTAGGAGAAATCCGAGGTTCCGGCATCCGTCAGGCCCTCCCGCGCCATGACCCTGATAGCCTCACTGGCAATTGAATTGCACACAATAAATTAGTCTGCAATCAACCTTCAGCTTTCACTGATGCCCTCTGCCCGCCTGCCCCGCCCACGCAGCCGCATGGGCAGCAGCCGCGGTCCGGCCCCGGCCGAGCCGGCTGCCGCCGAGCCCGATCCGTTGGCCCTGGCCTCGCAGCTCTGTTTCGCGCTCTATGCAAGCTCGCTGGCCATCCAGCGCCGCTACCGCGAGCCGCTGGCTGTCCTGGGCCTGACCTATCCGCAGTACCTGGTGATGCTGGTGCTGTGGGCCGAGGACGGCCTGAGCGTGTCAGCCCTGGGCACGCGGCTGATGCTCGATTCGGGCACGCTGACCCCGCTGCTCAAGCGCCTGGCCGCCCAGGGCCTGCTGGAGCGCCGCCGCGGCACCGAGGACGAGCGCCGGGTCGAGCTGCACCTGAGCCCTGCCGGCCGCGCCCTGCGCCGCCGCGCGCTGCACCTGCCCGAGCAAATGGCCGCGGCCATCGGCTGCACGCCCGAGGTGCTGCGCCCCATGGTCGAGGAACTGCACGAGCTGCGCCGCGCGCTGCACGACGAACTCGCCCCCCCGAACCCCCAAGACTGAAGCGCCTTCCCCCCGGGCGCCTGCGCGCCCATCCTCCCCCGCCCCTGAAAGGATCGCACCATGGCCCTCGAACAAGTCCTCTACACCGCCCACGCCCGCGCCACCGGAGGCCGTGACGGCCGCGCCGTGTCCTCGGACAGCGTGCTCGACGTCCAGCTCTCGACGCCCAAGCAGCTCGGCGGCGCCGGCGGCCCGGGCACCAACCCCGAGCAGCTCTTTGCCGCGGGCTATTCGGCCTGCTTCCTTGGCGCAATGAAGTTCGTCGCCGGCCAGCAGAAGATCGCGCTGCCGGCCGATGTGGCGGTCAGCGGGGCGGTCGGCATCGGCCCCATCCCCAACGGCTTCGGCATCCAGGTCGAGCTCGCCATCGAGCTGCCGGGCATGGACCGCGCCGCCGCGCAGGCCCTGGTCGACGCCGCGCACATCGTCTGCCCCTACTCGAACGCGACCCGCGGCAATGTCGACGTGACGCTCAAGCTGGTCTGAGGCGCAGCCGCGGCGGCCTCCCGGCGCCGCGGCTTCAGAAGGCGCTGTTGCGCTCGTCGGCCAGTTCGAGCTGGCGGCGGGCCTGAAGCTCGCGCAGCCGGGCGTCGATGACCGAGGCTTCGATGAAGTCGCCGCGCACGCCGCGCTGCTGCGCGGCCTTCAGGCGGTCGATCGCGCCCTGCAGATCGGCCTGGGCCGCCCGCGCCTCGGCCGCGGCGCGCAGGCTGCGCATCCCCTCGCCGAGCCGTTCCCAGACGCGACCGAGCAGGGCCCAGGCCGGGCCGTCCTCGGGCCGCTCGGCCACCCAGGTCTGCAAGCGATCGGCCAGCGGCCGCAGGCTCTGCGGCGCGGCGCCCGGCAGCAGGGCCTGCTCGACCTCGGCGAAGAGCCAGACGCGGCCGCCCGCCGCTGCGAACTGCGTGTCGACGCCGGTGCCGGCCGGTGCGCGCGGTGTGGCCAGCGCGGCTTCGAGCCGGCCGGCGGCCGCCGCAGCGTCGCCGCGGGCGGTCTGCAATTCGATGTCGAGCAGCTCGACAGCGCGCAGCGCGGCGGCGTCGCCGGCTGCCAGCGCACGGGCTTCGCGCAGCGGGCGCTCGGCGCGCGGCCAGTCGCGCAGCCGCAGCGAGGCCAGCGCGCTGGCATAGGCCTGGCCCAGGCGCTCGGGCAGGGGCGCGGCGGTCTCGCGGCTCAGCGTCGCATCCAGGGCCTGCCAGCGTTGCAGCGAGAGCGCGCGCGGATCCATCAGCACCCGGGCGCGGGCTTGCATCAGTGCATGCAGCAGGCTGCGGGGCGGCGTGCTGCGGCCGGACAGGTCCAGCCCGAGGCGCGAGCGCGCCTCGCCGATGCGCTCGGTGCTGAGCGGGTGGGTGCGCAGATAGGGGAAGTTCTGGCTGTCGTTGAGCCGCGCGGCCTGCAGCAGCTTCTCGAACATCGAGGCCATGCCGGCCGGGTCGAAGCCGGCGCCGGTCAGCACGCCATGGCCGATGCGGTCGGCCTCGCGCTCCATGTCGCGCGAATAGTTGAGCTGGCCCTGCACCGCCACCGCCTGGCCCCCGGCGATCAGGGCATTGGCGGCATCCGCACTGCGGCTGGCCGCCAGGACGCCGAGGATCAGCGTGGCCACGGCCAGGATGGAGCGGCTCTGGTTGGACGCGACGCTGCGCGCGATGTGGCGCTGGGTCACGTGGCTCATCTCGTGCGCGAGCACCGAGGCGAGTTCATCGGCCGAGGCCGTCACCGCGATCAGGCCGAGGTGGATACCGACATAGCCGCCGGGCAGCGCGAAGGCGTTGACCGAGGGGTCCTGCACGAGGAAGGTCCGCCAGGCGAAGCGCTCGCCGGCCTCGCCCGCCACCTCGCCGCGGCGGCGGGCACTGTCGAACAGCGGCTGCCACAGGGCGCGCAGGTAGTCGTTGAGGACGGGGTCGTCCAGGTAGGCCGGGTCGCGCCAGATGTCGCGCATGATCCGGTCGCCCAGGCGGCGCTCGGTGCCGATCGGAATCGATTCGGCACCGCCATCCCCCAGGGAGGGCAACTGCGGCCGTTCGCCCGGCAGCGGCGCCGAAAGGGCCGCGAGCAGGGCCAGCGTGCCGCCCGTCGACACGCCGTGGACATGGCCGGCATGCGCATCGGCCAGGCCCTGCAATGGGGCGGGCCAGGGCACGGGCTCGGCGAAGGCGGGCAGGCCCTGGGCGGGCGCGGGGCCGGCCGCCAGGCCCAGGCTCAACAGCGCGATCAGCGCGGGGCGCAGGTCCACGCGGCGCCGGATCTGGGCCGTGAGGGGCCGGGCCAGGGCGGCGGGCGGGCGGGCGGGGGGGGCGGGCGCGGTCACAACCTATGATGCCAGCGCCCAGGTTTCCCGCTTGTTTCCCGCGCCCTTGACCCGTGAGCTCCTCCGAATCCCCCACCCCCGCCTCGCCGCTGACCCATTTCGACGCCCAGGGCCAGGCCCACATGGTCGATGTGTCGGCCAAGCCCGCCACCCATCGCAGCGCGACGGCCGAAGGCTGGATCCGCATGCTGCCGGCCACGCTCGCGCTGATCGCCGGCGGCCAGGCCAAGAAAGGCGATGTGCTGGGCATCGCGCGCATCGCCGCCATCCAGGGCGCCAAGCGCACGGCCGAGCTCATCCCGCTCTGCCACCCGCTGCCGCTGACTCGGGTGGCCGCCGACTTTTCGCTGGATGCCGAGGGCTCCCGCGTGCGCTGCCAGGTCACGGCCGAGACCGTCGGCCCGACCGGCGTCGAGATGGAAGCCCTGACCGCCGTGCAGGTCGCCCTGCTGACCATCTACGACATGTGCAAGGCCGCCGACCGCGGCATAGTGATCGAGCAGGTGCGGCTGCTGGAAAAGCACGGCGGCAAGTCGGGCAGCTACCGCGCCGACTGAGGCCCGGGCCCCGGGCGCCGCGGGATGCGGGCGCGGGGATGAAGACCCGCAGCGGGCTCAGCGCGCGAGCGCGCGCAGCCGCATCCAGTCCAGGTCCTCGGCGATGTCGGCTGCACAGGCCCAGGCGCCCAGGCGCTGCGGATCCGGGCTAGCGCCCGCGCTGCGGGGGCCGCGGCAGTCGGGCAGCGCCCGCATCGATTCGACCCGGCGGAACTCCTTGAGCCGTCGCACCACGGCCAGGGCTTCGGGCCCGTGGCCGCGGGCGTGCAGGGCGCGGGCATAGGCCACCATCAGGCGCACGTCGATCAGGTGATCGAGCGGACGGCCGAAGACGGCCAGCGGCACCTGCTCGGGCGCCAGGGTTGCGGCCGCGTAATCGGCATGGTGACCGAAGAGCGGGCTGAGCTGGCCGCGGGCGATGCGCTCGTCCAGCGGCTGGCGGCCATCGGCCGGCGCGAAGACACGCTCGACACGGCGATGGTCCATGGCGGCCATCACCGCCCCCAGCATCAGCAGCACGCCGGCCAGGCGCTGCAGGCCTTGCAGCCACGGCGCCTGCGGCGGGGCCGTGCCCCCGACAACCGGCCGGGCCGCCGCCGCCGCACCCGCCCCCAGCCACAAGCCGGTGGCCCAGGCCGCGGGCAACAAGAAATAGGCATACCAGAGCGGGTACTCAAGCTGGCTGTGGACGATCAGCACGGCGAGCATCACCAGCACGGCACGGCCGGGATGGTCGGGGTCAGGCACGGCACGGCCGGGAGGGTCGAGGTCAGCCACGGCGCGGCCGGGCTGGTCGGGGTCGGCCACGGCACGGCCGGGCTGGTCGGGGTCCAGCCCCGCCCGGTCGACCGGGCCCGGCACCACCGGGCTGCCCCGCCAGGCCGCGCGGCGCTGCCACATCAGCGCCAGCCAGGCCAGCAGCAGCAACAGGGTGGCGGGCAGGCCGATCTCCACCGCAAGCTGCAGCGGCAGGTTGTGGCTGTGGTCGAAGAAGGCGGTCGGCCGGTCGGGGAAGGGGCTGAAGGTCCAGGCCAGGTTGAATCGGCCCCAGCCCACGCCCGTCCAGGGATGGGCGGCCAGCAGCTCGAGCGCATTGCGCCAGATCGCGAAGCGCGAGCTGCTGATGTCGCCGTCGAACTGGAAGCGGTCGGCCGCGACGAAGCCCGACTGCCGCGCCCGCGCCCAGGCCGAGAGCGCCAGGGCCAGGCCGCCGTAGAGCAGCGGCCCCAGGCCCAGCAGCAAGCGCATCGGGCCGGGCAGGCGGCGGTCGATCAGGGCCCAGGCCAGCAGCAGGGCCAGGCTGATCGCGCCGGTGCGCGAGCCGCTGCCCGCCAGCGCCGCGAGCAGGGCCGCCAGGCTGATCGCAAACAGCAGCAGCACCTGCGCGCGCTGGCGCGGGGCCCGGGGCCCGTGGGCGGCCCGCCAGACTTCGGCCATCCACCAGACCGTCCAGACCATGGCGCAGATCAGGGCGGTGGCCAGGTGATTGGGCTGGCGCATGTTGCCGACGGCGCGGCCCGGCGTGGTGCCGGGGCTGACCAGGCCGCCCAGCCCGCCTTCGGGCGAGAGCATCTGCACCCCGGCCACCAGCACGCAGCCCAGGCCGGCGGCCGTCCAGGCCCGGGCCATGGGCCGGGCCAGCTCGCGGGCGGCCCCCGGCGCCGCGGCCGCCTGCCGCGCCGTGGCCCACAGCACCAGCGCGGCAGCCACCAGCACGCCGGCCTGCGCCGCCTGCTGCGCCTGCCAGGCGATGGCGGCCAGCAGGCCGGTGAGGAAGGTCAGCGTCAGGCCCGGGCTGCTGCCGATCGGCGACGGCCCGGCCGCACTCAGCAGCAGCCACAAGCCCCAGGCCGCGACCGCCGCGAGCTGATGCACCAGCACTGCATCGGGCACGGTGGAAAAGGGCAGCAGCAGGGGCAGGGCCAAGCTCAGCAGGGCCGCGGCCTGCATCAGCGCCGGCGCGGCGGAAGGGGTCAGGGGCTGGGGCTCGGGCGCGTTCACGGGCGCGATCTTGCCTTGTCCGCGCCGGGCGGTCGGCGGCGCTCAGGGCCGGACGGCGACGGCGGTGGCGGGCAGGAAGTGGCGCCAGTCGAGCGCGGTGCGGGGCGGATCGCAGAGGCCGGCGCGGCGCGGGTCGCGGCCCGGCAGGGCGGGCTCGGCGTCTTGCGCAGAACTTGGGGGGAGCGCGCGGGCGGGGGCCGCAGCGAGCTTGCTTGCACTCGCGTTCGCGCTTGCGCTTGCGCTTGCGGCTGCCGGCCCGGCGTCTCGGCCCGGAGCCCGGTCGCCCAAGGCAGCTTCACCCCCGGCTTCGGGCGCGCGCTCTGTAGCCGGCCGGGCGGCGCAGCGCCGGGCCAGCGACTCGGCGGGCGCGCCGCCCAGGCGATGCAGGCGGGCGACCACGTTGCGGGCGCGTTCCAGCTCGCCGCGCTCGGCCTCTGCCCAGGCCCAGGCCAGCAGCAGGCGCGCGTCAAGCTGCCGGCGGGCGGCGCCGGCCTCGAAGGGCTCGGGCCCGCCCTGGCCGGGCGCCGCCAGCGTGGCGCGCAGGCGCTCGCCCCATTCGGGCGAAAGCCAGCCCTGGCGGGCGGACTCGATGCGGGCCTCCAGCGGGCCGGCGGCCGGATCGAAGAGCCGCTGCGTCGGCTGCTGCGCCCAGCCGCCGAGGGCGGCGAGCACGAGCAGCGCAAGCCCGGCCAGGCGCAGGCTGGACCGGCCTGCCGGCGCCGGCACCCGATCGACCGGCTGGCTTGGCACGGGCCAGGCCAGGCCGGCCCAGGCCGCGGCCAGCAGCAGCAGGTGGCCGTGCCAGAGCGGGAACTCGCTCAGACTGTGCAGGGCGGTGCTGGCCAGCAGCAGCAGGGCGGCCGTCCGGACCGTGGCCTGGGCCGGCTCGGCCGGCGCACGACGCGCCGCACACAGGCCGCGCCAGGCCGCGAACAGGGCCGGTAGCGGCAAGACCAGCAGCAGCAGGGTCAAGGGCAGGCCCAGCTCGACGGCGAGTTGCAGCGGCAGGTTGTGCGCATGGGTGTAGGCATGGCCGTGGGCGGGCAGGCCGGGGCTCAGCGTCCAGGCGAAATTGAAGTTGTTCCAGCCGACGCCGAGCAGGGGCTGGGCGCGGATCAGGGCCCAGGCGTCCTGCCACAGGGCCCAGCGCGGGCTGCCCAGGTCGGTTCGCACGCCGCTTGCGCCGCCGGCCTCGGTCAGGTGCAGGCGCAGCATCCAGAAGCCCAGCAGGGCCAGCGGCAGCAGCGTCAGGCCGAGGCGGCTGCGGCCCGCCAGCCGCCGGTCGGCCAGGCCCCAGAGCAGCAGCATGCCGCTGGCCAGCAAGCCGGTGCGCGAGCCGCTGGCCGCCAGGCCGGCCATCAGCAAGAGGCCCAGCGGCAGCACGGCCGCATGCCGCAGGCCGCCGCGCAGCGCTTGCACGGCCCACAGGGCGACGGCGCCCTGCACCATCAGCAAGGCCAGCACATTCGATTGGCGCACCCAGCCGCCGGCCCGCCCGCCGGGCGCCGCCCCGGCCGGAGCCAGGGGACTGATCTGCAGCAGCGCGACGCAGGCATTCAGCAGGGCCGCGCCGGCCAGGGCCGCGAACAGCAGCGTGGCCGCCTGCACGCCGCCGCGACGCAGGGCCAGGAAGACAGCCACCGCGGCCAGCAGCATCACGGTGTCGGCCGCCGCCCGGCCGGGCAGGCCAGCGCTGAGCAGCACGGCGCCCCAAGCGGCGCCGACCAGCAGCAGCGGGACGGCGAGCAGGCCGCGCAAGGCGATGGCGTCCGCCGCGCCCGACGGCACCGGGCTGCGGCCGGCGCCACCCAGCCCGGTCGCCAGGGCCAGGCCCCAGGCCAGCAGGGCCAGCAGGTCCTTGTAGAAGCCGGTCTGCGGCAGCGGGGTGTGGGCCAGCAGCAGCGGGCCGGCAACGGCCAGCACGAGCGCGGCCGCCCTGGGCGGAAAGCCCCGGCGGGCCAGGGCATCGCCCATCGACGGGCCAAGCAAAAGGGACCGCCGCAGCGGTCCCTCGGGGGCAGATCGGTCGGCCACGGCAGGCAGCCGCCGGGGCCGGGCTCAGCCTCAGTTCTTGACGTAGCCCAGGGTCAGGCACTGGCCGCTGTAGGCCCAGGTCAGGCGCTCGCCGGCAACCGTCGGCGTCAGGGTGCAGGTCTCGGTGGCCTGGATGCCCTTGGCGTCATTCGGCGTGGCGACCAAGGCGGCGGTGTTCTCGGTGATGGCCACGCTGTTGACGATGCCCGAGGCCGAGGTGAAGCCCGAGGGGATGCCGGCCTCGCCGAGCACGTCGCAGTCGGCGAGCGCGCCTTCGGTCTGGAAGCACTCGGTCACGCCGAGCTTGTAGGGCTCCATGGCGGCGATGACTTCGCTGTAGGCGGCGCGCTTGATGTAGTTCTGGTAAGCCGGCAAGGCAACGGCGGCCAGGATGCCGATGATCGCGACGACGATCATCAGCTCGATGAGGGTGAAGCCCTTCTGGGCACGGCGGGCAAGGCGGCGGCGGGTGTTCATGGCAGGACTCCGGTCGGGCGGGTTGGGCAGGGTGGGCGGAAAGGACGCTCCGGGGGGCGGAGCGTCCACCGGTGTCCTCTTCTCCGCAGACGCCGTGCCTGACAGGAAATGTCAGACCCGGCCGGCCCGCGCGTGGCGGATGCCACGCTGGCCCGGACCAGCCCGGCCGCGGGTGCCGACCGCCGCCGGGCCGGGCTGACACAAAACGTCAGCCCGCCGACGCGCCCGGTCAGTAATCGGTCTCGGCCAGGGGGTCGTGGGCCTCCAGCTCGTAGCTGGCGGCCAGCATGGCCAGGCGGCCGATCACGCCGTACATGTAGAAGCGGTTGGGCGCGCTGGCGCCCGGCTTCTCGCCGGGGCGCGGCAGGTGGTGGCTTTCGGCGAAGGCCAAGGGCACGAACTGCGCACCGGGGGCGTTCAGGTTCTCGTCGATGCCGCGGTCGGCATGCACGCGGTAGAAGCCACCCACCACATAGCGGTCCATCATGTAGACGACCGGCTCGGCGACCGCATCGTTCATGCGCTCGTAGGTCGGCACGCCTTCCTGGATGATGACCTCGTTGACCTCCTGGCCGTCCTTGATGACGCTCATCTTGTTCTTGGTGCGGCGGTTCAGCTCGGCCAGCTCCTTGGCATCGCGCACGATCATGATGCCCATGCCATAGGTGCCGTTGTCGGCCTTGACGACGACGAAGGGCTTCTCCTGGATGCCGTATTCCTTGTACTTGCGGCGCACCTTGCCGATCAGGGTGTCGACATGGGTCTGCAGGCAGTCCTGGCCCTCGCCGGACTGGAAGTCCAGCTTGCCGCAGCGGCCGAACATCGGGTTGATCAGCCAGGGGTCCATGCCCAGCAGCTTGGCGAACTTCTTGGCGACCTCTTCATAGGCGTCGAAGTGCTGGCTCTTGCGCCGCACCGCCCAGCCCGCATGCAGCGGCGGCAGCAGGTACTGCTCATGCAGGTTTTCCAGCACGGCGGGAATGCCGGCGGTGAGGTCGTTGTTCAGCAGGATGGTGCAGGGGTCGAAGTCCTTGAGCCCCAGGCGGCGCTTGCCGCGGATCAGCGGCTCGACACACAGCTCGCCGCCGTCGGGCAGGGCCAGGGTGGTCGGCGCGATGACGGTCGGGTCCAGCGAGCCCAGCCGCACATTCAGCCCGGCCTGCGTGAAGATCTGCACCAGACGCTGGACATTGGTCAGGTAGAAGCTGTTGCGGGTGTGGTTCTCGGGGATCAGCAGCAGGTTCTTGGCCTCGGGGCAGATCTTCTCGATCGCGGCCATCGCGGCCTGCACGGCCAGGGGCAGCATCTGCGGCGTCAGGTTGTTCCAGCCGCCGGGGAAGAGGTTGGTGTCGACCGGGGCCAGCTTGAAGCCGGCATTACGCACATCGACCGAGGTGTAGAAGGGCGGCGTGTGCTCCATCCATTCGAGGCGGAACCAGCGCTCGATCGCCGGCATGGATTCCAGGATGCGCTGCTCCAGCTCGTTGATCGGGCCGTTGAGCGCGGTGATGAGGTGCGGAACCATGGTGGGCGGGCCCGGGAGGGCGTCAGGAGAAGCTGAAATTCTAGGCAGCCGCCGCAACGGCCCTGCCAGGGGCAAGGGCAGGCGGGGCGAACGAAGCAACAGCCCATGTCAGCACATGCGGGTGCAAGGCCCAAAAGACAAGGGGCTGCCCGAAGGCAGCCCCTTGTCGGGAGCTGACGCCGACGGTTCCGGCCCGCGGGGCCGGAATCGCCTAGTCGATCACTTGTTGTAGGCCGTCTCGCCGTGCGAGCTGATGTCGAGGCCTTCGCGCTCTTCCTCTTCGCTCACCCGCAGGCCGACGATCAGGTCAACCAGCTTGAAGGCGATGAAGGAGACGACACCCGAGATCACGATGGTGTAGAGCACACCCTCGGCCTGGATCATCAACTGCGCGCCGATGCCCGGGAAGCCACCGCAGGTGTTGGCCACGTAGTCGCAGATGCCGGTGCCGCCGAGGTCCGGCGAGGCGAACACGCCGGTCAGCAGCGCGCCGACGATGCCGCCGACACCGTGGACGCCGAAGACATCCAGCGAATCGTCCGCACCCAGCAGCTTCTTCAGGCCGCTCA
The DNA here is from genome assembly GCF_016735685.1 of Piscinibacter lacus. Taxonomy (NCBI): domain Bacteria; kingdom Pseudomonadati; phylum Pseudomonadota; class Betaproteobacteria; order Burkholderiales; family Sphaerotilaceae; genus Aquariibacter; species Aquariibacter lacus. Next base: position 255,244 of record NZ_JAERRA010000001.1, read on the forward strand.
CGCCCCACAGGCAGACCACGCCGGCGATCAGGCCGATGATCAGCGCACCGCCAACCCCAACGAAACCGCAGGCCGGGGTGATGGCGACCAGGCCGGCCACCGCACCCGAGGCACCGCCGAGCATCGAGGCCTTGCCCTTCATCAGCGCTTCACCGGCGATCCAGCTCAGCGTCGCCGCGGCCGTCGCGACCACGGTGTTGATGAAGGCCAGCGCCGAGATGCCGTTGGCTTCCAGGTTGGAACCGGCGTTGAAGCCGAACCAGCCCACCCACAGCAGCGAGGCACCGACCATGGTCAGCGTCAGACTGTGCGGCGCCATCGATTCCTTGCCGTAGCCGATGCGCTTGCCCACCACATAGGCGCCGACGAGGCCCGCCACCGCCGCATTGATGTGCACGACGGTACCACCCGCGAAGTCCAGCGCGCCCTTGGCCCACAGCGCACCCGCGTTGGCGGTCACGGTCGCCAGCGTGTCGGCGTCGGTGATCGCGTCTGGGCCGTCCCAGTACCAGACCATGTGCGCCACCGGCAGGTAGCTGAAGGTGAACCACAGCACCGAGAACAGCAGCACGGCCGAGAACTTGATGCGCTCGGCGAAGGCGCCAATGATCAGCGCGGTCGTGATCGCGGCGAAGGTGCCCTGGAAGGCGACGAAGGTCAGCTCGGGGATGTAGACGCCCTTGCTGAAGGTCGCACCCAGCGATTCAGGCGTCACACCGGCCAGCAGCACCTTCGACAGGCTGCCGAAGTAGGGCGTGCCCGCAGTGAAGGCCACCGAGTAGCCGTAGACCACCCACAGCACCGAGATGAGGGCAAAGATCACCATCACCTGCATCAGCACCGACAGCATGTTCTTGCTGCGCACCAAGCCGCCGTAGAACAGGGCCAGGCCGGGCAGGGTCATCAGGATGACGAGGACCGTGGCCATCGTCATGAAGGCGGTGTCGCCCTTGTTCGGCACGGGGGCCGGGGCCGCCGCGGGTTCGGCCGCAGCGGCTTCGGCCACCGCTTCCACGACGGCCGAGGCCGCCTCGACGACCGCCGGGGCGGACGCCGCGTCCTGGGCATGGCCCACCCCGGCAAAGCCGAGGAGCGCCATTCCCAAGGCACACAGAGCAATCAGTTTGCGCATGGTTGTCTTCTTCCTGGGTTCTTGGGCAGGGCGCGCTTACAGCGCATCCTTGCCGGTTTCGCCGGTGCGGATGCGCACGACCTGTTCAAGGGACGACACGAAGATCTTCCCGTCGCCGATCTTGCCGGTCCGGGCCGATGTCTCGATCGCCTCGATCACGCGGTCGACGATCGCATCGTCCACGGCCGCTTCGATCTTGACCTTGGGCAGGAAGTCCACGACGTATTCCGCACCGCGGTAGAGCTCGGTGTGGCCCTTCTGGCGGCCGAAGCCCTTGACTTCGGTCACCGTGATGCCCTGCACGCCGATGGCGCTGAGGGCTTCACGCACTTCATCAAGCTTGAAGGGCTTGACGACGGCGGTCACCATCTTCATGTCGGTCTCCTCAAGAAAGACAAGACTCAGAAAGTCTTGGACAGCGAAAGGACCGCGGTGCTGCCGCTGATCTTGGTGCCGCCCACGCCCGCGTAGTCACGGTTGGTGTCGATGTAGGCCAGGCCGGCGACGAAGCCGTTGGGCAGCGCGTAGGTCACGCCCAGCTTCCAGTCGACGTAGCTCGAGGTGACGGTGCCGTCGATCTCGGCCAGCTTGGCTGCGCCCTTGAGCTTCTGGTAGCCGATGTGGCCGCTCAGGCCCCAGCCGCCGCCCAGGTCGTAGGCGGTCGAGAGGTCGAGGTAGTAGGAACCACCGGCATTGCCGCCACCGACGTTGTCTTCGGCGCTGAAGAAGTCGCCCAGCGGGTAGTACAACTTGGCGCTGACGATGCTGTAGCTGGCGCCGAAGTAGACCTCGGTGTTCTTGACCTTCTCGGCGAGGCTGCGGTCGCTGTTCGGGTACATGTAGTGCAGCAGGCCGATGTCATACGAGATGTCGCCGACCGCGCCCTTGTAGCCGCCGTAGAAGTCCAGCTCGAGGTTGGCGCCACCGAAGAACTCGCTGTCGATGTTCGAGTTCCAGTTGCCCAGGTAGAAGCCCGAGCTGTGGCCCACGTCGAAACCGCCCTGGAAGGCCGGCTTCTTGTCGGTCTGCGAAATGCCGCGGAACCGGTAGTCGGTGAACAGACCCGCGTTGCCGGTGACCGTCCAGTCAGACTTGGCCTCAGCTTGGGCACCGAAGGAGGTGGCGGCCAGGACAGCAGCCAGGGCGATGGCATTCAGTTTCATGCGAGTGGGCTCCGTTGATTGGTTCGTAGGTTCAGCAGCGAACTGCCTTGTGCCTGTCTGCACGAGCCGTGCCAGCGCCCAGCTCCCGCGTGGCAAGGCGCACGGGGGGCTGCAGGGCGTCCGGGGCGCCCCAAGGGCGGGCCGAGTCGCGCGGGCGTCCGGCTTACGCACCAGCACAGTGCACGCAGCCCACCCGCGAGCGGGATCGCAGACCCCGCGTCGGGCCGCGCACCATGGCGACCATGCAGCTCGCCACCATCCACAGCCGCGCCCTGGACGGACTCCAGGCGCCGGACGTCACCGTGGAAGTGCATCTGGCCAACGGCCTGCCGGCCTTCACCCTGGTCGGCCTGGCCGACACCGAAGTCAAGGAGGCCCGCGAGCGGGTTCGCGCCGCGCTGCTGACCAGCGGCCTTAGCTTCCCGTCCAACCAGCGCGTCACGGTCAACCTGGCGCCGGCCGACCTGCCCAAGGAAGGCGGCCGCTTCGACCTGCCGATCGCCCTGGGCGTGCTGGCGGCCAGCGGCCAGATCGATCCGGCCGCGCTGCAGGGCTGGGCCTGCGCGGGCGAGCTTTCGCTGGCCGGCGAGCTGCGGCCGGTGCGCGGCGCACTCGCCCTGGCCCTGGCGCTGCGCCGCGAGGGCAGCGCCCAGGGCCTGATCCTGCCGCGCCGCAGCGCCGAGGAGGCGGCACGCGTGCCGGGGCTGCGCGTCTGCGCGGCCGATCATCTGCTGGATGTCGTCCGCGCCTGCCTGCCCGGCGACGCCGCGCAGGCCCTGCCACGCGCCCTGGCCCCCGAGCGGGCCGCCGCCGGCCCCGGCCCCGAGTTGCGCGATGTGAAGGGCCAGACCGCCGCCAAGCGCGCGCTGGAAATCGCCGCGGCCGGCGGCCACAGCCTGCTGCTGGTCGGCCCGCCGGGCAGCGGCAAGTCCATGCTGGCCCAGCGCCTGCCGGGCCTGCTGCCGCCGCTGGACGAGTCCGCCGCGCTCGAATCGGCTGCCGTGCTGAGCCTGGCCGGCCTCTTCGTGCCCGAACGCTTCGGCGAGCGCGTGCTGCGTGCGCCCCACCACGGCGCCAGCGCGGCGGCCCTGGTCGGCGGCGGCGCGCCGCCGCGGCCGGGCGAGATCTCGCTGGCCCATGAGGGCCTGCTCTTCCTCGACGAGCTGCCGGAATTTCCCCGCCCCGCGCTGGAGGCGCTGCGCGAGCCGCTGGAGACCGGCCAGATCGCGATCGCCCGCGCGCTGCGGCGCGTGCAGTTTCCGGCGCGGTTTCAGTTGATCGCGGCCATGAACCCCTGCCCCTGCGGCCTGGCCGGCGACCGCCGCGGCCTGTGCCACTGCACGCCCGAGGCGGTGGCCCGCTACCAGGGCCGGCTCAGCGGCCCGCTGTTGGACCGGCTGGATCTTCAGGTGGAGGTGCCGGCCCTGCCGCCCGAAACCCTGCTGGCCGCTCCGGCCGGCGAATCCAGCGCGCAAGTGGCCGAACGGGTGGCCGCTGCCCAGGCCCGGCAAAAGGCGCGGCAGGGCCTGCTGAACAGCCGGCTGGAGGCCGCGGCGCTGGAATCGGCCTGCGCGAGCCGGCCGGCCGCCGTGGATGCCCTGTTGAAGCAGGCCGGCAGCCGGCTGGGCTGGTCCGCCCGCAGCCACCACCGCGTGCTGCGGGTGGCGCTGACGATTGCCGACCTGGCCGGCCGCGAGGCCCTGCAGCCCGGCGACGTGGCCGAGGCCATCCAGTTGCGCCGCGTGCTGGGGCCGGGCGGCTGAGCGCGCTTGGCGCGGCGGGCACTCAGCGCCCGCTCAAATGCCCGGTCGGTGCCAGGTCGGTCCCCGTTCAGCGCCGGACCAGCCGGCCGTCGCGGATCTCCAGCACATCGCCGATCGTCCAGTCCGGCTCGGTGGCCTGCTCGAAGCTGCGGCTGCCGCCCTCGGGCAGGCGCACCTCGGTGATCCAGACGACTTTCTTCTTCAGGTGCTTCTCCAGCTCGCGGCCGGCATAGCCGCCCGCCACGGCGCCGCCGACCGTCGCCACCGAACGGCCGCTGCCCCCGCCGACCTGATTGCCGAGCAAGCCGCCGACCACCGCGCCGCCGATCGCGCCCAGGGCGCTGGCCTCGCCCTTGCGCTGCTCGCTGCGGACCTCGATCACCCGCGCGCAGTCGCTGCACAGCGCAGGCGCAGCAGGCGGCGTGGCGGCGGCCGGCACGGCAGCTTCAGGCGCCGGACGGGCCGTCGCAGGCGGGGGCGCTTCCGCCCGGGCCACCTTGGCCGGCGCGGGGCGCGGCGCGGCGGCCTTCTCGACCGGCGCGGGCTTGCGCTCGGTGGCCGCAGGCGCCGGGCTTGCGGGGGCCGGCTCGAAGACCTCCACCGTCGGCCGCGCGGCCGGCGCGGCTTCGGCCAGGACAGCCGGTGCGGCGGCCACGGCCGGCGGATCGTCCGCCGCAATCACGGCACGCAAGCCAAGGGCCGCTGCGACGATCAGGCCGCCGCTGACCAGGCCGATGACAAGGCTGCTGCGGTGCATGCGCGGCACCACCGCGCCAGGGGTTTCGGTCAGGGGGGAAGACATGCGTGCTCCAGATCGGACAGGCCAAGGTTTGCCCGAGAACGACGGGCAGTCGTCGGACCGCTCCGGACACCATCCGGTTCCAGCCCAGGGTCTGCACCCCGGTCCTTCAACGCCTCAGACCGCCTGCCGGTGGACAGGCGGCATCGCTCAGAAGCGCTGATACAGCCCGAGGTAGAGCACGTGGTTGACCGAATTCTCACGCGGAGCGAGGTTGTCAATCCACTGGTTCAAGTATCCGAACTCGACGCGACGCGTGCTGACCGGCGACCACATCGCACCAACCAGCAAGCGGTTCTGCGCGAGATGCTGCGGCCCGGCCCAAGCAGGATCGTTGAGGTTGACGAAGACTTCATTGCTGAAGAGCGCATGCCAGCCCGGCTGCTGCGGCAGCGCCTGGGTTAGGCGCGCTTGTAAGCGAATGCGATGCGAAATTTCAGATTGCGTGGACAAGTCCCGCTGCTCCAGCCGCGCCCGCAAAGTCCAGTTCAACCCGCCTGCCGACCTGCCGACGTAGCTCAGTTGCTGCCACGGCCGACGTTCGATCACGTCCCCTGCCGCGGTGCGAATGTCGGCGTGAAGGTAGCCGGCTGCAACGCTCCACCGATCACTCAGCGCGTAGCTGACATACGGACGATAGAGCGTTTGATCGAACCGCTCACCGCCATCGAGCACGCGGGGTTGTACCTCCAGCCCCAGCCGGGTGCGCTCACCCACGGACACCTCGACGATGCCTTGCAACCACATCCGCGTGTCTTCGGAAGTGGCTTGCGCCGGCAAGGCAAAGCCCAGAGGAAGAAGCAGCGCGGCGCGCTGGAAGACTGAACGGAGGTGCATGGCGGTGATGGAAACGGGGTCAAGGCAAGTAGGGTCAGCCATCGAGCGAGGATCAGCTCGCCCCCCCGCGCTGGGGCGGCGAGCTCAAGCCCTGAGCCTCCCCCTTGGCTGCGGGCCGGGTGGGCTTGTTGGTCTCATGCTCGAGCTGCGGATCACGCGTGGCCTTCGGCGCGGCCGCCGCTGGCGAATCAGCACGGGATGCCGGCTTGCTGGGGCACTGCCCGACGTAGATGGAACTGCTGTCACCGCCCAGGTAAGCCCATCCTGAAGCGGTGCAACGCGGCAACTGACCCGCGTAACTTGGCAGAACCGTCACGCCCAGCAAGGCGATCACAGCAAGTGCGGCAACCGAGGCGGGGCGCCGCAGGCTGACGGAAACGAATCGGCTCATGAGGACTCCTTCTGTGCGCTGGAAACTCAGCACGGTGACTTTGCACAGCCGCTGTGAAGCGGCCGCGCGGAGCACATGAAGCGCAAATGAACGCCGGGTGAAATGCAGGGCGGTCCCTTCACCCGCCATTCACGCCGGGTTCACACGATGCAGTGCCTGAGGTTCACCCCCGGACTCGACAGTCTCCTCACCGCAGCACGTCGCTGCGGACCCACCGAAGGAATGTCATGTCCACCCCGTCGATCCGCCGCTTCGCCCTCTCCGCCGCCTGCATCCTGGCCCTGGCGGGCCAAGCCGCGGTCGCCGCACCGCCCGCCGTCTCCGGTAAGCCCGGCCCCCAGCCCGGCGGTGGTTACCTGCACGCCGATGGCTTCCTGAGCAAGGGCGACATGCTCATCTACGTCGGTACGCCCCGCGCCGCCGAAGCCCCGGCCCAAGCCGCCGCCACCCCGGCCCCGCAGCCCGCGTCGGCCCAGGCGGACCGCATCGCGGTGAGTGAGCGCAGCAAGGCCCCGGCTTCCAACAGCAAGGGCCTCAAGCTCGGCCCGCAGCCGGGTGGCGGCTACCTGCATGCCGACGGCTTCCTGAGCAAGGGCGACATGCTGATCTACGTCGGCGTGCCCAGCGAAGCCCGCCAAGCCCCGGCGCAGTTCGCCGGTGAGGGTGCGCAAGGCCAGGAGCCCTCGGCCACGCAGACCCGCTGAATGCTCCGGGCCGGGGGAGTCGCTCCACCCCGGCCCGATCTCCTCGTCCCCTGTGTCCCTCTCGGGAACTTCGCCCAGCCCTTGTGCTGGGCTTTTTTCTTGAGGCGGTAGCGATCCATACTCGGTCGACGCACTTTGCCAGGCTCAGGGCGCGCAGCCGAGTCAATCCATCGCGAGCAGTCAGCGCCTTGAGCAAGCTTCTGATTCCAAAAGGATGGAGCCAGGGCGAGTGCAGCAAGTGTTCCCCTTCGGTTCAGGATCAAGCCGTGCAAAGGGTCGCATCAGTTCGCGGCCGTCGCGACTCACTCCAGCGCCAGTCCCAGGCTCATCGACCGAGCCCACTTTGGAGCCGAGATTTCGTCAAGAGCTTGAGCTCGCCGACCTGGCGGTATGGCGTGCAGGTTGCCGGCCGGACCGAGCGCAAGATAAGTCGGGCCATCTCTGTTACCGAGACAGCCCATGCATCTCGATTCGCTACAGCGACCGGCTGCCCAAGGACGGTATCCATCCGCCCTTGGGCAGCCTCGGCGACAGGGTCTACAACGCACTGGCTGAGATGACTAAGACCCTTGACGAAGCCAAATCGATCCGCCGGCGACCGCCCACGAGGATCAAGGAATCGCTCAAATTGGCCACCCGGTCATCGACGTCCAGTTGAAATCCAACGCTCGCGGTTGAACCCCACCGGACGTGTGCAGCCCGCAGCATTCGGGGATGCACACCATCGTCAGCTCGCCGAGGCGATCACTACAGCTTGGTGCACACCAAGCGATTGAAAAGAGTTTCGCTGCGGCTCGATTTATGAGTGTAAAAATCTCCTCGGGACCATCAATCATCCAAGGAATGATCTCAATCTTCTTTTGCCCCCCGAGGTCTGAACGACCCGGAGGGCAGTGCAGATTTACTTGGCCGGTTGGAAGGGCAGCGAGGAATGGTGCAGCACGATGCGAAGCTGGCCCTTGTCGTCCTTCTTGAAGGCCCAAGTCTTGTCGACGGTGGTGACCTTGCCGGACTTATCGGTGAGCATCACATGACCCTGGGTCAGCGCAATATCACCGTTGATGAACACGCCTGCATTCTTGTACTCGTACTTCTTCCAGCCCTTGAGCGCAAAACCGCTGTCGCCAGGGTAGGTCTTATCGTCGCCCACGAAATAGGCCAGCGCGCCAGCACGGGTCGTGCGGAAGGTTTGTTCACCGTGGGTCAGGGTGGGCTTGAAGAGCACCACGCCCATGTTGTACCCGTAAGCCGCATCAAGGACTGCACCGGCGGTTGCCTTCGCTTTGGACAAACCACCCGAGGCAAAGTCGTCACTGATCTGGATCAAGGCCTTGCCCCAGGCGTCCTGGGCAGCACGGACTTCGGCTTCGGTGATGTTGGTATTGACGACAGTGGCCTGGAAAGCCAGTGCGGCGCCCGACAGGCCCAGCAGGGCCGAGCCGAGCAAACCGCGACGAAACGTGAACATCAGGGGCTTTGCGTGTTTCATGAGATTCTCGTGTCAGGAGGTTGCTTGAGCGCTCCACACGGCCTGAATCGTCAGGACGCGTCGAACACGTGTGCGAGTCTCTCGGTTGCACCAGCGCCCGGGCAGGCACAGCCCATGAACGTTCGCCGCGCCTTGAATGAACACGAGATGACAAGCCCGACCCGAGCTGCCGTCGCGCTGGCCTCCCTCTCGTTCCCAGACGATGGACGGTATCGCCCGAAGCTGTGACGCAGGCTTCTTGATGAAACAACGATGAAAAATCACGGCTGCTGGCGCACTTAACAGCCTGGAAAGCTGCTGTTCATGTGCGCGTGACGGCAGGTTCAGCAGCGAGCAGCACGATGGTGAGGGGTACTTTTGCCCTCCCAACCTTCACCGTCATGAAGAAGCTTCTCGTGTGCGCCGCATTGAGCGGAATGGGGTCCGCAGGCCTTGCTACGGCGCTCGAACTCTATGTCGATCCCAAGACCCAGCAGGTCTATGCCGAGCCCGGCGAAGGCCGGGTTCGGCTCGGTCGCTTCACCGCCGTCGATGAAGCAGCCCCCGCGCCCGCAGCGGTCGCGCCCACAGCCGAGGCCGTTCGCTCGGTGGTCGCGGCTGAGGTGCGCGACCAAATGGCCCAGCAGAAGCTGGCTGAGCAAAAAGAGGCCGCTTCCAAGCCAGCGCCCTTCAGCGTGCGGGGCTATGCCCAGTTGCGCTACGCCGACGTCATCAGCGGCGACGAAGGTGTGGATCTGTGGACCGACCGATCGGTCGGTGACCGCGACTCAATCAACGGCAGCGGCAGCTTCCTGATTCGGCGGGGCCGACTGGTGTTCTCGGGCGACCTGGGCCAGTACTTCAGCTACTACATCCAACCCGACTTTGCCTCAGCCGCGGGCACCACGGACAACGTTCTCCAGTTACGAGACGCCTACTTTGACGTGGCCTTGGACCGGGCCAAGGTCCATCGCTTCCGTCTGGGCCAGTCCAAGGTGCCTTTCGGCTTCGAAAACCTGCAAAGCAGCCAGAACCGCATTCCGCTGGATCGCGCCGACGCACTCAACAGTGGCGTGCGTGACGAGCGTGATTTGGGTGTCTTCTATTACTACACCCCGAGCACGGTTCAGGCCTTGTTCAAGGAAATTGCGGGCGCGGGCCTGAAGCACTCGGGCAACTACGGCATGTTCGGTCTGGGTGTCTACAACGGTCAGGGCTCCAATCGCCGGGATGCCAACGACAGTTACCACACGGTTGCCCGCTTCACCTACCCGATGAAACTTGACTCCGGTCAGTTCCTGGAATTCGGCGTGCAGGGTTACCGCGGCCGCTTCGTGCCCAACCGCGGCAGCTTCCGCAACAGCGCCACGGGCGGCGCCGTGACGGTGGCCAACCCGGCCGACGACCTTCGTCTGCTCCAGGGTTTCCGCGATGAGCGGGTGGCTCTGAGTGCGGTGATGTATCCCCAGCCCTTCGGCCTGCAGGCGGAATGGACTTGGGGACGCACGCCCGGCCTGGATGCCAGCACCCGTTTGCTCGACGAAGAAGATCTCGATGGGGGCTATGTGCAAGCCATGATGAAGGTGGATGCGGGCCGCTACGGCACGATCTTTCCCTTCCTTCGCTGGCAAACATTTGACGGCTTCAACAAGGCCGAACTGAACGCGCCGCGCAACCGGGTGGATGACTGGGAGCTGGGGGTTGAGTGGCAAATCAACAAGCAAGTTGAGTTGACTGCCGTGTATCACTTGATGGACCGCAACAACCTGGTGACGGGCAACCGCGCAGGTCGCGTGGATTACACCCGCTTCAACAGCGATGTGCTGCGGGTGCAGGTTCAGGCGAGCTTCTGAATCGACTCACGCCGGCGGATGATGGAAAGGGCCGCCCGCTCATGCAGCGGGCGGCTCCAATCGATATCCCAGTCCACGCTGAGTCTGGATCAGCGGCACCTCGCGGCCTTCATCAATCTTCGCCCGCAGGCGTCGGATGTAGACGTCGACGACATTGGTCAGCGGATCTTGGTGACTGCCCCAGACATTGGCGAGGATACGCTCACGGCTGAACAGGCGCCCTGGCGCGGACATGAGCAGTTCCAGCAAAGCCAGCTCCTTGGCGGTCAATGCGACCACCTGACCCGCGCGGGTCACTTTCATCGACGTGCGGTCCAATACCAGATCAGCCACTTCCAACCGGGTCGCAAGCTGCGACTGAAGTTGGATGGGGCGTCGCAACAAAGCCTCCAGCCGCGCCAGCAGTTCCTCAAAGGCAAAGGGTTTGCCGAGGTAATCGTCGGCCCCGAGACGCAGGCCGGTCACCCGATCCTCCAGTGCGGACATTGCCGTCAACATCAGGATGGGAAAGGGAAAGCCACTGGCACGAAGTGTCTGGCAAACCTCAAGGCCGCTCATGCCGGGAAGCATGACATCAAGGATCAGGACAAAAGGCTCAGGCGACTGGCGTAAGTCCCGCGCGGCATCCTGGGCCAGGGCCAGGCCTTCATTGCCCTGGCGGGCGACCTGTACGGCGTAACCCTCGGCGCGCAAGCCACGGTCGAGAAAGTCAGCCACTCGAGGATCATCTTCAACAATCAGGACGCGCATGGTCAGAAACTCAGGAGTAGTTGGGCAAGGCAGGTGTAGCGTCTTCGAGAGCATGAAGCGGCAAAGTCACGCTGACCACGGTGCCTCGACCCAACTCGCTCTGCAAGACGATCTTTCCGCCGTGTGCACGGCAAAGCACATCGGCCAAGGGCAGGCCCAGGCCGTTGCCCTGCGCTTGATGGGCGCGGGCGTGCGCGCCGCGGAAGTTGCGCTGGAACACCAGCGGCACATCCTCAGGGGCAATGCCGATGCCCTGGTCGCGCACCTCAAACAGCCAGGTCGGGTTGTCTCCCCCCTCGGGCTGCCGGCGCACGAGCACGCGCACTGTTTGTTGGTCACGTGAGTAACGCACAGCGTTGTCGAGGATGAGCATCAGCAGTTGCCGTAGCCGCCGACTGTCCGCAAGCATGGGCAAAGGCTCTGAAGTCACTTCAAGCGCCCAATGGATACCACGCTCCTGGCCCAGGGTCTGCGCTTCGTTCAGGGCCTCGCGCAACACGTCCTGCGCATCAATCGGGGTGCGCGCCAGGGCAAGGTTCTCGACGTCGGTGCGCGCCAGAATCAGCAGGTCGTCGATCACGACACCAAGCTGGCGGGCTGAATCTGCAATGTTGCGCAGCGAGGTCTTGTACTCATCGACCTGCTTGTCGCGCCCCCGCAGGGTGATCTCGGCCTCGCCGCGGATGGCTGTCGTCGGCGTACGAAGCTCGTGGCTGATGTCGGCAAAGAGTTGGCGCCGCCGTGCATCGATCTGCTGAAGCGCAGCCAGCGCCTGTTGCAGCTCGGCCGTGCGACCTTGCACCAGTTCCTCAAGCTGCCGGCGAGCGTCGCGCTCATCCTGCCGTCTCTGTTGCAGCTCGGCGGCCATGGCGTTGACGCGGCGGGCAAACTGACCGAACTCATCGTTGCGGTCGTCAGGAATGCGGTGACTCAGCTCACCTTGCTTGAGCGCATCCGCGCCCGTGATCAGCGCTTCCAGCGGGCGGCGCAGGGCGCGCGAAAAGTGCAGAGCCAGCGCAAAGGCGAGACCGCTGAGCGTGAGCGTGGCGCCCACCACCAGATTGCGTACCGTGCGCAGAGACGCATCAGCCTGTTCTCGCTGGCGGGCCAGGGCGGTTTCCTCGCGACTGATGACGGCCGCGAGGAGGGAGCGCAGGTCGCGCCCATCGAGTCGGTCGAAGACGGCATCCAGGTCCATCAACAGGCGGGCTGGATCGGGGCGCGCGCCGGAGGCTGGCAGGGCGTCGAGGCGCTGCGAGAGCTCATCGATGCTGCGCGTGAGCAACGTGACGGCCTCTTCCCGGAGCTGATGCTCCCGAAGCGCCAGTGAATCGGAGCCGTCCATGATTTGCGTCTCCACGGACAGCCGGGCCACCCGCTGGAGATTCGCCTTCATCGCATTGACGAGACGAGCCCGCTCAACCCCGTCGGCTTGGACGTCAAGAAGCAGCGAGCGTGAGAGCCATGCACGCAGGCGCTGCTTGTCGGCCGCCAGATTGATGAAGGCATTGTGGATGTCGCTCGCGACGCGACCGCGGATGACCTTGTCGCTGGCGACGTCAAGCGCCCACAGGCCAAGCGCCCCTTGCAGCAGCGATGCGACGGCAAGAATCGCCAATGCCTGCTGGAGGCGGGTACGAAACATCAAGACCAACTCCTCGGGACAGGTCACCAAAAAAAGAAAAGGTCCGCCGGACAGGGTCCGGCGGACAGGGCCTCAGCGGGTGACGATGTCCCGATGCATGGGTGCGAGCAAGGCCATCAGCCGATTTTGCAAGGCATAGGGCACGCCCTCTCGGTCCATTGCGGTGTAGAGCGCCTCGGCCAGGGCATTGAATTGGGCTTCCGTGATGCCCATGCCAGCGTGCGAGCTCTTCATGTCGCGGCCGGTGTACTTGCAGGGTCCCCCCGTGGCCTCGCAGACCTGCTCGACGAGCAGGGTGCGGAGGCGCGGCAGGTTGGCGCCGGCAAAGCTGGGGGCGATGCGCGGGTCGCCTCCAACCACCGTCAAAAAGGTGTCGATCACCTTGGCAATGGCGGCCTCGCCGCCGAGCTGGCTGTAAAGCGTGGGCGCAGCCGGCGCGGCGGCTTGGACAGCCGGCAGGCCCGTGCCGATCAGGCCCATCGCGAGCACCCAGGGAGCCGCGCAGCGGCACAACAGCATCATCTTGGTTTGGCGCATGTCAGTACCCAAGTTGGAAGGAGAGGTAAACGCCGCGCTGATCCCGCTGATTGAGCGGGCTGGCCGCGGTGCCGGAAAGGATCGGTCCGACGTCGGCATAGGCCAAGGTGACCGAGGTGTGCTTGTTGGGCGCCCAAGCTGCGAAGAGGCTGTAGGCGGAATCCTCGCGGTCCACGCCCAGGTTGCGGGGCTTGGTGCGGTACTCAGCGCCCACCGCCAAGTCGCGGCGAAGCAGCCAGGCAACCGCTCCCTCGAACTCGGGCTTGTGGGAATCGCCCAGATCGCCCCCGAAACCAGCCAGGCCGTACTGGTTGGCGCGGGTGAAGCGCACGGTGCCATTCAGCAGCAGGCTCTTGTCGAGCAGCAGCTTGCTGGCCGCAACGTAGAGGTCGGTGTCCGAGTTGCGGCGGGCGCCAATATCGCGCGCGTCGTCGAGCGCACCCAGGCCCTGGATGCCGCGATTGCGCTTGTGCTGCAAGCCCACCGAGATCTGGGGCCATGGCTTGTCTTGGTCGAGGATCGCGTCGCCGAAGACGCGCAGCTTCACGCCGACACTGTCAAGCTCGATGCGCGCGCCTTCCAGGGCGCCACCGTTCTCGTCCAGGCGAAGCCGCGCGTAGCTCAGCTCAACCCGGTTGCCAAAGGACACGCTGAGGCCCGGGCTGCTCAGGCGGTAGTCCTGGGTGAAGAGGCTCGTGTGTCGAGCCTGGACGCTGTAGCTGTCCCGGGTGCCGTAGCCGCCAATCAGCGCCCAGGTGCTCAAGCCGCCGCCCGCTGCGCCATCGAGAGCGCTGACGCCGCCGGTCAACAAGAGCCGCCCCTGGTCCGGTGGCGTGAAGGCCGCAGCCGGAAGGGCTGCACCGAGGGCCAGGCAGCCCCCGATCGCAAGGGAAAGAATCGAATGGTTCATGGCTTGGACTTTGAGGAGGAGGCCAAGCGCCGCCAGAGGTCGGACCTGCACCCCGGGCAAGCGCGGGGGGGGGGTCAGGACGACCGGTACCTCCGGCCACAGGGGGCCGACCGACCGCTCAGGCTCAGGGGCATAGGGAAGTTCATCGAAGATCCCGAGGTGGAGGACAAACCGACGCAGCCGCTGCCGCGCCGGGGCCGAGCCAAACGCTTGCATGCGTATGACCCGTGTCCTCTACTCTCCCGCGGTGGCCTGAACCCACCGGGTCAGGAAAATGAAAGCGGCAACCCTGAGGGATGAATCAGGGATGAAAGCCCGAGCGCGTCTCGGGGCGCCTCCCGGCGCCGCTTGACACGCCTGGCCTCAGAGCACCGGCGACAGCGCGCGGCGCGCTGCGTCCTCGTCCAGGGCATTGCGGCGCGACCAGTCGGCAAGCTGGTCCTCGCCGACCTTGCCGACATTGAAGTAGGCCGCCTCGGGATGGGCGATGTAGAAGCCGCTGACCGCCGAGGCCGGCGTCATGGCCAGGTGCTCGGTCAGGCCCATGCCGATGTCCTGCGCGGCCAGCAGCTCGAACATCGCCCGCTTGACGGTGTGGTCCGGGCAGGCCGGGTAGCCGGGTGCGGGGCGGATGCCCTGGTATTGCTCGGCGATCAGGGCCTCGTTGCTGAGCTGCTCGCCCGCGGCATAGCCCCAGAACTCGGTGCGCACGCGCTGGTGCAGGCGCTCTGCGAAAGCTTCTGCCAGGCGGTCGGCGAGGGCCTTGATCATGATCGCGCTGTAGTCGTCATGGTCGGCCTCGAAGGCGCGGGCCTTGGCGTCGGCCCCGAAGATGCCGACGGCGAACATGCCCGCGTAGTCCTTGGCCGCGCCGGCCGGCGCGACGAAGTCCGACAGGCAGCGGTTGGGCCGCGCGACGCCGTCGACCACCGGCCGCTCGCTCTGCATGCGCAGGCCGTGCCAGACCAGCACCGGCTCGGCGCGCGCCTCGTCGGCATAGAAAGCGATGTCATCGTCCTCGACCTGCTGGGCCGCATACAGACCGACCACGCCGTGGGCTTGCAGCCAGCGACCATCGATGGCGCGCTTGAGCATGCGCTTGCCGTCGCTGAAGACGCGCTGCGCCTCGGCGCCGACGATCTCGTCCTTGAGGATGGCCGGGAAGGGCCCGGCCAGGTCCCAGGTCTGGAAGAAGGGGCCCCAGTCGATGCAGGCGGCCAGCTCGTTCAGGTCGACATTGCGGAAGACGCGGCGGCCTAGGAAGCTCGGCACCGTCGGCTGCCAGGCCGACCAGTCGATCGGCGTCTTGTTGGCCCGCGCCTGGGCCAGTGTCACCATCGGCGTGGCCTTCTTGTTGGCATGCTGCTCGCGCACCTTGTCGTAGTCGCGGTGCAGCTCGGCGATGTAGGCCTTGGCGCGCTCATCGCTCAGCAGCTCGGCGCAGACGCCCACGCTGCGCGAGGCATCGGGCACGTAGACCACCGGGCCGGTGTACTTGGGCGCGATCTTCACCGCGGTGTGCACGCGGCTGCAGGTCGCGCCGCCGATCAGCAGCGGCGTGCCGCGCGTGCGGAACCAGTCGTCGCGCTCCATCTCGGCGGCCACATGCTGCATTTCCTCCAGGCTGGGCGTGATCAGGCCGGACAGGCCGATGATGTCCGCGCCCTCTTCCTTGGCCTTCTTGAGGATGTCCTGGCAGGGGACCATGACCCCCATGTTCACGACCTCGAAGTTGTTGCACTGCAAGACCACCGTGACGATGTTCTTGCCGATGTCGTGCACATCGCCCTTGACGGTGGCGATGACGATCTTGCCCTTGGGCTTGGCCTCGCCACCGGCATCGATCAGGGCCTTCTTCTCGGCCTCGATGTAGGGCAGCAAATGGGCCACCGCCTGCTTCATCACCCGCGCGCTCTTGACCACCTGCGGCAGGAACATCTTGCCCTGGCCGAAGAGGTCGCCGACCACATTCATGCCGGCCATCAGCGGGCCTTCGATCACGTGCAGCGGCCGGCCGCCGCCGGCGGCGATCTGCTGCCACATCGTCTCGGTGTCCTCGACGATGAACTCGTTGATGCCGTGCACCAGGGCGTGGGAGAGGCGCTCCTCGATCGGCAGCGCACGCCAGGCATTGCGGGCGCTGTCGTCCTTGCCGGCGCTCTTGGCGCGGTCGGCGATCTCGATCAGGCGCTCGCCCGCATCCTTGCGCCGGTTGAGCACCACGTCCTCCACCCGCTCGCGCAGCTCGGCATCGAGGTCGTCGTAGACGCCGACCATGCCGGCATTGACGATGCCCATGTCCATGCCGGCCTGGATCGCGTGGTACAGGAAGACGGTGTGGATGGCCTCGCGCACCGGGTCGTTGCCGCGGAAGCTGAAACTCACATTCGACACGCCGCCGCTCACCTTCGCACCCGGCAGGTTCTGCTTGATCCAGCGGGTGGCGTTGATGAAGTCGACCGCGTAGTTGTCGTGCTCCTCGATGCCGGTGGCGATGGCGAAGATGTTGGGGTCGAAGACGATGTCCTCGGGCGGGAAGCCGACCTCGTCGACCAGGATGCGGTAGGCCCGGGCGCAGATCTCGGTCTTGCGCGCGAAGGTGTCGGCCTGGCCCTGCTCGTCGAAGGCCATCACCACGGTGGCCGCGCCGTAGCGCTTGACCAGGGTGGCCTGGCGCTTGAACTCGGCCTCGCCCTCCTTCAGGCTGATCGAGTTGACGATGCCCTTGCCCTGGATGCAGCGCAGGCCGGCCTCGATCACGCTCCACTTGGAGCTGTCGATCATGATCGGCACCTTGGCGATCTCGGGCTCGCCGGCGATCAGGTTCAGGAAGCGCACCATGGCGGCCTGGCTGTCCAGCATGGCCTCGTCCATGTTGATGTCGATGACCTGGGCGCCGTTCTCCACCTGCTGGCGGGCGACAGCCAGGGCATCTTCGTAGCGACCCTCCAGGATCATCCGGGCAAAGGCCTTGGAGCCGGTCACATTGGTGCGCTCGCCGATGTTGACGAAGAGCGCGCCGCGGTCGAGGGCCACCGGCTCCAGGCCGGACAGGCGCATCGGGGGGACGGAAGGGGTCTGCACGGCGTCGGACATGGCGGGCTGCGGCGGGTCACGATCGAAAGCTGCAGCGGGGGCCGGCTCACCCGGCGCGCCCGTGCAGGCGGGGGTGAGCGCCGTTGTCTTCTGGGAGCCGCCGCCCCGGGCGGGAACGGCCGATCACCACGGCCCCGAGCCTGGCCACACCCCCGGTAGATGCCGGGCGGGGCGCGGTCGCAGCGCTCCTCGGGACGGGCCGGATTCTATCGATCCGCGTGCCGTGCTAGCTGACTGCCGACAAGGGCGCTTGCCCGCATCGCGCGCCCGGGGTGCAATCGGGCCATGCCGAAGCTGCCCCACCCTCCCGCCCGATCCGTCCGATCCACCCGAGCGCCGGCCCGCGAAGCCAGGCGCCGCCTCGCGCTGGCCGCCCTGGGCCTGCTGCTGGCGTCCTGTGCGATCCCGCCGGAGCGCCCGGCACCGCGTGGCTCGACCAGCGAGCGCGAGCGCGAACGGCGCGGCGGCCTCTCGCCCGCCCTCGCCGCCCAGCGGCGGCGCCTGGTCGACGTGCTGGCCGCCACGCCGGTGACGGTGGAAACGGTGGGGCGCGAGCTGCGCCTGCGCGTGCCCGAGCGCTTTGCCCATGCAAGCGGCCAGGCGGCCGCGCTGCGGCCCCTGGAGGCGGTGCTGGAGCAGGTCGCCATCGGCTTCAAGCCGTATGCGGCGCACTGCGAGATCGGCCTGCGGCCCCTGGTCGACCCGGGCCTGCAAGGGATGGCCGCCGCCGCCCAGGCCGCCCAGCGCGGCGCCACCCTGCGCGAGCCGCTGTTGCGGCGCGGCGTCGAGGCCAGTCGCCTCCGCATGCTGCCCCCCACCGACGGGACGTCGGTGGAAATCATCCTGCGCGACAGGCCCTGAGCGCGCCCGGCGCGGGCCGGGGCGCTTCCGCCCCGGCCGCCAGACTCAGGCCTCTTCGCGCAGGCTGCTGAGCCAGCCGCTGCGCAAGGCGCGCGGCCGGTAGGCGCTCACGCGCTTGGCAATCTCGGCGATGTGCTCGGGCGTGGTGCCGCAGCAGCCGCCGGCGATGTTGAGGAAGCCCGCCTGCGCGAAGCCCTCGACCATGCGGCCCGTGACTTCCGGCGTCTCGTCGAAGCCGGTGTCGCTCATCGGGTTGGGCAGGCCGGCGTTCGGGTAGCAGGACAAGTAGACATCGGGCGCCGCCTTGTGCAGCTCCTCGATGTAGGGCCGCATCAGCGCGGCGCCCAGGGCGCAGTTCAGGCCGATGGCGATGGGGTGGGCATGACGCACCGAATGCCAGAAGGCCGTCACCGTCTGGCCGCTGAGGATGCGGCCCGAGGCATCGGTCACCGTGCCGCTGATGATGATGGGCAGGCGCTCGCCGGTGGCCTCGAACAATTCGTCGATCGCGAAGATCGCGGCCTTGGCATTCAGCGTGTCGAAGATGGTCTCGACCAGGAAGACATCGGCCCCGCCTTCCAGCAGGGCCTCGCCCTGCTCGTAATAAGCCGCGCGCAGGGTCTCGAAGTCGACATTGCGCGCGCCCGGATCGTTCACGTCCGGGCTGATGCTGGCGGTCTTGGGCGTCGGGCCGAAGGCGCCGGCCACGAAGCGCGGCTTGTCCGGCGTGCTGAACTTGTCGCAGGCGGCGCGGGCCAGGCGGGCACCGGCCACGTTCATCTCGCGGGCGACCGAGGCCAGGTCGTAGTCCTCCTGGGCGACGGTGGTCGCGCCGAAGGTGTTGGTCTCGATCAGGTCCGCCCCGGCGGCCAGGTAGCCCTCATGGATGGCCGAGATCACATCGGGCCGGGTGAAGACCAGCAGCTCGTTGTTGCCCTTCAGGTCCCGGGGATGGTCCTTGAAGCGCTCGCCGCGGTAGTCGGCCTCGCCCAGCTTGTAGCGCTGGATCATGGTGCCCATCGCACCATCGAGGATGACGATGCGCTTGGCCATCTGCTCGGCCAGCGCGGCCCCGCGGGTGTAGGGGCGGCGTTCGATGGGGAGGGGGGTGGGCATGTCCATGCGACGATTGTAGAAAGCCCGCCCGGGTCAACCCTGAGTCTTTCCCCCCTCGTGGAAAGGTCAGTGCTGGACCAGGGGCTGGCTGGGCAGGTGGCTGTAGCCGGCCAGGTAGGCCTCGATGGCCTCTTCGTCAGGTTCGGAGGCGGCCAGGGCCAGCGCGCCTTCGCGGAAGCTTTCGGCCAGGGCGCCCTCCAGAAAGAGGTCGCGGCCGGCCGTCTTGTCGAGGATCTCGAAGCTGCCGCGCTGCAAGCCGGCCGGCAGCGGCCGGCCCTGCGCGTCGCGCTGCGGCGTGCCGGCGGGCAGGTCGAGCGAGAGCACCACGTAGCGGTCGGACTGGTAGAGCACCTGCATGGAATCTCCTGCGGCACCGGGAGGGCGCCTTGTGAACACCGGCTTCAGATGCGACCGGCCTTGCAGGATTCAAGCCCGAGCCCGAGCCCGGCCCGATCCAGGGCCGCCGGGCCGCCGGATCAGGGGGTGGGCGCGGCCGGCGCCTCGCCGGTCTTGCGCAGCAGGTCCAGCGGCTCGCCGCGGCCGTCGCTCAGGCGGATGCGGATCGGCAGGTGGCCGTGGGCCGGGTCCAGCCAGAGCTCGGCCCGGGTGTCGTGCTCGCCGTCCGGCTCGCGCAGCAGCTTGAGGGCGCGCACGGTCTCGCCGCCGACCAGGCGCAGCTTCTCCTCGCCGATCACGCGCAGATGCCATTCAGCCAGGTCGCCGCGCGCGCCGACCACATGGAGCACGAAGGGTGACTCGGGCGGCTGCGTCCACGCGGCGGCCAGGGCGGCGATCTGCACCATCACGCTGAGTCGGTCCTGGCTGCCAGGCGGCAGGCTGTGCACCGTCGGGGGGCCGGAGAAGCTGACCTGCAGCGGCTGGCCGGCCTCGCGCCGGAAGTTGGCGGCCTGCTCGGGGCGGCGCAGCCGGCGGTCGGTGAAGCGCAGCGGCGCCAGGCCGGCGGCGTCGAAGCCGCCGCGGCTGACCTGGGTCAGCACGGTGCCGATCAGCGGCAGCTCGCCGCGCAGCGCCAGGGTGTAGCCCTGGGGGCCGGGCGCCCAGTCCAGGCTGCCCTCGCCGACCAGGCCGCCGCGGCTGAGCCGGTAGCTCCAGCGGGTGGGCGGCGGGATGCGGGTGGGCGGCAGCGGCGCGAGGGCATCGCGAACCGGCGCCGCCGCGGCCGGCCGCTCGCCGGCTTCGGCGGCCGGTGCCGCGGGCGCAAGCGGCGTCGCTGCCGGCACGGGCTGCGCCGCGGGTGGCGGCGGGTCCGCCGGTCGCGGCGGTCGCGGGCGGGTCGGCGGCTTGGCGACCGGTATCGATGCGGGCGGGGCGGCCGGCCGCGGGGCGCTTGCGGCAGCCGGCGCGGCGTCCTGCCCCGGCGCCGCAGGGGCTGGCGGCTCGGGGTCCACGGGGGCCGGCGGCTCGGGCGCCGCAGCGGGCGGCGGCGCAGGCGCTTGCGGCGGGGCCGTCTGCACGCTCAGCACGGCGGGCGGCGGCGCTGCGGGGGGCGGCGGCCCGTCCGGCGTCGCGCAATGACGAAGCAGCAGCAGGTGCAGGCCCAGCACGGCCAGGGCCAGCAGCAGCAGGCGGGGGCGGAGAAAGCGCGAACGCATGCGCCCAGTATCCGCGCGGCCCCCTGCCTACACTGGGGCGACCCGCCTGCCTGCCCCGTACCGCCCGCCTCCGGCCATGCCCTCGACCCTGAAGATCGCCACCGTCTGGTTGCTGCTGGGCCTGGCCGTCTTCCTCGGCTTCCAGGCCCTGGAGCGCGAGCGCAGCCGGCCCGCGCTGCGCATCGAGACCGACGGCGCGATCACCCTGCACCGTGCCGCCGACGGCCACTACCACTGGCCCGGCAGCGTCAATGGCCAGCCGGTGGACTTCCTGGTCGACACCGGCGCCAGCCGCAGCGCGCTGCCCCAGGCCCTGGCCCAGGCGGCCGGCCTGAAGGCCCTGGGCATCGTGCATTCCGACACCGCCGGCGGTCGCGCCCAGGGCTGGCAGGCGCGCGCCCAGCTCGCGCTGGAAGGCGGGCTGCGCGCCGAGGACTGGCCGGTCACCGTGCTGCCGGCCCTGCAGACGCCGCTGCTCGGCATGGACCTGCTCGGCCGCATGGACTGGCAGCAAAGCGGCGACACCCTGACGCTGCGCCCGCGCTGAAGCACCGGCGCCGCGCCGCCGCCCGCTGGGCACAATGCCCCGCAACCCTTCCCCGACCCAGGAGCGCCCGATGGCCAGCCCCGCCCCCGACTTCAGCACCATGGTCCCCGGCTTCGACTTCCTGCAGACCCTGATGAAGGGCGCCAGCTCGGCCCTGCCCGGCGTCGGCCAATGGGTCGCGCCGACGCTTGATCCGCAGGAGCTGGAAAAGCGCATCGACGAACTGCGCACCGTGCAGTTCTGGCTGGAACAGAACGCGCGCCTGATCGGCACGACCATCCAGGCGCTGGAGGTGCAGCGCATGACGCTGACCACCCTCAAGACCATGAATGTGCAGGTGGCCGACCTGCGCGAGGCGCTGCGGATCAAGCCCCTCACGCCGCCCGCCCCGGCGCCTGCTGCGGCGGCCGAAGCCGCGCCCCCCGCCGAGGAGGCTCCGGCCCCGCCGCGCCTCATCGACCCGACCCAGTGGTGGTCGGCCCTGACCCAGCAGTTCACCGAGATCGCCACCCAGGCCGTGAAGGATGCGGCGGTCGATCCGGCCAAGCTGATGCAGCAGGGCCTGGACGCCGCGCAGAGCCTGCAAGCCGGCCTGGCCCCGGTGCGCGAAGCGGCCGAAGCCGCCGTGCGCAGCGCCAGCGCGCGGCCGGCCGCCGACCGCGCCGAGGGCGGCAGCGACGATGCCGCGCCGCCCGCCAAGCCGGCCCGCAAGGCCGCGGCCAAGCGCAGCCCCGCCGCCAGCGCCAGCCCGACCCGCCGCCGGTGAAAGCCGCCCGTCTGCCACCCGCCGCGCCGGTCTTCGCCGAAGCGCATGCCAGCCACCCCGACGCCTCGATGGCCCTGGGCCTGGCCCTGGCCCAGCTCGAAGCGCATGCGCCGGCCGCCCCCACCCTGGGCTGGTGCTACCTGAGCGAGGCCCATGCCGGCCAGGCCGAGGCGCTGCTGGCCGCCCTGGGCCGGCAGTGGCCGGGCGTGGCCTGGGTCGGCGCGACCGGCCTGGGCGTCTGCGCCGGCGGCGTCGAGTATTTCGAGGAGCCGGCCGTGGTGCTGATGCTCTGCGACCTGCCGCGCGCGCACTTCCGCGTCTTTTCCGGCCGCCAGCCGCTGCCGCCGGCCGAGCTCTTCCCGGCCCATGTCGCCCAGGTCCATGCCGACCCGGCCACGCCGGACCTGGACGAGCTGATCGAGGAACTGAGCCAGCGCATGGCCAGCGGCTATGTCTTCGGCGGCCTGGCCTCGGCGCGCAGCCGGGCACTGAGCTTTGCCGACGGCGTCTGCGTCGGCGGCCTGTCGGGCGTGGCCTTCGACGCCGAGATCGCCCTGGTCTCGCGCGTCAGCCAGGGTTGCCAGCCGATCGGGCCGGCCCACCGCATCGACGCGGCCGAGAAGCAGATCGTCCAGCGCCTGGACGGCGAACCCGCCTTCGACGTGCTGCTGCGCGAGCTGGGCCTGAGCGAGGACCGCCCGCGCGAGATGCTGGTCGAGCTGCGCCAGACCCTGGTGGCCCTGGGTGAGGCCGAAGGCGGCCCGCGCCGCGGCGGCAGCTTCGGGCCCGAGGAGCGGGTGCGCCACCTGATCGGCCTGGACCCGGGGCGGCGCGCGATCGCGGTGGCCGAGGCCGTCGAGCACGGCCAGACGCTGAGCTTCTGCCGCCGCAACACCGAGGCGGCGCGGCGCGACCTGCTGCGCATCGGCGCCGAGATCCGCAGCACGCTGGAGCCCGAGGAGCTGCCGCTCGACGGCTCGGCCCCGGTGGGCGGGCGGCGCATGCTGGCCGCGCTCTATGCAAGCTGCACCGGCCGCGGCGGCCCGCACTTCGGCGCGCCCTCGGCCGAGCTGGAGCTGCTGCGCCACGCCCTGGGCGGCCAGGCCCTGCCGCTGGCCGGCTTCTTCGCGGCCGGCGAGATCGGCCACCACCGCCTCTACGGCTACACCGGCGTGCTGACGGTGTTCACGGCGCCCGCCTGAGGCCGGCGCACGGCCAAGGCTTCGCACGTAAGCTCGGGACTCCGGCCGCCCGCCTTCCGGCGCGGCCGCATCCTTTTTCCGCGAGCGATCCGCATGAATGCGCCCCTCTCCGCCGCGCGGCTGCAGGCCGATCCGGCCGCCCGGCCCGACCCGGAACAACTGCCGCCCGGCCTGGACCGCGCCGGCCGCCAGGTCCAGTTGCTGGCCCGGCTCCAGCCCCTGCTGCCGGCCCACGCCCTGCTCTGGCAGGCCGAGGACACGACGCCCTACGAGTGCGACGGCCTGACCGCCTACCGCGAGCAGCCGCTGGCCGTCGCCCTGCCCGAGACCGAAGCCCAGGTGGCCGCCGTGCTCAAGGCCTGCCACGGCCTGGGCGTGCCGGTGGTCGCGCGCGGCGCCGGCACCGGCCTGTCGGGCGGGGCCATGCCGCACCGCCACGGCCTGGTGCTGTCGCTGGCCAAGTTCAACCGCATCCTCAAGGTGGACCCGCTGGCCCGCACGGCGCTCGTGCAGAGCGGCGTGCGCAACCTGGCGATCAGCGAGGCGGCCGCGCCCCACGGCCTGTACTACGCGCCGGACCCAAGCAGCCAGATCGCCTGCACCATCGGCGGCAATGTGGCCGAGAACTCCGGCGGCGTGCACTGCCTGAAGTACGGCCTGACCGTGCACAACGTCCTGAAGGTGCGCGGCTACACGGTCGAGGGCGAGCCCTTCAGCCTGGGCGGCGAGGCGCTCGACGCGCCCGGCCTGGACCTGCTGGCCGCCTACATCGGCAGCGAGGGCATGCTGGGCGTGACGGTGGAAGTGACCGTCAAGCTGGTGCCCAAGCCGCAACTGGCGCGCTGCATCATGGCCGGCTTCCCGGACGTGCAGTCGGCCGGCCAGGCGGTGGCCGCGGTGATCGGCGCGGGCATCATCCCGGCCGGCCTGGAAATGATGGACAAGCCCATGACCGCCGCGGTCGAGGACTTCGTCCACGCCGGCTACGACCTGGACGCCGCCGCCATCCTGCTGTGCGAGAGCGACGGCACGCCCGAGGAAGTCGAGGAAGAGATCGGCCGCATGAGCGAGGTGCTGCGCAGCGCCGGCGCCAACCGCATCGAGGTGAGCCAGGACGAGGCCCAGCGCCTGCGCTTCTGGAGCGGCCGCAAGAACGCCTTCCCGGCCAGCGGGCGCATCAGCCCGGACTACATGTGCATGGACTCGACCATCCCGCGCAAGCGCCTGGCTGACATCCTGACCGCCATCGCCGAGATGGAGGGCAAGCACGGCCTGCGCTGCCTGAACGTCTTCCACGCCGGCGACGGCAACCTGCATCCGCTCATCCTCTTCGACGCCAACGACCCCGACCAGCTCCACCGGGCCGAGGCCTTCGGCGCCGACATCCTGGAGCGCAGCGTCGAGATGGGTGGCACGGTCACCGGCGAGCACGGCGTGGGCATCGAGAAACTCAATTCCATGTGCGTGCAGTTCAGCCCCGAGGAACGCACGCAGATGCTCGCCTTCAAGGCCGCCTTCGACCCGCTGGGCCTGCTCAACCCCGGCAAGCTCATTCCCAGCCACGCCCGCTGCGCCGAGTACGGAAAGATGCACGTCAAGCGCGGCCTGCTGCCCTTCCCCGAGCTGCCGCGCTTCTGAGCCGCCGCATCGCCGCCTGCGCCCCCACCCTGCCCATGCTTCCCGAGTCCACCCCTGAACTGCAGGCGCTGATCGAGCGCATCCGCGCGGCCGGCGCCGCCGGCACGCCGCTGGCCATCACCGGCCACGGCAGCAAGGCCTTCCTGGGCGGTGCGCCGCACGGCGAGCCGCTCTCCACCCTGGCCCTGCGCGGCATCAGCAGCTACGAGCCGACCGAGCTGGTCGTCACCGCCCGCGCCGGCACGCCGCTGGCCGAGCTGGAAGCCGCGCTCGCCGAGCAGGGCCAGTGCCTGCCCTTCGAGCCGCCGCGCCTGCCCGGCGCCGACGGCCAGCCGGCCGGCACGGTCGGCGGCATGGTGGCCGCCGGCCTGGCCGGGCCGGCGCGCGGCGTGGTCGGCAGCGTGCGCGATTACGTGCTCGGCGCCACCGTGGTCAACGGCCGCGGCGAGCTGCTGAGCTTCGGCGGCCAGGTGATGAAGAACGTCGCCGGCTACGACCTGGCCCGGCTGCTCGCCGGCTCGATGGGCGAGCTGGGCCTGATCGCCGAGGTTTCGCTCAAGGTGCTGCCGCGGCCGCCGGCCACCGCCACCCTGCACTTCCGCTGCGACGAGGCCAGCGCCCTCGAACGCCTGAACCGCTGGGCCGGCCGGCCGCTGCCGCTGAATGCCAGCGCCTGGTGGGCCGGCAGCCTGCTGCTGCGCCTGTCGGGCGCGCAGGCGGCGGTGGCCTCGGCCAGCCGCACGCTGGCCGCCGAGGCCGGCGGCGAGCCCGTCGACCCGGGCCAGGCCGGGCCCTTCTGGGACGGCCTGCGCGACCAGCGCGACACCTTCTTCGACCATGCCGACGAAGCCCTGCGCCAGGGTCGCGGGGCGCTCTGGCGCCTGAGCCTGCCGGCGACGGCCGCGCCCGTCACCGGGCTGGAGGGCGAGCAGCTCATCGAATGGGGCGGGGCGCAGCGCTGGTGGATCACCGCCGCCGCGCCGGCCACCGTGCGGGCGGCGGCCAGCCGGCTGGGCGGCCATGCGCAGCTCTGGCGCAGCGCCGATCCGGCCCTGCGCGCCGAGGCCGGCCTCGGCCCGCTGGACCCGGTGCTCGCGCGGCTGAACCGCCAGGTCAAGGCCTCCTTCGACCCGGCCGGCGTGCTGAGCCCGGGCCGGCTGATCGCCGCGGCATGAGCGCGCTGCGCGGCCTGGCGCTGCTGCTGCTCCTGCAAGCGGCCGGCGAGGCCCTGGTGCAGCTCGCCGGCCTGAGCCTGCCCGGCCCGGTGCTGGGCCTGCTCCTGCTGCTGCTGGCGCTGCGGATCGAGGCGCTGCGGGCGCCGGTCGCGGCCATCGCGCAACTGCTGCTCGGCCACCTCTCGCTGCTCTTCGTGCCGGTCGGCGTCGGCGTGATCACGCACCTGGAGCTGCTCGACCGCCATGGCCTGAAGCTGCTGGCGGTGATCCTGGTCTCAACCCTGCTTGGCCTGGCCGCCACCGCCGCGCTGCTGCGCGCCCTGCTGCCGGCCGGCGAGCGCGATGCCGAGGAGGCCGCGCCGGCCGGCCCCGGCGCCGGCTGAGCCCGCCATGGCCGATTTCGTCCAGCTCTGGGTCTACCTGGCGTCGACCCCGCTCTTCGGCCTGACGGCGACGCTGCTGGCCTATGTGGCCGCGCAGGCCCTCTACGAACGCAGCGGCCAGGCGCCCTGGGCCAACCCGGTGCTGCTGTCGGTGCTGCTGATCGGCGGCGTGCTGCTGGCCACCGGCACGCCCTACCCCGGCTACTTCTCGGGCGCGCAGTTCGTCCACGTGCTGCTCGGCCCGGCGGTGGTGGCCCTGGGCTGGCCGCTGTGGCTGCGCCGCGCCGAGCTGCGCCGCCGCGGCCCCGCCCTGCTGCTGGCCGCCCTGGGCGGCGGCACGGTGGCGGCGGGCAGCGCGGTGGCGATGGGCGCCGCGCTCGGCCTGCCGGCGGAGATCCTGGCCTCGCTGGCGCCCAAGTCGGTGACCGCGCCGGTGGCCATGGGCCTGGCCGGCAGCCTGGGCGGCATCCCGGCGGTGGCGGCGCTGATCGCCGTGGTCACCGGCATGGTCGGCGCGCTGCTGGCCACGCCGCTCTTCCAGGCCATGGGCCTGCGCGCGACGCCGGGCCAGCACGGCCGCTGGGCCGTGCGCGGTTTCGCGATCGGCACCGCCGCGCACGGCCTGGGCACGGCGCGCGCGCTGCAAGTCCATCCCGAGGCCGGCGCCTATGCCGGCGTCGCCCTCGGCATGCAGGTGCTGCTGGCCGCCCTGCTGATGCCGCTGCTGCTGCCCTGGGGGCTGCCCGCGCTGCAGCGCCTGCTCGGCCCCTGAGCGCGGCGCCTCCCCCGAATCTTCGACACTCGCCCCATGCAAACGAATCTCGCCCCGGCCCACCAGGGCACGGCCGACGGCCAGGCCGCCGAGGCCATCCTGCGCAAGTGCGTGCACTGCGGCTTCTGCACCGCGACCTGCCCGACCTACCAGTTGCTGGGCGACGAGCTGGACGGCCCGCGCGGCCGCATCTACCTGATCAAGCAGGTGCTGGAAGGCCACACCCCGACCCGCAAGACCCAGCAGCACCTGGACCGCTGCCTGACCTGCCGCAACTGCGAGACCACCTGCCCGAGCGGCGTGAACTACGGCGAGCTGGTCGAGATCGGCCGCCGCGTGGTCGATGCCCAGGTCGAGCGGCCGGCCGCCGAACGCGCCGCGCGCTGGGCGCTGAAGGAAGGCCTGACCTCGCCGCTCTTCGGCCCCGCGATGAAGCTGGGCCAGATGCTGCGGCCCCTGGTGCCCGCCGCCCTCAAGGACAAGGTGCCGGCCGCCGCCGGCCCGCGCGCGCGGCAGTGGCCGCAGCGCAGCCATGCGCGCAAGGTGCTGATGCCGCTGGGCTGCGTGCAGCCGGCGATGGCGCCCAACATCGACAGCGCGACCGCCCGGGTGCTGGATGCCTGCGGCATCCAGGCCCTAGTCAGCAACGAGGGCGGCTGCTGCGGCGCCATCCGCGCCCACCTGGGCGATCAGGCCGGCGGCCTGGCCGATGTGCGCCGCAATGTGGACGCCTGGTGGCCGCTGGTCGAGCGCGGCGAGGTCGAGGCCATCGTCGTCAATGCCTCGGGCTGCGGCGCCATGGTCAAGGACTACGGCCACCTGCTGGCCGGCGACCCGGCCTATGCCGGGCGCGCGGCCCAGGTGGCGGCGCTGACCCGCGACCCGTCCGAGCTGCTGGCCGATCTGGTGCCGGCGCTGCAGCCGCTGCTGAACCCGGCGCGGCCGGCAGGCAGCCCGGCGCGCGGCCCGGCCCGGCCGCGCCTGGCCTATCACCCGCCCTGCACCCTGCAACATGCGCAGAAGCTGCGCGGCGGCGTGGAGGCCGGGCTGCGCGCCCTGGGCTTCGAGGTCGAGGTCGCGCGCACCGAAAGCCATCTCTGCTGCGGCTCGGCCGGCACCTATTCCGTGCTGCAGCCCGAACTGGCCAAGCAGCTTCGCGACCGCAAGCTCGACGCCCTGGCGCCGATCGCCCCGCAGGCCATCGTCTCGGCCAACATCGGCTGCATCCAGCACCTGCAGAGCGGCACGGCCACGCCGGTGCGGCACTGGATCGAGCTGGTCGACGAGGCCATCGCCGGCGCCCGCTGAGGGGCTCGCCTCAAGGCGCGGCGTCTAGCAGACGCCGCAGCAGCGGATGATGCTGGCCGCGGCGCGAGTGGATGGCGTGGATCTCCTCGACCAGGCCCTCGCAGCGGCCCAGGCGGCGCAGCGCACGGCCGAAGGGTGGGCTCAAGCCCTCGTCGCCGAGCTGCGCGACCGGGAACACGCCCAGGCCTTGCATGCCGAAGACGGCCATGAGCGCGCTGTCCTCGAATTCGCCGACCCGCCGGGGCCGCAGGCCCTGGGCCTCGAACCAGCGGTCCAGCCGCGCGCGCAGCGGCGAATGGCCGGTCGGCAGCAGCACCGGCAGCTGCTCCAGGCACTGCGGAAAGGCGGCGCGCTCGGCCGCCTTCACCAGGGCGGGCGGCCCGACCCAGTCGACCGGCGCCGCCCACAGGCGCTGGCTGCTTAGGCGCAGGCTGGGATTGGCCGGGGCCGGCTGGCCGGCCAGCACCACGTCCAGCTGATGCAGGGCGAGCTCGCCGAGCAGGGCCTCGAACTCGCCTTCGTGGCACAGCAGGCGCAGGGCCGGCGTGTCCAGCCCCGGCGCCAGCAGCTGGTGCGCAGCCAGCTTGGAGAGGCCGTCGGACAGGCCCACGGCAAAGCGCAGGGCCGGCGCCGTGGCCGCCGCGCGCACGGCCTGCGGCAGGTCCTGCCCGAGCTGGAAGATGGCCTCGGCCCGGGTGAAGGCCTCCTGGCCGGCCTCGCTCAGCACCAGGCCGCGGCCGGCCGGCTTGAACAGCGGATGGCCGAGGTCCTGCTCCAGCGCGCGGACCTGGGCGCTGACGGTCTGCACCGCCACGCCCAGGCGCGCGGCGGCCCGGCTGAGGCCGCCTTCCTTGGCGACGACCCAGAAGTAGTGCAGGTGGCGGTAGTTCAGCATCGGGCAGCTCCAGGCGCGGGGTTCGGAAAAAACTGAAGAACCTTTCCGTTGGCGCTGATTTTTCATCATGCCGGCCACGGCCATGATCCGCCCCGTCGCGCCGCGCCCCGCCGTCCATCCCGGGCGGTCCCGGACCGGCGAGCCTCCTGAACCCACCCCATGGACTTCCTGCTGCCCCTGCTCCAGGCCGACTTCCTCGGCAAACCCGCCTGGCTCTGGATGAGCTTCCTCGGCATCGTCACGGCGCTGCTGGCCTTCGACCTCGGCGTGCTCCACCGTGACGAGCGCGAGATCGGCGTGCGCGAGAGCCTGCTGCTCTCGGCCGGCTACATCAGTGCCGGCCTACTGTTCGGCGCCTGGATGTGGGCCGAGCTGGGCGCCACCGCCGGCATGGATTACCTGACCGGCTTCCTGATTGAGAAGTCGCTGTCGATGGACAACGTCTTCGTGATCGCGCTGATCTTCGGCTTCTTCGCCATCCCGCGCGAGCACCAGCACCGCGTGCTGTTCTGGGGCATCCTGGGCGTGATCGTGCTGCGCGCGATCATGATCGGCCTGGGTGCCACCCTGGTCAGCAGCTTCAGCTGGATCCTCTACGTCTTCGGCGCCTTCCTCGTCCTGACCGGCGTGAAGATGTGGCGCATGGCCGATGCCGAGCCCGACATCGCCAACAACCCGCTGCTGGCCTTCCTGCGCCGCCACCTGCGGGTGACGGATGGCCTGCGCGGCCGGAATTTCCTGGTGACCGAGCCCGACCCCAGGACCGGCCGCCCGGTGCGCTGGGCCACGCCGCTGCTGCTGGCGCTGATCCTGGTCGAGGCGGTGGACCTGGTGTTCGCGGTGGACTCGGTGCCGGCGATCTTCTCGATCACCACCGACCCCTTCATCGTCTACACCAGCAACATCTTCGCGATCCTCGGCCTGCGCGCGCTGTACTTCGCGCTGGCCGCGATGATTCACCGCTTCCACTACCTGAAGTACGCCCTGGCGGCGGTGCTGGTCTTCATCGGCGGCAAGATCTTCCTGGTCGGCTTCATCGGCAAGGTGCCGGCACCGGTCTCGCTGGGCGTGACCTTCGGCCTGATCGCGGCCGGCGTCATCTACTCGATGTGGAAGACGCGCGGCCAGCCGGCGCCGCAGGCCGGCGCGGTCAAGACCTCGGGCTGAGCGGGGCGCGGCCCCGGCCGCGCCCACTGACCAGGGGTCGCGCACCGCAGGGTGCGCGACCCCTTGCCTTTCAGTCCGTGCCGGAGCCGGTCAGCCCTCGGCCCAGACGGCCGCCAGCGCAGCGGCCACGGCCTCGACATTGCCGGCATTCAGCCCGGCCGCGCACATGCGGCCGGAGCGCACCAGGTAGACGCCATGCTGCTCGCGCAGGCGGTCGACCTGGGCGGCGCTCAGCCCGGTGTAGCTGAACATGCCGCGCTGGGTGACGAGGCAGCTCACGTCGCGCCGCACGCCGGCGGCGGCCAGGCGGGCGGTGACGCCGTCGAAGAGACGCTGGCGCATGGCGGCGATGCGCGCGCGCATGCCATCCAGTTCCGCGGCCCAGCTCGCGCGAAGGCCGGCGTCGTCCAGCACGCGGGCGACCACGGCCGCGCCATGCGTGGGCGGGCTGGAGTAGTTCTTGCGCACGGTGGCCTTGAGCTGGCCCAGCACGCGATCGGCCTCGGCCGCGTCGGCACAGACCACGCTCAGGCCGCCGCAGCGCTCGCCGTAGAGCGAGAAGCTTTTCGAGAAGCTGCTGGCCACGAAGAAGCGCAGGGGCTGGCCGTCCGCGCCGCCGTGCTGACCACGATAGGCCGCCAGCGCGCGGATCGCATACGCATCCTCGTCCAGGCCGGCGCCGAAGCCCTGGTAGGCGATGTCCACATAGGGGATCAGCCGGCGCGCGGCGATCACCGGGATCAGCGCCTCCCACTGCGCCGGGCTCAGGTCCACGCCGGTCGGGTTGTGGCAGCAGGCGTGCAGCAGCACGATGGACTGCGGCGGCAGGGCCTGGAAGGCGGCGAGCATGCCCTCGAAGTCCAGGCCGCCATCGGCCGCGCGGTAGTAGGGATAGGTCTTCACCGGGAAGCCGGCGCCTTCGAACATGGCGCGGTGGTTGTCCCAGGTCGGGTCGCTGACCCAGACGCTGGCCTCGGGGAAGTAGCGCTTGAGGAAATCCCCGCCCACCTTCAGGCCGCCCGAGCCGCCCAGGGTCTGCAGGGTGGCGACGCGGCGGGCGGCCAGGGCGTCGTGGTCCTCGCCCAGCAGCAGGCGCTGCACGGCGGCACGGTAGGCGGGGTGGCCTTCCATGGGCTGATAGGGCTTGGCGCCGTTCGCGGCCACGGCGGCGGCCTGGCGGGCCTCGGCCTCGCGCACTGCGGCCATCACCGGCAGGCGGCCTTCGTCGTCG
This sequence comes from Piscinibacter lacus, assembly GCF_016735685.1. NCBI lineage: Bacteria > Pseudomonadati > Pseudomonadota > Betaproteobacteria > Burkholderiales > Sphaerotilaceae > Aquariibacter > Aquariibacter lacus. The sequence goes on from NZ_JAERRA010000001.1 coordinate 286,966, forward strand.
AAGTAGATGCCGATGGAGAGGTTGATCTTGTGCGCGCGCGGGTCGCGGCCGAAGTCCTCGTTCAGGCTGAGGATGGGATCGCCCGGATAGGGCTCGACGTGATCGAACATGGAAGGCTCCAGGGCGCGCGGCCGGCGGCCGGCGCGGGATGGCTGCGGAAGGAGGAACGCGCGGCTCAGGCGGCCGGCGGCGGCTCGGCCAGGGCGGCCTCGAGATCGCGGCGGATCGCGGCCGGCGTGTCGGCCGGCGCATAGCGCTTGCGCACCCGGCCGTCGCGGCCGACCAGGAACTTGGTGAAGTTCCACTTGATGCCCTCGCTGCCCAGCAGGCCCGGGGCCTCGCGCTTGAGGCGCTGGAAGAGCGGATGCGCGCCCGGGCCGTTGACCTCGACCTTGGCCATCATCGGAAAGCTCACGCCGTAGTTCTTCTGGCAGAAGGCGCCGATCTGCTCGGCGCTGCCCGGGTCCTGCGCGCCGAACTGGTTGCAGGGAAAGCCCAGCACGGTGAGGCCCTGCGGGCCCAGCTCGCGCCACAGCGTCTCCAGGCCGGCGAACTGCGGCGTGAAGCCGCAGGCGCTGGCGGTGTTGACGATCAGCAGCACCCGGCCGCGATGCTCAGCGAGCGCCAGGGGGCGGCCATCGAGCGAGGTCAGGACCCAATCGTGGATCGGGACGGAGGAGGCGTCAGAAGCCATGACGGTCGGCACCAGCGGCTGCGAAGCCGCCGATGCTAGCGGCCCGGCACGCGCCAGGCCGCCGGCCGGTTCATGCCGGCGTACCCTGCACGTCCAGGCAGACCAGGGCGCGGCCGAGTTCGGCGATCAGCAGGCCGGCGTCCAGGCCGGCTTCGCGAGCGAGGCGCTCGCAGGCTGCCATCCAGCGGGCTTCGGCGGCGAAGTCCTCGGCATCCAGGCCGGCGGCGGGCGGGGCGTCCAGGGACGGCGCCAGGTCGGCGGCGGCCAGCAGGGCGAGCAGGCGGCGCAGAGGCGGCGGCTCATGCTCCCAGTCGGCCCGCAGCGCGGCGGCCTGGTCGGCATCCTCGGCATGGGCCAGGGCGTGGGCCAGCGGTCGCTGGCGCACGGCTTCGGCCACCGGCGCGGCCAGGCCCCAGACCTGGCAGAGCGCGCCGCCCAGGGCGGCATGGCTCACGCCGAAGCGGGCGATCTCGGCCGCGGTGCGCTGCAAGGGCTCGCTGCGCTCGGCCATCAGCTCGGCGCTGGCCACGGGATCATGCCGGTGCAGGGCCGCGGCCCCCACCTCACCGAACAGGCCGGTGGTGTGGGCCTGCCAGGGGTCGATGCCGAGTGCGGCTGCACAGGCGCCCATGGCCCGGCCCCGGCGGCTGGCGCGGTTCCAGAGGCTTTCCAGGAAGGGGCTGGGCGGAAAGGCGCCGCGCAGGCCGATGGCATAGGTGAGCGCGCAGACCTCGCGGAAGCCCAGGTGCTGCAGCGCCTCATTGACCGTGCCGACCCGCCGCAGCAGGCCGAAGTGGGCGCTGTTGACGCTGCGCACGACGGCCGCGGCCAGGGCCATGTCGGCCTCGATCAGGGTGGCCACCCGGGCGAGGGACATGCCCTCGTCGTCGAGCAGCAGGGCCAGCTCGACGAGGCTGCGCGGGCAGGCGGGCAACTCGATGTCGAGTCGGCGCAGGGCGGGGGCGATGGGCATCGTCGGGCCGGATCGGGCGGAGCGGGGTGGGGCTCCGCGGCAAGGCCCGCCGAGGGGGGCGGACGGTCCGGCCGGGGAGGGAGGTCGGCCCATGCTAGGCCGCGCCCTGCCGGACCAGCCGCGCAGCAACAGGGCATACACCCGGCTTTTCAGCCCCATCCCGCCACCGCGGCCGGACGGCCCGAAATCCGGCCCGGAAACGACAAAGCCCGCCGGATGGCGGGCTTTGTTCGGCTACGACCCGGGGGCCGCAGCGATCGACCGATTTAGCGGGCCGAGACGTACATCGTGATCTCGAAGCCGAAACGCAGGTCGGTGGCGCGGGGGGCGGTCCAAAGCATGGTGTATCTCCTGAGGTGGGTTGCTGCGCCGGGCCCCGGTGGATCCGGCGTCAGCGCATGAGTGAACTGTGCGCTTCATCGGCCCGCGCCACCAGCGGCGGGCCATGAATGCAGGCTCATGAAAATCATGAAGCGAAAGGCAGGGGTGCCGCGGCCCGCGCCTCGTCGAGCAGGCCGACCGACAGCCGCGACCGCCCGGCGCGCTTGGCGCGGTAGAGCGCGGCATCGGCCGCCTCCAGCAGGCGGGCCGCGGCTTCGGGCGTGTCGGCAGCCGGCCGGATGGCGGCCACGCCCAGGCTGAGGGTGACGATGCCCGCCGGGCTGGCCGCATGCGGCAGGGCCAGGGCCTCGACCTCGGCCAGCAGGCGCTCGGCCACCCGGGTGGCGCCGGCCGCATCGGTGGCTGGCAGCAGCAGCGCGAACTCCTCGCCACCGTAGCGGGCGGCCAGGTCGCCTTCGCGCTGCACGACGGCGCGCAGGCAGCGGGCCAGGGCCTGCAGGCAACTGTCGCCGGCCGGATGGCCGTAGTGGTCGTTGTAGCGCTTGAAGTGGTCCAGGTCGATCAGCACCAGGGCCAGCGGCTGGCTGCCCCGCGCGGCGCGCCGCAGCTCGCGGTCCAGGCGGCTGTCGAACTCGCGGCGGTTGGCCAGGCCGGTCAGGGCATCGTGGGCGGCCAGGCTCTTGAGGCGGTTGTTGCTCGATTCCAGCGCCTGCATCGCCCGCGCCAGCGCGGCCTCGGCTTCCTTGCGGGCGCTGATGTTGTTGCGGATCGCGATGAACTGCTGCGGCCGGCCGTCGGGCCCCAGGAAGGGCACGATGGTCGTCTCCATCCAGTAGCTGCGGCCGTCGAAGGCACGCATCATCAGCTCGCCGGTCCACACCCGGCCGCTGGCGATGGTGCGCCAGAGCTGGCGGTAGAAGGCCGGCGGATGGTGGCCCGAGCGCAGCGCGCGGTGGTCCAGGCCGATCAGCTCGGCCCGGCTTCCGCGCGCGGACTGGCAGAAGCGCTCGTTGACCTCGACGATGCGACCGCTGACCTCGGTGACGACCACCTCGGCATGCATGTCGAGCGCCAGCTTCAGGTCGTGCAGGCGCCGGTTGGCCGCGCGCAGCTCGCTGCCCAGACGGGATTGCGCGCTGATCGCGCCGACCAGGCGCTGGCCCAGCGCCAGCAGCAGCAGGATCAGCAGGGCGACGATGGCGCCGTGGACCAGCGCGCTGCGCAGCCAGGGCTGCAGCACCTCCTGCGGATCGACGCCGGTGATCACCGCCAGGTGATGCGCCGGCAGCGGGATGGCGGTGTAGAGCCGCAGCACGCCATCGACCGGCGAACGGGCCTCGAAGCTGCGGCCGGCGTGCGGCAGGTCGCCCAGGCCGAACAAGTCCGGGTCGACCCGCAGGCCCACGGCCTCGGGGCGGAAGGGCTGGCGCAGCAGCATGCGGCCGCCCTGCTCGACCAGGCCGACGGCAGCGCGCTCGCCCAGCCGCGCGCTGTCGAAGACCTCCTCCAGCACGGCCAGGTCCAGGGCAGCGACCACGATGCCGAGGAAGCGGCCATCGGCCGCCGACAGGCGGCGGCTGAGCGACATCACCCAGCGCCCGCTGGCCGCGCTGGGCCGCGGCGGGCTGAGGCGGGTGGCGGTGGTCTGGCTGTCGCGGTGGAAGCGGAAGGCCTCCTCGCCGCGCACCGAGGCCGGGGGCTGCCCGACCGGCGGGTTGAGGGTGTGCAGCACGTCGGCGCCGCTGGCATCGTAGAAGCGCAGTTCCAGCACATGCGGGGCGTCGACGCTCAGGCGCAGGGCCAGGTCCATCAGCACCGTCGCGCGGGCGCGCGGGCCGCCGGTCTGCTCGGCCTCGCGGGCCAGGGCGGCGGTGATGCTGTCGGCTTGCTGCAGCAGCAGGCCGACATGGCGCGCCGCCGCCTCGGTGCCCAGGCGGGTGAGCTGGCGGGCGCGGTCCAGCTCGTGCTGGCGGCTCTGGCTCAGCACCAGCACGGTGAGCGTGAGCAGGATCAGCGCCACGCCGACGATGTAGCCCCGCGCCGCCCGCACGGTGGCCGATCGGCGCGCGCGCGAAAGCGGCCCGGGTTCGGCGGCAGAGGACATGGGGCGTCGGGTGCGGGGCAAATCGACATTCCACGCGCCCCGGGGCGGCAGCGATCGGGGAAAGAGAGCCCCCGAGGCCCGGCTGTTCCCCCCATCGCCAAAGGCAGTCGCCATGAAGAAAGCCCGCCGAAGCGGGCTTTCTTCATGGGGCGGAGACCGTCTGCGGCCGGTCCCTGCCCTTCACCGGCTCAGCGGGCCGAGACGTACATCGTGATCTCGAAGCCGAAACGCAGGTCGGTGGCGCGGGGGGCGGTCCATTGCATGGTGAGTCTCCTGAAGGGATGGGGGAGGGGTTGGCGCCGGGTCCGGAACGGTCTCGGCGTGCAATGGACTGTGCCGGGGACCGGCCGGCCGCATCAGGCCCCGCGGCATGAATCGCGGCTCCAGAAAATCATGGCGATGGCCCGGGCTGCGGACCCCAGACCGCGCGGGGCCGCTCAGGCGGCCTGCGCCGCCAGGCCGCGCGGCACGGCGCCGAGCAGGCGGCGGGTGTAGTCCTCACGCGGGTCGGCCATGAGCTGCTCGACCGGCGCCTGCTCGACCACTGCGCCGTCCTTCATCACCAGCACCTCGTCGGCCATGAAGCGCACGACGGCCAGGTCGTGGCTGATGAAGAGGTAGGCCAGGCCCAGCTCGTCCTGCAAGTCCTTCAGCAGGTTCAGCACCTGGGCCTGCACGCTGACGTCGAGCGCGCTCACCGCCTCGTCGAGCACGAGCAGCTCGGGCTCCAGCGTCAGGCAGCGGGCGATGGCGATGCGCTGGCGCTGGCCGCCGGAGAACTCGTGCGGGTAGCGGCCCCAGGCGCTGTCGTCCAGGCCGACGCGAGCCAGCAGCGCGCGGGCGCGGGCCTCGCGGCCGGCCTCGTCGCCGTGCAGGCGGTGGATGCGCATGGGCTCCATCAGCGTCTCGCCGATGGTGAAGCGCGGGTTCAGCGAGGCATAGGGGTTCTGGAAGACGATCTGGATGCGCCGCCGCATCGGCAGCCAGTCGGCCTTGGACAGGCTCAGCAGATCCTGGCCGTGGAAACGCGCGCTGCCGCGGACCGGGCCGCCGCTCGCCTCGTGCAGGCGCAGCAGGGCCAGGCCGGTGGTCGTCTTGCCCGAGCCGCTTTCGCCGACGATGCCCAGGGTGTGGCCGCGCCGCAGGGTGAAGTTCACGCCCTTGACGGCTTCGAAGAGCTTGCGGCCGAAGACGCCCTGAGGCAGCCAGAAGCCCTTGTGCAAGTCCTGCACCTCCAGCACCACGGGCGCGGCCGGGTCCTTGATGCGGTGCGCGCGGGCGGCGGCGGCGGTTTCGCCACGGGCCTTGGCGGCCTCGGCGGCGATGTGCTCGTCGATGACCATCAGCCGGGCCGGCGGGTCGATCAGCGGCGGGCGGCAGGCCAGCAGGGCCTGGGTGTAGGGATCCTGCGGCGCGCGGAAGATCGGGCCGACGGGGCCCTGCTCGCGCACGGTGCCGTGGCGCATCACGACGACCTGGTCGGCGATCTCGCCCACCACGCCGAGGTCGTGGCTGATGAAGAGCATGCTCATCTGCCGCTCGGCCTTGAGCCGGGCGAGCAGTTCCAGGATCTGGCGCTGGATGGTCACGTCGAGCGCGGTGGTCGGCTCGTCGGCGATCAGCAGCTTGGGCTCGCAGGCAATCGCCATGGCGATCATCACCCGCTGCTGCTGGCCGCCGGAGAGCTCATGCGGGTGCGCATCGACGCGGCGCTGCGGCTCGGGCAGGCCGACCTCGGCCAGCAGCTCGACCGCACGCGCCCGCGCCGCCCGGGCCGACAGGCCCAGGTGCAGGCGCAGCACCTCGACGATCTGCGCGCCCACCGTCATCACCGGGTTCAGCGAGGACATCGGGTCCTGGAAGACGCAGGCGATGTCCCGGCCGCGAAGGGCGCGCAGGGCGGCTGGCGGGGCCTGGAGCAGGTCGCGACCCTCGAAGAGCACCTGGCCGCTGCGCTCGGCGTTGTCGGGCAGCAGGTTCAGCAGCGACATGGCGGTGACGCTCTTGCCCGAGCCGGATTCGCCGACCAGGGCCACCGTGCAGTGCGCCGGCACGTCGAAGGACACGCCCTGGCCGCCGCGGCCGACGGCCTCGGTCCAGCGCGCGGCTTCGCCGCGGCCGAGGCGGAAGCGGACCCGCAGGTCCTGGATCTGCAGCAGGGGCATGCTCATCACTCGGCTCCGCGTAGCTTGGGGTCCAGCGCGTCGCGCAGCGCGTCGGTCATCAGCGAGAAGGCGGTGACGAAGACCGCCATGAAGGCCGTGGCCGCCGCAAGCTGCCACCAGAAGCCGAGCAGCAGCTCGCTCTGCGATTCCGACAGCATGGTGCCCCAGCTCACCTGGTCCACGCCCACGCCCAGGCCCAGGTAGCTCAGGATGACTTCGGCCTTGATGAAGCCCACCACATGCACGCTGAGCTGCACCAGCACGATGTGGCCGATGTTGGGCAGGATGTGGCGGAACATGCGCGCGCCGGCCGAGGCGCCGATGGCTTCGGCCGAACGCACGTATTCGCGCACCGCATGCTTCATGAACTCGGCCCGGACCAGGCGGTAGATGCCGGTCCAGCCGGCCAGGCCGAGGATGAGCACCACCGAGCTGACGCCCCGCCCGACGATGGCCGCGAAGGCGAAGATCAACAAGATGCCGGGGATGGCGGTGAAGACGTTGTAGACCCACTCCAGCCCGTCGTCGACCCGGCCGCGGAAGAAGCCGCCGACGGCGCCCAGCACGGTGCCGATCACGGTGGCCACCAGCGCGGCGGAGAGGCCGACGAAGATCGAGATCTCCGCGCCCTTGATGGCCTTGTCCAGCACGTCGCGGCCCAGGCGGTCGGCGCCGAAGGGCAGGGTCTCGGCCTTGACGGTGTCGGCGGTCTGGTAGGCCTTGGCGGCCTCGGCCCATTCGGCATAGCGCGGGGCCAGGGGGTCGATGTCGCTCAGGTCCACATTCGGACCGGTGGGCAGGGGGATGCCGCTGGCCTCGGCCCGCTCGGCCGGGCCCAGGAAGGTCGGCGGCGCATTGGGCACGGCGCGCTCGTCCTGCCAGCCGCTGGCGACCAGGCCGAGCAGCGAGGCGCTGATCAGCACCAGGAAGGCCAGCACCACCGCCAGGCAGACGAGGCCGACCCGGTCCTGCCGGAAGCGCCGCCAGCCGGCCGCCCAGACGCCCTCGGAGCGGGAAGCGACCGGGGCAGGGGAAGAGGACAAGGCGGCGCTCATTTCAGAACCACTCTGGGATCGACCCACTTGTAGAGCAGGTCGGTGAAGAGGTTGACCAGCATGGTGATGAAGGCGATGTAGATCGCGAAGGCCTGGATCACCGGGTAGTCGCTGCGGTTGACGGCCAGCAGCACCTCGCGGCCCAGGCCGGGGATGGAGAAGAAGGCCTCGATCAGGAAGCTGCCGACGAAGATGCCCGGCAGGCCCACCGCCACATTGGTGAGGATGGGGATCATGGCGTTGCGCATCACATGCCGGCCCATGATCTGCGGCTCGGCCAGGCCCTTGGCGCGGGCGGTGCGCACATAGTCCTGGCCGATCTCGTCGAGGAAGAAGCTGCGGTAGAGCCGCGTCTGTGGCGCCAGGCTGACGGCCACTGCCAGCAGCACGGGCAGGGGCGCGTACTGCAGCAGGTTGGTCGCCAGGCTGTCGCTCCAGCCCTGCACCGGGAACCAGCCGAGCTTGAAAGCGAACAGGTACTGGCCGACGATCACATAGACCAGGAAGCTGATCGACAGGGCCACGGTGGTGACGATGAGCACCATGCGGTCGGTCAGCGAGCCGCGCACATAGGCGATGCCGAGCGCGAAGGGGATGGCCAGCAGCGTCTCCAGCACCAGGATGGGCACCATCACCGTCAAGGTGGCGGGCAGGCGGTTGCTGAACAGCTCGGCGACGGCCTCGCCGGTCGCCCAGCTCTTGCCCCAGTCGAAGGTGGCGATCTGCTTCAGGTAGAGGCCGAACTGCACCCACCAGGGTTCGTTCAGGCCGAGCTGCTGGCGGATGGCGTCGACCTGCTCGGCCGTGGCATTGAGGCCGCCGAGGATTTCGGCCGGGTCGCCGCCAAAGCCCTTGAAGAGCAGGAAGACCAGCAGCACGACGCCGAACAGGGTCGGCACCATCTGCCAGAGTCGCCGGATCAGGTAGGCGGCCATCGCATGCGCAGGGGTCGGGGGGAAGGGGCGCCGGCGTCGCGCAAGGCGCGGGCCGGCTGGGCAAACGCCGCGCGAGTCTAGGGCGCCGGCCCATGCCCCCGCAGCGCACTTGCCCGGGGGGCCTCCTAGACTGCGCACGGCCCGACCCGGTCGCCCTCCCTGCTTGCACCGCCCGCCCCGCTGACCATGATCCTGCTGCCCGCCCTGCGCCTGCTGCCGGCCGCGGCCCCTGCCCGGGGGGCGCGGGCCTTGCGGGCCGGCATCGGCGCGATGGCGCGGGTGGCCGCGCTGACGCTGGCGACGGCGGCGGTCACGGCCCTGTTTGGCGCCTCGGCCCAGGCGGGCCAGGCCGCCCAATCTGCCCACCCCGCCAGCCCGCCGCGCGTGCTGCGCTACTCCTTCCCGGTGGCCGAGACCGGCTTCGACCCGGCCCAGGTGGCGGACCTCTACAGCAAGACGGTGGTCGCCAACATCTTCGAAGCGCCGCTGGCCTACGACCCCCTGGCCCGGCCGGCCCGCCTGGTGCCGCAGACGGCCGCGGCCATGCCCGAGGTCTCGGCCGAGCACACGCGCTTCGTCGTCACCCTCCAGCCCGGCATCTTCTTCGCGGACGACCCGGCTTTCGGCGGCCGGCCACGCGAGCTGATCGCCGCCGACTATGTCTACGCGATCAAGCGGCACTACGACCCGCGTTGGAAGAGCCCCAGCCTCTTCCTGTTCGAGAACGCCGGCCTGCTGGGCCTGGACGCGCTGCGCGCCGAAGCGCTGAAGCCCGGCGGCCGCTTCGATTACGACCGGCCGGTCGAGGGCCTGCGCGTGCTCGACCGCCACCGCTTCGAGATCCGCCTGGCGCGGCCGGCGCCGCGCTTCCTCTACACCCTGGCCGACCCCTCGGTCAGCGGCGCGGTGGCGCGCGAGGTGGTCGAGCGCCATGGCGAGGCGGTCATGGCCCATCCGGTCGGCACCGGGCCCTTCCGGCTGAGCGACTGGCGGCGCAGCTCGCGCATCGTGCTGACGCGCAACCCCGGCTTCCGCGAGCAGCGCTGGGACGCGCAGCCAGCCGCCGACGATGCCGCGGGCCAGGCCCTGGCCGCCCGCCTGCGCGGCCGCCGGCTGCCGATGCTGGACCGTGTGGAGATCAGCATCATCGAGGAGGCCCAGCCGCGCTGGCTGGCCTTCCTGAACGGCGAGCTCGACCTGCTCGACCGGCTGCCGGCCGAGTTCGTGCCGCTGGCCCTGGCCGGCGAGCGCCTGGCCCCGCACCTGGCGCGGCAGGGCATCGGCCTGCAACGCGCGCCGGCGGTGGACACCACCTTCGTCTACTTCAACATGGACGATCCCGTGGTCGGCGGCCTGGCCCCTGCGCAGGTGGCGCTGCGCCGCGCGATCGGCCTGGCCTATGACGTGGCGGCCGAGATCGCCCTGGTGCGCCAGGGCCAGGCCCAGCCGGCCCAGGGCCTGCTGCCGCCTGGCGTCAGCGGCCATGAGCCGGCCCTGCGCAGCGAGATGAGCCGCTACGACCCGGCGCGCGCGCAGGCCCTGCTCGACCTCTACGGCTGGCGCGACCGCGACGGCGACGGCTGGCGCGAGCGGCCCGACGGCCAGCCGCTGGTACTGGCCTTCGCCAGCCAGTCGGACAAGACCTCGCGCCTGATCCGCGAGCTGTGGAAGAAGCGGCTCGATGCGGTCGGCCTGCGGGTGGACTTCCGCATCGCGCAATGGCCGGAGAACCTCAAGGCCTCGCGCGCCGGCAAGCTGATGATGTGGGGCGTGGCCTGGGGCGCGGCCACGCCGGACGGCGCCTATTTCCTGGACCTGCTCTACGGCCCGAATGCCGGCGAGGCCAATATGGCGCGCTTTCGCCTGCCGGCCTTCGATGCGCTGCAAGCCCGCATCGCCGTGCTGCCCGACGGCCCCGAGCGCGCGGCCCTGATGCACGAGGCCCAGCGCCTGGCCGTGGCCTACCTGCCCTACAAGGCCAGCAGCCACCGCATCAACACGGCGCTGACACGGCCGGGGCTGATCGGCTACCGTCCGCACCCGTTCGCCAGCGATTTCTGGCGCCATGTCGACCGCGAGCCGGACATCCCGCGATGAGCCCTGTCCTTCCCCCCGAGCCGAGCCCCTCCCCCGAAGCCGCCGACCCGGGCCGGCGCGCCCTGCTCGGCCAGGCCGGCCAGGCCCTGGCGGCCCTGGCCCTGCCGGCCGGCGGCCTGGGCCTGTCGATGACGGGCTCCGCCTGGGCCCAGGCTCAGGCCGCCCACGAGAAGCTGCTGCGCCTGGCCTTCAATGCCGGCGAAACCGGCTTCGACCCGGTGCAGGTCTCGGACCTGTACTCGCACACCGTCTGCGCGCATGTGTTCGAAAGCCTCTACGGCTACGACCACCTGGCCCGGCCCTTCAAGGTCAAGCCGCGTACGGCCGAGGGCATGCCGGTGGCCGAGGACGACTTCAAGACCTGGACGGTGCGCATCCGCCCCGGCATCTTCTTTGCCGAGGATGCTGCCTTCGGCGGCAAGCGCCGCGAACTGACCGCGGCCGACTACGCCTACAGCTTCAAGCGCTATTTCGATCCGCGCTGGAAGAGCCCCGGCTATGCCAGCCTGAAGGAAGAAGGCGTGCTCGGCCTGGACGCGCTGCGCGACCGTGCCCTGAAGGACAAGACGCCCTTCGACTACGACGCGCCGGTCGAGGGCCTGCGCGTGCTCGACCGCCATGTGCTGCAGTTCCGGCTGGCCGAGTCGCGGCCGCGCTTCCTCTACACCCTGGGCTTCTTCCCCGGCATGGCACGCGAGGTGGTCGAGCGCTATGGCGAGGAGCTGGGCGCCCATCCGGTCGGCACCGGGCCCTTCGTGCTAGGGCGCTGGCGGCGCAGCTCGCTGATCGAGCTCAAGCGCAATCCGGGCTTCCGCGAGATGGTCTACGAGGCCGAGCCGAATGCCGACGATGCCGAGGGCCAGGCCATCCTGGCGGCGCTCAAGGGCAAGCGCCTGCCCATCGTCGACCGGGTCGAGATCAGCATCATCGAGGAGACCCAGCCGCGCTGGCTGGCCTTCCTGAACGGGCAGCTCGACCTGTCGGCCGTGCCCGGCGAATTCATCGCCCAGGCCGTGCCCAACGGCGTGCTGGCCCCCAACCTGGCCAAGCGCGGCATGCGCATGCAGCGCAACATCGGCTCGGACGTGACGATGACCATGTTCAACATGGAGCATCCGCTGGTCGGCGGCACGACGCCGGAGAAGGTCGCGCTGCGCCGCGCGATCGGCCTGGGCATCGACCTCAAGCGCGAGATTCAGATCGTGCGCCGCGGCCAGGCCGTGCCGGCCCAGGCCGGGCTGGCGCCCAACACCTACGGCTACGAGCAGCACCTCAAGACCGAGAACAGCGATTTCGACCCGGCCCGCGCCCATGCCCTGCTCGACCTCTACGGCTACCGCCGCGGCAGCGACGGCTGGCGCCGCCAGCCCAACGGCCAGGCCCTGACGCTGGAGGTGGCCACCCAGAGCGACGCGATCTCGCGCCAGTTTGACGAGCTGTGGAAGAAGAACATGGACGCGCTGGGCCTGAAGACGGCCTTCCGCATCGGCCAGTGGCCTGAGCAGCTCAAGGCCGCGCGCGCCGGCAACCTGATGATCTGGGGCCTGGGCTCCAGCGCCAGCTCGCCCGACGGGCAGGACGCGCTGGAACGCGGCTTCGGCCCCGGCGCCGGCGGCAGCAACCTGGCGCGCTTCAAGCTGGACGCCTTCGACGAGGTCTTCCGCAAGATGGGCGCCCTGCCCGACGGCCCCGAGCGCCTGGCCCTGTTCCGCGAGGCCAACCGCCTGCTGCTGGCCTACATGCCCTACAAGTTCAATGTGCACCGCATCGCGACCGACCTCAGCCAGCCCTGGCTGACTGGCTACAAGCGGCCGACCTTCTGGCTGGACCAGTGGCAGCACCTGGACGTGGACATGGCGCTGCGGGCGAAAGCCGGCTGACAGGCCGTCAGCGGCTGCCGGCCGCCTCCCTACAATCCGGCGTTTTTCCAGGTTTCGGAAGGTTTCCCATGTCGATGCACGACCGTGACGGCAAGATTTGGATGGACGGCCAGATGGTCGAGTGGCGCGACGCCAAGGTCCACGTCCTCACCCACACCTTGCACTACGGCTGTGGCGCCTTCGAGGGCGTGCGCGCCTACGACACGGTGAACGGCCCGGCCATCTTCCGCCTGCGCGAGCACACCGAGCGCCTGTTCAACAGCGCCAAGATCCTGCGCATGAAGGTGCCCTTCTCGGTCGAGCAGGTCGAGCAGGCCCAGCTCGAAGTGGTCAAGGCCAACGGCCTGAAGAGCGGCTACATCCGCCCCCTGGTGTGGCTGGGCTCGGAGAAGCTGGGCGTCAACCCGCGCGGCGCGCAGGTGCACCTGATGGTGGCGGCCTGGCACTGGGGCGCCTACCTGGGCGAGGAAGGCCTCAAGCGCGGCATCCGCGTCAAGACCAGCAGCTACACCCGCCACCACGTCAACATCACCATGACGCAGGCCAAGGCGGTGAGCAACTACACCAACTCCATCCTGGCCAACCTCGAAGCGACCGAGGACGGCTACGACGAGGCCCTGCTGCTCGACAGCGCCGGCTTCGTCAGCGAGGGCGCGGGCGAGAACCTCTTCGTGGTGAAGAAGGGCGTGATCTACACGCCCGACCTGTCGGCCGGCGCGCTCAACGGCATCACCCGCAACACCATCTTCCACATTGCCAAGGACCTGGGCCTGGAGATCGTGCAGAAGCGCATCACGCGGGACGAGGTCTACATCGCCGACGAGGCCTTCTTCACCGGCACCGCCGCCGAAGTGACGCCGATCCGCGAGCTGGACCGCCTGGACATCGGCATCGGCAGCCGCGGCCCCATCACCGAGAAGATCCAGAGCGCCTTCTTCGACATCGTGAACGGCCGCAACCCGAAGTACGCCGAGTGGCTGACTGCGGTCTGAAGCCGGCCCCAACCCTTCCCTCCCCATCGTTCGAGAGGCCCCGATGAGCACTGCCACCTCCAGCACGCCCAAGGCGGTCGTCGAAGTCGGCGCGGCCGAGCTGCACGGCCCGGGCGTCGTCTTCTGCCCCAATCCGAAGATGCCGCTGTGGAGCAACCATCCGCGCGTCTACCTGGACGTGGCCTCCACCGGCGAGGCGCGCTGCGCCTACTGCGGCACGGTCTACCGGCTGAAAGCCGGCGAGACGCTGCACGGCCACCACTGAGCGCGACGGCCGCACGATGGCAAGCACCGGGCAGTTGCGGAGCGTCAACGTCGCCAGCACCCGGCTGCTGCTGGCCGGCGGCCGCAGCGTGCTCAGCGGCATCCGCAAGCGGCCGGTCGAGGGCCGGGTGGCGGTGCAGCCCCTGGGCCTGGGCGGCGACGAGCAGGCCGACCTCTCCGTGCATGGCGGCCTGTCCAAGGCCGTCTACGCCTACCCGGCCGAGCACTACCTCCTGTGGCAGACCATGCGCGCCCAGGCCGGCGCCGCCGCCTGGGGCGAGGCCTTGCCGCATGGCGCGATGGGCGAGAACCTGACGATCACCGGCCTGCTGGAGGCCGAGGCCTGCGTCGGCGACCTGCTGCGCTTTCCCGACTGCGCGCTGGCGGTGAGCGAGCCGCGCCAGCCCTGCTTCAAGTTTGAGGCGGTGATGGGCTTCAAGCAGGCCGCCAAGATGATGGTGCAGTCCGGCACCTGCGGCTTCTACTTGGCCGTGCGCGAGCCGGGCACGATCGCGGCCGGCGAGACTTTCGAGATCGTCCCCGGCCCGCGCCAGGTCACGATCCGGGAGCTTTTCCTCGCGGTGCGGATCAAGCACCGATGAACGCCCCGAGCCCCCTGTCCTTCCTTCGCGCGACCGGCCTGGCCCTGCTGTTGGCCGCCGGTCCGGTCTCGGCCACCGTGCTGCCGTCTGCGCCCGACTGGCCGCGGGCCGACTGGCTGCTGCTGGGCGAGGAGCACGATGCCCTGGCCCACCAGCAGCTCTCGGCCGCCGTGGTCGAGCGCCTGGCCGCACAGGGCCGGCTGGCCGCGGTGGCGCTGGAAATGGCCGAGGCGGGCCGCAGCAGCGCCGGCCTGCCGCGCGACGCCGACGAGGCCCGTGTCCGCGAGGCCCTGGCCTGGAACGACGCCGGCTGGCCCTGGGCCGCCTACGGCCGCATCGTCATGGCCGCGGTGCGGGCCGGCGTGCCGGTGCATGGCGCCAACCTGCCGCGCAGCCGCATGCGCGAGGCCATGGGCGATGCCGCGCTCGACGGCCGCGTGTCCGACAGCCTGCGCGCCCGGCTGCAGGACGATGTGCGCGCCAACCACTGCGACCTGCTGCCCGCCGCCCAGTTGCCGGGCATGACGCGCATCCAGATCGCCCGCGACCTGGCGATGGCCGACACCCTCGTCCGGCTGCGCGAGCCCGGCCGGGTCGTGCTGCTGGTGGCCGGCAGCTACCACGTCGACCAGCGTCTGGGCGTGCCCTTGCACCTGCCGCGCGAAGGCCGCGCCGAATCCGTCCGCATGGCGGCCGGCCAGCCGGCCGACGGCGCGCAGCCCGAGGGCTACGACCGGCTCTGGCCGACCCCCGCCCTCGACCGGCCGGCCGACCCCTGCGCCGAGCTGCGCAAGCCGCGCGGCTGAAGCCTGCCGATTCCCGCCGGGCTGCCCGGGCCTGCCCGCGGGCGGCCGGCGGCGCGGCCCGCTCCCCTTGTCCGGATTCCCACCATGCTGGCCTACCGACACGCCTTCCACGCCGGCAACCATGCCGATGTGCTGAAGCACCTGGTGCTCGTCCAGGTGCTTCAGTACATGAACCAGAAGCCGCGGCCCTACACCCTGATCGACAGCCATGCCGGGGCCGGCGCCTATTCGCTGGGCAGCGCCGAGGCGCGCAAGAAGGGCGAGGCCGAGCTCGGCATCCACCGCGTGCTGGCGCACAAGGCGCGGCACAAGCCGCCCGAGGCGGTCGAGCGCTACCTGGAGCTGCTGCAGGCCTTCAACCCCGGCGGCGGCCTGGGCCGCTACCCCGGCTCGCCCGAGATCGCGCGCATGCTGCTGCGCGAGGACGATCCGCTGATGCTCTATGAGCTGCATCCGACCGATGTCGAATCGCTGGCCCGCCACCAGATCGACCGCCGCCTGACCCGGGTGCACCGGGCCGACGGCTTCGCCGCGCCGCGTGCCCACCTGCCGCCGCCCTCGCGGCGCGCGGTGCTGGTGATGGACCCGTCCTACGAGACGCGCGGCGACTACCCCAAGGTGCTGGCCGCCGTGCGCGAGACGCTGCAGCGCTTCCCGGAGACGGTGATCCTGGTCTGGTATCCGCAGGTGCAGCGGGTCGAGGCGGCCGAGCTGCCGCGGCGGCTGAAATCCGCCATCGAGGCCCTGGGCAAGGCCGGCGCCGGCGGCAAGCCCCTGGGCTGGCTGCATGCCCGGCTGACCGTGCAGGCGCCCGATGCGCAGGGTTTCGGCCTGGCCGGCAGCGGCGTCTTCCTGGTCAATCCGCCCTGGACCCTGCACGACGAGCTCAAGTCCAGCCTGCCCTGGCTGGCCGCCGCCCTGGCGCAGACCGACACGCCCAGCTACGTGCTGGACCACCGGGCGGTGTAAGGCCGGGCGCCGCCCCCCCGCCCGCAAGGAGTCGCCCCGTGGCCTTCACCGACCCCTTCGCCCTGCTGGGCCAGCGCCGCTTCGGGCCCTTCTTCTGGACGCAGTTCGCCGGAGCGGCGAACGACAACCTGTTCAAGTTCGCGCTCACCGTGCTGGTGACCTACCAGGTGCAGGTCGCCTGGCTGCCGCCGGCGATGGCCGGGCTGGTGATCGGCGCGCTCTTCATCCTGCCCTTCGTGCTGTTCTCGGCAAGCAGCGGCCAGTTGGCCGACAAGTACGAGAAGGCCGCGCTGATGCGCCGGACCAAGGACCTGGAGCTGCTCATCATGGCCCTGGCCGCCTGGGGCCTGCTGGCCGAGCAGTTGCCGCTGCTGCTGGCCTGCATCTTCCTGATGGGCTTGCAGTCCACGCTGTTCGGGCCGGTCAAGTTCGCCTACCTGCCGCAGCACCTGAGCCCGGCGGAGCTGACCGGCGGCAACGGCATGGTCGAGATGGGCACCTTCGTCGCCATCCTGCTCGGCAACCTGGCCGGCGGCCTGCTGATCGACGGCCCGCAGGGGCCGCTGGCGGTGGCCGGGGCCTGCCTGGTCGTGGCGGCCCTGGGCCGCTGGAGCGCGCAGCGGGTGCCGTCCTCGCCGGCCGCCGACCCGGGACTGCGGATCCGCTGGAACCCGCTGAGCGAGACCTGGCGCAATCTGCAGCAGGCGCGCGGCGATGCAGTGGTCTTCCGCTCCCTGCTCGGCATCTCCTGGATGTGGTTCTACGGCGCGGTGCTGCTCAGCCAGTTCCCGGCCCTGGCCAAGGAGGTGCTGCGCGGCGATGCCGGCGTGGCCTCGCTGCTGCTGGCGGTGTTCTCGGTGGGCATCGGCCTGGGCGCCCTGCTCTGCGAGCAACTGAGCCGCAAGCAGGTGGAGATCGGCCTGGTGCCGCTGGGCGCGATCGGCATGAGCGTCTTCGGCATCGACCTTTACCTGGCCACGCGCGGCTTCGCCCCCGGCCCCGGCCCGCTGCGGGATGTGGCGGGCTTCCTGGCGACGCCCGGCGGCTGGCGCGTGCTGGCCGACCTGGCCCTGCTCGCAGCGGCCACCGGCCTCTACAGCGTGCCCATGTATGCCCTGATCCAGTTGCGCTCGCCGCCCAGCCACCGGGCGCGGATCATCGCGGCCAACAACATCCTCAATGCCCTGTTCATGGTGGCCAGCAGCCTGTTGGCCGGCGCCCTGCTGGCGGCGGGGGCCAGCTTGCAGGAGCTGATCCTGGCGACGGCGCTGCTCAATGCGCTGGTGGCGGGCGCGGTCTTCGTCTGCGTGCCCGACTACCTGCTGCGCCTGGCGGTGCTGGTCGCGGCCCGGCCGGTCCACCGCCTGCGGGTGGAGGGCGCGGAGGCACTGCCAGCCACCGGCCCGGCCCTGCTGCGTGTCCCGGCGCTGGGCCCGCTCGGCCCCCTGCTCTTGCAGGCCCTGGGGCCGCGGCCGGTGCGCTGCCTGGTCGATGAAGCGGCGCTGGCGCGTCCGCTGCTGGGCCGACTGCTGCGCCTGGCCGGCGCCCTGGACGGCCGCCGCATCGACGACCGCCTGCGCGACGAGGCGGCCCTGCACGCAGCCCTGGCCCAGGGCGAGCTGGTCGCCGTCTTCGAGGCGGACGCAGCCGCCGCGGCCGTATGCGAAAGCGCTGCGGCAGACCTTCCCGTCTTCCGCCTGCGGCGCCTGGGCGCCGGGCCGGCCGCCGGCCCGGCGCGCCTGGGCGAGCGCATCGGCTTGCAGGTAGAAAGCTGCGCGTCACCGGGCCCGCACGCGGGGCTGGCAGACTGAGGCCTTCCCGCGTCCCCCGCCCTCCTCCGCCCATGGCCCTGCCCCTTTCGCCCGAAGCGCGCGTCCGCATCCTGCCCTTCGCGGCTTTCATGCTCGTGCTGGCCCTGCGCGGCCAGTTGCCCGAGGAGGGCCTGGTCGCCGGCCTGCCGGTGGCCACCGTCAGCGGCCTGCTCTACGGCCTTCAGGCCGGCCTGGCCGCGCTGCTGCTGGCCTGGGGCTGGCGTCATTACAGCGAGCTGCGCGGCCCGGCTGCCCGCATGGCCGCAGGCGACTGGGGCCTGGCGGTGGCGGTGGGCCTGGCGGTCTTCGGCCTGTGGATCGGCCTGAACGAGCCGTGGATGCGGCTTGGCGAGCCCAGCGCCGGCTTCCGCGCCCACGATGCCGAGGGCCGGCTGCAATGGGAGCTGATCGCCCTGCGCTGGGCCGGCGCGGCCCTGGTGGTGCCGCTGATGGAGGAGCTGTTCTGGCGCGGCTACCTGATGCGCTGGATCGAGCGCGCCGACTTCCTGCATGTCGAGGTGCGCACGGTCGGCGCGCGGGCGGTGCTGCTGTCGACCGGCGTCTTCACCCTGGCCCACACCGAATGGCTGGCGGCCGTGCTGGCCGGCCTGGCCTATGCGCTGCTCTACCGCCAGACCGGCAAGCTGTGGACGGCCGTGGTCGCCCATGCGGTGACCAATGGCGTGCTCGGCCTCTGGGTGATCCAGCAGGGCGCCTGGCAGTACTGGTGAGCCGCGGCGGGCCTCAGTGCCCGTCGAAGCTGACGAGGGTGTGCAGGGCCAGGCCTTCAGCGCGCAGCCGCGTGCTGCCGCCCAGCTCGGGCAGGTCGACGATGGCCGCGCCCTCGATCACGGTGGCGCCCAGGCGCTCCAGCAGTTTCTTGCCGGCCAGCATGGTGCCGCCGGTGGCGATCAGGTCGTCGACCAGCACGACCCGGTCGCCGGGCTTGACGGCATCGGTGTGCAGCTCGACGGTGGCCTCGCCGTATTCGAGCGCATAGGACTCCTCGACCGTGTCGAAAGGCAGCTTGCCCTTCTTGCGGATGGGCACGAAGCCGATGTTGAGCTCATAGGCCAGCACCGCGCCGAGGATGAAGCCACGCGCGTCGATGCCGGCGATCGCGTCCGGCCGCGCATCGAAGTAGCGGTGCACGAACTGGTCGATCAGCACGCGGAAGACGCGCGGGTTCTGCAGCAGCGGCGTGATGTCGCGGAACTGCACGCCCGGCACGGGCCAGTCGGGCACGGTGCGGAGGGTCTGGCGGATCAGGTCGCGGTCGTCCATGGCGGGCTGGGGTGGAGAAAGTAGCCGCGCGGCGCGCGGCAGGACAGGGAGCAGGCTCAGGCCTTGGAGAGCTTCTCCTCGGCCAGGGCCAGGGCCTCGGGCCGGCCGGAGAGCACCAGGGTGTCGCCGCCGCCGAATTGCAGATCCTCTTGCGGCCGCAGCACCGCGCCTCCCTGGCGGCGGATGGAAACGATGGACACGCCCAGCACGGCCAGGCCGGCGGCTTCCAGCGGCTGGCCGGCCAGGCGGCTGGCCAGCGGCAGGCTGACGGTGGCGAGGCGGACCTGGCCCTGGTCCTCGCTGCTGTCGTCGTCGGCGCCGTGGAACCAGCCGCGCAGCAGGCCGTAGCGCGCCTCGCGCTGGGCCTGTACCAGGCGCAGCACGCGGCGCACCGGCACGCCGACCAGGGCCAGCACCTGCGAGGCCATCATCAGCGAGCCTTCGATGGCCTCGGGCACGACCTCGGTCGCGCCGGCGGCGCGCAGCTTCTCCAGATCGGTGTCGTCGATGGTGCGAACGACCACCGGCACGCGCGGCGCATGCTCGCGCACGAGCTGCAGGATGCGCAGGGCCGAGGCGCTGTCGTGGTAGCTGACGACCACGGCCGTGGCCCGCGCGAGGCCGGCGGCCATCAGGCTCTGGAGCCGGGCCGCATCGCCGAAGACCACGCTCTGGCCGGCGGCGGCGGCCTGGCGGACGCGGTCGGGGTCCAGGTCCAGCGCCATGTAGGGGATGGATTCGCTGTCGAGCATGCGCGCCAGGTTTTGGCCGCTGCGGCCGTAGCCGCAGATGATCACGTGGGCCTCGGTGCGGATCGAGCGCTTGGCGATGGTGGTGAGCTGCACCGACTGCATCAGCCAGTCGCTGGCGGCCAGCTTCATCACGATGCGGTCGCTGCGCTGCACGATCAGCGGCGTGGCCAGCATGGACAGCACCATGGCCGCGAGCACCGGGCTTTCCAGCCGCGCCGGCATCAGGCCGGCCTCGGCCGCCAGGGCCAGCAGCACGAAGCCGAACTCGCCGGCCTGGGCCAGGTAGAGGCCGGTGCGCAGCGCGGTGCCGGACGGGGCGCCGAAGGCCCGCGCCAGCAGGGTCACCAGGCCGAACTTGAAGAGCACCGGCAGCGTGGTCAGCAGCGCGACGATGGCCCAGTGCTCGGTCACCACCCGCCAGTCCAGCTTCATGCCGATGGTGATGAAGAAGAGGCCGAGCAGCACGTCGTGGAAGGGCCGGATGTCGGTCTCCACCTGGTGCTTGTATTCGGTTTCGGCGATCAGCATGCCGGCGACGAAGGCGCCCAGGGCCAGCGAGAGCCCGGCATGCTCGGTCAGCCAGGCCAGGCCCAGGGTGACGAGCAGCAGGTTCAGCACGAACAGCTCTTCGCTGCGGCGGCGGGCGACCATCGTCAGCCACCAGCGCATCACACGCGGCCCGCCGACCAGCAGCAGGCCCAGCAGCACGGCGGCCTTCAGGCCGGCCAGGCCGAGCGCGCGGGCCAGGTCCTCGGCGCCGTCGGGTTGCAGCTCGCCCAGGGCCGGGATCAGCACCAGCAGCGGCACCACGGCCAGGTCCTGGAAGAGCAGCACGCCCATCACCCGCTTGCCGTGCTCGCTCTCCAGCTCCAGGCGTTCGGCCATCAGTTTGACGAGGATGGCGGTGGAGCTCATGGCCAGCGCCGCCCCCAGGGCCAGGGCATGCGGCCAGCCCAGGCTCCAGCTTCGGCCCAGCAGGGCCAGGCCCCAGGCCAGACTGGCATTGAGCATCAAGGTGGCCAGCATGGTCAGGCCGACCTGCGACAGGCCCAGGCCGAAGACCAGGGTGCGCATCGCGCGCAGCTTGGGCCGGTTGAATTCCAGCCCGATCACGAACATCAGGAAGACGACACCGAATTCGGCCAGGTAACGGATGCCGGCCGAATCCTTGGCCAGGGCCAGCGCATTCGGCCCGATCAGCACGCCCACCGCCAGGTAGCCCAGCATCGGCGGCAGCTTCAACAGGCGGCAGGCGACCACGCCCAGCACGGCGGCCACCAGGTACAGCAGGGTCAGGTCGAGGGTGGAGGCCATGCAGCTCAGCAGGTCCGCGCAGCCGGCGCGACAGGGAAGGAAGAAAGCGAAGCGCACTGCGGCCGACCGCAGCGGCTTGCAAGAAGGGCGCCACCTAGAATGAGCCGATGCTACCGAACGATGAGGCACGCGCCGGAGATTGCCCCGCCGCCGGCGAGCGCGCCGTCCAGGCCGGCATGCGCGCGCTGGGCATCGAGGCCCAGGCCCTGCTGAAGCTGCAAGCCGGGCTCGGCCAGGCCCCGCAGGCCGGCGCCTTCGCCGCCGCAGTGGCCACCGTGCTGGCCTGCCGCGGCCGGGTGGTGGTGATGGGCATGGGCAAGAGCGGCCATGTCGGCCGCAAGATCGCCGCGACCCTGGCTTCCACCGGCACGCCGGCCCTGTTCGTGCACCCGGCCGAGGCCAGCCATGGCGACCTGGGCATGGTCACGGCCGCCGATGTGGTGATCGCGATCAGCAACTCCGGCGAAAGCGACGAACTGAACGTGATCCTGCCCGTGCTCAAGCGCCAGGGCGTGCCCCTGATCGCGATGAGCGGCCGGCCCGATTCGACCCTGGCCCGCCATGCCAGCACCGCCCTGTCGACCGCGGTCGAGCAGGAGGCCTGCCCGCTGAACCTGGCGCCCACGGCCAGCACCACCGTGCAGATCGCCCTGGGCGATGCCCTGGCCGTCGCCCTGCTGGAGGCGCGAGGCTTCCGCGAGGAGGACTTCGCCCGCTCCCATCCCGGCGGCGCCCTGGGCCGCAAGCTGCTGCTGCATGTGCGCGACCTGATGCGCGCCGGCGAGGCCGTGCCGCGCGTGGCGCCGGACACGCCCTTCACCACCATGCTGCGCGAGATGAGCGCCAAGGGCCTGGGCTTCACCGCCGTGGTCGATGCCGACGGAAGGCCGCGGGGCGTCTTCACCGACGGCGACCTGCGTCGCCTGATCGAGAAGGGCGGCGACTGGCGCGGCCACCGGGCCGAGCAGCTCATGCATGACGCGCCGCGCAGCATCCGCGACGATGCGCTTGCGGTCGAGGCGGCCGGGCTGATGGAGGCGCACCGCATCACCAGCCTGCTGGTCGTCGATGGCGGCGGCCTGCTGGTCGGCGCGATCAACACCAACGACCTGATGCGCGCCAAGGTCATCTGAGGCCGGCGCCTACCCTGAGCTGTCCATGTCCACCCTGCCCCGCCCGCTTCGCCCCACCCTGCGCTTTGCGCCCGAGCTGCTGCTGGCGGCCCAGGGCCCGGCCGGCACGCTGCGTGCGGCCCTCTTCGATGTGGACGGCGTGCTGACCGACGGCAGCGTCTGGATCGCGGCCGAGGGCGAGACGATCAAGCCCTTCTCGGTGCTCGACGGCCATGGCCTGAAGCTGCTGGCGCGCGGCGGCATCGAGCCGCTGATCGTGACCGGGCGCGACTCCGCCGCCGTGCGGCGCCGGGTCGCCGACCTGGGTCTGCAACACGCCGTCTACGGCGCCGGTGACAAGCTGGCGGCGGCCGAGGCCCTGCTCGGCCGCCTGGGCCTGGACTGGTCCGAAGTCGCCGCCATCGGCGACGACTGGCCCGACCTGCCCCTGCTGCTGCGCGCCGGCTTCGCCGCCTGCCCGCCCGGCGCCCATGCCGAGGTGCGCGCGGCCGTACACCACATCACCGCGGCGGCGGGCGGCCAGGGGGCGGCGCGCGAGCTCTGCGACCTGCTGCTGATGGCCGCCGGCCGCTATGCCGGGCTGCTGCAGGGCCATTTGGGCACGCTGGACGGAAGCGCCCGATGAACCCGCCGCGCGGCGGCGAGGCCGCGCCGCCCGATCTGCCGCTCGGCGACGAAGCCGACGAGGCCCCCTTCGCCGAGCTGCGTCCCCTGGCCCCGCTGCGCCGGCGTGAAGCCCGGCCCGGCCCGGCCGGCCCCTGGCCGCTGCGGCTCTATGCCCGCGCCTGGGAGGCCCTGCTCGGCTCGCTGCCGGTGGTGCTGATGGCCCTGCTCGCCGGCCTGAGCTGGTGGCTGGTCCGCAGCACGCCCGACCCCGAGGCGGCCGAGCCCGCGCGCGCCCTGCGGCATGAGCCCGACTACACCATGCAGCGCTTCGCGATGAGCGCCTATGCCCCCGACGGCCGGCTGCAGACCCGCCTGTCCGGCGAGGAATTGCGGCATTTCCCCGACACCCGGACGGTCGAGATCGACGCGATCCGCCTGCTCGGCTTCGAGGGCGAGGGCCAGTTGCTGCGCGGCCGGGCCGAGCAGGGCTGGGGCCTGCAAGACGGCAGCGAACTGCGCATGAAGGGCAAGGTGCTGATTCAACGTGAGCGCACACTCTCGCCGGATGGCGCGGCCGGAGACGCGGACCCGGGCCGCCTGGAGTTCCTCGGCGAGGAGCTGGAGGTCTTTCCCGACCGAAAGACCCTGCGCAGCCGCCTGCCCGTGACCTTCCGCGACCGGCGCAGCGAGGTGCAGGCCGGCACCCTGGACTACGACCATGCCCAGCAGGTGGCGGTGCTGGGCGGGGGCGTGCGCGGTCGCTTCCTGGCGCCGGGCGATCCCGGCCGGCTGGCGCCGGCCGCCCAGGCCGAGGCACCGGCGTCGGCCGCCCTGCCATGAGCCCGGCGCACGACGCCCGCCCGCTGGTCTGCATCACCGGGGCCTCCAGCGGCATCGGCCAGGCCCTGGCGCGGCGCTTCCATGCCGCCGGCTGGCGGCTGGCCCTGATGGCCCGCCGGGTCGAGGCCATCGAGGCCTGGTGCCAGGCCGAGGGCTGGGCGACCGGCGACTGGGCCGCCTTCGCGGCCGATGTGCGGCAGGAAGCCAGCGTGCTTGCGGCCGGCCAGGCCTGCCTGGCGCAGCTCGGCCTGCCGGATGTGGTGATCGCCAATGCCGGCATCAGCGTCGGGGTCGACACGGCCATCGCGGCCGACCTGGCCGTCTTCCGTGCCACGCTGGAGACCAATCTGCTCGGCGTGGCCGCAAGCTTCCAGCCCTTCCTCGGGCCGATGCGGGCGCGCGGAAGTGGCCGCCTCGTCGGTGTGGCCAGCGTGGCCGCCATCCGCGGCCTGCCCGGCCATGGCGCCTACTGCGCCAGCAAGGCTGGCGTGGTCGCCTATCTGGAAAGCCTGCGCGGCGAATGCCGCGGCCAGGGCGTGCAGGTGGTGACCCTGGTGCCGGGCTATGTGGCCACGCCGCTGACGGCGCGTAACCCTTACGGCATGCCCTTCCTGATATCGGCCGAGGCCTTTGCGGAGCAGGCCTTCCGGGCCATCGCCCGGGGCGACAGCTACCGGGTCATCCCCCGGCCCATGGGCGTGGTGGCCAAGCTGCTGCGTCTGCTGCCGAATCCGCTGTTCGACCGCCTGCTCGCCGGCCGCGGTCGCAAGCCGCGCCAGGCCGACTGAGGCCGAAGGGGCAGACGCCGCATCTGCCGGGCGCCGATCGCCCATGCAAAACGGCGGCCGAAGCCGCCGTTGTCTTGCGTGTCGGGGCCGGGCGCTAGTCGCGCAGGCCCCGGGGCATGCGATCAGTAACCGCCGCCGCCACCACCGTAGCCGCCACGGCCACCGCCGCCGCCACCGTAGCCGCCGCGGCCACCGCCGCCGCCTTCACCGCGGCCACCGCCGCCGTAGCCACCGCCACCGCCGCCGTAGCCGCCACGGCCACCACCGCCGCCGCCTTCGCCACGGCCGCCGCCGCCATAACCACCGCCGCCACCGCCACCGCCGTAACCGCCGCCACCACCACCACCGTAGCCGCCGCCACCGCCGCCGCCTTCACGCGGGCCGCGGTTGAAACCGCCGCCGCCGTAGGGGCCGCGGAAACCGCTGGGACGCTCTTCGCGGGGACGGGCTTCGTTGACCACCAGCGGGCGACCCGACAGCGGCTGACCGTTCATGCCCTGGACGGCCGATTGAGCTTCGGCATCGCTGCCCATCTCGACAAAACCGAAACCCTTGGAGCGACCGGTGTCGCGATCCATCATGACCTTGGCGGAGGTCACCGAACCAAATTGCGAGAACGCTTCGAGGAGTTCCTCGTCGCGCACCGAGTAGGCCAGATTGCCTACGTAAAGCTTGTTGCCCATGGAGAGCGCCTTTCAACCAACTTCAAACAATCATCTCGGTACCAGTCGGTACCCCTCGAGCCTGTGATGGAGCTATGACCTGTCGAGACCGCCACGCCGTTGTGAGAGGGGAGAAGAGAGGGCGCCCAATCCAAGCCGTCGCATTATTGGAGCAACTGCACCGTTTGGGCGAGCGATCTGCGCTTGCAAGGCGCACAAAGTGTTGTTTCGGGGGCGAGAGCGGGGGCTTCGCCAAGGCCCGCATCCGGGGCAACCCTGGGTCATGGCGTTCCCGGCGCGCGCCGGGAACTTGTCCCGGATTTCTGCGATCCTCGGGCTGCTGCGCTTGTGGACATGTCCTGAGACTTCTAGTCTCCGAAGGTGCGGTGGAACGGCTTGCCGGACCGCTTGCGCTCTCGAGTGTCCCCAGGACGCCGCGATTCAACCCAACGAGGAGACCCCATGCTGAAGACGACGCTCGCCCTGCTCATGTCCCTGACCTTTGCCGCCGGCGTGATGGCCCAGGGCAAGGAAACCGGTCGTGACTGGACCAAGATCGACACCAACAAGGACGGCTACATCTCGCCCGAAGAGATGGCCGCTTGGCTGAAGGCCAACCCCGGCCCGGGCAAGTAATCCGGCCAGCGACTGCGGTCGGGCCGCGGTCGCCGTCAGATCAGGGTTAGACCCGGTCGGCGGCGACCCTCCTCGCTCCTACAGTGCGCGCACTCGCGGCGGCGCAAACCGCCCAGCGGGGGATCGAGGAGACACAAACAGTCGCAACCCTGCGACCCGGTGATGACGGCCCAGACCGCGCACCCCCAGCCGCCCATCCACAGGGCGGCTGACGAGAAAGCACCGGCACCCTCGGTGCTTTTTTGTTTTCCGGTCCGGCGACACTCGGCGGCTCTACGCGCCCCCCGCCCCCCGCCTGTCCGCATGTTCGATGCCCCGATCCTGATTGCCGCGGCCCTGGCGGCCGGCTTCGTCGATGCCATCGTCGGCGGCGGCGGCCTGATCCTGGTGCCGGCCCTGTTCAGCGTGTTTCCGCAGGCCGCGCCGGCCACGCTCTTCGGCACCAACAAGGGCGCGGCGATCTGGGGCACGGCCTGGTCCACCGCCCAGTACGCGCGGCGCGTGCAACTGCCCTGGTCGACCCTGCTGCCTGCGGCGGCCGCCACCCTGCTGGGCAGCCTGTCCGGTGCATGGTGCGTGACGCAGATCGACGGCAGTTGGCTGCGCAAGGCCCTGCCCCTGCTGCTGCTGGGCCTGCTGGTCTACACCCTGATGCGCAAGGACCTGGGCCGCGAGCACCGGCCGCGCTGGCAGGGGCGCCGCGAGGCGGCGGTGGCCAGCCTGATCGGCCTGGCCATCGGCTTCTACGACGGCTTCTTCGGCCCGGGTACCGGCAGCTTCTTCGTCTTCCTGCTGGTGCGCCTGCTGGGCTACGACTTCCTGAATGCCTCGGCCTCGGCCAAGCTGCTGAACTGCGCGGCGAATGCCTCGGCCCTGACGCTGTTCGCGGCAACCGGCCATGTGTGGTGGGGCTGGGCGCTGGCCATGGCGGTGGCCAATGTCGCCGGCAGCCTGCTGGGCACGCGACTGGCGCTGCGGCATGGCGCGGGCTTTGTGCGCGGCATGTTCCTGGTGGTAGTCGGCGGCCTGATCCTCAAGACCGGCTGGGACGCCTGGCTGCGTTGAGCGGACGGGCCGCCGGGCGGATCGGGAGGCTTTCCCTGCCCCGGCGGTGGCCGACCCGCTGACACGGGCAAGGCGGCAACACCCAGAATTCGCGCGATGCCGCCGCGCCCCTGTCCTGCCGTCTCCGCCGCCGCCACCTGGCTGCGGGCCGGATCGCTCGCCGGGCTCCTCGCCCTGCTCTCGTCCGGTCCGGCGCAGGCGGCCGAACCGCTTGCGCTCAAGCCCTGCCGGATCCCGGGCCTGGCCACCGAGGTGCTGTGCGGCGAGCTGCGCCGCCCGCTGGACACCCGGCGCCCGGACGGCCCCTCGATCAGCCTCCACCTGGCCGTGCTGCCGGCCACGGCGCGGCGCAAGCTGCCCGACCCGGTGCTGTTCTTCGCGGGCGGACCGGGCCAGAGCGCGATCGGCCTCGCCCCCCAGGTCCAGCCCCTGCTGGCCCGGCTGAACACGCGGCGCGACCTGATCTTCATCGATGCGCGCGGCACCGGCCGTTCCTCGCCGCTGCGCTGCCCGGAGACGCCGCCCGGCGCCGCAGCCCCGCCGCTGAGCGAGCGCTTCGACCCCCTGGCCCAGTTGCCGCGGCTGCGCGCCTGCATCGCCGGCTGGGCCAGCCTGCCGCACGGCGACCCGCGCTTCTATGCCACCGCCTCGGCCACCGACGATGTGGAGGCGGTGCGGATCGCCCTGGGCCTGGACCAGCTCAACCTGGTCGGCGTGTCCTACGGCACCCGGGCCGTGCTGGACTACCTGCAGCGCCACCCCGGGCAGGTGCGGCGGGCGGTGCTGGACGGCGTCACGCCGCCCGACCAGGGCCTGCCCTACAGCCAGGCGGCCGACGGCGAGGCCGCGCTGGACGCCAGCCTGCGTGCCTGCGAACAGGACGCCGCCTGCAGCCGCCGCCTGCCCGCGCTGCGCGCGCAGACCGCAGCCCTGCTGCGCCAGCCGCCGACCGGCGTGAGCGTGCGCGACCCGCTCGACGGCCGCAGCCAGACCTGGTCGCCGCCGCCCGAGGCGCTGCGCAGCCTGCTGCGCGCCACGCTCTACAGCCCGCTCGCCGCCGCCGGCCTGCCGCATGCCCTGAGCGAGGCAGCGGCCGGCCGCTTCGAGGCCCTGCTCGGCCTGGCCTCGATGCACGGCGCCGCGCTCGGGGGCCGCAACGGCGGCCTGGCCGAGGGGCCGCATTTCGCGGTGATCTGCTCCGAGGACTTCCCGCGCGGCCCGGCGGCCGAGGCGGCCGAGCCCTACCGCAGCGTCTGTCCCGACTGGCCCCGGGCCGAGCTGTCGCCCGAGGCCGGGTCGCTACGCCCCAGCCCCGTGCCGGTGCTGATGCTCAGCGGCGGCGCCGACCCGGTGACGCCGCCGCGCCATGCGGCGCGGGCCGCCGAGGCCCTGGGGCCCAAGGTGCGGCACCTCGTCGCGCCGCACCATGGCCACGGCGTGCTGGGCACCGGCTGCGCGCGGCCGCTGCTGCACCGCTTCATCGATGCGCAGGATGAAGCCGACGCCCTCGGTCCGGCCCTGAGCCGGGCGGCCGACTGCCTGGCCGCGATGCCACGCCCGCCCGTCTTCCTGCCGCCGCAGCCCGGCGCCGCTGCGCCATGATCGTCGTCGAGGGCCTGGCCAAACGCTATGCGGCAGGGCCGCGCCGGCCGTGGTGGCGGCGTTTCGGCGGCCCGGGCGGGGTCGACGCGCCGGTGGTCGGCGTGCGCGAGGTCAGCTTCCGCGCCGAAGACGGCCGCATCACCGGCCTGCTGGGCCCCAACGGGGCCGGCAAGACCACGACGATGCGGATGATGGCCGGCCTGATCGCGCCCGATGCCGGCCGGGTGCTGATCGACGGCCGCGAGGTGCAGGCCGAGGCCGGCGTCGCGCGGGCCCGGCTCGGCGTGCTCGGCGACCCGCGCGGCCTCTACCCCCGGCTGAGCGCGCGCGAGAACATCGCCTACTACGCCGCGCTGCAGGGCCTGGGCCCGGTGGCCGCGGCGCAGCGCATCGAGGAGCTGGGCGAGACCCTGGGCCTGGGCCCGCTGCTCGACCGCCGCACCGAGGGCTTCAGCCAGGGCGAGCGGATGAAGACCGCGCTGGCCCGCGCGCTGATCCACGATCCGCCCAACCTGCTGCTGGACGAGCCGACCAATGGCCTGGACGTGATCGCCACCCGCCAGTTGCGCGCGACCCTGCGCCACCTGGCCAGCCCGGCGGGCGGCGGCAAGTGCATCGTGCTGTCCAGCCATGTGATGAGCGAAGTGGCCCAGCTTTGCGACGAGATCGTCATCGTCGCCCGCGGCCGCACCGTGGCGCGCGGCAGCGTGGCCACGCTGTGCGCGGTGGCGGGCGAGGCGGATTTCGAGGAGGCCTTCGTCCGCCTGGCCTTCGGCGAGGTGCAGCAGGACGGCATGCCGACCCTGACCCGTCCCCTGTGATGTGAGCGCACACCCTCCCGCGACATGCCTACCCGCCTTAATCCAGCCCCTGCCCCCTCGGCCCGCCTGCGCGGCGCCTGGGCGGTCTTCCGCAAGGAGTGGTTCGATGCGCTGCGCGACCGCCGCACCCTGATGACCGTGCTGCTCAGCGCGGTGCTGATGGGGCCGCTGGCGCTGTTCGCCCTGTCGAGCATGGTGGCTTCGCTGGAGAGCGCGGGCGAGCGGCGCGAGGTGCAGGTGCTCGGCCTGGCCCATGCGCCGGGCCTGGCCAACCATCTGGCGCGGCAGGGCCTGGAGGCGGTGGAAGCGCCCGCCGATGCCGAGCAGCGCCTGCGCGACCAGACCCTGAACGAGCCGGTGCTCGTCATTCCCGAGGGCGCCGAGGCCCTCAGCCAGCAGGGCGGCCGGCCGGTCTACATCCTGCTGTTCGACAGCAGCCAGCGCGCCAGCGGCGCCGCCCTGGGCCGCCTGAGCCGCCTGGTCGAGGGCTACACCCGCGAGCGCGCCACCCTGGCCCTGGCGCTGCGCGGCGTCAGCCCCAGCCTGCTGGCGCCGGCCGAGATCGAGGAGCACGACGTCTCCAGCGCCCGCAGCCGCAGCGGGCCGGTGACCGGCATCCTGCCCTTCTTCGTGATCATGGCCGTGCTCTACGGCGCGCTCGGCGCGGCGCTGGACACCACCGCCGGCGAACGCGAGCGCGGCTCGCTCGAGGCCCTGCTGGCCACGCCGGCCTCGCCGCTGGCCCTGGTGCTGGGCAAGTGGGGCGCGGTCGCGGCGGTGGCCATGCTGATCGCGCTGCTGTCGGTGCTGAGCTTCCTGCCGGCCCAGGCCCTGATCCGCAGCGACAGCCTGCGCGCCCTCTTCCAGTTCGGCGAGCGCGAAGCCGCCCTGCTGCTGGTGCTGCTGCTGCCGCTGGCGGCCAGCCTGTCGGCCCTGATGATGGCGGTGGCCATCGGCTGCAAGACGGTCAAGGAAGCCCAGGCCAGCAATGCGGTGCTGATCCTGGCGGTGTCGCTGCTGCCGCTGGTCTCGCTGTTCAACGAGGGGGGCGAGTCGGCCTGGCAGCTCGCCGTGCCGGCCCTGGCCCAGCATGTGCTGATGAACCGGGTGCTGCGCGGCGAGGCCCTGGGGCCGCTGGAGCTGCTGCTGCCGCTGGCCGTCTCGGCCGGGCTGACCCTGGCCGCCCTGGCCTGGCTGGCCGCCCGGCTGCGGCGGGCGGCGGTGCAGTGAGCGGCGGCAACCGCTGAGGACGGCATGGCCGCTTATCGCGGCGATCAAGCCGCCCGATTGGCCGGCAGCGGCCGGGCTGCCTACCATGCTCAACAAGAATCATTCTTGATGAGACCGGAGTCCTCCCCATGGCCAAATCCGCAAGCTTCGGCGTCATGCACCTCGGCATCGCCTTCGGCGTGAGCTACGCGCTCACGGGCAGCGTCACGATCGCCGGCGCGATCACCCTGGTCGAGCCGCTCGTCAACACCGTGGCCCATTACTTCTTCGACAAGGCCTGGGACAGCCCGCGGGCACGGGCCTGGCGCGCGCGGCGTGCGGCGCGCCGGGCCGACCGGTCTTCGGCGCCGGGCGAAGCGCCAGCCGCCGCCAGCGCCTGAGGCCGGGCGGCTTTCGGCTCGGGCGCCTGCCGGACCCGGTCCGGCCGCAGGCTCGGCCAGGCCGGGCGCGATCGCGCCGATGCACTGCGGCGGCGTTGGGGCGAGAGGCTTCAGGCCGCGGGCGGATGGCCCGGCGCGGTGGCGCCCTCCAGCCAGCCCAGCCAGCGCAGGGCCTGTTCACGGCTGCTGCCGCACATCTCCACCGAAGGCTGCAAGGAGCCGCAGACTGCCGGCCGCTCCGGGCGGCCAAACAGGCGGCAGGCGCCGGCTGGGTCGAGCTGGGTGCAGGGCATACCGGCGGGCTTGCCCTGCGGCATGCCCGGCGCCCCGGCGCTGGCCGGAATCGGGCCGGCGATCGAGGGGGCGATGCAGCAGGCGGCGCAGTGCGGGCGGCAATCCATGGGCTCAGTGTGGCATGCGGGCCGCGCGCGGCCGGCCGTCCGGCGCAGCGCCGGCGCCATCGGGTGACGCACCCCGCGGGACTGCCTAAAATTGCGGCATCAAGCGCCCCGGCCCCGCCGCGGCGCTTTTCTTGTTGTCCATGGAGTCGCCGCGATGCGCACCCCTTCCCTCTTCGACGTGATCGTGATCGGCGGCGGCCATGCCGGCACCGAAGCCGCGCTGGCCGCCGCGCGCATGGGTGCGGCCACCCTGCTGCTCAGCCACAACATCGAGACCCTGGGGCAGATGAGCTGCAACCCCTCGATCGGCGGCATCGGCAAGGGCCATCTGGTCAAGGAGGTCGATGCGCTCGGCGGCGCCATGGCCGCGGCCACCGACGAGGCCGGCATCCACTTCCGCATCCTGAACGGCTCCAAGGGCCCGGCGGTGCGCGCCACCCGGGCCCAGGCCGACCGCATCCGCTACAAGGCCGCGATCCGCCACCGGCTGGAGAACCAGCCCAATCTGTGGCTCTTCCAGCAGGCGGTCGATGACCTGCTGGTGGAAAGCGATGGTCGGCAGGAGCGCGTGGTCGGCGCGGTCACCGCCATCGGCCTGGCCTTTCGCGCCAGGACGGTGGTGCTGACCGCCGGCACCTTCCTCGACGGCCGCATCCATGTGGGCCTGGAAAACCACCAGGGCGGCCGGGCCGGCGATGCCCCGGCCCTCAGCCTGGCGGCCCGCCTGCGCGAGCTGCAACTGCCGCGCGGCCGGCTGAAGACCGGCACGCCGCCGCGGCTGGACGGCCGGAGCATCGACTACCGCCGCCTCACCGAGCAGCCCGGCGACGGCCTGCCCGGCGCCGACGGCACGCCGGCCACCACGCCGATGCCGGTGTTCAGCTTCCTGGGCCGGGCCGAGCAGCATCCGCGGCAGGTCTCCTGCTGGATCACGCACACCACGGCCGAGACGCACGCCATCATCCGCAGCGGCTTCGACCGCAGCCCCATGTTCACCGGCGTGATCGAGGGCGTGGGCCCGCGCTACTGCCCCTCGATCGAGGACAAGGTCAACCGCTTTGCCGACAAGGACAGCCACCAGATCTTCCTGGAGCCGGAGGGCCTGGACACCCACGAGGTCTACCCCAATGGCATCTCGACCTCCCTGCCCTACGACATCCAGTTGGCCGCGGTGCATTCCATCCCCGGGCTGGAGGATGCGCACATCCTGCGGCCGGGCTATGCCATCGAGTACGACTACTTCGATCCGCGCAGCCTGAAGCCCAGCTTCGAGACGCAGCAGATCGCCGGGCTCTTCTTCGCCGGCCAGATCAATGGCACGACCGGCTACGAGGAGGCCGCCGCCCAGGGCCTGTACGCCGGGGCCAATGCCGCGCTGCAGGCCCAAGGCCAAGCGCCGCTGACGCTGGGGCGCGAACAGGCCTACCTCGGCGTGCTGGTCGACGACCTGATCACCCAGGGCGTGACCGAGCCCTACCGCATGTTCACCAGCCGGGCGGAGTTCCGCCTGCAACTGCGCGAAGACAACGCCGACGCCCGGCTGACCGAGCTGGGCTGGCGGCTGGGCCTGGTCGACGAGGTCCGCTGGACGGCCTATGCGCGCAAGCGCGACGCGGTTTCACGTGAAACCGAGCGCCTGAAGCGAAGCTGGGTGCACCCCGGCGTGCTGCCCGCTGCCGAGGCCGAGCGCCTGCTGGGCAAGGCCCTGGAGCATGAGCACAGCCTGCTGGACCTGCTGCGCCGGCCGGGCGTCGACTTCGACAAGGTGGCCGAGATCGAGCGCAGTGCACAAACGCAAGCCGCCTCGGCCGCGGTGGCAAACGAGCAAGTCGCACCGCAGGTTTCACGTGAAACCTTGCGCGCCCAGCTGGGCTCCAGCCTGGCCGATGCGGTGATCGAGCAGGTCGAGATCGCGGTGAAGTACGCCGGCTACATCGACAAGCAGAACGCGGAGGTCGAGCGCGCCGCGCACTACGAGCACCTGCCACTGCCTGCCGATCTGGACTACGCCAGCGTCACCGCCCTCAGCCACGAGGTGCGGCAAAAGCTGAGCCGCCACCGCCCGACCACCCTGGGCCAGGCCGCGCGCCTCGCCGGCGTCACGCCGGCCGCCATCTCCCTGCTGCTCGTGCACCTGAAGAAGGGGCGCTTCGCCGGCTTCGGCCGCATCGACTCCCCGCTGACCCCGGCATGACTTCGCCCGATCCGCATCCGCTGGCTGCCGCCCTCGACGCCGGCTTGCAAGCCCTGAACCTCGACAACCTGGGCCCGCCGCAACGCCGGCAGCTGCTACAGCACCTGGACCTGATCGCCCGCTGGACCCAGGTCTACAACCTGACCGCCGTGCGCGAGCCGGCCGCCATGCTGGGCCAGCACCTGCTCGACAGCCTGGCCGCCGTGCCGCCGCTGCGACGGCACGCTACCGGCCGGGCACTGCACGTGCTGGATGTCGGCAGCGGTGCCGGCCTGCCCGGCCTCAGCTTTGCGATCGCCTGCCCGGCGCTGCGGGTGAGCTGCATCGACACCGTCGGCAAGAAGGCCAGCTTCATCCGCCAGGTCGCCGCCGAGCTGGACTTGCCGCATGCCGAAGCCCTGCACGGCCGGGTGGAACGCCTGCCCGCAAGGCCCTGGGATCTGGTCACGGCCCGGGCCTTCGCCGCACTGCCCGACCTTGTCGCATGGACCCGCCACCTGCTGGCCGAGGACGGCTGCTGGATGGCGCTGAAAGGCAAGCGGCCGGACGAGGAGATCGCCGCGCTGCCTGATGACATCGAGGTGTTTCACGTGGAACCGCTGCGGGTGCCCGGCCTGGACGCCGAACGCTGCCTGGTCTGGATGCGGCGGCGTTGATTCCGCGGTGCCGGGCCGCTTCTCGCCTTGACCCTGCCACGAGCGCACGCAGACAATCCGCCGCTCTCGCGAGCTGCTGCGTTGCAGCAGCCCCTTTCCCCCGACCGCGCCCCGCCCATGCCCCGCATCTTCTGCATCGCCAACCAGAAAGGCGGCGTCGGCAAAACGACGACGACCGTGAATCTGGCGGCCGGCCTGGCCCAGATCGGCCAGCGCGCGCTGGTGATCGACCTGGACCCGCAGGGCAATGCCACCATGGGCTCGGGCGTGGACAAGCGCGCACTGACGCTGAGCATCTATGACGTGCTACTCGAATCGGCCAGCATCGCCGAGGCCCGCCAGCGCAGCCCCCAGGGCGGCTACGACGTGCTGGGGGCAAACCGCGAACTGGCCGGCGCCGAAGTGGAACTGGTCAGCCAGCCCCACCGCGAGCAGCGCCTGAAGCGCGCCCTCGATGCCGTCGCAGCCGACTACGACTTCGTGCTGATCGACTGCCCGCCCAGCCTCAGCCTGCTGACACTCAACGGCCTGTGCTGCGCGCATGGCGTGATCGTGCCCATGCAGTGCGAGTACTTCGCGCTCGAAGGCCTGTCGGACCTGGTCAACACCATCAAGCAGGTGCATGCCAACCTGAACCGCGAGCTGCAGATCATCGGCCTGCTGCGGGTGATGTTCGACCCGCGCATCACGCTGCAGCAGCAGGTCAGCGAACAGCTTCAGGCGCATTTCGGCGAGAAGGTGTTCAACACCGTGATCCCGCGCAATGTGCGCCTGGCCGAGGCACCGAGCTATGGCTTGCCGGGCGTCGTCTTCGACCCGGCCTCGCGCGGCGCGCAGGCCTTCGTGAGCTTCGCGCGCGAGATGGTCGCCCGCATCGAGACCATGCGTTGAACGCAAGCACCGCGATGCCCGCGCCCACCCCGCCCTTCCATGTGCTCAGCTTGCCGGGCTGGGGCGGCTCCGGCCCGGCCCACTGGCAGAGCCGCTGGGAGGCGCTGCACAGCGACCAGCGCATCGAGCAGGCCGACTGGCATCAGCCCCTTCGCGGCGACTGGATGATGCGGCTGGAAGAGAGCCTGCTGGCCCTGCCGCCGGGCGGACCCCCGGTGCTGTTGGTCGCCCACAGCTTGGGCTGCCACCTGGTGTCGGCCTGGGCAGGCCACAGCCGCCACAGCGCCCGGGTGGCCGGCGCCTTCCTGGTCGCGCCGCCCGATCTGGACCGCGATCCCCTGCCGCCGCAACTGCACAGTTGGCGCCCGGTACAGCGCTTGCGCCTGCCCTTCCCCAGCCTGCTCGTGGCCAGCAGCGACGACCATGTCTACTGCGCACTGCCCCAGGCCCAGGCCCTGGCCGCAGACTGGGGCGCCGAGCTGCTGGAAGCGGGTGCGCTCGGTCACATCAATGCCGACTCCGGTCTGGGCGACTGGCCCCAGGGCCGCGCCTGGCTGGACGCCTGGGCCGCCCGCCTGCTGGCTGGCGCCTGAACCTTCTTCCCCACGCTGCACCATGGTCACCAAGAAACCCAAGGGCCTCGGCCTCGGCCTCGAAGCCCTGCTCGGCCCCAAGGTCAGCGAGTCGCCCGCGGCCTCCGACGCCTCGGCCCCTTCGACGCTGAAGCTCGACCAACTGCGGCCCGGCAAGTACCAGCCGCGCACGCGCATGGACGAAGGCGCGCTCTACGAGCTTGCCGAGAGCATCAAGGCCCAGGGCATCATGCAGCCCATCCTGGTGCGTCCGATCGCGGGCGAGAGCCAGAACGGCTGGCCGGCCTTCGAGATCATCGCCGGCGAGCGCCGCTCCCGGGCCGCCAAGCTGGCCGGCCTCGACGAGGTGCCGGTGCTGGTCAAGGTGGTGCCGGACGAAGCCGCCGCGGCCATGGCGCTGATCGAGAACATCCAGCGCGAGGACCTGAATCCGCTGGAAGAAGCCCAGGGTTTACGCCGCCTCACGCAGGAGTTTGGGCTCACTCACGAAGCCGCTGCACAGGCCGTGGGACGCTCGCGCAGCGCGGCCTCCAACCTGCTGCGCCTGCTCAACCTGGCCGAGCCGGTGCAGGGCCTGCTGATGGCCGGCGACTTGGACATGGGCCACGCTCGCGCCCTGCTGGCCCTGGACAAAGCCCAGCAGATCACCCATGCGCACGAGATCGTCAGCCGCAAGCTGAGCGTGCGCGAAGCCGAGAAGCTCGTGGCCCGCAGCAGCAGCCCGGCGCGGCAGAAGACCTTGCTGCGGGCCGCGGCCGCGCCGTCCCGGTCGCGCGATGTTGCGCGGCTGGAGGAGGAGCTCGCCGATGCGCTGACCGCCACCGTGCAGATCCGGCTCAAGGGCCGCGGCGCCGCAAGCCGCGGCGAGATCGCCCTGCCCTTTGGCTCGCTCGATGAGCTTGACCATCTGATCGACCGCCTGCGCGCCCTGCGCAAGGCCTGAGCGTCTTGGCGGCGCGCGGCCCGGACGCCGCGCGCAGAGGCTCGACACCGGCTGGACGGCCCCGGGAGGGGCACCGTTCTTGCAGAAGTTCAGGTCGGCGCCTGCTTCAGCCCCACGCACAAATTCCATCCCGGGCGGGAACAGCAAGGTCTCAGGGCTTCTCATAAGCCCTTCCCTGCCCCGCAGAGCTGCGACGCTAAAGTCAAGCGCAAGCCATGCGAGCTCGTGATGTGTGATACGTGACCCCAAGGGTCGCGCCGCCTCGGGGTCCGACCCCGGCACGGCGTGACCATCGACCCGCTTCTCCGGAGGATGACGATGGACGTGATCAGCAACTTTGCCGCGCGCTACGAGCGCAGTCGCGAGGAGGAGCTGTCGCTTGAGGACTACCTGGCCGAATGCAAGCGCAAGCCCGTGGCCTATGCCACCGCGGCCGAGCGCATGCTGATGGCCATCGGCGAGCCCGAGGTGATCGACACCCGCAACGACCCGCGGCTCTCGCGCCTGTTTGCCAACAAGGTCATCAAGCGCTACCCCGCCTTCGCCGAGTTCTACGGCATGGAGGACGCGATCGAGCAGGTCGTCAGCTACTTCCGCCATGCCGCCCAAGGGCTGGAGGAGAAGAAGCAGATCCTCTACCTGCTCGGCCCGGTCGGCGGCGGCAAGTCCTCCATCGCCGAGCGGCTCAAGCAGTTGATGGAGCAGGTGCCCTTCTATGCGATCAAGGGCTCGCCGGTGAACGAGAGCCCGCTCGGCCTCTTCGACCCGGCCGAGGACGGACCCATCCTGGAGAAGGAATACGGCATCCCGCGCCGCTACCTGAACCGCGTGCTCAGCCCCTGGGCGGTCAAGCGGCTTGACGAGTACGGCGGCGACATCCGCAAGTTCAGGGTCGTCAAGCGCTACCCCAGCGTGCTCAAGCAGGTCGGCATCGCCAAGACCGAGCCGGGCGACGAGAACAACCAGGACATCAGCTCCCTCGTCGGCAAGGTCGACATCCGCAAGCTCGAAAGCTATGCCCAGGACGACCCCGATGCCTACAGCTACAGCGGCGGCCTGTGCCTGAGCAACCAGGGCCTGCTGGAGTTCGTCGAGATGTTCAAGGCGCCGATCAAGGTGCTGCATCCCCTGCTGACCGCCACGCAGGAAGGCAACTACAAGGGCACCGAGGGCTTCGGCGCCATCCCCTTCGACGGCGTCGTGCTTGCGCACAGCAACGAGAGCGAGTGGAAGGCCTTCCGCAACAACAAGAACAACGAGGCCTTCCTCGACCGCATCTACATCGTCAAGGTGCCCTACTGCCTGCGCGTGAGCGACGAGGTGAAGATCTACGAG
Source organism: Piscinibacter lacus (assembly GCF_016735685.1). Lineage (NCBI taxonomy): Bacteria > Pseudomonadati > Pseudomonadota > Betaproteobacteria > Burkholderiales > Sphaerotilaceae > Aquariibacter > Aquariibacter lacus. Next base: position 324,781 of record NZ_JAERRA010000001.1, read on the forward strand.
AAGCTGCTGCGCGGCTCCTCGCTGGCTGCGGCCACCTGCGCGCCCGGCACGCTGCGGATGATGAGCCAGTTCTCCATCCTCACGCGGCTCAAGGAGCCCGAGAACTCCTCGCTCTTCAGCAAGATGCTGGTCTACGACGGCGAGAACCTGAAGGACACCGACCCGCGCGCCAAGAGCTATCAGGAGTACCGCGACTACGCCGGGGTCGACGAGGGCATGAGCGGCATCTCCACCCGCTTCGCCTACAAGATCCTCAGCAAGGTCTTCAACTTCGACAGCACCGAGGTCGCCGCCAACCCGGTGCACCTGATGTACGTGCTCGAACAGCAGATCGAGCGCGAGCAGTTCCCGGCCGAGCTGGAGCAGAAGTACCTGGCCTTCATCAAGGAACACCTGTCGGTGCGCTATGCCGAGTTCATCGGCAAGGAGATCCAGACGGCCTACCTGGAGAGCTATTCCGAGTACGGCCAGAACATCTTCGACCGCTACGTGACCTATGCCGACTACTGGATCCAGGACCAGGAGTACCGCGACACCGACACCGGCGAGGTCTTCGACCGCGCCAGCCTGAACGGCGAGCTGGAGAAGATCGAGAAGCCCGCCGGCATCGCCAACCCCAAGGACTTCCGCAACGAGATCGTCAACTTCGTGCTGCGCGCGCGCGCCAACAACGCCGGCAAGAACCCGAACTGGACCAGCTACGAGAAGCTGCGCACGGTGATCGAGAAGAAGATGTTCTCGAACACCGAGGAGCTGCTGCCGGTCATCAGCTTCAATGCCAAGGCCAGCGCCGACGAGTCGAAGAAGCACGAGGACTTCGTCAACCGCATGGTGCAGAAGGGCTACACCCCCAAGCAGGTCCGCCTGCTCTGCGAGTGGTACCTGCGCGTGCGCAAGAGCAGCTGAAGAACTTCATGCTTCTCAGGCGACATCCAGCAGGCGCGAGGGGTCCGGCTCGGCCGGCCCCTTCGGGTCGCCCCCCTGGGGGGGAGCGCCGCAGGCGCCACGGGGGGGAATCATGACTTCGATCATCGACCGGCGGCTGGCGGGCAAGAACAAGTCCATCGGCAACCGCGAGCGCTTCCTGCGTCGCCACAAGCAGCAGATTCGCGAGGCGGTGCGCAAGGCCGTGAGCGGCCGCGGCATCCGCGACATCGAGCGCGGCGAGGACATCACCCTGCCCAAGCGTGATGTGTCCGAACCCGTCTTCCGCCACGGCAACGGCGGCAGCCGCGAGATGGTGCATCCCGGCAACCGCGAGTACATGACGGGCGACCAGATCGCCCGCCCGAAGGGCGGCGGCGGGGGGGGCGGTGGGGGCGGCGGGCAGGCCAGCGATTCCGGCGAAGGCGACGACGACTTCGTCTTCCACCTGAACAAGGAAGAGTTCATGCAGGTCTTCTTTGAAGACCTGGCCCTGCCCAACCTGGTCAAGACCGCGCTGGCCGAGGTGCCGGAATGGAAGAGCCAGCGCGCCGGCTTCTCCAGCGACGGCACGCCGAACAACCTGCATGTGGTGCGCTCGATGCGCGGCGCGCTGGGCCGCCGCATCGCACTGGGCGGCGCGTCGCGCCGCGAGCTGCGCGAGCTGGAGGCTCAGCACCTGAGCCTGCTTCGCGACGGCCCGGGCAGCGCAGGCGCGGACCTGCATGCCCATGCCCTGCGCGAGCTGGAGTCGCGCATCGAGGCGCTGCGCGCCCGCATCGGCCGCATCCCCTACCTCGACCCCATCGACCTGCGCTACCGCAGCCGCGTGCGCGTGCCGGTGCCGACCACGCGGGCGGTGATGTTCTGCCTGATGGACGTCAGCGGCTCGATGGACGAGCAGCGCAAGGACCTGGCCAAGCGCTTCTTCATCCTGCTCTACCTCTTCCTGACCCGGCACTACGAGAAGATCGAGCTGGTCTTCATCCGCCACCACACCCAGGCGCAGGAAGTGGATGAGCACGGCTTCTTCCACGCCACCGAGACGGGGGGCACCGTGGTCAGCAGCGCGCTGGTGCTGGCCGACGAGATCGCCCGCGCCCGCTACCCCAGCAGCGAGTGGAACCTCTACATCGCCCAGGCCAGCGATGGCGACAACTGGCACCACGACAGCAGCCGCTGCCGCCAGCTCGTCGAGGAGAAGCTGCTGCCCCTGGTGCGCTACTACGCCTACCTGCAAGTGGCCGAGGCCGAGCAGAACCTGTGGGACGAATACACGCAGATCGCCGCTGCGCACAAGCACTTCGCGATGCGCAAGGTGCTGAGTCCGGGCGAGATCTACCCCGTCTTCCGCGATCTCTTCCGCAAGGAAGGCACGCCCGCCTGAGGCGGGTGCGCACGGCAGGAGCCCGACGATGAGCCAGCCTTCGAGTCCCCAGCCCGAACCCGGCCTGCTGCGCAGCCCGCCGCGTCGCCGGGCCGCCGCCGACCTGGCCCCGCTGCAGCGGGCCGGCGAACCCCTGCCCGGCCACAGCGACTGGACCTTCGACACCATCGAGCAGTACCACGCCGCCATCCGCGCGGCGGCGGCACGCTTCGGCCTGGACACCTATCCGAACCAGCTCGAGATCATCACCGCCGAACAGATGATGGATGCCTACGCCAGTGTCGGCATGCCGGTGAACTACCGGCACTGGAGCTACGGCAAGGAATTCATCGCCACCGAGAAAAGCTACAAGCGCGGCCACATGGGCCTGGCCTACGAGATCGTCATCAACAGCAACCCCTGCATCAGCTACCTGATGGAGGAGAACACGCTGGCGATGCAGGCCCTGGTGATCGCGCATGCGGCCTACGGCCACAACAGCTTCTTCAAGGGCAACTACCTGTTCCGCATGTGGACGGATGCCTCGTCGATCATCGACTACCTCGTCTACGCGAAGAACTACATCGCCGACTGCGAGCAGCGCCACGGCGTCGAGGCGGTGGAGGACACGCTCGATTCCTGCCATGCGCTGATGAACCACGGCGTCGACCGCTACCGCCGGCCGAGCAAGCTCAGCCTGGCCGAGGAGCGGGCGCGCCGCGAGGACCGCGAGGCCTATGCCCAGCGTCAGGTCAACGACCTTTGGCGCACGCTGCCGCGCAAGGCCCAGGCGCCCGACGAGGTCGCCGAGAGCAGCCGCTTCCCTGCCGAGCCGCAGGAGAACCTGCTCTATTTCATCGAGAAGAACGCGCCGCTGCTGGAGCCCTGGCAGCGCGAGGTGGTGCGCATCGTGCGCAAGGTGGCGCAGTACTTCTACCCCCAGCGCCAGACCCAGGTCATGAACGAGGGCTGGGCCACCTTCTGGCATCACCGCTTGCTCAACACCCTGTACGACCAGGGCCTGCTCGGCGACGGGATGATGATCGAATGGATGAAGTCGCACACCAATGTGATCTTCCAGCCGCCGGTCGAGCACCCCGGCTACAGCGGGCTCAACCCGTATGCGCTGGGCTTCGCGATGTACACCGACCTCCAGCGCATCTGCGAGCAGCCCACCGAAGAGGACCGCCACTGGTTCCCCGAGATCGCCGGCCGCGACTGGCTGCTGACGCTCGACGAGGCCATGCGCAACTTCAAGGACGAGAGCTTCATCGGCCAGTACCTCAGCCCGAAGGTGATGCGCGACTTCCGCCTCTTCGCGATCCGCGACGAGGAGAAGGCGCCGACGCTGGAGATCAGCGCCATCCACGACGAGGCCGGCTACCGTCGCCTGCGCGAGGCGCTGTCGCGGCAGTACGACCTGGGCAGCCGCGAGCCCAACATCCAGGTCTGGAACGTGAACCTGCGCGGCGACCGCTCGCTGCTGCTGCGCCACACCCAGCACAACAACCGGCCGATGGGCGACAGCGCGCCCGAGGTGCTCAAGCATGTCGCCCGGCTCTGGGGCTTCGACGTGCACCTGGAAAGCGTGAACGGCCAGGGCCAGACGACGCAGCGCTGGTCGGCCGCCGGGCCGCGGCACTGAGCCGGGCGCGGCCGCTCAGCCCGCGGCCGCGAAGATCTTGCCGGGGTTGAAGAGGCCGCGCGGATCCAGCGCCTGCTTGATCGCCCGCATCAGGGCGACCGACTCCGGCCCGACCTCATCCAGCAGGAAGCCCTGCTTGTGCAGGCCGATGCCGTGTTCGCCGGTGCAGCTTCCCTCGGCCGCCAGCGCGCGGGCCACCAGGCGTGCATTCAGCGCCTCGGCGGTGTCGCGCTCGGTCGCGGACGCCGGGTCGATCAGGTAGCCGAGGTGGAAGTTGCCGTCGCCGACATGGCCGACGATGAAGTAGGGCAGGCCGCTGGCCTCCACATCCGCGATCGCCGCGTCGATGCAGGCGGCCAGGCGCGAGACCGGCACGCAACTGTCGGTGGTGATGGCGCGACAGCCGGGCCGGCTCTGGAGGGCAGCGTGATAGGCCCGGTGGCGGGCCGTCCACAGCCGGCGGCGGGCCTCGGGCGTGCTGGCCCAGTCGAAGTCGCTGCCGCCGTGCTCGGCGGCCAGGGCCTGGACGGTCCCGGCCTGCTCGCGCACGCCGGCCGGGCTGCCATGGAACTCCATCAGCAGCATCGGCGCCTCGCGCAGGCTCAGGCCGTCATGGCGGTTGACCGCGCGGATGGCATGCGGATCGAGCAGCTCGCAGCGCGCGATCGGCAGGCCCATCTGGATCAGGGACATCGCCGTCCGCACCGCCGCATCGACGCTGGGAAAGTGCGCGATCGCCGCGCTCACCGCCTCGGGCAGGGGGTGCAGCTTCAGCGTGATCTCGGTGATCACGCCCAGCGTACCCTCGCTGCCGACGAAGAGCCGGGTCAGGTCGTAGCCGGCCGAGGACTTGCGCGCCCGCGTGCCGGTGCGCACCGCGCGGCTGCCCTGGGCCGCATCGGCCACCACCACGCGCAGGCCCAGCACGTTCTCGCGCATGGTGCCGTAGCGGACGGCATTGGTGCCGCTGGCGCGGGTGGCGCACATGCCGCCGATCGTCGCATTCGCGCCCGGGTCGATAGGAAAGAACAAACCTTCATGGCGCAGCGCCTCGTTGAGCTGCTCGCGCGTCACGCCGGGCTGCACGGTGGCGGTCAAGTCCTCGGCATCGATGCGCAGGATGGCGTTCAGGCCGTTCAGGTCCAGGCTCAGCCCACCCTGCACGGCCAGGAGATGGCCCTCCAGAGAGGAGCCGGCGCCAAAGGGAATCAGCGGCAGGCCGTGCTGCTGGGCCAAGGCGACGGCGGCCAGCACATCGGCTTCGTCGGCGCAGAACAGAACGGCCTGGGGCGGCTGCGGGTCGAAGGGCGATTCATCGCGACCGTGCTGCTGGCAGACCGCAGCCGCGGTCGACAGGCGCTCGCCGAAGCGATCGCGCAGGGCCAGCAGCGCGGCGCGGCGGTCCGGGCTGGGAGGGCAAGGGGCATGCGAGGCGGCGGACATGGTGGATCTCCGGCAAGGCCAGCATGATGCATCCCCGCAGGGCTGCGCCTATGCTCCGCGCGCCGCGACCCGATGGCCGCTTGCTGCATCGACCCAGGACACACCCCATGCCCGCCACCCCCAACCGGCCCCGTCGATCCTCGCGGGCGGCCACCGTGCTGCTCGCCTGCCTGCTGAGCGCCTGCGCGTCCCTTTCGCCGCAGCCCTTGGCCGAAACCAGCGGCTGGTCCCTGCACGGCCAAAACCTAGCCGGCCAGCGCCATGCGCCGCAGACGCAGATCACGCCGGACAACGTCGGCCAGCTTGAACTGAAGTGGGCCTGGTCCTCGGGCATCACGGCCACCTACCAGACCACGCCGGTGGTGGTCGACGGTGTCATGTATGTCTCGCTGCCCGGCAGCCATGTGGCGGCGATCGATGCCCGACGCGGCACCGAGCTGTGGCGACACCGGCATGTGCCGCGCGGGGGCAAGCTGTGCTGCGGGCCGGCCAACCGCGGCGTGGCGGTCGAGGGCGACACGGTCTATGTCGGCACGGTCGACGGCCGCCTGATCGCGCTGGACCGCGCCAGCGGCGCGCTGCGCTGGGACGTGACCGTCGCCGACTACGCCGGCGCCAAGGAAGCCACCGGCCAGCTCGACCGTGAGGACGCGCTGTCCAAGGTCGGCGCCACCGGCGAGACCGGCGTCGGCATCGGCGCGGCGCCCATCGTCCACCAGGGCCGGGTCTTCATCGGCATCAACGGCGTGGGCTACGGCCTGCACCCGGACCAGGGCCTGGCCGTCGTCGGCGTGGCCGGCCGCTACGGCCGCCCGGGCCTGATGGCCGCCTTCGACGCACGCAGCGGCCAGCGGCTCTGGCAGTTCGACATCACCGGCCCGGGCTGGGAAGGCGACTACCGCCCCACCACGCCCGACGGCCTGCCGCTGAACCGCGACTTGGCCGCCGAGCGCGCCGCCGCGCCGGCCGCGCGCGAAAGCTGGCGCTACGGCGGCGGCTCGATCTACGCCAGCCCGGTGATCGACGAAGCCCAGGGCATGCTGATCTTCGGCACCGGCAACCCCTCGCCGCAGATGGCCGACAGCTCGCGGCCGGGCGACAACCGGCACACCTCCTCGCTGGTCGCGCTGGAGCTGGCCACCGGCCGGCTGCGCTGGGCGCACCAGCAGATCCCGCACGACCGCTGGGGCTACGACGTCGCCAGCCCGCCGGTGCTGGTCGAAGCCCGCGGCCCGCAGGGCGAGCGCATCCCCGCCCTGGCCCAGGCCAGCAAGCTGGGCTGGGTCTATGTGCACGACCGGCGCGACGGCCGGCCGCTGCTGCGCTCCGAGGCCTTCGTCCCGCAGCGAAACCTGTTCACCCCGCCGCAGCCGGGCGAAGGCGTGGTGGTCGCGCCCGGCATCGCCGGCGGCGCGAACTGGTCGCCCTCGTCCTGGGACCCGGTGCGCGAGCTGTTCTTCGTCGGCGCCCTGCACCTGCCCACCCGCTACACCGCGCACACGGTGCAGCGACCCGACGGCAGCGTGCTGCGCTATGCCAGCGCGCAGGACACGCCCGAGCGCGGCGGCACCCTCAGCGCCATCGACCTGGGTGCGGGCGGCCGCCTGCGCTGGCAGCTCAAGACGGCCGAGCCGCTGATCGGTGGCGTGCTCTCCACCGCGAGCGGCCTGCTCTTCTCGGGCATCGGCGGCGGCGAGTTCGCGGCCTTCGACAGCCGCGACGGCCGCAAGCTGTGGTCGCACCGCGCCACGGCCGGCGTCAACGCCCCGCCGGTCAGCTTCATGCTCGACGGCCGCCAGCACATCGCCGTGGCGGCCGGCGGCAATGCGCTCTTCGGCCTGGCCCAGGGCGATGTGCTGCTGGTCTTTGCCCTGCCCGAAACGGCCAGCCGCTGAGCGGGCGACACTCAGGCCATGGGACATCGACTCACACAGATCGCCACCCGCACCGGCGACGACGGCTCCACCGGCCTGGGCGACGGCAGCCGCGTGGCCAAGGACCACCTGCGCGTGCACGCCCTCGGCGATGTCGACGAGCTGAATTCGGCCCTCGGCCTGCTGCTGAGCGAGAAGCTGCCCGCGCGGCTGCGGCAGCAGCTCGTCGAGGTGCAGCATCAGCTCTTCAACCTCGGCGGCGAGCTCGCCATCCCCGGCTCCAGCCTGCTGCAGGCCGAGGCGGTGATCGCGCTGGACGCGGCCCTGGCCGAGCACAACGCCGGCCTGCCGCCGCTGAAGGAATTCATCCTGCCCGGTGGCTGCCGCGCCGCGGCGCTGGCGCATGTGGCCCGCACCGTGGCGCGTCGGGCCGAGCGGGCGGTCGTCGCCCTGGCCCACATGGAGGTGCTGAACGATGCGCCGCGGCAGTACCTGAACCGCCTGTCGGACCTGCTCTTCGTGCTGGCCCGGGTGCTGAACCGCCAGGGCGAGGGCGCGACCGGCCAGGATGTCTACTGGCAGAGCCGCCGCCTGGCCGCCGAGAGTGGCGGGGGCACGGACGGCGACGGCGACGGCGGCGACTGAGCGTCGCCCCGATGGCCGGCGGTGTGCAACCGCCGCCCCCCCGCATGCCGACCCGGTCGGCTCAGCGGTAGTGGCCGTGGCGCTCCAGGATCTCGATCTTGTAGCCGTCCGGATCCTGGATGAAGCAGAAGCGCGCGAGCAGCTGCTCGCCGTCCTTGAACTCCTTCACTGGCGTGGGCGCATGGCCGAGTGTGCTGATGCGCGCATGCTCGGCCGCCACGTCGTCCACCACCACCGCCACATGGCCATAGCCCGTGCCGTGGGTGTAGGGCTCGCTGCGGCCCTTGTTGAGCGTGAGCTCAATCTCGAAGTCCGCGGCCTCGTTGCGCAGGTAGACCAGGCTGAAGTCCGGGAAGTCCAGCGTGTGCGCGGGCTTCAGGCCCAGCACCTCGGCATAGAAGCGCTGCGACCGTTCCAGGTCGAGCACGCGGATCATGGTGTGGATGAACTTGGGGGCGGTCATCGGGGGCTCCGGGGCAGCAAGGCAAAGGGCCGCGCGGGCGGCCCTTTCGAGGATCGCGCTCAGCGCGCGCGGCGGGCCTTCACGGCCTCGGCCAGAAGGGCCAGCACCTCGGTGGAATCGTCCCAGCCCAGGCAGGCGTCGGTGATGCTGCAACCGTAGGCGAGCTGGGCCGGATCGTCCTTGCCCGGGGTGAACTTCTGGTTGCCCGGATTGAGGTGGCTCTCGACCATGACGCCGAAGATCTGGCGGCTGCCGCCAGCCATCTGCGCGGCGATGTCGCGCGCCACCTCGATCTGCTTCTGGTGCTGCTTGCTGCTGTTGGCATGCGAGCAGTCGACCATCAGCGAGGCCGGCAGCTTGGCCGCAGCCAGCTCGGCGCAGGCGGCGGCCACATGCTCGGCGCCGTAGTTGGGCGTCTTGCCGCCGCGCAGGATGACGTGGCAATCCGGATTGCCCTTGGTCTCGACGATGGCGACCTGGCCGTTCTTGTGCACCGACAGGAAGTGGTGCGGGCGCGAGGCCGACTGGATCGCATCGGTGGCGATGCGGATGTTGCCGTCGGTGCCGTTCTTGAAGCCGATCGGCGCGCTGATGCCGCTGGCCAGCTCGCGGTGGACCTGGCTTTCGGTCGTGCGCGCGCCGATGGCGCCCCAGGCGATCAGGTCGCCGATGTACTGCGGGCTGATCACGTCCAGGAACTCGCTGCCGGCCGGCAGGCCCAGGCGGCCCAGCTCCAGCAGGAGCTGGCGGGCCATGCGCAGGCCTTCGTCGATGCGGTAGCTCTCGTCCAGGTAGGGGTCGTTGATCAGGCCCTTCCAGCCGACCGTCGTGCGCGGCTTCTCGAAGTACACGCGCATGACCACTTCCAGCTCGCCGGCGTACTGGTCGCGCAGGGGCTTCAAGCGGCGGGCGTAGTCCAGCGCGGCGGCCGGGTCGTGGATGGAGCAGGGGCCGATGATGACGAGCAGGCGGTCGTCCTCGCCCTGCAGGATCTGGCGGATGCTGGCGCGCGTCTGCACGACCAGGTTCTCCACCGGCGTGCCGCGCACGGGGAAGAAGCGGATCAGGTGTTCGGGCGGCGGCAGCGGCACGACGTTGGCAATGCGTTCGTCATCGGTCTGGCTGGTCTTGTCCACGGGCGGGGTCCAGCCCTCGGGCGCGTGGGTGTTGATGGCGTTCATCGGACGGGTCCTCGTCGGGTCAGGTCGTGCAGGGATCGGGTCGGGGCTTCGTTGCGCGCATGAAAAAAGACCGCCGGGGCGTGGGCCCCGGCGGTCTTGAGGATTCGGTCGCGCTGTCGTCGCTTACAGGCTGGCCTCTCCTCCGCCGGGGCGGTGCGAGATCCAAAAGTAGCCAAAAAAGTAGAGCGTCGACATAGCCAAGATGCTAGCACGCAGGCTGTGGTGCCCGGTTCGGGGCAAGTGCTAGCGCGGCGATCGAGCGGCTCAATCGCTGCGCCTCAGGCCGTGCCGCCCACCGTCAGGCCGTCGATGCGCAGCGTCGGCTGGCCGACGCCCACCGGCACGCTCTGGCCTTCCTTGCCGCAGGTGCCCACGCCCTCGTCCAGCGAGAGATCGTTGCCGATCAGGCTGACACGGGTCAGCGCATCCGGGCCGTTGCCGATCAGGGTCGCGCCCTTCACCGGATACAGGATCTTGCCGTTCTCGACCCACCAGGCCTCGCTGGCCGAGAAGACGAACTTGCCGCTGGTGATGTCGACCGAGCCGCCGCCGAAATTGCTGGCATAGAGCCCGCGCTTGAGGCTGCCGATGATCTCCTCGGGCGACTTGTCGCCGGCCAGCATGTAGGTGTTGGTCATGCGCGGCATGGGCAGGTGGGCATAGCTTTCGCGCCGGCCGTTGCCGGTGGGCGCCACGCCCATCAGGCGGGCATTCATCGCGTCCTGGATGTAGCCCTTGAGGATGCCGTCCTCGATCAGCACATTGCGCTGGCTGGCGCAGCCCTCGTCGTCCACATTGAGGCTGCCGCGGCGGTCAGGCAGGGTGCCGTCGTCGAGCACGGTCACGCCCTTGGCCGCCACACGCTCGCCCACGCGGCCGGCGAAGGCGCTGGAGCCCTTGCGGTTGAAATCGCCTTCCAGTCCGTGGCCGATGGCCTCATGCAGCAGGATGCCGGGCCAGCCCGGGCCGAGCACCACGCTCATCGAGCCGGCCGGCGCCGGGCGGCTTTCCAGGTTGGTCAATGCGGTCTGCACCGCGCGCTCGACATAGCCGGCCAGCACCGTCTCGTCGAAGTGGGTCAGGCTGAAGCGGCCGCCGCCGCCGCTGCTGCCCTGCTCGCGGCGGCCGGCCTGCTCGGCGATCACCGTCAGCGACAGCCGCACCAGCGGTCGCACGTCGGCTGCACGCGTGCCGTCGGCCCGGGCGATCAGCACCACGTCGTATTCGGCGGCCACGCTGGCCATCACCTGCACGATGCGCGGATCGCGGGCGCGGGCCATGTGCTCGACCTTTTCGAGCAGGGCCACCTTCTGCGCCGAGTCGAGGGTGCCGATGGGATCCATCGGCGCATAGAGCACCCGGCTCTTGGCCACCTTGCCGGCACGGGCCAGCTTGACCTTGCGGCTCTGGCCGGCCGCGGCGATGGTGCGCACGGTGCGGGCGGCATCCTGCAGCGCGGCTTCGGAGATCTCGTCGCTGTAGGCAAAGGCCGTCTTCTCGCCGGCCACGGCGCGCACGCCGACGCCCTGGTCGATGCCGAAGCTGCCGCTCTTGACGATGCCCTCCTCCAGGCTCCAGCCCTCGCTGCGCGTGTGCTGGAAGTAGAGGTCGGCATCGTCGATGCGGTGCTCGCCGATGGTCGCCAGGGCGCGGGCCAGCGCCCCCTCGTCCAGCCCGAAGGGTTCGAGCAACAGGGACTGGGCAATGCCCAGGCGTTCAAGGGTGGGTTGGCGGGCGCTCATGCGATCGATTCTAGGCAGGCCCCCGCGGGCCGATGATCGAAAGGCCCGATGGCCGCGATCTGCGCGCCGCACCAGGCGGCATCAGGGCGCGGGCCGGAAGCGGAAGTTGTCCATGGCCAGGTGGTTCCAGTCCTTGCCGCTGCTGGGGAAGGCCAGGGCGATCATGTCCACCGCGCCGGTGTAGGGCGGCTTGAGCAGGGTCGGCGTTGCGGTGAAGCGCATGCGCGCCTTGCTGTTGTTGACGCCGGTGTAGACCGTCTTGCCCTTGAGGTAGAGCACGAACCAGAAGGCGCCGTTGGCATCGAGGCCGCGGCGGCTCCAGAAATCGGCGCCGTCGAAGAAGAAGGGCTTGCCATCGAAGCGACGCACGAACAGCGACGCGGTCGATGCCGAGGCGTAGACGGTGGGCTTGTCGGTCGTCTTGTAGGCGTACCAGCCGGCGCCCCACTGGAAGCCCTGGTAGGGCGTGGGCACCTGCACGCTGGAGAGCAGGTCGTTGAAGGTGAGGGTCTGGGCCTGGGCTTGGGCCGGTGCGGCAGCGGCCAGCAGGGCCGCGAGGGGCAGCGCGCGGCACAGGGTCCGCAGGGTCGGGGTGTTCATGGCGCAAGCGTCGGGATGGGGAGGCCCAGGCCCTTGCAGGCGCCGCGCCCGGGCGGTCCGGCCTTGTGAATCAGCCACTTGCGATACATCGCCCCGGCCCCGGCCGGCTCGCCGGGCCAAATGCCCCTGCACGCCACGGGGCATTTGCCCCGCGTGCGGGGGATTCAACCCGGCCCGCGCCGGGCCAGGGCCGCGGCATACAGGGCCTTGCGCGGCAGGCCGTGGGCCTCGGCGCTGAGGGCGGCAGCCTGCTTCAGCGGCAGCTCGCGCAGCAGCAGGTCGAGCAGGCGCAGGGCCTCGGCCGGCAGGGCATCGGCGGCAGCCTCCGCCGCGGGCTCGGCATGCAGCACCAGGACGAATTCGCCGCGCAGGCGGTTCGGATCGGCCGCCAGCCAGGCTGGCAGCTCGGCCAGCGGTCCGGTCACCAGGGTCTCGAACTGCTTGCTCAGCTCGCGGGCCAGGGTCAGGCGGCGGGTCGGCAGGGCGGCGGCCAGCGCGGCCACCAGGGCCTCGATGCGGTGCGGCGCCTCGAAGAGCACCTGCGCCTCGTCGGCTGCGGCGGCCAGGGCCTGGATCTCGCGCTCGCGGGCCTGGGCCTTGGGCGAGAGAAAGCCGAGGAAGCGGAAGCCGCGGGCCTGCGTGTCGCCGGCCGCGCTCAGCGCCGTCAGCACCGCGCTGGGCCCGGGCAGCGGCATCACCCGCAGGCCGGCGGCCTGCACCGCCGCGACCAGGCGCGCGCCCGGGTCGCTGACGGCCGGCGTGCCGGCATCGCTGGCATAGGCGATGCGCTCGCCCGCCTGCAGGCGCTGCACGATCTGCGCGGCGGCCTGGGCCTCGTTGTGCTCGTGCACGGCGATCAGCGGCCGGTCCAGGCCCAGGTGATGCAGCAGGCCGGCGGTCACGCGGGTGTCCTCGCAGGCCACCGCATCGACGCGGCCGAGCAGGTGGATGGCACGCAGGCTCAGGTCGGCCAGGTTGCCGATCGGCGTGGCGACCACATAGAGGGTGGCCGGCGGATACTGCTGGGCACCGGCCGCTTCGGCGGCGGCCTGCTGGATCAGGAGAGGGTTCACGCAGGCGGCACCGGCCGGGGGGAGGGAGGGAAAAAGGCGATGAGCACACCCGCCAAGGGGCCCACGCGCCAGCAAGTCGGCGCCGCCGCGGAGGACCGCGCGCTGGCCCATCTGCAGGCCGCCGGCCTGCGGCTGCTGGCGCGGAATTATCGAGTCGCCGCCGGCCCGCGGGCGCGCGGCGGCGAGATCGATCTGATCCTGCGCGCACGCGACGGCACCGTCGTCTTCGTCGAAGTCCGCCACCGCGCCGACGCCCGCCACGGCGGGGCCGCCGCCAGCATCGGCCCGACCAAGCAGGCGCGGCTGATCTTCGCGGCCCGACACTGGCTGCAACGCCAGCCCGGCGCGCTGCCGCCCTGCCGCTTTGATGTGGTCGCCCTCGACGGCGAGGCCCTGCAGTGGCTGCAAGCGGCCTTCGATGCCTCCTGAGGCGTCACGGCCCGGGCCCGGGCCGGTGCAGATGCGCCGAAAAGTAAGCGCACGCCCACCGCCTTACGCCGGGTGCCGGCGGCGTGCGGGCGGGAACCGGGGCGTCACGGGCCGGCTCGTATGATCGAGCCATGCTTGAACAAAGAATCCAGCGCCAGTTCTTCGACAGCGCCGACCTGAAGTACCAGGCCGCCGAGATCCTGTCGCGCCCGATCGCCGATGCGGCCCAGGCCCTGCTCGGCAGCCTGACGGGCGGCGGCAAGGTCCTGGTCTGCGGCAACGGCGGTTCGGCCGCCGATGCGCAGCACTTCGCGGCCGAGTTCGTCGGGCGCTTCGAGCGCGAGCGCCCCGGCCTCGCGGCGATCGCGCTGACCACCGACAGCTCCATCCTCACCGCCATCGCCAACGACTATGCCTACGAGCAGGTCTACGCGAAGCAGGTGCAGGCCCTGGGCCAGCCCGGCGATGTGCTGATCGCGATCAGCACCAGCGGCAATTCCGCCAATGTGCTGGCCGCCGTGCGGGCCGCGCACGAGCGCGAGCTGACCGTGATCGCGCTGACCGGCCGGGGCGGCGGCGCGCTGGCCACGGCCCTGGCCGACACCGATGTCCACATCTGCGTGCCCCACGAACGCACCGCGCGCATCCAGGAGGTTCACCTGCTGACCCTGCACTGCCTCTGCGACGCGGTCGACCATCAATTGCTTGGCGAACAGGATCCCGCATGAACACCCGTCTCCGATCGCTTCTGCTGTCCACCCTCGGCGCGGCCACCCTGGCCGCCAGCCTTTCGGCCTGCGTGCCGCTGATGGTCGGCGGCGCGGTGGGCACCGCCCTGGTCGCCACCGACCGCCGCACCTCGGGCGCGCAACTGGAGGACCAGGGCATCGAGCTCAAGGGCGGCCAGCGCCTGCGCGAGGTCCTCGGCGACCGCGGCCATGTCAACCTGACCAGCTTCAACCGCACGGTGCTGATCACCGGCGAGGTGCCGACGGCCGAGGACAAGGCGGCGATCGAACGCGCGATCGGCCAGGTCGACAATGTGCGCGGCGTGGTCAATGAGCTCGGCATCGGCCCGGTCAGCTCGATCGGTTCGCGCTCCAACGACGGCCTGATCACCACCAAGGTCAAGGGCCGCTTCGTCGAGGCACAGGACCTGTTCTCGAACGCCGTCAAGGTCGTGACCGAGCGCGGCATCGTCTACCTGATGGGCCGCGTGACCGAGCGCGAGGCCAAGCGAGCGACCGACCTGGCCCGCGGCACCACCGGCGTGCAGAAGGTCGTGACGGTCTTCGACCTGGTCAGCGAAGAAGAGCTGGCCCGCATCGGCGCCCCGGCGCCGAGCACGAACGTGACGCCGACCAAGCCCTGACCGGAACCCGCGCGGCCTGCCGCGCCAGCAGCGCCTCGCAAGGGCCCGCCTCGGCGGGCCCTTGGCCCTTCAGCGCAGGCGCCGGATCAGGCTGGAGGTGTCCTGGCGGCCGCCGCCCTGGGCCTGCACATCGCCATAGAACTGGTCGACCAGGGCCGTGACCGGCAGGCGCACGCCCTGGCGGCGGGCCTCGTCCAGCACGAGGCCCAGGTCCTTGCGCATCCAGTCGACGGCGAAGCCGAAGTCGAAGCGGCCCTCGACCATGGTCGGACCGCGGTTGTCCATCTGCCAGCTCTGCGCGGCACCCTTGCCGATCACGCCGAGCACGGCCTTCATGTCCAGGCCGGCCTTCTCGCCGAAGGCGATCGCCTCGGCCAGGCCCTGCACCAGGCCGGCAATCGCGATCTGGTTGACCATCTTGGCGAGCTGGCCCGAGCCGGCCGGGCCGAGCAGGGTCACGGCCTTGGCGAAGGCCATGGCCACCGGCTGGATGCGGGCGAAGACTTCGGGCGCGCCGCCGCACATCACGGTGAGCGCGCCATTGAGCGCGCCGAGGTTGCCGCCCGAGACCGGCGCATCGACGAAGCCCAGGCCGCGCGCCGTGGCCGCGGCGTCCAGCTCGCGGGCGATGTCGGCCGAGGCGGTGGTGTGGTCGACGAAGACCGCGCCCGGCGCCATGCCGTGGAAGGCGCCGTGCTCGCCGAGCGTCACCTCGCGCAGGTCCGCATCGTTGCCGACGCAGGCGAAGACGATGTCGGCCCCGGCCGCCGCTTCGCGCGGCGTGGCCGCGCTCGCGCCGCCGTAGGCCGCCACCCATTCGGCCGCCTTGGCCGCGGTGCGGTTGTAGACGGTGACCGCGTGGCCCGCACGGGCCAGGTGGCCGGCCATGGGATGGCCCATCACGCCCAGGCCGAGAAAGGCGACCCGGCGGGCGGGGGTGGCGTCGTAGGTCTTGGCGGCGGCAAGCGGGAAGCTCATGATCGATCGTCAGGCAGGAGGCAGGGCCTCGGACCTTACATGATCGTCAGGTGCTCGGTGCCTGCGGCCAGGTCGGGATTGCGCGCCTGCCCGCTGTGCAGCTTGATCTGCAGCCGCAGGTCGTTGAGCGAGTCGGCGTGGCGCAGCGCATCCTCGTAGCTGATCTGCTGCGCCTCGTGCAGGTCGAACAGGGCCTGGTCGAAGGTCTGCATGCCGGCCTCGCGCGAGCGTTTCATCAGCTCCTTCAGCGCGGCCACCTCGCCCTTGAAGATCAGGTCGGCCGCCAGCGGCGTGTTCAGCAGGATCTCCACCGCCGCCGCCCGGCCGCCGCCGGCGCGCGGCAGCAGGCGCTGCGAGACCATGGCGCGCAGGTTCAGCGACAGGTCCATCAGCAGTTGCGCATGGCGCTCCTGCGGGAAGAAGTTCAGCACCCGGTCCAAGGCCTGGTTGGCGCTGTTGGCATGCAGGGTGGCCATGCAGAGGTGGCCGGTCTCGGCGAAGGCGATGGCATGGTCCATGGTCTCGCGGTCGCGGATCTCGCCCATCAGGATCACGTCGGGCGCCTGGCGCAGGGTGTTCTTCAGCGCGGCCTCCCAGCTGTCGGTGTCGAGGCCGACCTCGCGCTGGGTGACGATGCAGTTCTTGTGCGGATGCACGAACTCGATCGGGTCCTCCACCGTCACGATGTGGCCGTGGCTGTGGGTGTTGCGGTGGTCGACCATGGCCGCCAGCGTCGTGCTCTTGCCCGAGCCGGTCGCGCCGACCACGATCACCAGGCCGCGCTTGCTGAGCGTGATGTCCTTGAGCACCGGCGGCAGGCCCAGGCCGTCAAGCGTCGGCAGCGTGCTGGGGATGGTGCGCAGCACCAGGCCGACCTGGCCCTGCTGCAGGAAGGCATTGGCGCGGAAGCGGCCGATGTCCTTGGGCGCGATCGCGAAATTGCACTCCTTGGTCTTCTCGAATTCGGCGGCCTGGCGGTCGTTCATCACCGCGCGGGCCAGGGCCAGGGTGTGCTGGCCGCTCAGCGGCTGGGCCGAGACCTTGGTCATCACGCCGTCGATCTTCATCGCGGGCGGGAAGTCGGCGGTCAGGAACAGGTCCGAGCCCTTGCGCGCGACCAGCAAGCGCAGCAGCTCGGCGATGAACTGGGCGGCGGCATCACGTTCCATCGCGGGGCTCCCGGGGTCAGGCGAGGCAGCGGCTCACAGCGGAAAGCTCTCGGGCGAGCGGGCCTTGCTGCGCGCCTCGGGCAGGCTGATCTGCTTGCGCCGCACCAGGTCGGCCAGGGCCTGGTCGAGCGTGACCATGCCCTGGCCCGCGCCGGTCTGCATGGCGCTGTACATCTGGGCGATCTTGTTCTCGCGGATCAGGTTCCGGATCGCCGGGGTGCCGAGCATGATCTCGTGCGCCGCCACGCGGCCCTGGCCGTCGAGCGTCTTGCACAGCGTCTGCGAGATCACCGCGACCAGCGATTCCGACAGCATGGTGCGCACCATGTCCTTCTCCGCCGCGGGGAAGACATCGACGATGCGGTCCACCGTCTTGGCCGCGCTGCTGGTGTGCAGGGTGCCGAAGACGAGGTGGCCGGTCTCGGCCGCGGTCAGGGCCAGGCGGATGGTCTCCAGGTCGCGCATCTCGCCGACCAGGATGGCGTCCGGGTCCTCGCGCAGCGCCGAGCGCAGCGCATTCGCGAAGCTTTGCGTGTGCGCGCCGACTTCGCGCTGGTTGACCAGGCACTGCTTGCTCTCGTGCACGAACTCGATCGGGTCCTCCACCGTCAGGATGTGGCCATGCTCCTGCTCGTTCAGGTGGTTGACCATGGCCGCCAGCGTGGTGCTCTTGCCCGAACCGGTCGGGCCGGTCACCAGCACCAGGCCGCGCGGCTTCAGGGCCAGCTCGCCGAAGATGCGCGGCGCGCTCAACTGCTCCAGCGTCAGCAGCGTGCTGGGGATGGTGCGCAGCACCGCGCCCGGGCCGCGCTGCTGGTTGTAGGCATTCACGCGGAAGCGCGCCAGGCCCTGCAGCTCGAAGGAGAAGTCGATCTCCAGCCGCTCCTCGAAGACCTTGCGCTGGGCATCGTTCATGATGTCGTAGACCATCGCATGGACGGCCTTCGCATCCAGCGCGTCCATGCTGATCCGGCGCACGTCCCCGTGCACGCGGATCATCGGCGGCAGCCCCGCCGACAGGTGCAGGTCCGAAGCCTTGTTCCTGACCGCGAAGGCCAGCAGTTGGGTGATGTCCATGGTTCATGGTCCCGGCTGCTCGGCGCCGACCCCTGTCGACCCCTTCTTCCCAGGCACCGTACCGTGATCGACCGCAAGCGACAAGAACTGAAGGACCGCATCGCCGCCGCCTGCCGGCAAGCCGGCCGGCCCGAGGACAGCGTCACGCTGCTGGCCGTCAGCAAGACCCAGCCCGCCGAGGCCGTGGCCGCCGCGCTCGCCGCCGGCCAGCAGGCCTTCGGCGAGAACTATGTGCAAGAGGCGCTCGACAAGATCGACGCGCTGATCGCCCATCGCGAGCACCTGCAATGGCATCTGATCGGCCCGCTGCAGAGCAACAAGACCCGCGTCGTGGCCGAGGCCTTCGACTGGGTCCACAGCATCGACCGGCTGAAGATCGCCGAGCGCCTGTCGGCCCAGCGCCCGCCCGGCCTGCCGCCGCTGGATGTCTGCCTGCAGGTCAATGTCAGCGGCGAGGCGAGCAAGAGCGGCATCGCGCCGGCCGAGCTGCCGGCCCTGGCCCATGCCGTCGCCGCCCTGCCGCGGCTGCGACTGCGCGGCCTGATGAGCATCCCCGAGCCGGTCGAGGGCCTGGCCGCGCAGCGCCTGCCGCATGCGCGGCTGCGCGCGCTCTTCGAGCAACTGCGCGACGCGGGCCTGCCGCTGGACACCCTCTCGATGGGCATGAGCGCCGACCTGGAAGCCGCCGTGCTGGAGGGCGCGACGATGCTGCGCATCGGCACCGCCCTGTTCGGCGCGCGAGCTGCCTAGACTCGCAGCCTTCCGCCCCTCCGTGCCCGAGCCGCGCCATGTCCTCTTCCTCCTTCCCAACCATCGCCTTCATCGGCGGCGGCAACATGGCCAGCGCGCTGATCGGCGGCCTGCGCCGCCAGGGCCATCCGGCCGAGGCCCTGGTCGTCATCGAGCCGCATGCGCCGCAGCGCGAGCGCCTGGCCGCGGAGCACGGCCTGCAGGCCCTAGCCGCACCCAGCCCGGCGCTGGCGGCAGCGCAAACCGTGGTCTGGGCGGTCAAGCCCCAGGTCTTTGCCGAGGCCGCCGCGCCCTGCCGCGCGCTGGTGGCCGGCGCGCTGCAGCTCAGCGTGATGGCCGGCATCCGAAGCGAGACCCTGGTCGCCGCCACCGGCAGCGAGCGCGTGGTGCGGGCGATGCCGAACACGCCGGCGCTGATCGGCCAGGGCATGGCCGGGTTGTATGCGCGGCCGGCGGTGAGTGCGGCCGAGCGCGCCGGCATCGAGGCGCTGCTGGCGCCGACCGGGCAGACGCTGTGGGTGGCGCAGGAAGCGCAGCTCGATGCGGTCACCGCCCTCAGCGGCTCCGGCCCGGCCTATGTCTTCCTCGTGCTGGAGGCGCTGATCGCCGGCGGCGAGGCCGTCGGCCTGAGCGCCGCGCAGGCCCGCAGCCTGGCCCTGCAGACCCTGGCCGGCGCGACGGCCCTGGCCGCGCAATCGGACGAGCCGCCGGCCGTGCTGCGCGAGCGCGTCACCTCCAAGGGCGGCACCACCTTTGCCGCGCTGGAGGTGATGCGCGCCGGCGGCCTGCCGGAGACCATCGTCCGCGCCGTGCAAGCCGCGGCGGCGCGGGCCGAGGAGCTCGGCCGGCCCGCCGCGCAGGCGTAAGCCCGGGCGCCCTGCGCCGACCCACTTTTACGCGCGCGCCTGGCCGCCCCCCTCATCCGACCGGAGAACCCCATGCCCTCCCTGCCCCCCTTCGCCGCCGCCCTGCTGCTGGGCAGCGGCCTACTCCTGGGCCCGACGGCCCAGGCCCTGGAGCTGTCCGGCCGCAAGACGCTGTCGGCCCACACCGCGGACGGCGGCAAGATCGAGCTGGGCTCGGTGCTGTTCAGCCCGGCAGCCGACGGGGCGGTGGGCTTCAAGGTCGAGATGAAGCATGAGGCGCTGAGCGACCACTTCCTCTCGATGCGCGAGTTCAAGTGCCTGCCCGGCCCCAAGGAAATCAGTTGCTACGTGCCCTACCCCTACCGCCATCCGGGCCAGGTGCGCCCTGGCCAGTTGGCCTGGCTGGAGCACAACCTGCTGTTCTTCTTCAAGACCCCGGCGGATTTCGGCGCCAAGCTCTGGAACGGCCTCTACTTCGAGTTCAAGGACACCGGCAAGGCCTTGGTGGGCCTGCCCAAGGCGGTCGATCTGAATGCCATCGGCGCCCCGCCGAACGATCTGAACAAGCCGCCCTATGCGCCGGCCGAGCGTCACGCGATCCCGGACGGCGCGCGCTGGATCGTCAGCCTGACGATCGAGTGAGGCCCGGGCGCGCCGGCCGCAGCGTGCTGCCGCTGCGGGGGCCAGGCCGATGATTCACACGATGGCCCGCAGGTAGGGCGTGCGGCGCATCAGATAGGTCAGCAGCGCCGCGCCGAACAGCCCACCGAGGATCCGAACGAGCAGGGTGACGTCAGGCGTAAGGCCGAAGTAGACCGAGAACTTGTCGGCCACGCGGAAGCACAGCGGGTGGGCCAGGTAGACGCCCAGCGTCAGGACCGAAAGCCGCATGACCCAGACCGAGCGCTGCATCGGCACGGTGCAGAAGAGGATGATCACGGCGCCCAGCAGGTAGGCCACTGCCACATGATCGGCCAGCCCGGCCCACCAGGCGATCAAGGCCGAGATCGCCATCGCCACCGACACCGCGATGAAGCGGCGCCGGCGCCCCTCGCCCTTGTAGCGCAGGGCATAGGAGTAGGCGAGGCCAAAGCCAGCCGACGGCACGGAGTAGACCAGGATGGGCTTGGAAGGCACGATGCTTGCGGCCAGCGGCACCATCGTCATCAGAAGCAGGCCCACCAAGCCGCCGATGCCCCAGCGCCAACCCAGGGGCACCTTGCGGACGAAGGGCCGGATGGAGAGCATCGCCGCGGTGGTGACCACGATGAAAGGCAAGTACCACAGGTGGAGTGCCGGCCAGTCCAGAACCGCCCAGATCGAATCGCGCGACAGCAGCCGATCGAAGCCCCGCTCCATCCATACGCGAGCGGCGGCGTAGATAAACCACCAACCCACCCAAGGCAGCACCAGCCGCAGGCTGCGGCGCAGCAGAAAAACTTTCAGGGAAATCGGCTGGGCGAGTTGCTGGAAGGACAGCAGCAGGAATATGCCCAAGGCGGTTGAACCGATGTATTCAGCCGGTTCTCCGACTGCGTGGTAGACCACAATACCGATGGCGGCCACGACGCGCAGGTAGTCGGCGGACGGCACGAGCGCTGGTGGTGCTGAGAGCTCTCCCTCGCGGGACCAGCGCTGCCACACGGACAGCCCGTCAGCCGGTGAACCGGCCGAACTCTCATTGCTGCGCCGTTTGCTGAAAAACCTACCGAATCCGGCCATTGCACGCTTGATCAAGGGGAGCTTTATCGATTGACGGGCTGCCCACCCGATAAAGCACGATGGGATCTCGATGCAGCAGGCAACAGTCCAAGTCTACCGCCACGACATTCTGCACTGCACTTGCGCAGCAATCATGCGGAAGCGCTGGTGACACAAGGCTCAATTAGCCCACCTAAGCCTTGCTTTTCGTGTCGTGGTGCCTGAACGCAACGCGCTCTCAAGAGCCACCGTGCGCTGGCGTATCGACCGCATCTCACGAGCAAATGCCGCGCCCAGGGTGCGCGCAATCGCGATGCCAACGCCGCCCGTGCACCCCGCGAGGCGCAAGCACCGCACGAGACGTGTGCCTCGGCGATGATGGCAGCGTTTCCTCTCGAGCGACCCCGCCATGCCCACCCTGCATCTGCTGATCCCCGACCTGAGCTGCGGCCACTGTGTCCGCAGCGTGACCGAAGCCGCGCAGGCGCTGGACCCACAGGCCCGCGTGCAGGCCGACCCGTCCACCAAGCAAGTGGTCATCGCGACCACCGCCGATCCAGCCGCCCTGCGGGCCGCGCTGACGGCCGCCGGCTACCCGCCGCAGGCCTGAGCGCGGATGCGGACCCGCCTTTCGGCCCGGCTGGCGCTGTGGCTGGACCTGATCCGCTGGAACCGCCCCGCCGGCTGGCTGCTGCTGCTGTGGCCAACCCTGGCCGCGCTGTGGCTGGCGGCGGGCGGCTGGCCGGGCTGGCATCTGTTCGGGGTCTTCGTCGCGGGCACGGTGCTGATGCGCAGCGCCGGCTGCTGCGTGAACGATGTGGCCGATCGCGACTTCGACCGCCATGTGAAGCGCACCGCGCAGCGGCCGGTGACCAGCGGCAGGGTGTCGGTGAAAGAAGCCCTGGCCCTGGGGGCCGGCCTGGCCCTGCTGGCCTTCGCCCTGGTGCTGACGACGACGCCCGCCGCGGTGGCCTGGTCCTTCGTCGCCCTGGCCGTGACGGTGGCCTATCCCTTTGCCAAGCGCCTTGTCGCCATGCCGCAGGCCGTGCTGGGCGTGGCCTTCAGCCTCGGCATGCCGATGGCCTTTGCGGCCGTGCACGGCGGCCGGCCTGACGCGGGCCCCTGGTGGTCGCTGATGCCGGCCTGGGGCTGGGTGCTTTGGACCGGCAACCTGGCCTGGGTGCTGGCCTACGACACCGAGTACGCCATGGTCGACCGCGACGACGACCTGAAGATCGGCATCCGCACCTCGGCCCTCACCCTGGGCCGGGCCGATGTGGCGGCGGTGATGGGCTTCTACGCCCTCTTCCTGGCCCTGTGGGGCGGCGTGGGCGCCTGGCTTGGCCTGGGGGCGGCCTATGCGGCGGGCTGGGCGGCGGCCCTGGCCCAGGTGGGCTGGCATTTCCGCCTGATCCGCGAGCGCACGCGCGAGGGCTGCTTCGCGGCCTTCCGCGCCAACCACTGGGTCGGCGCCAGCCTGTTCGCCGGCCTGGCGCTTGACCTGGCGCTCCGCCAGCCCTGAGGGCCGGCGGAGCGTCCCAGCCTCAAAGCTGCACGGTGCGGCCAAGGTAGAGGATGGGTCCGGTCGGCCTGCCGATCGGCGAACCGGCCTCGGGCTCCAGCGTCAGCTCGAAGAGCTGGCGCGCGCCCAGGGTGGGCATGCGCTCGACCGGCAGCTCGACCACCTGGCCGGGCTGCACCAAGCCCAGCGAGGTCGGGCCCGCCGCGCCCTCGGCCTTGGTCCAGAACTGCAAGGCCTTGCCGGCCGGCACCGCCTCGGGCGGCACGATGGGCACCAGGCGCAAGCGGCCCCCGGCCGTGGCCTCGACCAGCCAGCCATTGCGCTTGTCGTCCGGCGCCTCCAGCACAGCCAGGTAACGCGGCGCGACGGCGCCGCGTGCATCCCGCTCGACCTGCTCGCTCAGCATCACGCCCATCACCAGCGCCGCGGCGGTGGCCAGGGCGCTCACGCCCTGCCAGACGCGAAGCCGGCGCCACAGGCTGTCGTTGGCAGCCTCCACGGCCAGACCATCGACCTCGTCACGCGCTCTCGATGCCGGCAGCCGCGCCTCGATGCGCGACCACAGGCCAGCCGCCGGGGCGGCCGTGCCGACGTGATGGGCCAGGGGCAGCAGGCGGTCCTGCCAGTAGGCGGTCTCGGCCTGAAGGCCGGCATCGTTGACCAGGGCGGCCTCGAAGGCCTGGCGCTCCTCGGCCGACAGGGTGCCGAGCACGTATTCGCCGGCCGAGGCCGTGCGCTCGTCTCGATCGGTGAGGTTCATGACAGGCATTCCTTCAGCGAAACCAGACCGCGGCGGATCCAGCTTTTGACCGTCCCCACCGGCGTGGCCAGTTGCAGGGCGATCTGTTCATGGGTGTGGCCTTCGACGAAGGCCCGGACGATGCACTCGCGGCGCTTGGCCTCCAGCCCGGCCAGGCAGCGCTCGAGCGCGCGCAGCTCGCCCGGCAGGCGCTCGGGGGGCTCGTCGTGCAGGATGGGCAGGGCATCGGCCAGGTCCTCGACGGCATCGCCGACGCTGATCTCGCGGCCGGCCTTGCGCTGCACGTCCAGCGCGCGGTGGCGCACCACCGTGTAGATCCAGCCGCGCGCCGAGCCCAGCGAGCGCTGGTAGCTGCCGGCGCGCTGCCAGATCTGCAGGAAGGCGTCTTGCAGCACGTCATGCGCGGTGTCGCGGTCGCGCACGATGCGCAGCGCCACGCCGAGCAGCCAGCGCGACTCGCGTTCATAGATCTGGCGCAGCGCAAAGCGCTCGCCGCGGGCGCAGGCTTCAAGGGCTGCGGCATGGTCGAAATCGTCCGGGGCGGCGGTGGCCATCAGCGGGGCTTTCGGGTGCGGGGGGACGGGCGGGAGGCGGATCGCATGCGGCTCGCGAAGGTCCAGGTGGGTCTACGGGAAGCTGCCGGCGGCGGATGCAGGCCTCAAAGGCTGAGGCAGGCCAGCGGATCGTGGCCCTCGGCCTCGCCGCGCCGGCTGTGGCCGCGGGCCAGGCAGACGACGCGGGTCTGGCCGCCGCCCTCGTGCACGACGGTGTAGTCGTGGCGGCAGTGCAAGTGGCCGTGTATCCACACCGCCGCGGCCGGCAGCAGGGCATCGTCGGCATTGCAGAAGCTGGCGGTGGCGGGTTGCGCGCCGTAGCGCGGGTCGGCGCTCCTCAGGCTGGGGGCGAAATGCGTCATCACCACCGTGCTGTGCCAGTGGCCGGGGTCGGCCGGGTCGGGCGGCGGCGCCTGGCGCAGCGCGGCGGCCAGCCAGGCGCGGCTGTCGAGCGCCTCCTCGCGCACGGCCGCCGCGTCGAAGGGCAGGCCGTTGCGCGTGCTGCGCATCACGTCGACGAAGTAGCGCGCGGCGCGCAGGGCCTTGTCGCGGCGCGAGGGGCCGAAGAGGTCGAAGTCGCACCAGCGGGTGCAGGCCAGCAGGCGGTGGCGACGGCCGTCGGCGCCTTGCAGCAGCACGGCCTCCTTTTCTAGCAGCCGGATGCCCAGGCCCTGCAGGTGCGCGCGCAGCGCGGGCCAGGCCTCGTTCCACTCGCGCTGGTCGAACTCATGGTTGCCGGCAATCGCATAGACCGGCACCGGCCAGCCCGCGAACTTGCGGTAGCCCTCCCAGCCGGCGTCGATGTCGCCGGCCAGCAGCAGAGCCTCCGCGCCCGGCGCGGGCACGGGCGTGAAGTCCTCGGTTTCCAGGTGCAGGTCGGACAGGATCTGCAGGCGCATGGCGCGGCGGCCCTCAGCCGGCGGCGGCCGGGCTCAACGGCCGTGGCACTGCTTGAACTTGCGGCCGCTGCCGCAGGGGCAGGGGTCGTTGCGGCCCACCTTGGGCTCGCTGCGGCGCACGGTGTCGACCTTCAAGCGCTCGCCGCGCGCGATGTCGGCGATCGCCACCACGTTCTCGATCAGGTCCTCGATGGCCGCATCCAGGCTCTTCAGCGGATGCTCGGCATCCAGCGCCTTCACCACCTCCAGCAGATCGCCCTCGGGCTCGGGCAGGTGGCGGTGGATGCAGTCCAGCAGGTCCGGCAAATCCTCATGGCCCAACTCCTCCAGCATCGGGAAGTGGTTGAGCGCATGCTCGAAGCCCACGGCCCAGGGCGCCAGCGCCGGGCCGATGGCGGCGGCGCCCTTCAGCGGCTTGCCGTCCTCGCCCTCGGGCTCCATCACCAGGGGGTCGAAGAAGGCGTCCTCGCGCAGCTGGCGCTCCAGCGCGTCGTGGTGGCGCAGGATCAGCGCGACCAGGCGCTCGTGCTTGGCCGCATGCCAGCCGGGCGCGTCGGGGCCCAGCGGCTCCTGGCTGCTCGGGTCGGGCGGGGCGCCGTCCTCGCCAGGCTCGCCGAAGCGCCAGTCGAAGACCGGCGGCAGCCAGGCCTCGGGCGGCAGCAGCACCGGCTGGGCCAGCACGCCGCAGAGGTAGCCGTCGAGCATGACGACATCCAGCGCCTCGCGCGGCGCAGGGATGGCGGCCAGCAGGTCATCCAGCTCGCGGATCTCGGCGTCGTCGAGCGGGGTTTCGGGGCGCGGATCCGGCGCGGCGGGCGGGGG
Source organism: Piscinibacter lacus (assembly GCF_016735685.1). Classification (NCBI taxonomy): domain Bacteria; kingdom Pseudomonadati; phylum Pseudomonadota; class Betaproteobacteria; order Burkholderiales; family Sphaerotilaceae; genus Aquariibacter; species Aquariibacter lacus. The sequence goes on from NZ_JAERRA010000001.1 coordinate 350,636, forward strand.
GGTCTTGGGGGCGGACATCGGGGCATTGTCGGCCAGCCGACCGGCATCACTTGCCGATGCAGAAGCGGCCGAAGATTTCGCCGAGCAGCTCGTCAGCCGTGGTGTGGCCGGTGATCGCGCCGAGCGCGTCGTGGGCGGCGCGCAGTTCCTCGGCCAGCAGTTCCAGCGGCGCCCCGGGCGCGTCGAGCAGCGCGCGGGCGGCGGCCAGGTGCCCGGCGGTGGCGGCCAGGGCATCGAGGTGGCGCGCGCGGGCGATGAAGCTGCCCTCCCCGGCCGGCTGGGCGCCGGCGGCCTGCAGCAGGCGCTGGCGCAGGGCCTCCAGGCCGGCGCCGCTGCGGGTCGACAGGCTGAGTGCGCCCTCGGGCGGCGGCGTGTCGAGCAGGTCGGCCTTGTTCCAGACCGCCAGCACCGTGTGGGCGCCGGCTTCGGCCAAGCCGGCGGCGATGCGCGCATCGGCGGCGTCGTACTCGGGCTGGCCGCGGCGGCCCAGGTCGCGCAGGAAGATCACCGCATCGGCTTCGGCGATGGCCGCCCAACTGCGGGCGATGCCCAGGCGCTCGACCTCGTCAGCCGTGTCCTCGTCGCGGCGCAGGCCGGCGGTGTCGGTGATGTGCAGGGGCAGGCCGCCGATTTGCAGCGATTCGGAGATGCTGTCGCGCGTGGTGCCGGGAATCGGCGTGACGATGGCCCGCTCGGCCCCGGCCAGCGCATTCAGCAGCGAGCTCTTGCCGACGTTCGGCTGGCCGGCCAGCACCACGCGCAGGCCGTCGCGCAGCAGCACGCCCTGCCGGGCGCGGGCGCGCAGCGCGGCCAGCGCCTCCTCCAGCGCGGCCAGGCGCGGGCGGGCGCGGGCTTGTTCGAGAAAGTCGAGGTCCTCTTCGGGGAAGTCGAGCGTGGCCTCGACCAGGGCGCGCAGCTCGATCAGGCGCTCGCGCAGCGCAGCGATGCCCTGCGAGAAGGCGCCGGCCAGCGCACGGCTGGCACTGCGGGCTGCGGCCTCGGTGCTGGCGTCGATCAGGTCGGCCACGGCCTCGGCCTGGGTCAGGTCCAGCTTGCCGTTCAGCCAGGCCCGGCGGGTGAACTCGCCCGGGTCGGCCAGGCGCAGCCGGGGCAGTGCCGCTGGGCCCTCGGCGGGGGCGGCGGTCTCCAGGCAGCGTGCCAGCAGCAGGTCCAGCAGCACCGGGCCACCATGGGCCTGAAGCTCCAGCACATGCTCGCCCGTGGCGCTGTGCGGGGCCGGGAAATGCAGGGCCAGGCCCTGGTCGAGCAACTGCCCCGCCGCATCGCGGAAGGGCAGGTAATGCGCATGGCGCGGCTGCAGGGCCTGGCCGAACAGGGCGTGGATCAAGCCCTCCAGCGGCTGCGGCGAGGAGATGCGCACGATGCCGATGGCCCCGCGCCCAGGCGCGGTGGCCAGGGCCAGGATGGGGTCGTCCAGGGTGGCCAGGGGGTTCATGCGCGGATTCTGCGGGGCCGGAAACAGCGACGCCCCGGGGCCGGGGCCGCGGGGCGTCGCTGCGCTTCCGTGCAGGCTCAGTTCACGCCGAGCTTGCGGTTGATGACCCACTGCTGCGCGATCGACAGCAGGTTGTTGGTGATCCAGTAGAGCACCAGGCCCGCCGGGAAGAAGAAGAACATCACCGAGAAGATCATCGGCATGATCCACATCATCTTGGCCTGCATGGGATCCGGCGGGGTCGGGTTCAGCCAGGTCTGCAGCAGGGTGGAGGCGGTCATCACCACCGGCAGGATGTAGTACGGGTCCTTGATCGACAGGTCGCTGATCCAGCCGATCCAGGGCGCGCCGCGCATCTCGACGCTGGACAGCAGCACCCAGTAGAGCGCGATGAAGACGGGGATCTGGACCAGGATGGGCAGGCAGCCGCCGAGCGGGTTGACCTTCTCCTCCCGGTAGAGCTTCATCATCTCCTGCTGCATTTCCTGCGGCTTGTCCTTCAGGCGCTCGCGCATCGCCATCACCCGCGGGCTGACGGCCTTCATCTTGGCCATCGAGCGGTAGGCGCTGGCATTGAGCCAGTAGAAGGCGGCCTTGAGCAGCACGACCAGCGCGACGATGGCCCAGCCCCAGTTGCCGATCAGGCCATGCAGCTTGTCGAGCAGCCAGAACAGCGGCTTGGCCAGGATGGTGACCCAGCCGTAGTCCTTGACCAGCTCCAGGCCGGGGGCCAGGGCGGCGAGCTTGTTCTCTTCCTGCGGGCCGACGAAGAGCTGGCTGTCGAAGCGCAGGCTGGCGCCCGGGGCCAGCTCGCCCAGCGGGAAGATCTGGCCCAGGGCGTAGAGGTTGGTGTCGACCTTCTTGGTATAGAACTCGCGCGGCTTGCTGTCGGCATGCAGCCAGGCGCTGGCGAAGTAGTGCTGGACCATCGCGATCCAGCCGTCGCTCGAGGTCTTGGGGTGCTCGGCCTGGCCCTTCTCGATGTCCTCGAAGTCGATCTTCCGGAACTTGTCCAGCTCGGTGTAGAGGGCCGGGCCGGTGAAGGTCTGGTAGAAGCTCGACTCGCCGGGGGGCGGGTTGCCGTCGCGAACGAGCTGCTGGTAAAGCTGCGGACGCAGGGCCTCGCTGCCCTCGTTCTGAAGCTCGTGGCGCACGGCGATGACAAAACTGCCGCGGCTGAAGCGCAGGATCTTGCGCAGCTTCAGGCCCTGGCTGCCCTGGGCGGTGAAGACCAGCTCCAGCGCGTCGGCTCCCGGAGCGAGCGTGGTGGGGCCCGGCTCAAGCTGGAAGGTGCTGAGGTGGGTGGGCAGGTCGGGTTCACCGACCAGGCCGGTCTGCGCCAGGTAGACACGCTCGGCCGAGCGGTCGAGCAGCACCGCGTTCTGGCCCGGCTTCTGGGCATCGTGGTAGCCCAGCAGCTCGACCCGCACGATGTCGGCCCCGCGGTGATCGACCGTGACCTTCAGGGCGTCGGTGGTGACGGTGACCGTCGGCGTCGTGCTGGCGGCGGTCGAGGCGGCCGGCGGGGTGGCGCCTGCCTCCACGCCCAGCGCGCTGGGCGTGGGCAGGGCGGCGGCAGCGGCCGAGCTGCCCGTCGGCGGCGCAGCCGAAGCGGCCGCTTGCTGCGTCGGCGTCGGCATGCCGAAGAGGGTGGGCTGGCCGGTGTGGCGATTCCACGCGTCCCACAGCAGGACCAGCGACATCAGGAAGACCACCCAGAGGATGGTGCGGCGCATATCGGTCATGGCGTGATTTCAGACGATGAAGATGACGAGGGCGGGTCGCTGTGTGGGCGCAGCAACCAGCCGGGCGCCAGGTGCTGGGGCACCGGATCGCAGCCCCCGGCGCAAGCCGGATGGCAGCGCAGCAGCCTGCGGGCCGTCAGCAAGCCGCCGCGGGCCGCGCCGTGCCGCTCGATCGCTTCCAGCCCGTAGACAGAGCAGGTGGGCGTGAAGCGGCAAGCGCTGCCGATCCAGGGGCTGAGCAGCAGGCGATAGGCCTGGAGCAGGCCGCGCAGGGCGCGGGCCGGCCAGGACAGCGAAGGGGAATTCATCGCTTGCGCCCCGCAGCCGCGTCGCCGAACAAGGCCTGGATCTCGGCACGGACGACGTCCCGCAGCGCCTGCGAAGCCGCGCTGGGAAAGCTTGTCCGCTCATAGCCCGTGCGCAGGCGCAGCACCCAGTCCCCCGGGGGGAGCTGGGCGGTGGCGGCGGCAAAGCAGACCTTGGCCTGGCGGCGGATGAGGTTACGCGTCACCGCCCGGCGGGCCTGCTTCTTCGGCAGGATCAGGCCGATGCGGTGGGTGTCGTCCACAGCCCGCGGTCGCTGCGCGCCGGGGGCTGTTGACAAGTCGGTGGACGACACGACCGGCGCCGGGGCTTGGTGGTGGAGCACGAAATGCGCACTCCGCGCACGGGGACGCGTGGCAAGCACAGCCTGGAAGGCCGGCGCCCCGCTCAGGCTGGCATGGCGTGACCGCAGGTCGGGAGACCCCGGATCACCGGACGACACGGCCCTGCGTGCCGCCAGATCAGACGGCCAGGCGCTTGCGGCCCTTGGCACGACGGGCCTTGATGACCTGCCGACCGCCGCGGGTCTTCATGCGGACGAGGAAGCCGTGGGTGCGGGCACGACGGGTCTTGGAAGGCTGGTAGGTACGCTTCATGATGATCCTCGGGCGCCGGCAGGTCGCAAACCCGGGCGCATCGTTCGACAGGGAACAGAGAAAAAGACAGGTCGCAGGGCACGCTGGGCCAAAGCCGGCGTGTCGCAGCGACGGTTTGCCGGCCCGATCGGCCGGATCCTCCGCAAGGCGAAAGCCCGAGGCCGGGCCGCCGCATCACGCGGAAAACCCGCAATTACAACACAGCCCGCATGCGCAGCAGCGCAAGGCATGCGCGCGCTGCGTGAGAAGGACGACTTCCCGGCCGCCTGTCAAGCCACAACTTGCACTCCACAGGCTGTGGATAAGTCCTGCCGGGCGGGGCTTGGCAGGTCTAGAATCCGGCCGCTCCGAAGCCCCTTGTCCACAAGCGATCCGATGGGTGAAACCACCTCGCGCAACCCCCTGTGGCAGCTCGGCTGCGAGCGACTCGCGGCCGAACTGCCCGAGCAGCAATTCAACACCTGGATCCGCCCGCTGCCGCCGGCGGAACTGAGCGAGGACGCCGAAGGCGGCCTCGTCCTCACCCTGAAGGTGCCCAACCGCTTCAAGATGGACTGGATCCGCAGCCAGTACGGCGCGCGCATCGAGGCCCTGATGGCCGAGCTGAGCGGCCAGAGCGTGCGGGTCGAGCTCCAGCTTGCCGCCCGCGAGCCGGCGCCTGCGCGCATCGGGGCCCCCCTGCCGGCCCAGGCCGGCCAGCCCGTCGGCGACAGCGCCCCCGCGCTGCGCCCCAGCGAGCCGCCAGCCCTGGCCACGCATCGCCTGAATGCCTCGCTGACCTTCGAGAACCTGGTCCCCGGCCGGGCCAACCAGATGGCGCGCACGGCCGCGCTGCACGTGGCCGGGGCGCCGGGAGTCATGTACAACCCGCTGTTCATCTACGGCGGCGTCGGCCTGGGCAAGACCCACCTGATCCATGCGGTGGGCAATGCGCTGCTGCGCGACAAGCCCGATGCCCGCATCCTCTACCTGCATGCCGAGCAGTTCATCTCGGATGTGGTCAAGAACTACCAGCGCAAGACCTTCGACGAGCTGAAGGCCAAGTACCACTCGCTGGACCTGCTGCTGATCGACGATGTGCAGTTCTTCGCCGGCAAGGAGCGCACCCAGGAGGAGTTCTTCAACGCCTTCGAAGCGCTGCTGGCCAAGCGCGCGCACATCATCATGACCAGCGACACCTACCCCAAGGGGCTGGCCGACATCGACGAGCGCCTGACCAGCCGCTTCGACGCCGGCCTGACGGTGGCCATCGAGCCACCGGAGCTGGAGATGCGGGTCGCCATCCTGCTGAAGAAGTCGGAATCCGAAGGCGCGCCCATGCCCGAGGACGTCGCCTTCTTCGTGGCCAAGAACGTGCGGGCGAATGTGCGCGAGCTCGAAGGCGCGCTGCGCAAGGTGCTGGCCTATGCGCGCTTCAGCCACAAGGACATCAACATCGGCCTGGCGCGCGAAGCGCTGAAGGACCTGCTGTCGATCCAGAACCGGCAGATCTCGGTCGAGAACATCCAGAAGACGGTGGCCGACTTCTACAAGATCAAGGTCGCCGACATGTACAGCAAGAAGCGCCCGGCCTCGATCGCCCGGCCGCGCCAGATCGCGATGTACCTGGCCAAGGAACTGACGCAGAAGAGCCTGCCCGAAATTGGCGAGCTCTTCGGCGGCCGCGACCACACCACCGTGCTGCATGCCGTGCGCAAGATCGGTGGCGAGCGGCAGAAGAACAGCGAACTCAACCAGCAGCTTCACGTGCTGGAGCAGACGCTCAAGGGCTGAATGCGGCGCGACGGCTGCCCGAGAGCCGGCACAAGCTCCTGCGCACCCGCCCCCGCACCCTTCTAGACCTGTTGAAAACCGGCGTCAAAGCACAAAGCTGTGGATCGTTTGCGGACAACTTCAGGCTTATCCACAGCTTCGGGCCGTCGCGCTGACTTGTTCATCCGCGCGGCACATCGGCGGCTGCCGGCATCCACAGACCTTCGCGAAGGCTAAACCCGCGCCGAAACGGGCGAAAATCGCCTTGTCCACAGGCAGAAGCCGCCTCTACGACTACGACCATCTTGAGGATTCCATGATTGTGTTGAAAGCACCGCAGGACAAGCTGCTCGCCACCTTGCAAACCGTGGCCGGCATCGTCGAAAGGCGACACACGCTGCCCGTGCTCGCCAACGTCCTGCTGCGCAAGCACAATGGCCAGATCGAACTGACCACGAGCGACCTTGAGATCCAGATCCGCACCCGGGCCAGCTTCGACGGCGATGCGGAAGACGCGTCGACCACCGTCGGCGCCAAGAAGCTGATCGACATCCTTCGCTCGCTGCCCAGCGACCAGACGGTCAGCCTCAAGGCCGAGCAGAACAAGCTGGTCCTCAGCGGCGGCAAGAGCCGCTTCAGCTTGCAGACCCTGCCGCCCGAGGACTTCCCCCTCGTCCAAGAGGCCGCCGACTTCGGCCCTGCCTTCGCGGTGCCGCAGAAGGTGCTGAAGGCCCTGATCGCGCAGGTGCACTTCGCGATGGCGGTTCATGACATCCGCTACTACCTCAACGGCATCCTCTTCGTCGCCGAAGGCCAGTCGCTGACCCTGGTGGCGACCGATGGTCACCGCCTGGCCCTGGCCCGCGCCACGCTGGAAACCGACTGTCCGAAGCAGGAAGTCATCCTGCCGCGCAAGACGGTGCTGGAGCTGCAACGCCTCCTCAAGGACGACGACAGCCCCATCGAAATGCGCTTTGCCGGCAACCAGGCGCGCTTCGACTTCAGCGGCCTGGAGTTCGTCACCAAGCTGGTCGAAGGCAAGTTCCCGGACTACCAGCGCGTGATCCCCAAGGGCCACCGCAACTTCATCACCCTGGGCCGTGCCACCCTGCTCTCGGCCCTGCAGCGCGCGGCCATCCTTACCAGCGAGAAGTTCAAGGGCGTGCGGCTCAACATCGAGCCCGGCCTGTTGCGCATTGCCTCCAGCAATGCCGAGCAGGAAGAAGCCAAGGAAGAGCTTGAGATCGACTATGGCGGCGACGCCATCGAGATCGGCTTCAACGTCAGCTACCTGATGGACGTGCTCGCCAACATGGACCAGGAGATGGTGACCCTGGCCCTGCAGGACGCGAACAGCTCGGTGCTGATCACCGTGCCCGGTGGCGAGGACTTCAAGTACGTCGTGATGCCCATGCGCATCTGAGCCCCGGAGGCCCGACCCCTGGCGGGCGGGCCTCGCGGCGTGAAGCGGGCCGGGTGCCCGCTTGTGTTTTTCTTGGGTGGCGCGTTTGCGTGTCGCCCGGCAGCGAATCCCCATGAGCGATCTTCCCGAACAAGCCCCCGCCCTTCCGCCCACCGCCGCGCCGCAGCCGCTGACTGGCGACGGCGCGAGCGCCGCCTACGGCTCGGATTCGATCCAGATCCTCGAAGGCCTGGAAGCCGTGCGCAAGCGGCCGGGCATGTACATCGGTGACACCTCCGACGGCACCGGCCTGCACCACCTCGTCTTCGAAGTGGTCGACAACTCCATCGACGAAGCGCTGGCCGGCCATTGCGACGACATCACCGTCACCATCCACAGCGACAACAGCATCAGCGTCATCGACAACGGCCGTGGCATCCCCACCGGCGTGAAGATGGACGACAAGCATGAGCCCAAGCGCAGTGCCGCCGAGATCGCGCTGACCGAGCTGCATGCCGGCGGCAAGTTCAACCAGAACAGCTACAAGGTCTCGGGTGGCCTGCACGGCGTGGGCGTGAGCTGCGTGAACGCGCTCAGCAAATGGCTGCGCCTGACCGTGCGCCGCGAGGGCAAGGTGCATCACCTGGAGTTCCGCCAGGGCGTGCCGCAGGACCGCGTGCTGGAGCAGCGCGAGGGTTTCGAGGTCAGCCCCATGCGCGTCATCGGCGACACCGACAAGCGCGGCACCGAAGTGCACTTCCTGCCTGACGAAACCATCTTCACGAATGTCGAGTTCCACTACGACATCCTGGCCAAACGCCTGCGCGAACTCAGCTTCCTGAACAACGGCGTCAAGATCCGCTTGGTCGACGAACGCCACAACAAGGAAGACAACTTCGCCTATGCCGGCGGCGTGAAGGGCTTCGTCGAGTTCATCAACCAGGGCAAGCGCACCCTGCATCCGAACATCTTCCATGCCGTGGGCGAGAAGCTCAGCGAGCAGGGCACCACCATCGGCGTCGAGGTTTCGATGCAGTGGAACGACGGCTACAACGAATCCGTCCTCTGCTTCACCAACAACATCCCCCAGCGCGACGGCGGCACCCACCTGACCGGCCTGCGCGCCGCGATGACCCGCGTCATCAACAAGTACATCGAAGACAACGAACTGGCCAAGAAGGCCAAGGTCGAGGTCGGTGGCGATGACATGCGCGAAGGCCTGGCCTGCGTCGTCAGCGTCAAGGTGCCCGAGCCCAAGTTCAGCAGCCAGACCAAAGACAAGCTGGTCAGCTCCGAGGTGCGTGCGCCGGTCGAGGACATCGTCGGCCGCCTGCTCAACGACTGGCTGCTTGAGAACCCGACCGACGCCAAGATCGTCTGCGGCAAGATCATCGACGCTGCCCGCGCCCGCGACGCCGCCCGCAAGGCCCGCGAGATGACGCGCCGCAAGGGTGTGCTCGACGGCCTGGGCCTGCCCGGCAAGCTGGCCGACTGCCAGGAGAAGGACCCGGCGCTCTGCGAGATCTACATCGTCGAGGGCGACTCCGCCGGCGGCTCGGCCAAGCAGGGCCGCGACCGGAAGTTCCAGGCCATCCTGCCCCTGCGCGGCAAGATCCTGAATGTCGAGAAAGCCCGCTACGAGAAGCTGCTGACCAGCAACGAAATCCTGACGCTCATCACGGCACTCGGCACCGGCATCGGCAAGGGCATGGGCGGGGACGATTTCAACCCCGACAAGCTGCGCTACCACCGCATCATCATCATGACCGACGCGGACGTGGACGGCGCCCACATCCGCACCCTGCTGCTCACCTTCCTGTTCCGGCAGATGCCCGAGCTGGTCGAGCGCGGTCACATCTACATCGCCCAGCCCCCGCTCTACAAGGTCAAGCACGGCAAGGCCGAGCAATACCTGAAGGACGGCCACGAGCTCGACAGCTACCTGATGAAGGTCGCGCTCGAAGGCGCTGTCGTCGAGCCCGGCGAAGGCCGCCCGGCCCTCAGCGGCCCCGTGCTGGAAGAGCTGGCCCGCCAGTACGTGCTGGCCACCAACGTCATCGAGCGCCTGTCCAACTGGATGGATGTCGAGGCCCTGCGCGCCCTGGCCGAAGGCCTGGTGCTGAACCTGGACACGCCCGAAGCAGCAGCCGCCAGCGCCACCGCCCTGGCCGCTGCCCTGCACGACGCGCAAGTCAGCGCCGAAGTCGATGCCCGCACCGACAAGCCCTACCTGCGCATCAGCCGCCGCCACCACGGCAATGTGAAGAGCAGCCTCATCACCGCCGATTTCGTCCACGGCGCCGACTACGAAGCGCTCAGCCAGGCCGGCCTCACCTTCAAGGGCCTGCTCAGCGGCGAAGCCGTCGTCAAGCGCGGCGAAGGCGAAAAGCAGAAGAGCGCCAAGGCCGCCGACTTCCGCGCCGCCATGGCCTGGCTGATGCAGCAAGCCGAGAACGGCGTCGCCCGCCAGCGCTACAAGGGCCTGGGCGAAATGAACCCCTCGCAGCTTTGGGAAACCACCATGGACCCGAGCGTGCGCCGCCTGCTGCGCGTGCAGATCGAAGACGCGATCGAAGCCGATCGCGTCTTCACCATGCTCATGGGCGATGAGGTGGAGCCGCGGCGGGAGTTCATCGAGAGCAATGCCTTGAGGGCGGCGAATATCGACGTGTGAGACAGGCCCTGCAAGATGCAGGCGGGGTGAAGCAAAACGCCGCGGCTTCTGTCGCGGCGTTTTGCTTTGGGGGGGGTGATCGTCGGAAGGCGCATGCATCCGGGCCCGAGGGTGTGCCGCTGCCGTGTTGCCGTTGGGCCGCCTAACGCGCCGTTGCAAGCCCTCGCAAGAAGGGGTTGTGTGGTCCCTATGCCTTGGAAGCAGGTCACGGTAGGCTCAAGGCATCTTGAACATTCGGCGTCATGTGGCGAGTGCTGCTGTGATGCCTAAAGTACTACAAGGGCTTCCCCACGAATAGCAACAAGAAAACCAGCCGATCTTGTTGGCGCAGCCAACGAGGTCGGAACTCGGGGTCTTGAATCGCCGCCAGCGTTTGGGGTTTGATCGTTGTCTGCAGAGCAAGTGCGGACTGGGGTTACTACAAACGGTCATTGCGGCAGCTTCAAAGTGCTGCGGACCCTGATGTGAAGACGCGCGCGGGGGTTCTCAATCGTTAGTCGGAGCCGGTTTTCCGCTCCCTTGAATTAACCAGAACCACCCCGCACAGGTCCAACCTTTGCTCATCAACGACAGGCCGGTCATGCGGCGGAAGAAATCGGTGTTGTGGTCTCCGGTTGAGCAGGTTGATCGGTGGGCAGCGTGCCGCTCAAGCCGGCAGCTTGAAGTCCTCGCCCTTGGCCAGCACCGCCCAGGCCAGGCGCGCGTTCTTGGCCGCCATGGCCACCACCGCTTTCCAGTAGCCGCGCCGCTCCTGCAGGCTCACGGCCCAGCGGCTGATCGGGTCGGCCTTGTTCTTGGCCGCGGCCAGCACCGCCCTGGCACCCAGCACCAAGAGGCTGCGCAGGTAGGCGTCTCCTGCTTTGTTGATGCGCCCCAGCCGCGTCTTGCCGCCCGAGCTGTACTGGCCCGGCACCAGGCCCAGCCAGGCGGCGAACTGGCGTCCACACTGGAAGTCGTGGCCATGACCGATGGCCGCCATCAGCGCCGTGGCCGTGGTCTCTCCGATGCCCGACAGGCGCATCAGGCGCCGGGCGGCTTCGCTCTGGCGGGCCAGTTGGCTCAGGTGCCGGTCGTACTCCCGGATGCGCTCGTCGAGCCTGCCGACCTCGCTCAAGCAATCGCCCACGGCGAGGTTGGCCCAGCCGGGCAAGTCCTCCAGGTGCAAGAGCGCCTCGCGCCGCACCGTGGTGGCTTTGAGCGGCAGCACGATGCCGAACTCGCTGAGCAGGCCGCGGATGCGGTTGATGAGGGCGGTGCGCTGCTCGACAAAGCCTTGGCGCACGCGGTGCAGGCACAGCTGACCTTGCTGCTCCAGGCTCTTGGCGGGCACGAAGCGCATGCTGGGGCGCTGGGCGGCTTCGCAGATGGCGGCAGCGTCGGCTGCATCATTTTTGCCGCGCTTACCCGAGAGCCGGTAAGGGATGACGAACTTGGGGGCGATGAGCTTGACGGTGTGGCCGAGCTGCTGGAACTGGCGCGCCCAGTGATGCGCACCCGAGCAGGCTTCCATGGCGACCAGGCAAGGCGGCAGCGCGGCGAGAGCCTCCAGAAGCTTGGCCCGCGGCACCGCCGGGCGCACCAGCGCGGGCTTGCCCGCCTCATCCACCCCGTGCAGGGCAAACACGTTCTTCGCCAAGTCGATGCCGACGCACACAATGGTCATGGACTTCCCCTTTCGAGTGAGTTGATGAGATTCGCAACCCCATCGTGGCACTTTGATGCCGGTCGCCGCTACACGCGGCTAGCTCGGGACGGGGAAGTCCCTTTCATTCGTTAGGCATCTCAATGAACCCTCTTGCAGTCATTAAGGCTAAGCGTCAGCACCTTGCTCGGATGGCGAATCAAAGCGGTGCATTGGGAGAACTGAGCGCATTGGCCGATATGGAACATTGGGTCCCTCGGCCACGAGGTGTTGGCCTAAAGGTCTTGTTGTCCGCTTTGTCAGAGACAGGTGTGGTTATCAAGGGTTCAAGCTTTGATGCCATTGCTTTTCCAACGTCTGAGCAAATTGACTTCACTAATCACGTTGCAGTCCGTACTGCTCTACCAAGAATGACATTCATCGAAATCAAAACCGCTAATCAAGAGAGGGTTCGTCCTGGTTTTACAGGTTTCTTTTTTGCACTCACCGAAGGCGAGATTGCCGCCTCCGATGCATTGAAGGAAAGGCACCGCGTTGCTCTATACAATAATGTGTCGGGAGAGCTACTTCTCACGTCTGTGCCAGAGATTTTGGCGCGGACGAAATCAATGAACTGGCAACTATCAGTTCAACTGTAAAGGTCCATTGCGACGGCGCCCACCACGCAAGGCGCCTGTCGCCCTGCAAGCTCACTGCAAGAGGGACTGTATGAGAAAGATCGCACCCAAAAACATCCGGGATGACTTCAAGACCCAACTGTTCGATCTGAAAAACTTCTACTTAGCAGGTGTGGCGGGCCTTCCTAGTGACAGTGATCAATCGACTTTGACAGAACACAGCCTTCTCGCCGCTGCAGTCGCATGGGAAGGGTTCATCAGTGATCTGTTTGTTGCGTATATCAATGTTGATGCCGCTCGCTTCAAGGTGCATCTTGAAGACTCCTTCAACGAGCACATCAAGACTCAAGAGAAGTCGAACCGCGTCTTTCAGAAGTTCGGCAGACTCGCACTTCCACTTCACCTGAGCAAGGCAGACGTACAGTCCCTAGCCAACGCCTCAGGCAACAACATCACCTTTCCAAACTTCGCTGAGCTGAAAAAGCGGGCTGCAATCTGGCTTGTCGAGGCACATGCCGATAGATTCCGCAGCCTGTCGGCGTCTCAAACGGCTCTCATCGACGCGGTCATTGCTCTCCGAAACCATGTGGCGCACCGGAGCCAACGCTCGCTAGATGCCATGAGCGATGCGCTCGCGGTAGGGGCACTTCACACAACTGGCATCAAGCGGAAAGACAACAAGTTTCACAACGTAGGTGCTTGGCTCAAGGCCACGCCTGTCGGGCGCACCGAATCCAGGCTTCTGATGATCATTTCAAACCTAGAGTTGATTGGCGCATCGTGCTAAATGCCAGTCTGTAGTTCGCGCGCTGATGCCTAACCAGTCGCTGGAGCCGACCCGCACCGGCGTGACACTTGGCCCGCATCCTGGAGTTGTACATCATCCATCCGGCGGGCCATGCACCATACCGGCGCTCGCGCCTCAGCTCAAACGCAAGGGCATCCCTGAAAGTCAACACGAAAGCATTCCCTGATGAATCGCGCAGCGATTCAGCTTGAATCTGAGCCAGTCACCACCAGCGACTCAGCAACATCGACAGGAACAAGGTGCGGACTGCAAAACGACAACCGGCCTCTGCTGCAGCATCGAGTGCTGAGGACCCTGATGAAAGACGCGCGCAGGGTGATGCCGGCTGGCTTGGATGAGCACCAACGCTGCGCAGGCATCTGGAAGCCATCCCACTCCTGAACGATGTCCTCATCGGCGGCCAGCGTGTCCGGCCATGGCTCCTGCGGATCATCGGTGCTGTGCAAGCGCACGCGGGTTCTGATCGCCGACGGGCTGCGCTACGGGTGCAAGGCCGCCTGGGTTGTCCTCAGGATAGATGCCTAAGCTCACCGGCGCTGTACCAACAGAACGGCCTGGGACCAACGCCTCAACCCATCCTCCCCACCCTCCCCTCCACCTCCCGCCACACCCCCTCCAAACCTTCCACACACCGTCCAAACCCCTGCGTGAACCCCGCCTCCCCCCGCAAGCGCCCCAGGTAATCCGCGCTCAATGCCAGCGCCTGTCGCCATGTGGCGGCAGGCACGATGCCTCGAAGATGAACGGGCGGTGGGGTGTCGGGCAGGTTGCCGCTGGCGCGGGGGGCGAAGGCCATGGGCAGCATGTCGTAGGCGGGGGCCAGGGTGTAGGGGCGGCCGCTGTCGCTTAGGAAGGACAGGTTGCCGGCATGCATGTCGGTGTTGCCGATGAGGGTGCCGAAGGCATGTAGCAGGGTGGCGCCGGCGTGGGCTTCCGGGGTGATGACGGCTTCTTTGCCGTTTGCCGCGGGCGTGGCCAGGCGCTGGGTCAGCTCGGGCCAGGCGGCGCCGGCGCCGCCGACGAATTCGGCTTCCACGGCGGCCAGTGAGAGCAGACCCCGGCGGCCCAGCGCGCCGACCCGGTCGAAGCGCTGGGTTTCCAGGAAGCGCTGGCCGGCGTGGTCGATCACGCGGCTCGCTGCGGCCGGCACACCTGCTGCGCTAAGGGTTTGCAGGGCATGGTGTTCGGCCAGCAGCAGGTCGCGCCAGCGGGCGGTGACGGGGTTGTCCTCGGGCAGGGTGAACTTGACGAGCACATGCCGCGGGCCGTCCGGGGTTTCGACATGGGCGCTGAACTTGGGCTGTTCGCCCCCGGCCGAGGAGCTGGGCGCCCCGCCCTGCAAGGCCTCGGCGGCAAGTTGCGCGTAGCGTTGTGCCAGCTCGGCGGCCGGCAGGGCCTGCGGGGCCGCGGCGTTGAGGAAGGCGTCCCGCGCGACATCGTGACCTGCAACCCGCCATCCGTACCAAGGCAATAGAGAAGAATCCGCGCAACCGACAGGAAGCGCGATGCGCAAGAGCAGATTCACAGACGAGCAAGTCATCGGGTTCATCAAGCAGGCCGACGCGGGCATGAGCGTGGCGGACCTGTGCCGCCGAGAGGGGTTCAGCTCGGCAACCTTTTACAAGTGGCGAGCCAAGTTCGGCGGCATGGAGCCCAGCGACGCCAAGCGGCTGCGCGAGCTGGAAGCCGAGAACAACCGACTCAAGAGGCTGCTGGCCGAGGCGGTACTGGACAACGAGGCGCTGAAGGTGGCCTTCGGCGTAAAGCGCTGAGCCCACCGGCGAAGCGACGCGCGGTGGGCACGATGTTGGAAGCGACCTTGATCAGTGAGCGGCGCGCTTGCGCCTTGGTGGGCCTGTCGCGCGATAGCTGGCGGCATCCGCCCCAGCGTGCGCAGCACGACCAAGTCACGAGCCAGCGCATCGTCGAGCTGGCGCACGAGCGGCGGCGTTTTGGCTACCGGCGCATCGCCGACTTGCTGCGCGCCACAGGCACCAAGATCAACGACAAGCGCGTGTACCGGCTCTACAAGCTGGCCGACCTGTCGGTGCGCAAGCGCCGGAGCAAGCAGCGCCTGAAGCTCGAACGCGTGCCGCTGCACGAGTGCCAGACGATCAACGAGGTGTGGAGCATGGACTTCGTCAGCGACAGCCTGGCCAGAGGGCGGCGCATCAAGTGCCTGACCGTCACCGATGACTTCAGCCACGAGTGCGTGGACATCGCCGTGGACCACGGCATCGGCGGCGAGTACGTCGCGCGGGTGCTGGACCAGGTTGCGCGGTTCCGGGGCTACCCGCAGGCCGTGAGGACCGACCAGGGGCCGGAGTTCACCAGCCGCGCCTTCATGGCCTGGGCGCAGGCCAAGGGCGTGCGCCATATCCTCAACCAGCCGGGCAAGCCCACACAGAACGCCTACATCGAGAGCTTCAACGGCAAGTTCCGCGACGAGTGCCTGAACGAGCACTGGTTCCAGAGCTTGAAGCAGGCGCGCGTCGAGATCGCGCGCTGGCGGACCGACTACAACGAGGTGCGACCGCACAGCAGTTGCGGACGGATGCCGCCAGCGACGTTCGCGGCGCAGCATCGCCAGACAACCGGCGGCGCCGTGCCGGCGCCGCAGAAAACCCAGGAGTAATCTCCTTCAACCAAGCGGATTCCTCACAAAGCCTGGTACGGGTGCTGGGGGCAGGTCAATCGCCCAGCAGCAGGTTGCCGACCGCATCGTGTCCGTGGACGAGCAGGGCGCGCAGGGCCTGGGTGTCGCTCCACTCGGCCAGGTTGGGCGGCAGGCCCAGGGCCTGGGCGTGGCGGGCGGCGTAGGCGCGGCCGACGAAGCCCTGTGGCCGCATGTCCAGCAGCCACCAGGGCAGGCCTTCGCTGTGCAGCGTCTTGCCATCGTCTTCCTGCATCAGGAAGCCCTCGGACGCGACCGGGCCGAGCAGGCCGAGGCGGGCGACCTGCCCTTCGGCCGTCACGCGGTAGACGGGGATCGGCGGCAGGCCGCGGGCGCTGTCGCGCAGCAGGTAATGAATGGATCGCGCCGCGCCAAGGCGCAGCACCTCGTCACCCAGTGCCGCCAGGGCGCGCGACAGCGTGGGCTGGCTGATCCCAAGCTTTTCAACAAGTTGCTGCGGTGTGGCCGGCCCGCGGGCCAGCAGGCGGCGCAGGGCCTCGGCGCGATCGGTGGTCTTCATGAATCAATCAGTGAATGGATTCATGAATGGATTAGAACCGTTCAGGCCGGGGTCTGCTCCCCGGCATTGACGCGGGCCACCTCGTCCCAGCCCAGCGCCTCGGCCTGCCACCGCCCCCAGCGCAGCAGCCAGCCCGGCACGCGCGCATCGGCCGGGCCGTCCCGGCCGATCACCCAGGGCTGGAGCAGCAGGCTGCCGCTCAGCCAGTGATGCAGGGGGGCGTGCAGGCCGGCGGCGGGCAGGTGCACGGGGGTGTCCAGCTTGAGGGAGATGGCCGGGGCTGCGGTTTCGCTGGCGTCGGCCAGCACCTGGGCCAGCAGGCCGGTGGGGTCGCCGTCGGCCCCCAGGGCTTGCCAGGGGGCGGGTGAATCATCCGGGCCGGGATCGGCGGGCAGGCGCTGCACGGCGGGGGGGCCGGGCTCCGCGGTCCAGTGCAGCGGGCAGCCGGCCAGGGCGGCGGCCAGGGCGAGCAGGTCCAGCAGGGGGTGATCGCCGCGCAGCCGCAGCGTCGCGGGCGCGAGGCCGCCGGGGGGCTGGCGCAGGGCCTGCTGCAGGGCCTGGATCAAGTGCCGGGCTTCGGCGCCGCTGAGGCCCTCGCCATCGTCCAGGCGCAGCACGGTGCGCGTCGGCTCGGCGGCCCAGCGGTCCAGCCATTGGGTCACGCGCGCGTGCAGGGCCTGGGGGTCGGCATCGGGCGGGTTCAGGGTGTCGGCCTGCAGGGCATGCACGTTCTGCACGTGCAGGGCGCAGCGGTCGACCGGCGCGGCATGCAGCAGCTCATGGCGGTTCAAGCGGGCCAGGCGCTGGTGGCTGCGCGGCGCGGCGGCTTCGTCGACGCAGGCGCGCAGGGCCGCGCCGTCCAGGCCCGCAGCACACAGGGCGAGCAGGGCCCAGTCCCCGCCGTCCAGCCTCAGGCCCTGAGCCGGCAGCCGCGCCTGGTAGACGGGATGCTGGCGCAGCAGGCCCGCCACCGTGCCACCCAGCGCGGCCGGGTGCACCCGCGCCTCGCCGGCCGAGGCCGAGCAGCGCATCAGGGGATTGAGTACCTGGCGCCAGCCGGGGGCCCAGGCGGGGAAGGCAGGGCCGGGCCCGCCCGGCGTTGGGGTGTCGCCCGGCGCCTCGGCGGCTGCATCGCCTGGCCCATCGGCTGGCGCGTGTTCGCTCAGGCGGTCGTCCGCATGCGCGGGCAGCAGCAGCAGCAGGCCGTTGTAGTCGGGGGTATTGGCGCCATCGGCAAGGCGGGTCAGCCGGGGCGTGTCGAAGACTTCGGATTCGCCCAGCACCCAGCCGCGCCGCGGGGGTTCGGCAGCCTCGACGCCGTCCAGCCAGGCCCGCCAGTCGCGACCATGCTCTTGCTGGCAGCCGCGCTCGAAGAAGGGCTCGGGCTCGCTGTTGCGCAGGTGCAGGTGGGTGTGCAGCACGGCGCCCTCGGCATGGGCCACGCGCAGGCTCTCGCCGGCCAGCGGCTGCCAGCCGTGGCGGTGCAGCACGTCGTGGCTGTAGACCAGGGAGAAGGCGGCATCGGCAAAGGGCAGGGGCTGGCGCGGGTCGGAAAAGACCACGTCCAGATTGCCGCGCCGCTGCCCCGGCCCCATCAGGTGGTGCCAGCCCTTGTAGCCCAGCACGCTGTGCGCGCCCTCCCACATCGCCACCACCGGCGTTTCGGGGAAGCAGCCGGCCAGCCACTGCGCGCTCCAGCCGGTGCGGCACCACAGGTCGAGGATGGCGCCGCCTTGGGCCGGCACGCGCGGCCGCAGCCAGGGCAGGAGCGGCTCGATCACCCGCATCGCCTCGTTGAAGGGCTGGAAGGCGGCATAGACCTCGCACGCGCCGCGCTGGCGACGCGCGCGCAGCGCGTCGGCCAGGGCCTCGGCGGGGCCGAACAGGCGCTCGCCCAGGGCGGCCAGGGCCTCGGGGCGGGCCTGGCCGGCATGCAGCAGGGGCTCGGTGAAGAGCACGAAGCCGTCGACGATGGGCGTGACGATGGCGCAGGCCGGGCACTGCAAGTGCCCGAGGTGCACCCGCTCGGCATCGGCCGACCAGGCACGCAGCCGCAGGCCGCGGCGGCAGGCGGGGCAGACGAGGCGGGGCAGCAGGTCGTGGCGCATGGCGGGGCCTCAGTGCAGATAAGCCAGGGTGGCGGACGGGCTGCTCCAGAAGTGCAGCACCGCCAGCAGCATCAGGGCATAGACCAGCACGCAGGCCCAGCCGCCGCGGCGGGCGCCCAGGCGGCGCCGAAGCCAGTCGTGGATCATGGCAAGGCACTCCCCAGGCGCAGCAGCGCCTGCTCGACGGCGGTGGTGATGGGAAAGCTCAGCAGCACCACATGCAGGGTCAGCAGCGTGGACAGGCCGTCCAACGGTCGCCGTGCCCAGGCCGGCGGCTGGGGCAGGCGCGGCGCCAGGGCCTGCCAGCGCCGCAGCAGGGCCAGGGCCAGGCCGTGGTACAGGCCCCAGAGCAGGTAGTGCATCGACAGCGCATGCCAAAGCCCCAGCACCACCATCGACGCCACCACCGCCAGGCCCGGCTGGCGGCGCCAGGCCAGCACCGGCGCGAAGACATGGTCGCGGCACCAGGCGGCCAGCGAGACGTGCCAGCGCTGCCAGAAATCCGCCAGGTTGCGGGCGCGGTAGGGATGGTTGAAGTTCTCGATCAGGCGCCAGCCCAGCATGGCGCTGCTGCCCAGGGCCACGTCGCTGCAACCGCTGAACACCACATAGAGCGGCAGCCACATCAGCAGGGCCGACACGTAGACACCCAGCAGGCCGGGTTGCGCGGCGGTCTCGGCCAGGGCCGGCGCCAGCTTGGCGGCCAGCAGCCCGCCGCCGATCACGACGATCTTGAAGACGCCGACCAGCACCCGCTCCAGGCCTTGCGAGCACTGGGCCGCGTCCCAGCGGCGGCGGCGGCTGTCGCGCAGGAAATCGTCGAAGCGGTGGATCGGGCCGACCGCCAGCGCGCCGGGCAGGAACTGGTAGGCCAGCAGCTCGTCCAGGGTGTGCGGCCGCAGGCTGCCCTTGTAGGACGCGACCAGGTAGTGGATCAGCCGCAGGCTGTAGAAGGCCGCGCCCAGGGGCAGCAGCACCGTCTCGCCCTGACCGGCCAGGGCCTGCACCGGCCCGGTCGCCAGGGCCATGACATAGGCCAGCGCGACCGCAGCCACCGCCACACCCAGCACCCAGCCGCGCTGCGGCCCGCGCTGCACCAGGGCCCGGCTGCCCAGGGTGCCGGCCAGCAGCCAGACCAGCGACAGCGGCGACACGCTGGCCAGCAGCCCGGCGCCGCAGGCAGCCACGCCGCCCAGTTGCCAGCGCGCCGGCAGCCGCCAGCCCAGCAGCACGGCCAGGCCGGACCAGCCCAGCACGAGCAGCAGCAGGTCCGTGCTCATGCCCCCGGCCCCGCAAGCGCCTGCGCCGCCGCACCGGCCGGCAGGCTCGCCGCCCTAGCTTGCAGCCAGCGCGCCAGGGCCTCGCGCAGCCAGGCGCTGTAGCGGGCCTGGCCGGATGCGCGCAGGTGCGCGGCATCGAAGAACTCGGCGTCCTCAAAGCGCAGCGGCGCCGACCAGTGCCGCCAGCCGCGCCCGGCGTCTGCCCGGGCCAGGGCCTCGACTTCATGCCGGGCGAGCGGTCCGGCCATCAGGGCCTGGGCAAAGGGCGCGCGCGGCAGGCTCAGCAGGGCGATCTCGGTGCCTGCGGCGTGCAGGCAGTCCAGGCTGTGCTGCCAGCTTTGCAGGGCTTCGGGCGCGGCGGGCTGCCAGCCGCGCAGGGCCTCGGCCTGGCGGGCTTGCAGCTCGGCAGGGCTCAGGCGCTGGGGCGGCCCGATGCGGCCTTCGGGCTGCCAGCCGTCCCGCGTGCGGCCCAGGTTGTCGGCCAGCAGGTAGGGATGGCGGCGGCCCCAGAGCAGGCCCAGCCGCTCCAGGTTCTCGCGGTAGTGCTGGCGCAGCCGCTGGCCGGGGCTTTCGACCGGCTCGCGCTGCCAGATCAGCAGGTCGGCCTGCACCAGCAGCAAGGCCGGCGGCTGCCGGCACAGGGCGGCCAGGGCCGGGGCCAGGTCCGCCGGCTTGGCGCTGTTCCAGTTGATGCGGACGAAGTCCAGCGGCAGGCCCTGGCGCAGTTCGCCGTCGAAAGCCACGCCGAAGCGCAGCTTGGAATCGCCCAGGGCCACCACCCGCGGGCCATGGCGCGGCGGCTCGTCCAGCCGGGCCAGGTTCAGGTAGGGCCCGGCCAGGGCCGGCAGGCCGGGCCAGAGCCGGTCCAGCGTCAGCATCAGCAGGGCCAGGCCCAGCGCGCCGCCCAGGGCCACGGACCAGACCCAGGCCGGCGCGCCGCCCCCCGGCGCGTGGGCCGTGCTCATGCCTTGGCGCGCACCAGGTCCAGGGCCTTGTCGAGGCGGTCCAGGGCCATCACCTCGCGCGGCGAGAGCTGCAAGCCGAACTCGGCCTCCAGCGCGACGACCAGCTCGATGTGGGCCAGCGAATCCCAGCCCGGCACTTGGTCGGGCGGGGCTTGCAGGTCCAGGGCCTCGGGCCGCTGGTGGAAGCACAGGCCGGCGACACGCCGCAGCCGGCTTTCGAGATCGGCCTCGTGGGCCGCGGCCGGGCGGGCGGCGGGGCCGCGAGCCTCGGTCTCGGCCAGCAGTTGGCGGGCTGCGTCGAGCATCACCTTGCCCGAGCGGCCGCGCGGCAGCGCGTCCACGCAGACCAGGCGGCTCGGCAGCTTGCGCGGCTCCAGGTGCTGCTGGCAGTGGCGGAGCAGCGCCTCGCGGTCCACGCCCTCGGCCACCACCAGGGCGGCCACGGTCTCGCCCCAGGTCGCGTCGGGCAGGCCGAAGGTCACGGCCTCGCGCACGCCGGGGTGGCGTTGCAGCACCTCGGTCACTTCCTCGGGGTGGATGTTGTAGCCGCCGCGGATGACGATGTTCTTCTTGCGGCCGACGATCCAGTGGAAGCCGTCGGCATCGCGGCGCGCGATGTCGCCGGTGTGGAACCAGCCCTCGCGCATCACCTCGGCGGTTTGCGCCGGATCGCGGAAGTAGCCGCTCATCAGCAGGGCGCCGCGCATCAGCAGCTCACCGCTTTCGCCTTCGGCCACCGGCTGGCCCTCGGCATCGACGATGCGCAGCTCGCAATCCACCGGCCGGCCGATGCTGCCGGGCGGGCCGCTGTCGGCCGCCGGGCCGGCGAAGACGCCGCCCACCACCGTCTCGGTCAGGCCGTAGACATTGATCAGCGGCACCTTGAACTGCGCCTGCACGCCGGTCCACAGCTCGGCCTCAAGCTGCGCGCCGCAGGAGATCAGCAGCTTGAAGTCGCCGCCCTGGAAGGCATCGCGCTGCTCGCCGCCCAGCCGCAGCATCAGGGCCAGCATGGTCGGCACCGTCACCATGTGGGTGATGCGCAGTTGCCAGACGGTGTCGAGCAGCGCGGCCAGCCGCGTCACCTCGAAGGCCATCGGCCGGTGCAGGGTGGCGCGGGCGAAGAAGGCCATCACCGGGCCCTGGATCATGCCGTCGGCATGCGAAAGCATCAGGGTGTTCAGGATGCGGCTGGCCGGCGTGTAGCCATAGACCCGCTGCAGCGTGGCCAGGTGGGCGAACAGCGCGCGGTGCGAAACCGCCACCCCCTTGGGCTGGCTGGTCGTGCCGGAGGTGAAGAGGATGTAGGCCAGGCCCTCCGCCGGCAAGGCCGCGGGCGGCGCGGCGGGCGGCTGCGCGGCCAGCTCGGCCAGCAGGCCTTCGAGCTGCGGGCCGCGGCCCAGCAGGCGGCCCATCAAGCGGCCCTTGGGCGGCTCCACCCACGGCACCACGGCGGCTTGCGGCGCCGGCTGGCCGGCCGACCACCATGCGGCTTGCAGCGCCGGGTCCAGCACCAGCAGGGCCGGCTCGGCGGTGTCGACCAGGGCGCGGGCGCGCTCGGGGCCGGTGTCGGGGTCGAGGTGGATGGCCGTCACGCCATTGCAGACCAGGGCGATGAAGAGCATCGCCACCTCGACCTCGTCGCGCATCGAATACACCAGCCGGTCCCCCGGCTTCAGGCCGCGCGCGGCCAGCCAGCCGGCCACCTGGTCGATGCGCTGGCGCAGCTCGCCGAAGCTGACGCTGCGCGTCGGCGTCACCAGCCAGGCCTGGCGGGCGGTCTCGGGATCGGCCAGGGCCGCATAGACGGCATGCACCGGCGAGGCGGAGTCGGGGGCAGTGGGGTTCATGCGGTGAACATCGAAGGAAGCTGGGGCCGCAGCAACTTGCCGTGCGCGCCGCGCGGCAGGCTGGGGACGAAACGGATGCGCGAGGGCGCGCGGGCGGTGCCGAGCAGGCGGGCGACATGCGCGATCAGCGCCGCCTGCAGCGCGGTGCCTTCCGCCTCGTGGGCGGTCGCCGGGCGCAGCACCACCAGGGCCGCGATGCGCTCGATGCCCACGCCGGCGGGCAGGCCGCAGACGGCGGCTTCCAGCACGGCGGCATGGGTTTCCAGGGCCTGCTCGACCTCGGCCGGCGCGACCTTCTCGGTGCCCGCCGTCTTGATGAAATGCGCGAGACGCCCGACCAGATGCACCCGGCCCTGCGCATCGCGCCGGGCCAGGTCGCCGGTGGCCAGCCAGCCCTGGGCGTCGAAGGGCCCGGCCGGCCCCCGCCAGTAGCCCGCGCTGGGGTGGCGCTGGTGCACCTGAAGCTCGCCGACGGCCTCGACCGCGTCCTCGGGCAGGGTGGCGCCCGCGGCATCGACCAGGCGGATGCGGCAGCCCACCGGGCGGCCGAGGCTGCGGTCCTGCGGGTCCCAGCCGGCCAGGGCCTGGCTCAGGCACAGGCCCACCGTCTCGGTCAGGCCGTAGTAGTTCAGTACCGGCAGGCCTTCGGCGGCATGGAAGCGCTGCACCTCGACCGGGTCCAGATCGGCCCCGGTGCAATACAGCGCGCGCACGCCGGTCCAGGTGTCGGCCGGCAGGCGCTGGCGCCAGAGATTGGCCTGCCGCACCAGCAGCGGCGCGGCCACCACGCGCTGGGGCCGGCGCGCGTGGATCTGCCCGAGCAGCGCGAAGACATCGGCCCGCGTGGCCGGCGGCGAAACCAGCCACGCCATGCCGGCCAGCGGCGCGGCCAGCAGGCCGTTGCGCAAGCCGCTCATGGTGTGCGGCTCGGCCAGGTTGAGCAGGCGCTCGCCGGCCTGCCAGCCGAAGCTGCGCACCGCCAGCAGCGCGCTGCGCGCCAGCGCGGCCCGGCTCAGCGCGACCAGCTTGGGCCCGCCGGTCGAGCCGGAGGTGGGCAGCAGCGCGGCCACCGCCCGGCCCGGCCAGACGGGCTCCGCGGCCGGTGCCGCGGGGGCGGTTTCATGTCTTTCGTCCGGCAGGGCGCCCAGCCGCGGCAGGCGGGCCAGCGCCTCGGGCAGCTCGGCGGGGGGCAGGGGCTCGGAACCGGCGTCGATCAGCCAGTCCGCCCCGGCGGCCTCGGCCACCGCCGCCAGCCGGGCCACCGGCCAGGCCGGGTCGCTGGCCAGCCAGACCAGGCCCAGGCGCTGCGCGGCCCAGAAGCTCAGGAAAGCCGGCAGGCCCTGCGCCGCCCGCAGCAGCAGCACCTGCCCCGGCTGCACGCCCGCGGTTTGCCACTGCCAGGCCAGGCGGGCAAGGGCGGCCTCCAGCCGATCGACCGTCCAGGCCGGCTCGCGCTCGTCCTCCAGCAGGCAGAAGCGCTGCTGGCGCCGCACCCGGCGCCACAGGCGCTGAAGCGGATCAGGCACCGGGCTGACAGGATCGGTCGGCGCGGTGGCAGCCGCGCCATGCCTGGCAAGCGGAGCTTTGGATGCAGGAATAAGCGTCAAGGAAATGATGAAGGCAAACAAAACCCCGACCGAGCGCGCAGACACGCCGACACCCTCCGCAGAAGGGGCGGCTCAGGGCGTGAAACAGGGGTGCCGGGCAGCAAGACCGCCCTCGCAGACTTGGCGTGCCTTCCTTCGGCCGGATGGATCCGAAATGAAGGGCTGGGAGCCGCAGGCTTTGCGACGTCTGAACGAGTGCTTCTCAAAAACGCAGGAAGCGCCAATGAGTATGCCGCGAGGCACCGACTCGGTGCCTCGCGGCATGCCCCAGGGAAACCGGGGGCAGGACGGCCGCGTCATCCAAGCTTCGGCGGCCGGGCAGCCGCCGGATCAGGCCCATCCCATGGGCCTGAGGGTCGATCAGAAGGCCAGGGTCTTGACGTCCGGCTTCAGCAGGTGGGCAGCCACGTCGGCCGGCTGGGCGGGCGTGACGCCGGCCAGCAGTTCATCGGCCGCGCGGCCGGTGTTGGGCAGGTAGAGCGCGCAGACCTCGACCCGCGCGCCGTTCTTCACCAGGCCCTGCAGCATCTGCTGCGGGCTCACGCCCTTGGGCTTGAGCGGGGCCGAGGGGCTGCTGCGCAGCGCCAGGTCGGCCGCTGCATCGCAGAGCAGCACGCGCACGCCGGCCTTCTGCTGCAAGGCCTGCATGGCCAGCACCAGGCCGGCGCCCTGCGCCATGGCGCTGCCGCTGTGCAGGGAGACAAAGAGTTCTTCGGCCTGGGCCGAGGCGAGGCTGGCGGCCAGCAGGGCCGCGCCGATGAGGGAGTGCTTCATGAAGGTTCCGGTGAGGGGAGGGGAAAGGATGCGGGCGCCTCAGCGGCGCTTGCAGCTTGTCCAGCCGAAGGGCAGGTAGGCCGGGCACCAGCGGATCAGGCCGGTGGCCAGAGGCAGCACACCGAGGTAGCCCCAGGCGCCGATCACGCCGCCCGCGGCCAGGCCGATCAGCAGCAGGCCGACGAGGATGCGCAGCAGGCGGTCGATGCCGCCGACGTTGGAAGTCATGCAGGGTCTCCAAGCAAGGCCCAGTGGGGCCGGTCGCCCGAGCATCGCCGCCGCGCCCGGCGGCGTCGGTGACCTCAGTCCCCCAGCCCGCCGCCGGCCAGGGCGCGCAGCGCAGCCGGGTCGAGCACGGTGATGCGCTCGCGGCCCAGGCGCAGCCAGCCTTGCTGCTCGAATCGCCGCAGCAGGCGGCTGACGATCTCGCGCACGGTGCCGATCTCGTCCGCCAGGGCCTGGTGGGTCAGGCCCAGCACCGGGCCGCGGCCGAGCAGGGCGCTGGCCAGGCGCTGGTCCAGGCGCTGGAAGGCCACCGCCTCGACGAGCTGCATCAGGTCGGCCAGGCGGCCGGCCAGGGTGCCGATCAGGGTGCTGCGGAATCCGGGATGCGCCAGCCAGCGCTCCAGCCCCGCGCGTTGCAGCATGAGCAACTCGCAGGGCTGGGTGCTGATGGCATGCGCGAACAGCGGCGCGCCGTGTTGCAGGCAGGCGGTCGAGACCACGCAGATCTCGCCGGGCAGCACGCGGTAAAGCTCCAGCGTGCGGCCCTGCGGCGAGCCCCGCGCCACGCGGATCTCACCGGCCAGCAGCAGCGGAAAGCCGCCGCAGCGCCCGCCCTCCTCGAACAGCAGGGTGCCGGCCGGCACGGCCATGCGCTGGGCCTGCTCGGCCAGCACGGCATCGCGCTCGGCCGGGTCGAGCTGGGCCAGGGCGGGATGCTGCCGCCAGACCTCGGGCAGCGGGGGGGCGGCCATCTCGGCTCAGCGCGGCGGCGGCACCAGCGGCCAGGCCCGCTCGGCCCAGGCCGACATGCCGCCGCTGACATAGCGCACATGGCGGAAGCCGCGCGCCTCCAGCTCGGCCAACAGGGCCTTGGAGCGGTTCTGCGTGTTGCAGATCAGCAGGACGGGCGTGTTCGGGTCGCTCGGCAGCTCGGCCAAACGCTGGTCGATCTGCGACAGCGGCAGCAGCCGCGCGCCGGGCGCCACGCCGCGGGCATGCTCCTCGGGCTCGCGGATGTCGATCAGCACGGCGCGGCCGGCGTCCAGCTCGGCGCGCGCTTGCTCCAGGCTGAGCGGCGGGGTCTGCGGCTCCTTGGCGCCGCAGGCCATCAGCAGGGCGGCCAGGCCCAGGCCGAGCAGCGGGCGGGCCCAGCGGCTGCGCCGGGTGGACGGGGGGAGGACAGAAGGCAGGACGATGGGCATGGCCAATTATCACCATCCGCTTATATTGAAGTGTGGCGCGGCCCCGCGACCCTGCCTGCGTCCGGGGCGACTGCCGGTGCCTGGCCAGCAGCGTGCGTCGCACGGGGGCGACGCCAGCCAGGCCATCGTCGGCCACGCGCCGGCCCGATCCGCGCATTCCTGCCGCTTCCAGCCGCGGCTTGCGGCACGGCGGCTGCCCCGGGGCGGGTCCGGGGCCTAGAGTGCAGCCTTGGCAAACCGGCGCGAAAGCCCGGGACGCAAAGCCTCCGGCCTGTCGTCCGCACCCCCCGGTGCGGGCCAAGGTAGCGGGGTTGCCGGTCCGGGTCCGTCATGCCCGGCCGGTCTCTTCCTTCTGGAGACCTGCGATGCAATCCATTCTTCGGGGCCGCTTGCGGCCCCTGTGCGGCCTCGCCGCCACCTTGCTGCTGGCGACCGCCGGCCCCGTGCGGGCCGAGACGCCGGTGCTGATTCCCGAAGAGGTCGCGCGCGGCGAACTGCCCATGCCGCCCCTGCCCGACCGCAGCGCCCGGGCGGCCGGCGGCAGCGCCCGCTACATCGTCACCCTGCGCAGCAGCGGCGCGGCCAGCACGGCCGAGGCCGAGCGTCAGGTGCGCGGTCAGTCCGGCCGCATCCGCCAGCACTTCGGCCGCGCGCTGCGCGGCTACACGGCCGAGGTGCCGGTCGCCCGGTCGGCGGCCTACATCGCCGCGCTGCGCCGCAATCCCGAGGTGCTCGCCGTCGAGCTGGACCAGCCGGTGCGCCTGCGCCAGACCATCCAGTCCGCCGCGCCCTGGGGCCTGGACCGCAGCGACCAGCGCACCCTGCCGCTCTCGGGCGCCTTCAGCTACCTGGGCAGCGGCCAGGGGGTGCGCGCCTACATCGTCGACACCGGCATCCTGGCCGGCCACCAGGACTTCGGCAGCCGCGTGCTGCCCGGCCACAGCACGGTGGCCGATGCCCACGGCAGCAGCGACTGCAACGGCCACGGCACCCATGTGGCCGGCATCGTCGGCGGCGCCACCTGGGGCGTGGCCAAGGCGGTCAGCCTGGTGCCGGTGCGCGTGCTCGATTGCCAGGGCGCGGGCATGAGCAGCGGCGTGATCGCCGGGCTGGACTGGATCCTGGCCCACGGGGTGAAGCCGGCGGTGGTCAATCTCTCGCTGGGCGGCGGCATTTCGCCCGCCATGGATGCGGCGGTGGCCCGCCTGGTGGCCGAGGGCTATGCCGTCGTCGCGGCCGCCGGCAACAGCGGCACCGATGCCTGCGGCAGCTCGCCCGGCCGGGCGCCGCTGGCCCTGACGGTGGGCGCGAGCACCGCCACCGACGAGCGCGCCAGCTATTCCAACTTCGGCCGCTGCGTGGACCTGTTCGCGCCCGGCAGCAGCATCCGCTCGGCCTATGGCACCGGCCCCACGGCCACCGCCACCATGAGCGGCACCTCGATGGCCGCCCCGCATGTGGCCGGCACCCTGGCTTTGCTGCTGCAGCGCGCGCCGGCCGCCACGCCGGCCCAGCTTGCCACCGCCCTGACCGGCGCGGCGACCCCCAGCAAGCTCAAGACGGTGGGCAGCGGCTCGCCCAATCTGCTGCTCTACAGCGCGATCAGCAGCTCGCCCATCCCGCGCAGCAGCGCAGTGGACGCGCTCTCGGGCAGCACCGCCGCCTCGGGCAAGACGGCCTGGCTGGCCACGGTGAACGTCGTCGTGCGCGACCAGGACGGCAACTACCTGCCCAAGGTCAGCGTGAAAGGCAGCTTCAGCACCGGCGGCACCGGAAGCTGCGTGACGGGCAGCACCGGCGTGTGCAGCCTGAAGTCGCCCAAGATCAAGAACGCCGTGCTCGCCACCACCTTCGGCCTGACCGGCCTGAGCGGCGGCGGCGTGGTCTACGACGCGACGCGCAACCGCAGCATCAGCCTGAGCCTGGCCCGGCCCTGAGTGGCAGCCCGCCGCCCGCCGCCGCGCGGCGCCTGGGTCCGGCCCGCTGGCGGGCGGCGCTTAGGCCCAGCCCAGCGCCCGGGCGCGGGCTGCGGCCTCGGTGCGGTTGCCGGCGTCCAGGGCCAGCAGGATGGCGGCCACATGCAGCTTGACGGTGCCCTCGCTCAGGCCGAGCTGCTGGGCGATCTGCTTGTTCGACGCGCCCTGCGCCACGGCCGCCAGCACCTCCTGCTGGCGCGGCGTCAGGTGGGGCAGGGCCAGCGAGCCGGCCGGCTCGGGCGCGGCCTCGATCTCCTCGCCCGCCAGCAGCTTCTGCAGGGCCTGCTGCATGGCGGCCGGTGCCAGCGACTTGCGCAGGAAGCCGACCGCGCCGCGCGCCCGGGCGCGGGCCGCCTCACCGGCTTGCTCGGAGCCCGAGATCACGACGATGGGCACGGCCGGATGCGCGCGGTGCAGGGCCTCGACCGGGTCGCTGTCGAAGCAGCCCGGCATGCGCAGGTCGAGCAGCAGCAGCTCGCAATCCGGGTCGGCGGACAGGCAGGCGCGGATCTCGTCGAGCGAGCCGGCCTCCTCCACCCGCGCCTCGGCCACCAGGCTGCGCACCAGGCGGGCCAGGGCATCGCGAAACAGGGCATGGTCGTCGGCGATCAGGATGCGCATGCGCCTAGCCTAGCGGCTTGACGGCGGCCGGCGCGTGCGACAGTCCCGCGATGCCCGCCGCCCCCGCACCGGATGCGCCCGAGATGGCCCGCGGCCCCCTGCTGCGGGCCGCGGCGGTCTTCGTCGTCGGCCTGCTGCTGACCCTGGCCGGCAGCCTGATGCTCTATGACGCCGCCCTGCAGCGCGAACGCCGCGGCCTGGAGGACGAGGCCAGCGCCCGCGCCCGGCAGCTTGAGCTGTCGATCGAGCTGGCGCTGGAATCGCTGCACGCCCTGCGCGCCCTGTTCGAAGCCGGCCTGCCGGTGGCGGCCGAGGGCTTCGAGCGCTTTGCCCGCGCCGAGGCTGCCCGCCACCGCGGCACCCTGGCCCTGGGCTGGGCACCGCGCGTGGCCGCGGCCGAGCGGCCGGCCTTCGAGCAGCAGCTCGCCCGCTTGCAGGGCCGGCCGGGTGCCTTCATCTTCGAATCGACCGGCCACGGCCTGCGCCGCCCGGCCCTGGCGCGGCCGGCGCACTTTCCGCTGCTGCATCTGGCGGCGGTCGAGGGCGGCGAGATCGAGCCGGGCCAGGACCTGCTGGCGCTCTCGGCGCGCCGCCTGGCCATCGAGGCCGCGCTGGCCAGCGGCCGGCCGGCGGCCACCAAGGTGCGGCGCGCCGACGCCTGGGGCGCGCCGGGCGAGCTGGTCATCCAGGTCTTCCTGCCGGTGCGCGCGGCCGAGGGCGGGCCGCAGGCGCCGCCGCGCGGCGTGGTGATGGGGGTGTTCAGCGTCAGCGAGATCCTCGGCCGCGTCTTCGACCCGGTGGCCGAGCGCCTGCGGGTCGCGATCTTCGACCGCGCCGCCCCGGCAGCCGAGCAGGCGCTCTACACCCTGGGCCTGGACGAGGGCCTGCGCCAGGAGGCCGAGCTGCGCGCGCAGGCCGGGGCCGAGGGCGGCGTGCTGCGGCTGTTCCAGTTCGCCGACCGGCAGTGGGCCGCCCATCTGCTGCCGCCGGCCGGCCGCAGCCCGCTCAGCACCCTGCTCTGGCCCATGGCCGGCCTGGGCGCCGGCCTGCTGCTGACCAGCCTGCTGGCGGTCTACCTCTTCGTCGCGCGGGTGCGCGGGCGCCAGCTCTTCATCCTGCACCGCCAGCTCGACGGCGTGCAGCAGCGCCTGATCGACGAGCAAGTGGCCGCCGAGGTGCAGCGCCGCCTGCGCGAGCAGGCCCAGGCTGCGGCCCGGGCGCGCAGCAGCTTCCTGCAAGCGGCCAGCCACGACCTGCGCCAGCCGCTGCATGCCCTGTCGCTTTACCTGAACCTGCTGGGCGATGCGCCCGAGCGCGGCCGCGACCCGGTCTTCATGGCCCAGCTTCAGCACAGCGCAGCGGCGCTGCAGGGCCTCTTCGATGCCCTGCTCGACATCGGCCGGCTGGAGAGCGGCCAGATCGAGCCGGTGCCGCGCCCCTTTGCGCTGCGGCCGCTGCTGCTGGGCCTGATCGAGGAATCGCGCGTGCTGGCCCAGCGCAAGGGCCTGCGCCTGCTCGACCGGCTGGAGGCGGTCGGCACCGTGTCGGATCCGCTGCTGATCGAACGCATCGTCCGCAACTTGCTCGTCAATGCCCTGCGCTACACGCCGCAGGGCTGGGTGGCGTTGCGCTGCCGCGTGCGCGGCGGCCGGCTGCGGCTGCAGGTCTTCGACAGCGGGCCGGGCCTGGCGCCGGCCCAGCGCCGCCGCCTGCTGGACGAGGCGGCCGGTGCCGCTTCCGCCCGCGAGGGCGCCGGCCTGGGCCTGTCGATCGTGCAGGAGCTGGCGCGCAAGCTCGGTCATCCGCTCAGCCTGCGCAGCCGGCCGGGGCGCGGCAGCGTGCTGACGCTGGAGCTGCCGCTGGCCGATCCGGCCACCGAGGGCGGCCCGCAAGCCGGCCCGGTAGCGGGCCCGCGGCCCTGGACGGCCGGCCGCGTGCTGCTGGTCGACGACGACCCCGAGGTGCGCGCCGCCACCGCCGCGCGCCTGCGCGCCTGGGGCGCGACGGTGGCCGAGGCCGGCAGCCTGGCCGAGGCGCGCCGCGTCCTGGCCGATCCCGCCCAGTCACCCGGCCTGGTGCTGCTGGACCTGCAACTGCCCGACGGCCGCGGCACCGAGCTGCTGCCGGCCTTGCGCGGGGCCGGCGGCCGGCCGCTGCCGACTGTCTGGCTGAGCGCCGATCCCGCCGCCGCCGAACTGGCCGGTGCCATCGTGCTACGCAAGCCGGCCAGCGCGCTGAAGCTGCGCTCCGCCCTGGATGCGGCGGAGCGCGCGGCGCGGTCCGGGGTCTAGTTCTGCACAGGCTTCGGGTGATTCCAACCCGAAACGCAAAACTGATCGGACAAGCATCAGATCCCCTGAAGGTTCACCATAGCGAACCTTATCAATCGAGGGAAAACACCATGACCCGCAGCACCCTGGCCGCCGTCCGCAAGGAACAGCACGCGCTTGAAGCCCGCCTGGCCCGCATGAGCGACGCCGAGCCGACCTTCCATCTGGATCGTCTGGTGCTGGCCACGGCGGCCATCTGGACCGTGTTCACCGTGGCGATGGTCGCGGCCTGAGCAGGCCGACGGAGGCCCCGATCCCCGAGGCCTACTTGTATTCGATCAGCCGCGCCGCCTGGCCGCGCCAGCGGCGCCAGGCATAGGTGAGCACGCCGGCCGATTCGGCCAGCTTGCCGAGCACGCTGTAGGCCGCGCGCAGGCGCCGCCAGGCCGGGGTGTCGGGCAGGGCATTGACGCCCGGCGGCACCGGCCGGCGCGACAGCCGCAGCCACTGCGCCAGCAGCAGCAGCGCCGGCAGCAGGCCGAGCAGCCCGCCGCCCGCGGCCACCGCCAGCAGGCCCAGGGCCGCCAGCAGGGGCAGCAGCAGCCCCCAGAGCAGGGCGCGGCGGGTCTGCGCGACGCAGTGCCGCTCCGGCGGCGCGCCATGCAGGGCCGCGCCCTCGGCATAGGCATGGCCAGCGCGGCGGTTGCGCTGCCACCACTGGCCCAGGCGGTGGATGGCCGCGTCGTGGCGGCTCATCTCAGCATCCAGCCGCCAGATGCGGCCACCGGCGGCGCGCAGGCGCACGCAAAGCTCGGGCTCCTCGCCGGCGATCAGGCTGTCGCGGTAGCCGCCGGCGGCTTGCAGGGCCGCGGCGCGCATCAGCACGTCGCCGCCGCAGGCCCGGGCCTCGCCGATGGGGGTGGCCCATTCCTCGTCGCAGAGCCGGTTGTAGACCGAGGCTTCGGGGAAGCGCTCGCGGCGCCGGCCGCAGACGGCGACGACCTCCGGCCGCCCGGCCAGGAACTGCGCGGCCTGCGGCAGCCAGTCGGCATCGATCTCGCAATCGCCGTCGATGAACTGCAGGGCCTCGGTGTCGGGCCAGCGCGCCAGGGCGTGGCGCCAGCCGGTGTTGCGGGCGCGGGCGGCGGTGAAGGGGCGGCTGAGGTCCAGGTCCAGCACCTCGGCGCCGAGGGCGCGGGCGGCCTCGGCCGAGCCGTCGGTCGAGCCCGAATCGACATAGACCAGCCGCTCACAGCCCGCCCGCAGCGAGTGCAGGCAGGCCAGCAGCCGGGCCCCTTCGTTGCGGCCGATCACGACGGCAGCGACCCGCAGCGCCAGCGGGCCGGAAGCGGCAGCCCTCATCTCATCGCACCGGCGTGGGGCCGGCGGTCCAGAACACGCGCCGCAGCGCGGCCGCGAGGCCGGCCATGATCCAGAAGATCTTCAGCTCCTGCGAATGGCCGCCGATGCCGCAGAGGTAGAAGGACACCAGGCAGGCCAGCAGGCAGGCGGCAAGTTCGCCCTCCCGGCTGTCGGCATCGGCGCGGGCCACCTGGAGCAGCTCGCGCAGCAGCAGGGCATAGGCCAGCATCAGCGGGATCAGGCCCAGCAGGCCGTGCTGCACCCAGATGTCGAGGTAGAGGTTGTGGGCGCGCAGCAGGTGGGCGGGTTCGTCGCCGCTGAGGTCGCGGCGCTCCCATTCGGCGCCGATCTCGCTGGTCGAGCGGGTGATGAACTGCGGGCCGTACTGCTGGTAGCCGTGGCCGAGGAGCGGCTTGTCGGCGATCAGGTCCAGGGCCATGTTGAAGATCTCGCGCCGCATCGGCGTGCTGCCCTCCTCGATGTACTCCTTGGAGGTGAAGCGTTCGATGAAGCCGGCGGGCAGCCACAGCGGCGCGGTGACGCCGGCCAGCACCGTGAGGGCGATGACGGGCGCGAGCGCGATGCGCCGCATCCAGACCAGCAGCAGGATCGCGCCGGCCAGGCCGACCATGGGCGTACGGGTGTAGGAAAAGATCAGGCCGGCGAACTGCAAGAGGGCGGCCCCCGTGACCGCGGCTCGGATCCACAGGCCGGGGTAGGCCCGCCACCAGTAGAGGCACAGCGGCAGCGCGGTGGCCATGGTGTAGCTGAACCAGTTCGCATCGCCGATGCCGCCGGTCACCCGCTTGATGACGGTCGACAGGGAGTTGTCGTCCACGTGGGCGCCCAGGCCGATGCCATCGAAGGCCAGTTGCACGCCCGGCAGGAAACGCTCGACCATGGCCAGGCCGGCGGCCACGGTGGCAGTGAGCGTCAGCGAAGCCGCCGCCACCGTCAGCCCGCGCCGGGTGACGGCCAGGTTGGCCACCAGCAGGTAGGGCAGGAACATCACTGCGTACTTGCCGATGCCGGTGAGCGAATCGTCGAAGACCGGCGTGAGCACCGGTCCCATCAGCACCACCAGGCCGAACAGGCCCAGCGGCAGCATGTGCGGGGCGAAGGTCGGCGGGATGTGCTCGCGCACCGCATGCACCAGCCAGACGCCCAGCGCCAGCAGCAGGGCCAGCTTGGACGGTGCGAGCAGGCTGATGCCGCCCGGCGAATAGCTGCCGAACAGCCAGATCACCTGCGTCAGCACGATCAGCGGCAGCGTGACCAGGGGATCGTGCAGCGTCCACAGCACGAAGACCAGCACCACGCCGACCAGCAGCACCGGCATGCCGCCGCCAGCCATCGTCAGCAGGGCCGAGACCGCGACAGCCGCGATCACCCAGGCCAGCAGGCGCCGGGTGGAATCCGGATCGGGCAGGGAATCGCTGAGCGGTCTCGACATCGGGGCGGTTCAGGACGGAGCCGGGGACCAGGATGGAATCGACCCGGCCGTGCGCCCCTGGGGGCAGCCCGGGCCGGGCGCGGCCTCAGACCGCCAGGCGACGGGTCGAGCGCGGCCAGTAGCGGCCGCAGCGGTTCAGGACGGCGCCGAGCAGGCGCGCATGGCGCCGGTCGAGCACGCCGCGCAGGTATTCGAGCGCACCGACGCGGGTCTCGTCCATCTCGATGACGGCCAGGCCGCCGTCGCTGGCGGCGATCAGGTCGATGCCCTCGGCATGCTGCAGCAGGGCCGGCACGTCCCAGATCGTGTAAGCGTAGTCCTCGCGGTCGGCCTGGGCCAGTGCGGCCAGTAGGCGGTCCGAGGCCGAGGCCAGGCCCATGCGGTCCTTGGGCGGCGAGCCTGGGCCGAGCAGGTGCAGGGCCGGCTGGCGCGCGAAGGGCTGCGAGGGCAGCGGGCTGTTCATGTCCCAGCCCCAGAGGCCCGGGCCTTCGAAGGGCAGGCCGCTCTCGTCGCGCAGCACCCGCTTGTGCAGATTGGCCTGCACCAGCAGCACCCGGCCGCCCGCCGGCTGGCCGCCGGCAAAGGCCAGGGCCAGATGCGCGGCCACCGTGCTTGCGCCTTCCTTGCCGCTGGCGCCGAAGACGACGATGTGGCGCGGACGCGGCTCGCGTGCTTCCAGCTCGCGACGCAGCCGGGTGAATTCATCGCCCAGGGTGTGGGAGCTGAGGAGGGACTTCAGGTTCACGCTCACGACCGGACCTCCGGCAGACGCACCAGCACCGGCACGCCAAGGACTTGGGCGACCCGATCCCGCGAG
The DNA here is from genome assembly GCF_016735685.1 of Piscinibacter lacus. NCBI lineage: Bacteria > Pseudomonadati > Pseudomonadota > Betaproteobacteria > Burkholderiales > Sphaerotilaceae > Aquariibacter > Aquariibacter lacus. The sequence continues at coordinate 385,356 of NZ_JAERRA010000001.1, forward strand.
TGGACCGAGGGACGCAGCGCGTCACGCAGGATGAAGAAGCCCAGGCTGGCCAGCAGGCCGGCGCCGAGCGAGACAAGGAAGAGCAGCATGGCGCGCGGACGCACCGGCTTCACGCTGGCCACCGGCTCGCCGATCATGGCCACGTTCGAGATCTCGGCGGTGTCCAGCGCCTCTTGGATGCGCGCCTCGTCGAGGCGCTGGACAAAGAGGCGGTAGCTCTGCTCGGCGCTGGCGGCCTCGCGGTCGAGGCGGCGGGCCTCCTCGCCGAGCTGGGCCACGCGCTCGATCTCGGCCTCGACCTCGGACAAGGCCTCGGCCTGGCGCGAGGCCATGGCATTGACGCCGGCCAGCCGGGTGCGACGGTCGGTGAGCGCCCGCTCCAGGTCGTTGCGGGCGGGGCTGACCTCGAAGGTCTGCTGCGCGACAAAGGAAGACTGGGTGCGGGCCAGCAAGGCCTCCAGCTCCCTGATCTGCGCTTCCTCGTCCCGCACGCGCTGGCTGTTGGTCGCGAAGTTCAGGCGCAGGGTCGAGAGCACGGCCTTGCGTTCGAGGATGCGGCCCTGCAAGCTCTGCACCGCCGGGCTGACCTGCTCGACGCGCTGGGTCAGCTTCTCGGCGGGCTGCGCGGCCAGGGCCTGCTCGCTGCTGGTGATCTCGGAGGTGATCTGGCTGCGCAGCTCCTTGGTTCGGGTCAGGGCCTGAAGCGCATCATGTCGGCGCACCAGAAGCTGCTTGTGCTGCTCCTGGTAGTCCCAGACGGCATCGCGCTCGCCGAAGCTGCGGCGCTTGGCCTCGATGGCAGCCAGCTCCTCGCGCAACTCGGCCACGCGGGCTTCGAGGAACTCGGTCGAGCCGGGCGTCTTGAAGACTTTGATGTGCTCGGCCTGGTAGAGCTCCAGCAGGCGCTTGAGCACATGCACGCCAGCCTCGGGATTGGCCGCGAACATCTTCACCGAGATCACGTCCGAGCGCTTCACCGACTCGGTGCGGATGCTGCCCTGCAGGGTCAGCACGACCCGCTCGAAAGGCGTCAGCCGCTTCTCCAGGCCGATCCAGATCAGGGCTTCCGTCCAGGCATCGCGCACCGCGCGGGTCACCGTCTTGAACTGCGCCTTGATCTTCTGCAGCAGGGTCTGCGGCGGCGGTTCGGCCAGGAAGTAGTCGACGCCCAGCTCCTTGACCACGCGCTCGATGAGCGCAGGGCTGCTGAGGATCTCCAGCTCCGACATCACGTCCTCGGTGCGCTTGTAGGGCGTGGCCGAGATCTGTGCGGTGCCGGCGACCGGGGGCGGCGTCTGTTCCCGGCCCAGCTTGACGAGCAGGCTGGCCGAAACCTCGTAGCTGCTGGTCAGGAAGGGCAGGGCAATCAGCACGCCGATGCCGAAGGCCAGCACGGTGGCGAAAACCCATTTCCAGTGGCGGATGACGACGACCATGAGGCCGTCGAGGCTCACCGTCGGGACGGTCACCCGGGGGGCATCGCGAGGCTCAACCTCGGGGCTCCGGGGGGTGGTTTGGCGGTAGGCGAAAGCCAAGGGACGGACTCCGTCAGTTCTGCGAAGGTTGCTTGTACAGCACCTTCCGTGCTCAGTTACAGGCCGTCCCCCTTGAAACAGGGGGAGGCTTGCAGGAGCTTGAAAGGTGTCGTTTGCGACACTGCGCCGCGCATCGGTCGGGCTCGGCCTGCCGCTGCTTCCGCAGGCACAGGGCCTGCATGAATCGATGCGTTCTTCACGCACCCAACCGGATCGACGATGAGCAAGACGAAGGCGTCAGCGCCGCGACTGTATGGCATTCAAGGCCTTCGTGGCCTCGCGGTCCTGATGGTGTTCTCCGTTCATCTTTACGAAGTCGAACGCAAGTACAGCCATGGCCCGCGCCTGCTGGGCGACTGGATCCACTTGTCGAACTTCGGCCTGGATCTGTTCTTTGTGATCAGCGGTTTCGTGCTGACCTTCCTTGCCTTCGGCCACTTCGCCGAGCGGAGCTACCTCAAGTCCTACGCCTACAACCGGGTGACCCGGGTCTATCCGACCTACCTGCTCTACACCCTGCCGCTGGTGCCGATCTACCTGTTCAAGCCGACGCTCTTCAATGCGACCGACGGCCACCAGGTCGACCTGTTCCGAACCTTGCTGTTGCTTCCTGACGTAACGCTTCCGCTGATTCCTGTGGCCTGGACGCTGCATCACGAATTGGTCTTCTACCTGTTGTTTGCGGGCGTGCTGCTGTTCCGCGAGACGCTGCTGCCGCGCTTCATCGCCCTGGGCTTCGTCGCCATGGCGGTGCTGGCGACGGCCGGCGCCCTCATCCCGCGGGCCGAGCAGGGCGCCTTCGCCCGCGTGCTGCTCAACCCGATCAACTTCGACTTCCTCTTCGGCATGGTCCTGGCCTGGCTGATCCACAAGGGCGAGCGCCGCGCCGCCCTGCCCTGCCTGCTGCTCGGCGTGGCCCTGGCCGTGGGCGGCTACTTCGGCTTCTATGCGCTGACGGGCGCGGACTGGATCGGCAACTACCACTCGCACCAGCTCTTCGGCCTGCCGGCCGGCTACCACGCGCTGTATGTGTTCGGCCTGCCGGCGGCGCTGGTGGTCTACGGCATCGTCGTGCTGGAGATCGAGAAGGGCTGGGTCTTCGGCCGGGCGATCGCCTGGGTCGGCGATGCCTCGTATTCCATCTACCTGACCCATGTGATGGTGATCGTGCTGGCCGGCCGCCTCTGGGGCAGCTTCGGCGTGCCGGGCTGGCCGGCGCACCTGGCTTTCCTGGCCGGCACTGTCGCTCTCGGCTTGGGCCTGGGCACCCTGGCCTACCACCTGTTCGAGAAGCGGCTGACCGGCTTCTTCCGCCAGCACGACCCCGCCCGCCGCGCCAAGCTGCGCGCGGCGGCGCAGGCCTGATGCCGCGCCGCTGCGGCCCGCGACCGGCGGGGGCTGGCGCATGAAGGTCATCGTCGTCAACGACCACCTCGTGCCCGATGGCGGGGCGGACGTGGCCGCGCTCAACAGCGCCGAGGCCCTGGCCGCGGCCGGGGCCGAGGTCACTGTCTTCGCGGCCGACCGCCTGCCCGAGGCTGACACCCGGCCGCGGCCCTACCGCATCGTCAGCACCGGCCAGGACGACCTGGCCCGCGGCCACCCCATCGGCGCCGCGCTGCAGGGCCTGTGGAATCCCCAGGCCGCGCGGGCCCTGCGCGCGCTGCTGGCCGCGCACGACCCGGCCGACACCGTGGTGCATGTGCACAGTTGGACCAAGGCCCTGTCGAGCAGCATCTTCCCGGTCGCGCCGCAGGCCGGCTTCAAGCAGTTGCTGACGGTGCATGAGTACTTCTCGGTCTGCCCGAGCGGCATGCTCTTCAACTCGCAGACGCGCCGGATCTGCACGCTCCAGCCCATGTCGCTGGCCTGCCTGGCCACCCACTGCGACGCGCGCCGCTATGCGCACAAGCTCTACCGCGTCGCCCGCCATGCCGTGCAGGAGCATGTCGGCCGCCTGCCGCGGCAGGTGGACCGCTTCCTGACGATCTCCCGCCTCTCGCAGCAGCGGGTGGCCGAGCACCTGCCGCCGGGCGCGCGCTTCAGCCCCGTGCGCAACCCGATCGAGGTCGGCCCGCAGTTGCCGCCGGCCGATCCGGGCGCCGGCCGCGCCTTCGCGATGGTGGCGCGCATGTTCGCGCCCAAGGGCTGGGAGGTCTTCCTCGAAGCCTGCGAGCGCGCCGGCGTGCCGGCCCTGTGCATCGGCGAGGGCCCGGACCGCGCCGCCTTGCAGTCCCGCTTCCCGGCCGCGCGGTTCACCGGCCAGCTCGACCGCGCCGGCGTGGTGGCGGCCGTGCGCTCGGCACGCGCCCTGGTGCTGCCCTCGCGCTGGGTCGAGACCCAGGGCATGGTGATCGCCGAGGCGGCGGCCCACGGCATCCCGGGCCTGGCCTCCGACGTGTGCGGTGGCGGCGAGGCCATCGAGCCGGGTGTCAACGGTTTCATCTTCCCGAACGGCGATGTCGCGACACTTGCGGCCCAGTTGCGTCGCCTGGCCGACGACGATGCGCTGGCCCGCCGCCTCGGGGCCGAGGCCTACCGCCGCTTCTGGGCCGATCCGCCCACCCATGCGCAGCATGCCCGCGAGCTGCTGCAGGTCTACCGCGAGCTGCTCGACGAGCGGGCCGCGGCTCCCGTTTTCTGAATGCACCCCTTCCCGGATTCCCCACGATGACCCGAACCCTCGTCACAGGCGGCAGCGGCTTCATCGGCAGCAACCTGATCCGCCATCTCGGCGCCCAGGGGCACACCCTGCTGAACCTCGACGTCGCCGAGCCCATGGATGCCGAGGCCCGCGCGCTCTGGCGCCGCCAGGACATCCTCGATGCCGCCGGCCTGCGGGCGCAGGTCCAGGCCTTCGATCCCGACTTCATCGTCCACCTGGCTGCACGCACCGACCTCGACGGCCGCAGCCTGGCCGACTACCCGGCCAACACCACCGGCGTGCAGAACCTGATCGACGCGGCCGCCGCCGCGCCGAGGCTGCGCAAGGTGATCTTCGCATCCTCGCGCCTGGTCTGCCGCATCGGCTACCAGCCGAGCGGCCCGCGCGACTACCAGGCCACCACGCCCTATGGCCAGAGCAAGGTCGAGGGCGAGAACTTGGTCTACGCCGACCGCAGCCTGCGCGCCGAATGGGCCATCGTGCGGCCCACCTCGATCTGGGGCCCCTACTTCCGCGTGCCCTACCGCAACTTCTTCGACGCGGTGCGGCGCGGCCACTATGTGCAGCCGCGCGGCGTGCGGGTGCACAAGTCCTTCGGCTTCGTCGGCAACACCGTCGTCCAGCTTCAGCGCCTGCTGGAGGCCGAGCCCGGTCGCATCCAGGGCCAGATGTACTACCTGGCCGACTACGAACCGCTGGAGCTGCACGACTGGTCGGGCCGGGTGGCCCGCACCATGGGCGTGCCGGTTCCGCGCGAGATCCCCATGGCGGTGCTGAAGCTGATGGCCCGCAGCGGCGACCTGCTGGCCACCCTGGGCTGGCGCGGCGTGCCGCTGACCAGCTTCCGGCTCGACAACCTGATCACGCCCATGGTCCACGACCTGGAGCCGCTGCGCGCCGTCTGCGGCCCGACGCCGCACAGCCTGGACGACGGCGTGCGCGCGACCGTCGCCTGGATCCAGCAGGGCAAGGCCTGAGCATGCGCATCCTGCTGCATTCGACCTATTACGCGCCCGAGCTGACGGCGATCGCCAAGTACAACGCCGAGATGATGCGCTGGCTGCAATCGCGCGGCCACGAGGTGCGCGTGCTGAGCGCCGCACCGCACTTCCCGGCCTGGAAGGTGCACGAGGGCTACACCGCCGCCTGGTACAGCCACAGCGTCGAGGCGGGCGTGCCGGTCTGGCGCTGCCCGGCCTTCATCCCGCGCCGGCCCTCAGGCCTGCAGCGCCTGGTGCAGATCGCCAGCCTCACGCTCAGCAGCGTGCCGGCCATGATCCGCCAGGCCTTCTGGCGGCCGGACGTGGTCATCGGCGTCGAGCCGCCGCTGCTGTGCTTTGCCGCCGCCCGCCTGGGCGCGCTGCTGTGCGGCGCCAAGGTCTGGCTGCATGTGCAGGACCTGGAAGTCGACGCGGCCTTCGACCTCGGCATCCTGCGCGGCCGGCGCGCGCGCCAGCTTGCGCTGGGCGTCGAGCGCCTGCTGATGGCCGGCTGCGCGCGCGTCTCGACCATCTCCGGCCGCATGGCCGAGCGCCTGCTCGCCAAGGGCGTGGCGCCGGAGCGGCTGTTCATGATGCCGAACTGGGTCAACCTGGCGGCCATGCCGGCGAGCGCCTCGGGCGCGGCCTTCCGGGCTGAGCTGGGCCTGCCGCCGGGCAGCAAGGTGGCGCTCTATGCCGGCAACATGGCGGCCAAGCAGGGCCTGGAGACGGTGGTCGAGGCCGCCCGCCTGCTGACCCGGCGCGAGGACCTGCACTTCGTGATGGTCGGCGACGGGGTCGGCCGGCCGCGCCTGGTCGAGCTGGCCCAGGGCCTGCCGCGCTTCCACTTCCTGCCCATCCAGCCGGCCGAGCGCCTGCCCGAGCTGCTGGCCCTGGCCGATGTGCACCTGCTGCCGCAGCGCCGCGCGGCGGCCGATCTGGTGATGCCCTCCAAGCTGACCGGCATGCTGGCCAGCGGCCGGCCGACGGTGGCCGGCGCCGAGGCCGAGACCGAGCTGGGCCGCGTCGTCGAGGGCCGCGGCTTGCGCGTGACGCCCGAAGACCCGGCCGCGATGGCCGGCGCCATCGAGCGCCTGATCGACGACCCGGCCCTGGCCGCCGAGCTGGGTGCCGCGGCGCGGCGCTACGCTGTCGAAACCCTGGACATGGAAGCCGTCCTGCTGCGCCTGGAACAGGAACTGCAAACCCTGCTTCGGCCCGGCCGCTGAATCCACCGCTCCCCCATCCGCCCGACCCCCCATGAACACCACCGCGACGACGATGACCGCCACCACCTCCGGGGCCGTGAGCTGCCGGGTCTGCGACAGCACCGAGACCCACTGGCTCTGCGACACCCACAACACCCACAGCAAGACGGTCACGCTCGACCACTACCGCTGCCGCAGCTGCGGCTCGGTCTTCGTCGGCAATCAGGTGGACCATGAGGAGCTGGCCGTGGCCTACGGCACGCTGGACTCCGACACCTACTACGCGGAGATCGGCGAGGAGAACACCCGCAAGATGCTCGACTCCATCGCCGACCTGAAGGCCCTGGGCCTGCAGAAGGCCAAGCTGATCGACATCGGCACCGGCGACGGTATGTTCGTGCCCCTGCTGCGCGACGCGGGCTTCGACGACATCAGCGTGCACGAGATCGAGGGCTGCGACCTCTCCAAGGTCAAGCCGCTGGTCAAGGCCGTCTACCAGGACCACGACTACTCGACCCTGCCCGACGCGAGCTTCGACGTGGTCACCCTGCTCGACGTGGCCGAGCATGTGATCAAGCCGCAGGTGCTGATCGACACCGCGCTGCGCGTGCTCAAGCCGGGCGGCGTGCTCTACCTGCACACCCCGGTCGTCACCCGCACCGACCGCTTCATGCACGTGCTGCAGCGCACGCCGGGCCTGGGCCGCATCGGCCGCATGTGGCAGTCGGGCCGCACCTCGATCTTCCACTTGCAGAACTACACCGCGGCCTCGCTGGAGATGGTCGCCCGCCGCGCCGGCTTCCCGGATGTGAAGGTCATCGTGAAGAACGAGCTGTCCTGGCCGGTGAGCCGCTACATCCAGGTCTACCTGCTCAAGCGCCTGCGCCTGCCCAAGCCCTTCGCGGTCCTCTTCCTGCCGATCTTCTATCCCCTGCTCGGCTCGAACTTCTTCAATGCCAACAAGGGCATCGTGACCGCCCGCAAGGCGGCCTGAGAGGCGATCCGCAATGAGTCAAGTCAAGCGCGCCCTCATCACCGGCGTCACCGGCCAGGACGGCAGCTACCTCGCCGAATTCCTGCTGGCCAAGGGCTACGAGGTGCACGGCATCAAGCGCCGGGCCTCGCTGTTCAACACCCAGCGGGTCGACCACATCTACGAGGATCCGCACGTCGACAACCAGCGCTTCAAGCTGCACTACGGCGACCTGGCCGACAGCTCGAACCTGACCCGCATCCTGGCCGAGGTGCGGCCCGACGAGGTCTACAACCTCGGCGCGCAGAGCCATGTGGCCGTCAGCTTCGAGGCGCCGGAATACACCGCCGACGTCGATGCCCTGGGCACGCTGCGCCTGCTGGAGGCCATCCGCTTCCTCGGCCTGGAGAAGAGCTGCCGCTTCTACCAGGCCAGCACCTCCGAGCTCTACGGCCTGGTGCAGGAGATCCCGCAGAAGGAGACCACGCCCTTCTACCCGCGCAGCCCCTATGCGGTGGCCAAGCTCTATGCCTACTGGATCACGGTCAACTACCGCGAGGCCTATGGCATGTATGCCTGCAACGGCATCCTGTTCAACCACGAGAGCCCGCGCCGCGGCGAGACCTTCGTCACCCGCAAGATCACCCGCGGCCTGGCCCACATCGCCCAGGGCCTGGAGCAGGGCCTGTTCATGGGCAACCTCGACGCGCTGCGCGACTGGGGCCATGCCAAGGACTATGTGCGCATGCAGTGGATGATGCTACAGCAGGAGCAGCCGCAGGACTATGTGATCGCCACCGGCGTGCAGTACTCGGTGCGGCAGTTCATCCAGTGGTCGGCGCAGGAGCTGGGCATCACCATGCGCTTCGAGGGTCAGGGCGTCGACGAGAAGGGCTATGTCGAATCCATCGCGGGCGACAAGGCGCCGGCGCTGAAGCCTGGCGACTGCATCGTGCGCATCGATCCGCGCTACTTCCGCCCGGCCGAGGTCGAGACCCTGCTCGGCGACCCGAGCAAGGCCAAGACCCAGCTTGGCTGGGTGCCGGAGATCACCGTGCAGGAGATGTGCGCCGAGATGGTCGCCGCCGACCTGCAGGCCGCCCGTCGCCTGGCGCTGCTGCGCAAGCACGGGCATGAGGTCTCGGTCTCCCGGGAGGCTGGCCAGTGAGCGAGCCCACCGTCTTCGTCGCGGGCCACCGCGGCATGGTGGGCTCGGCCATCGTCCGGCGCCTGCAGGCGCTGGGCGGCGTGCGCCTGCTGACCGCCAGCCGGGCCGAGCTGGACCTGGGCTCGCAGGCGGCGGTGCAGGCCTTCTTCGCGGCCCACCGCATCGACCACGTGGTGCTGGCGGCGGCCAAGGTGGGGGGCATCCATGCCAACAACACCTACCCGGCCGAGTTCATCTACGAGAACCTGATGATCCAGGCCAACGTCATCCACGCCGCGCACACGGCGGGGGTGCAGCGCCTGCTCTTCCTCGGTTCGTCCTGCATCTACCCGCGCATGGCGCCGCAGCCCATGCGCGAGGACGCGCTGCTGACCGGCACGCTCGAGTGCACGAACGAGCCATACGCCATCGCCAAGATCGCCGGCATCAAGCTCTGCGAGAGCTACAACCGCCAGCACGGCCGCGACTATCGCAGCGTGATGCCGACCAACCTCTACGGGCCGGGCGACAACTTCCACCCCGACAACTCGCATGTCATCCCTGCGCTGATCCGCCGCTTCCACGAGGCGGCGCGAGCCGAGGCGCCGGAGGTGGTCGTCTGGGGCAGCGGCACGCCGATGCGCGAGTTCCTGCATGTCGACGACATGGCCGCGGCCAGCGTGCACGTGATGAATCTGCCGGCGGCCGACTACCAGGCGCACACCCAGCCCATGCTTTCGCACATCAATGTCGGCACGGGTGTGGACTGCACGATCCGCGAGCTGGCCGAGGCGGTGGCCCGGGTCACCGGCTTTCGCGGCGCGCTGCGCTTCGACGCGAGCAAGCCCGACGGCACGCCGCGCAAGCTGATGGATGTCTCGCGCCTCAAGGCCCTGGGCTGGGAAGCCCGCATCGGCCTGGAGGACGGGCTGCGCGACGCCTACCGCTGGTTCCTCGCGAACTACACCGAGGCACGGCTCTGAGCCGTTGACCGGCCCAGGGGCCGGCCCCGCGCCGTGCCGCGGCTCAGCCCCCCGGCAGCGTGCAGCGGAGGCTGGCCGGGCTGTCCACGCTGCCGCTGCCGACATAGGTCGACACCTCGGGATAGGGGCAGAGGTTGCACTCGCGGCCCGGGAAGGCGCTGTTCCAGCGGCTGCGCGCGCGCAGGGTGTTGGGCACCTCCTTGTTCTCGACCCAGCGCACCAGCGCGTCCACCGCGTCGAAATCGTCCAGCGCGCGGCCGCCCTCGCAGTGCTGCATGCCGGGCACGAGGAAGAGCCGAAAGAAGTCGCAGGTCTGCATGAAGCTGGCGCCGGCCCAGCCCAGGTCGCGCGCGTACTGGTCGTAGACGGCGACACCGAGGGCCCGGCCGTTCAGCAGCGCTGCCGGTGCCGCCAGCACGTCCAGGTTGCTGGTCGGGCCGCCGAGGAACCACCAGGGCCAGTCCTCGGCAAAGCGCTTGAAGCCGTCGATGCGGCCGTCGCAGAAGCCGCCGCAGTCCTCGCTGCCGGTCAGCGGCAGGCCGGGCGCGACCGCTTCGCCGGCGCTGTTGCGCGGGCCGCTGTAGATCAGCGCGGCGGCCACTTGCTCGATCGTCGTCAGGCAGTTGGCCCCGTCGGTGCCGGCCGTGCAGGCCAGGGACCTGATGTCGAAGTCGCAGCGCGAGGGGTCGCTGACGATGCCGTCGGTCGCACCGTCCTTGGGGTCGCAGTGCTGCATCACGCTCGCGCTGAGTACACGCAGCTTGGGCAGGCTCAGCGGGTAGGCGGTCGCCGCGCGCAGGTTTCGTTGCACGCGCTGCATGTCGCGCGCCACGGCGACCGTCGGGTCGCCGATCACGAAGCCGTCAAGCAGGGCCTCGGCCCGCTCGGCGATGCGCATGCCCTGAACGCCGGCGCCCGAACAGCCGACGCAGTCGGCGCGCACGCGGCTGCGGCGGAACAGCTCGTGCAGCAGGGCTCGGCCGGCGTCGGTGGCTGCAACGGTGCCGCGGTCGGCGAAGGCGCCCTTGCCCTCGATCATCGGCCGGCCGTTCCACCCGCTGCCGAGCGGGCTGCGCAACGCGAAGCGCACCCGGCTACCCAGCGTGGTGCTGCCGGCGAGACAGTGCGCTGCGTGGCCGTTGGCCGCGGCCTGCACGCCGACTTCGCCAATCCGCAAGCCGCCGAGCGAAGCGCTCGCCATGTCCTGGCAGCGGGCCACTGCCCCCGTCGGGATGACGCTAAAAGTGGTCTTGCTGCCACCGCTGCGGGCGGCCAGACCCGGGCTGAAGCTGAGGACGGCGAGAGTGCGCAGGGCAGCGAGCTTCGGAACGTCATGACGGCTCCAGCCCGCCCCGAGCGGGCGAGGCGCGGCGGCGTCGAGGCGCTGCTCCCGGCACCAGTTGGCAAAACGGGGGCCTTGATGCGTGCGACTCGTAAGCACTTGTTAGTTCGGGCCCGCTTGTCGCACCGGTGAACCCTACAACAGTGCATCATTGCCATGGCTCTTTTGGGGGGCCTGGGGCGCACGGCGTCTTGGGGCTAGCCGCGGGGGCCTTGGAGGACGGAAGCGGGACGGATCCGGACTCGAACATGCCCGGATGGGATCGTGTCTTGCGACGGAATTGACGCCCCGCTTGCATTTCGAACCCGTCAGGAATCAGTGATTACACTCAGGCCTGCCCTTTGCTACCGTCCCTGGTTGGCGCTTCTGCCGGGTCGTGACAGGGTCGCGAGGACAGCATGAGAGACAAGAGCTCCCAACTGCGAGAGCAATCAGACATGAGTTCGTCGCTGGCACGCGTTCCTCGCATGAAGCGTCTTTTCGACCTGACGGTGACCCTCGTCATGGCGCCGTTCTGGATCCCGGTCTGTCTTCTGGCCGCCCTGGCCCTGGTGCTGACGGCGGGCTGGTCGCCCATCTACAGCTCCAAGCGCCGGGTGCACGGCCGGGAGGTGCGTACCGTCATCAAGTTCCGCACCATGGTCCGCCATGCCGACCGGGTGCTGAACCGCGACACCATCCCCGTGTCGGACACCGCCTTCCTCAACATCCCGCCCGATCACGAGGTCTACACCCCGGTCGGTCGGCGCATCGAGCGCTACGCCCTCACCGAGATCCCGCAGCTTCTGCAGGTGCTGGCCGGCAGCATGTCGCTGATCGGCAACCGGCCGCTGCCGGTGAATGTGGTCAATGCCCTGCTCCAGCGCTTTCCCTATGCCGAGGACCGCTTCATCGCCCCGGGCGGCCTGACCGGCCCGGTGCAGCTCGTCGGCCGCGAGGACATCTCCGACGAGGACCGCCTCGGCCTGGAGATCGACTACAGCCTGCTGACCACGCTGAGCTACTCCTACCGCATCGACCTCTTCATCCTCTGGAACACGGTGCTGGTCGCCCTGCACTTGCGCAGCGCCTTCACCGTGCCCGAGGTGCGGGCGCTGATGATGCGTGCCGCCGCACCGGTCGCCGTGCCGCCGGACGAGCTGCTCGAGCGCCGCACCTCCGGCGTCCGCTTCCCGGTGGCGCCGCGCAGCCTGCGGCTGGCCGATGGCCGCCAGGTCGATCTCTGCGAGATCGGTTACCGCGGCCTGCGCATCGTGGCCGACGAGTCCATCGCGGCAGGCACGGTCCTCCACATTCCGAGCGCGATCACGGCCTCCGGGCACTTGGTGGCCGTGGTCTGCTGGAGCCGTCCGGCGGACGACGGCCGCATCGCCATGGGCTTGTCGCTGCAGCCTGGGGCCGACACCGTGATGGCCCTGCTCGACCTGCTGCGCGGACCGGGTTCGGGCGGGGGTCGCAAGCAAGGCGAGGCCGCCCCCCCGTCGGCCGCACGCACCGTGCTGCCGCACAGCCTGCCGGCCGCCGAACTGGCCGCCGTGCGCGAACGTCACCGGGACGAGCAGCCGCACGCCGCCTGAGAGGCGCGCCCCGCGGGGCGGGGGCTTCCAGCCTGCGCCCTTGCGCCGTCTTTGTCGTCTTCGCCGTCTGTGCCGGCCGCCCGGCCCGCCCTGCTGCACAAGCCACCCGTCCACGTTCCGGCCCGCCGCCCTCCCTGGCCGGGCCGTCCGATGGGCCGCGACCCGGCCCCCGATCGCATGAAGGTTTCCGAGGATCGTCCCGCGCGCGTGCTGGTCTATCACATCGGCTCGCTCGGCGACACGCTCATGGTGCTGCCCGCCCTGTGGGCGCTGAAGGCGCACTGGCCGCAGGCCCGTTTCACCTTGCTCACCAAGCGAACACCGCTGAAACATGTGGTGGTCGCTGACGCGCTGATTCAGGACGCCGGCATCTTCGAGGACGTGATTGCCTACCCCGGCGAGCGCCAGGGCGGTGACAAACTGGGTCAGCGGCTGCGCCAGATCGGCCTGCTGCTCAAGCTGCGGCTGCGCCGTTTTGAGGCCATCGTCTACCTCGCCCCGTCGGAGCGCCAGCCCGCCCAGGTGGCCCGTGATGCGGCCTTCTTCAAGCTTTCGGGCATCCCGCGCCGGCTCGGCTTCGAGGGCTTCGGCCCCCTGCCCTCGCGCAGCACGGTGCCGCTTCCGACCTTGCCGATCGAGGCCGAGGCCCTGATGCGGCGCCTGCGCGCGGGCGGCCTGCCGCTGCCGCCGCTGGACCAGGCGCGCCGCGACTGCGGCGTCAACGCCCGCGAACTGGGCCGCGTGCGCGACTGGCTGGCCACGCAGTCGGGCGCCGACGGCGGTCGGCCTTGGCTGGCCATCGGCCCTGGCTCGAACATGCCGGCCAAGATCTGGCCGCTGGACCGCTATGCCGAGGTGATTTCCGCGCTGATGCGCGAGTTCGATCTCTGGCCGGTCGTCTTCGGCGGCCCGGAGGACAAGGTGGCCGGTCAGGCCCTGGTCGAGCGCCTGGGCGCCGGATACATCGCCGCCGGCCAGCTTTCGCTGCGCGAGGCGGCGGCCGGCATGCGCGGCTGCGCGCTCTACCTCGGCAACGACACCGGCACCATGCACCTGGCCGCCTCGGAGAACGTGCCCTGCGTCGTGCCCTTCTCGGCCCGCGACTTCCCCGGCAAATGGCATCCCATGGGCCCCGACCATGCGGTGATCCGCCGCCGACCCGACTGCGAGGGCTGCATGCTGGAGCGCTGCGAGGCCCGGCGCATGCATTGCATGCTCGACATCGGCGTTGACGAAGTGCTGGACGCCGCCCGCGCGGTGCTGGCCCGCCGCAGCCCCTCTTCTTCTTCCCCGCCGCGCGGCCGCGCGGCCTTCACGGCATGAACTCCGCTCAGAAGCAGGTCGTCAACCTTCCCTGCGAAGTCTGCGGCGACGCGAAGCCCGCGCCCTGGCGCGCGCTGCGCTACCCGCAATACGGCTACCCCGGCGCCTTCGAGCTCTGCCGCTGCGGCGGCTGTGGCCTGGTCTTCAACAGCCCGCGCCTGGTGCCCGAGGCCCTGGGCCAGCTCTACGACCACAACTACTACATCTTCGCGGAGCCGGCTGCGGACGCCTTCCAGCGCGTCGCTGGCCTCCACCACGCCACCGTGGCGCGGCTGGAAGCCGTGGCCCCGGCGCGCGGTCCGGTCCTGGAAGTCGGCAGTGCCAAGGGCTACATGCTCGGCCTGCTCAAGGATCGCGGCTGGGACGTGCAGGGGGTCGAGCTCTCCAGCCATGCCGCGGCCTATGCGCAGTCTGCCTTCGGCGTGCCGGTCTACAACGGCACGCTGGAGTCCTGGGTCGAGCAGCCCGGCTTCGTGCCGCGGCCGCTGGCCTACAGCACCGATGTGATCGAGCATGTGCCCTCGCCGCGCGACTTCCTGCGCGCGATGCACCGCGCCATCGCCGAGGACGGCCTGCTGCTGATCGGCACCCCCAACATCGCGTCCGACGGGGTCGAGGCCTACGGCGCCGACTGGCTGGGCTTCAATCCCTTCCATATCTGGCTGTTCTCGCGCGAGACCCTGTCGCGCCTGCTGGCGCAGAACGGCTTCGAGGTGCTGGAGGCCTGGACCTTTGGCAATGCCGAGCTCGGCCGCTATCCGGCGATGTCGCCGGCCAAGCGCTGGCTGCGCGACACGGCCGCCCGCAGCGGCCTGCTGAACGGCCTGCGCCGCCTGCGCGGCGGCGAGGCCCCGCCGCCCTCGGCCGAGGCCCTGGCTGCGCTGCGTGCCGAAACCGGCCGCCAGCTCGCCGCCGCCGGCGACTGGCGCGACAGCGTCGACGGCCGCCACCCGCGGGCCGCCGCCTGCCGGGGCGACAACTTGGTGATCCTGGCGCGCCGCCGCCCGGGCGCCCTGGCCTGATGCCGCGCGCAGCCTTCCGGTCATGAGCGGCAGCACCGCGCGCAATGCGCTGAGCGCCGCCGCCCAGACCGCCGTCACCACGGCGGCCGGCCTCTTCTACTTCGGCTTCCTCATGCGCAGCCTCGGCCCCGAGGTGCTCGGAGGCTGGCTGGCCTGGCTGGCGCTGGGCATGGTCGCCTGCCTGGCCGACCTGGGCCTGCGCGAATCGCTGGTGCGCCGCGCCGCGGTCGCGCGGGCCGAGGGCGACACGCCGCGGCTGATCGCGCTGATCGACTCCACGGTCGTCAGCGTGGCCCTCAGCATGGGCCTGGCCCTGCTGCTCCTGATGGGCCTGGGCCCGCGGCTCGTGCACCTGGGTGCAGCGGCCGAGCAGACGCCGGGCTGGATCGTCGCCGGTGTTGCCGTGATGGTCTGGCTGCAGCGCGTGGCCGATGTGCATGCCGCCGCGCTGGAAGGCCTGCAGCGCTACGACCGCGTCGCGCGCAACAACGTGGTCGGCGCGCTGGCCGGCCTGGCCACCCTGCTGCTGACCGTGCCCGTCTGGGGCGTCGATGTCGCCAGCCTAGGCCTGATCGTGCAGTACCTCGTCAGCGGCCTGGCCCACCAGCGCACGCTGCGCGAGCTGCTGCCCGAGCGCGGCTGGCTGCCGCGCCATGCGCGCTATGCCCTGGCCCGCGAAGGCCTGGGCTACGGCCTGTCGGTGCAGACGGCGATCGGCAGCTTCCTGCTGATCGAATCCATCGCCAAGGTGCTGCTGGCCCGTGCCGATGCCCTGGCCCTGCTGTCCTACTTCGACCTGGCCTTCCGCATCGGCCGCGGCCTGCGCAACCTGCTGGTGGCCGGCAACCGGGTGCTGGTGCCGCGGCTGGCCGCCGCCCATGCCGATGCGGCCGAGGGGGACGCGCAGTCCTTCGATGCCATGTACCTGCGCTCCTGCCACCTGCTCTTCCTGCTGGTGCTGGCGGTCTTCTCGGTCGCGCTGGGCGCCAGCAGCCTGGTGGCCCTGGCCACGCGCGGCAGCGTCGAGCCGGACTTCATCCTGGCCTTCCTGCTGACCCTGCCGGTCTGGATGATCTTCGGCGCCGTCGACCCCGTGATCAATGCCAGCATGGGCTCGGGCGCGATGCGCCTGGTCGTCCTTGCCCACGGCGCCATGCTCGGCCTGCTGCTGCTGCTGGTGGGCGCGGGCGCCCTGGCCCTGTCGCACTGGCCGGGCCTGGCGCCCCATGCCGGGCCGGCTACGCTGCTGGCGGTGCTGGTCTCGGTCAGCCTGCCCTGCCTGGCCATGCTGCTGGCCTACCACCGGCGCCAGCGTCTGCCGTTGGCCACGCTGTCGCCGGGCCGCAGCCTGGCGGTGGGCCTGGCCTGTTTCGCGGTGGGGGCCGGGGTCAATGCCCTGGATGCCTCGCCCTGGGTGCAGGGGCCGGCGTGGATCGGCGCCTCGCTGCTCGTGCTGCTGCTGCTGCGCGGCTTGCCGGCCTGGGCCGAGCTGAGCCTGGCGCTGCGTCGCAGGCTCGGCCGCCCGGCCGGCTGAGCGCCCGGGCGCCGTCCCGGCGCACGGGCGGGGCGCGCCCTCAGGGCGCGACGGTGGTGATGCTGGTGCGGTCGCGCGAGACCAGATAGGTCAGCGACAGGCCGAAATTGCGCCACAGCGGCACGATCTGGTTGATGTAGCGCTCGAAGAACTGCGCCACGCCGGCGATGCGGGTCTTGGGCACGAAGACCACATCGAGCGGCTCCAGCACGAAACCCTCGGGCCGCAGCACCTTCATGCCGTCGCAGGCCAGCGGGTTCTGCGGGCTGCAGGGCTTCTTGCGGGCCTCGGCGACGCGGCTCTCGGCCGAGTTGCCGAAATCCAGCAGGATGTACTCGGGCTCGGCCGCACCGTTCTGGCGGATCACGATGATGCTGTCGCGGCGGGCATCGGGACCGAAGTCGCCGGCCCGCACGATGGCCTGCAGCGCCGACATCGTGCCGCCGAGCTGCAGTTCGCCGGGCCGCGCCACCTCGCCGCCCACATAGATGCGCGAGGGCTGGAAGCTGCGGACGATCACGTCGACCTTGGGGTCGGTCAGCACCTCGGCATAGCGCTTCTCGATCTGCGCGGCCAGCTCGGCCGGCGTCAGGCCGGCGGCCTGCACCTCGCCCACCCAGCGCAGCGAGATCAGGCCGTCCGGCCGCACATTGGCGATGTCATTGACTTCGTCGGTGCGGCGGAAGCGCAGGTCCAGCACGTCGCCCACTTGCAGGCGGTAGCGGGCCGGCGCCGCGGCCTTGGGCGCGGCGGCGACATAGGCCTCATGCGAGCGCGCCTGCGCGCTCAGGTCGTTCTGCCGCTCCACCGGCGTGGTCGTGCAGCCCGCAGCCAGCAGGGCAAGGGCCAGGCCGCTCAAGGCAGGACGCAGGTGCGCAGGGCGCGAAAGCTTCGGGGCGTGTGTGGACATGCGAGTGCTCGGAGCCGAAACGGTGGCGGCAGTATAGGGACGACTTATCGCAACAACAGTGCCTGAACCGTGCGCGCCACGGCCTCCTCCTGCGACAAAGGGGGGTGCCAGTCCGAAGCCTGACGCCAGGCGCGGTCGTCCACCGCCAGCGAGCCGAGCAGGCGCCTCGCCACCCCGCCCGCACCGGCCAGGGTGGCCGCGGCGCGCAGCAGGCCGGGCGGGCAGGGCCAGAGCCGGCTGGGCTGCCCGGCGGCCTTCGCGATCTGGCGCAGCCACTCGGCCGTCGACCAGGCGGGCCCGCCGGCGATCACCTGGCAGGCGCCGGTGGCCTGCGGCATCTGTGCGGCGCGGATCAGGGCATCGGTCAGGGCCTCGACATGGATCATGCTGCGGCGGTTGTCCACCGCGCCCAGCGGCAGCGGCCAGCCCGATCGGCCCAGGCGCACCAGCCGGGCGAAGTTGCCGGCATCGCCCGGCCCGTAGACGATGGGCGGCCGCAGCCCGGCCCAGGCGCCGCCGTGGCGCGCAGCGGCTTCGGCGATGCGCTGCTCGCCTTCGAGCTTGCTGCGGCCGTAGGCATCGTCCGGTCGCAAGGGCGTGCGCTCGTCGATCAGGCCCTCGGCCTGGTCGCCGTAGACCTTGATCGTGCTGGCGTGCACCAGGCGCAGGCCGCGCCGGAAGGCGGCCTCGGCCAGCGCGCCGGTGGCTTCGCGGTTGACCTGGTCGATGGCCGCCGCCTGCGGCGCGTGGGCGATGGCGGCGAGGTGGAAGACGGTGTCGAGCCCGCCGTCGAGCGCACGGTCCCAGTCGCAGCCGGCCGGGTCGGCCAGGTCGCCGACGAGCTGCGCCTCGCAGCCCGGCGGCACCGGGCTGCCGGCGCTGCGCACCAGGGCGCGCACCCGCACGCCCTGCGCGACGAGCTGCCGGCACAGCGTGCGGCCGACGAAGCCGCCGGCCCCGGTGACCGCCGCATGGCGCAGGCACGCGCCGCTCACGGCTTCAGCGGCCATGGCGCCTCGGCATAGCCGATGTCGATCGTGCGCTTCTTGCCGAAGCCGTGGAACCACATCCGCACCCGCTCGCCCTCGAAGACGACGGTCGGCGCGATCGGCCCGATCGCATCGAAGCCCTTGGCCGACTTGCGCAGCACCGGCTGCGGATTGATCTCCCAGGGCCCGAAGGGCGAGGGCGCACGCGCCAGGCCGACCTCATGCCCCTTGTCGCCGTAGAGCAGGCTGTAGAACAGGTAGTACTGGCCGTCCGGGCCCTTGCGCACCTCGGCCTCGGCGATGCCTTCCTTCGCGTGCGGGAAGTCCTTCTTGGTCAGGATGGGCGTCGGGTGCTTGGTCCAGTGGCGGCCGTCGGTCGAGGTGGCCGCCAGCAGCGTCACGCCCGCCCCGCCCGGCGGGCACTTGCTGAAGCAGTAGGCGCTGTAGAGCATGACCAGCTTGCCCTCGTGCTCGACGAGGCTGGGGCTGCTGATCGAGTCGCCGTCGAAGCCGCCCGGCGTGGTCTTGAGCACCGGCTCGGTGTCGGGCCGTTCGAAGCGCACGCCGTCCTTCGACACCGCCAGGCCGACATGGGCCGGGAAGGAGGCGAAGAAGCCCCCCTTGTCCTTGTAGCCGATGAAGTACAGCAGGTACTCGCCGCGCCACTTGAACATGAAGGGCGTTTCCTGCGCATCGTCCCACTGGCCGGGGCGGGTCTTGATCAGGCGGCCGGGCAGCTTGTCGTCGCCTGTCGGCACATCGGTCCAGCGCAGGCCGTCGCTGGAGCTGGCCAGGCAGATCGCGCCGCGCTTGCGCTCGATGTCGAAGCAGTTGTAGACCATGCGCAGGCCCTCGCCCTCTTGCCAGACCGTCGGGTCGCCGACGGCCGAGTAGGGGCCGCTGTGCACCGGCTCGATGCGCTTGGTCCAGGCCGACCAGCCGGGGCTCTCGACCGTGACCGTGGCCGCGCCGTCGGCAGCGGGCCGGGCCGGCGGGCTGGCCTTGCCGTCCGCCACCGCGGCGCCGCCCGCCGTCGACAGGCCGGCCAGCCAGAGCGCGTTGTCGCCGCGCTTGCTGAACAGGCCCGCCGCCTCGACCAGCAGCAACTGGCTGACGCGGGCGCCCTCCGGCCGCTCGGCCGAGGTCTTGCTGTCGCCGGCCCGCTTGAAGTCGGCCAGGCGCAGGGTGTGGCTGCGCAGCTTGCCGCCGTCGGCCAGCTTGAGCTTGGTCTCGAACTTGCCGCCGTCGGATTGTTCGAGCACCACCGTCAGCTCGGCCTCCTCGCGCGAGGCCAGCTCCAGCGTGAGCGACTGCGCGCCGCGCAGCGCCTCGGCCGGCAGCGGGCGGATCAGGCTCATGGCGCGGCCGATCTTGCGCTCGTACTTGAGCTGCAAGCCGTTCTGGCGCAGCGGCCCGCGCCGGCCGAAGTCGACCTCGTCGACGCCGAAGACCAGCCACCCCGCCTGCGCACCGCGCAGGCCGTCGAGGCCGCCCGCGGCGCTGCCGGGCGACCGGGCCAGGAAGGCTGCGTCGCGCAGCTCGATGCGGCGCTCGCCGCGCTTGAGGCCGAAGAAGTCCATCGCCGCCGCATTGCCGGCCGCGATGAAGCTGGCCGCGTCGACCAGGGTCAGCGAGCGCACGCGGTCGAAATCCAGCCGGCCGTTGGCGTCGGCCGGCGCGTCGGCGCCGCCGC
The DNA here is from genome assembly GCF_016735685.1 of Piscinibacter lacus. NCBI lineage: Bacteria > Pseudomonadati > Pseudomonadota > Betaproteobacteria > Burkholderiales > Sphaerotilaceae > Aquariibacter > Aquariibacter lacus. The sequence continues at coordinate 405,237 of NZ_JAERRA010000001.1, forward strand.
TCAGCGTGAAGTCCTCCGGCCGCAGCAGCACCGGGGTCCAGTCGCCCTTGGGCAGGGTGAAGCTGCTGCTCCAGCGGCCGCCCCCCTGTTCTTCCAGCGAGATCACCAGCGACACGCTGCTGCCGCTGCGCGCCTGGAAGCTCAGGCCCTGGGCCCCGGCCACGCTGCCGGCGGCGATGGGCAGATGCAGCAACTGCGTCTGGCCGGGGCCGAGGCGGTAGCGGAAGTCGAGCCGGTCGCCGCTGCGATCGAGCGTCGCGCCCTCGCCCAGCACGGTCCAGCGGCCGGCCTCGCGCCGGAAATCGAAACCGTCGATCGCGTCGGCGGCGCCAGCGACCGCGGTGGCGATCAGCAGGGCACCGGCGAACGAGGCCGCGCGCAGGCGGCCCCCGATCCGGGCTTGGGGCATGGGAATCCTTTCAAGAAGCCGGGCGGGTGACATGTCTCAGTGCCGCGGACGCAGCAAGAGGTTCACGTAACCGCCCCGGGTGGGCACCGCCGACCAGTCCAGCCGGACCAGCCGGGTGCTCAGGGTGCTGAAGAAGTAGCCGATGGCATGCGGCCGGACGATCTGCTCGACCTCGTAGTCCGGCGGCAGCATGGCCAGGAAGTCGTCGAAGCTGCCGATGGCCTGGCGCGCGGTGTCGCTCAGCTCCAGCATCAGCACCGGGCGGTAGCGCCGCAGGCTCTGCTTGAGGCCGGCGAGCACATGGGCCTCGAAGCCCTCGACGTCGATCTTGATCAGGTCGACCCGGGGCAGGTTCAGGGCCTCCAGGTAGCGGTCGGCCTGGCGCAGGCTCAGGGTGCAGGTGGCCTCGGGCTGGCCCGAGGGCGAGAGGGATTCGACGAAGGTGCCGTTGCCGACATTGCTGCCGACCGGCGCGAAGTAGGGCAGCTCGTCATCGGCATCGCTCAGGCCCACGCGGTGCAGCACGATCTTCGACAAGCCGTTGCGGTCGATCTTCTCCTGGATGCGGTCACCGACCGGATCGAAGGGCTCGAAGGCATGCACCTGCGCACAGAAGGACGCCATGTAGAGCGCGTGATGCCCCACATTGGCGCCGATGTCCAGGGCCACGGCCTCGGGCCGGGCATGCATCACGCGTTCGACCATCTCGAGTTCGTCGAGCTCGTAGCCGCCGAAGTAATAGACCAGCCAGTCGATCCAGCGAGAAAGCTTGCCGGTGTAGACATAGCCGGCGAAGGGGGCCTCGAAATCATGGTCGGGCAGGCGCGAGGGATCGCACCAGCGTCGGATCAGTCGATCCCGCAGGCCGTAGCGGATCCAGCGCTGGCGGCCCAGCCAGCGCAGGCCTGCATCGATCGACGGGTGTCTGTAGGTCTGCGCGGGCGGCCACACGATGGGCTTGGGAGATACTGAATTCGAGCTCATCAACTTCCCTGGACGTTTGTCATGAGCGCCGGCACGAAGCAAGGCTTGAACCCGCCACGTTGACATCAAGCCGCGCCGTGGGGCCTTGCAAACTGCTGCTGCGCTGCGCGCCGCGCTTTGTACACGCGATGCCTTGCTGCACCCCGCCAACGCTTCTTCAGGCCGTTGCGTCGCCGGCACGAAGGATGCACCAGCTCCGCTGTTTTCGTTACAACCCTTTTGAAGATGCCCTTGCCGATGCTGCTCAGCCAGGAAAGATTGCGTGCCACCCGGGTCCTGATCGTCGGGGATTCGATGCTCGACCGTTACTGGTTCGGCTCGGTCGACCGGATCTCGCCTGAAGCCCCGGTGCCCGTGGTGCGCATCGGCCGCGAGGAGCTGCGCGCCGGTGGCGCCGCCAATGTGGCGCTCAATGCGCGGGCGCTCGGTGCCCAGGTCACCTTGCTCGGCCTCGTGGGCGATGACGAGCCGGCCCGCCAGCTCGCCGGGCTGATGGAGAAGGTCGGCGTGGCCTCGCGCATGCGGACCCACCCGTCCTTCCAGACCATCGTCAAGCTGCGGGTGATCGGCCGCGCGCAGCAACTGATCCGGCTGGATTTCGAGAACCATCCCGAGCCACAGGCCCTGCGCGAACTGCTCGACGATTTCGAGGCCGCGCTGCCGCAGCACGATGTGGTGATCTTCTCGGACTACGGCAAGGGCAGCCTGGGCCATGTCGACGAGATGATCCGGCGTGCCCGCGCCGCTTCCATACCCTGCTTCGTCGACCCCAAGGGCGGCGATTACAGTCCTTACGCTGGTGCAACAGCCATCACGCCCAACCGTGCCGAGTTGCAGGCCGTGGTCGGCTTCTGGCCCAGCGAGGCCGAGCTGCACCGGCGTGCCAAGCGGCTGCGCGAGCAGCTCGCCCTGCACGCCCTGGTGCTGACGCGCTCGGAGGAGGGCATGTCGGTCTTCGACGACGCGGGCGTGCTCGACGTGCCGGCCCAGGCCCGCGAAGTCTTCGACGTGACCGGGGCCGGCGACACCGTGATCGCGACCCTCGGCACCCTGGTCGGCGCCGGCCTGCCGCTGCGCGAGGCCGTGCCCCTGGCCAACCGCGCCGGCGGCATCGTGGTCGGCAAGTTCGGCACTGCCAGCGCAAGCTGGGATGAACTCATGGCTCTGGAGGGGCCTGCGACGTGAAGCACATGAAGCGAGTGGTGGTGACCGGCGCAGCCGGCTTCATCGGCAGCAACCTGGTCCACCGGCTGAACGCGGCCGGCGTCGACGACGTGATCGCCGTCGACGACCTGAGCGACGGCCCCAAGTTCGTCAACCTCGTCGGTGCGCAGCTCAGCGACTATGTCGACTACCGCGAGTTCTACGATCGCTTCGCCGCCGGCCACTACGGCCGCGTCGACGCGGTGCTGCATCAGGGCGCCTGCTCGGACACCATGCAGCACGACGGCCGTTACATGATGGACGTCAACTACCGCTGCTCCAAGCAGCTGCTCGAAGCCTGCACGGCCCAGGGCGTGCGGTTGATCTATGCCTCGTCGGCAGCGGTCTACGGCGGGGGCTCGGTCTTCCGCGAGGAGCGTCCCTTCGAACGCCCGCTGAACGTCTACGGCTACTCCAAGTGGCTGTTCGACGAGATCGTGCGCCGCCACCTGCCGCAGTCGCGCAACCAGGTCGTCGGCCTGCGCTACTTCAACGTCTACGGCCCGCGCGAGCAGCACAAGGGCCGCATGGCCTCGGTGGCCTTCCACCACTTCAACCAGTACCGCGAGCACGGCGTCGTCAAGCTCTTCGGCGAGTACGGCGGCTATGGCCCGGGCCAGCAGCAGCGCGACTTCATCTATGTGGACGACCTCTGCGCGGTCGTCAGCTGGTTCCTCGACCACCCCGAGGCCAGCGGCATCTTCAACCTCGGCAGCGGCCGGGCCCAGCCCTTCAACGACGTGGCCGCAGCGGTCGTCAACGGCCTCGCCCGCCAGGCCGGCGGGGCCGGCGACCAGCCGCTGTCGGCCCTGGTCGAGGCCGGCAAGGTGGCCTACATCCCCTTCCCCGAGGCCCTGGTCGGCCGCTACCAGTGCCACACCGAGGGCGATCTGTCGGCCCTGCGCGCGATCGGCTGCGACCACGTCTTCGCCGACGTGACGACCGGCGTCGGCCGCTACGTCGACTGGCTTAGCGCCCAGCTCAAGCCGGACTGAGGCCGACGCCGAACTGCTCCTCGATCAGGCCGCACAGGGTGTGGCCGATCAGGATGTGCGCTTCCTGGATGCGCGCGGTCGTCGGCGAGGGCACGACGATCGCGACATCGCACAAGGCCTTGAGCGCGCCGCCGTCGCGGCCGAGCAGGCCGATCACCTGCATGTCGCGACCGAGCGCGGCCTCCACGGCCTTGATGACGTTGGCCGAGCGGCCCGAGGTCGAGATGCCGACCAGCACATCGCCGGCCTGGCCCAGGCCCTCGACCTGCCGCGAGAAGACCTCCGCGAAGCTGTAGTCGTTGCCGATGCAGGTCAGGGCCGAGCTGTCGGTCGACAAGGCCATCGCGGCCAGCGGCTTGCGGTCGTGGATGAAGCGGCCCGTCAGCTCGGCGGCAAGATGCTGGCTGTCGGCCGCCGAGCCGCCGTTGCCGCAGAACATGATCTTGCGGCCGCGCCGCAGCGCCTCGGCCATCAGCCGGCCGGCGGCCTGCACCTCGGGCGCCAGCGCGTCGAGGCGGGCGAAGAGTTCACGGTGCTCGTCGAGGTTGCGGATCAGCAGGTCGGTCATGGCGTGCGGTGGCAGGGCGGGCGAGGCGCGGATTCTCCCCTTCGCAGGTGTCGGGGACCTGCACCGCCACGCAAGCCGCGCGCCTGCGAGGCGGCCACGCGGCTAAACTGCGCCCGCCGCGGGTGTAGTTCAATGGCAGAACGGCAGCTTCCCAAGCTTCATACGAGGGTTCGATTCCCTTCACCCGCTCCACGTCTTCGCTTGGCCTGTCTGAGCCAGGCGGCCGATCAGCCCAATCCGCAGGGCCATGCCGCATGCGGAACGTGGTGGGTCGAGCCGAGCAGGGGGTGAAAAGCGGGTGAGCTGAACATCCCGTTCCGCTGACACCACGGGCAGGCCGCGCGGGCCACCCACTTGAATCCTTGGTGCGACCGGCAGGAATCGAACCTGCGCCACAGCCTTCGGAGGGCTGGATGATATCCACTTCACCACGGTCGCTTCTGTGAGCTGTGCAGTGTAGCCGCCCGCCGACGGGCCGCGTCTCCGGCCGCCGGGGTCGGCTTGCGGCAGCCCTCGCTGCCTATAATCCGCGCGCTTTTTTGGCGGGCGCCAGACCGCTCCCGACGAGCTCCATCCCCTCTTTCAACCTGAGCAGCAAGCCCTCATGAGCGCAGCGCCCCACGACGATTCCACCCCCCACGAGGGCCCGATCCGCACGCCGAAGCAACTGGTGGTGGCGGTTGTTCTCGCCTTCGTGGTGCCCATCGCGGTCATCGTGCTGCTGGCCAACTACGTGGCCACGGCGAACAAGCCGGGCGCCGGCACCGACATCTTGGCCGAGGAAGCCGTGGCCAAGCGCCTGGAGCCGGTCGGCAAGGTGCTGGTGAAGGACGCCAGCGATGTGGCGGCGCTCAAGACGGGCGAGCAGGTCTACAACGCCGTCTGCGCCGCCTGCCACGTGGCCGGCGTGGCGAATGCGCCCAAGTTCGGCGATGTGGCCGCCTGGGCGCCGCGCATCCAGACCGGCTACGAGGCCCTGCTGAACTCGGCCCTCAAGGGCAAGGGCGCGATGGCTGCCCAGGGCGGTGGCGACTACAGCGACATCGAGATCGGCCGTGCCGTGGTGCACCTGACCAACAACGCCGGCGGCAACTTCCCGGTGCCGGCCCCGGCGGCCGCGGCTTCGGCCCCCTGAGGCTGCGGTGCCCGGCCCTGGCGGGCCGCGGCGATGCCCAGCAAGCCGGCCGCGTGCCGGCTTTTTCAAGCCCGCATGCCGGCCGCTTGTCGTCTCAGCGGGCGGCTTGCGGGCTCAGGCACAGGCCATGGGCCTGCAGCAGATCGGCATGGCGGGTTTCCGCCAGCGACCAGGCAGCGGCCAGCAGGGCATCGGCCGCGGCATGCATGTCGGCCGAGCGGACCAGGCCCAGGCCCAGGGCGGTGTCGAGGAAGAGCCGGCCCTGCTCGTCGCTCCAGGCCTGGCGCACCGGGCCGGCGTCCAGGCCGGTGTGGGTCTGCACGCGCCAGCCGCCTTCGGCACCGGTCGCCTGCACGCCGAGGATCCACGGTGCGGCTTCAAGCTCGACATAGACCCGCTGCGGCCCGTTCTGGAAGAACCAGGCGCCGTCCGCATCGGCCGCGTAGTTGCGGCCGATGAAGGCGATCAGGCCGGCATGTTCCAGCCGGCTGCCCTTGGGCTGCGGGAAGCGGCCGGCGGCCTGGCAGGCGTCGTCGCGCAGGTACCAGTCGCCGCGCGCATCCAGGCCCAGCCAGCCGCGGCAGGCGGGCACCGCGGGCCATTTGCGCAGGGCGGCTTCGACGCTGGCATCCATGGGCCGGTCCGGTTCAGCCGCCGGCGCCGGCTTCGTGCATCCAGGCCATCACCGCCTCGGGCAGGCCCAGCACATGGCCGGGAAAGCGGCCGGCCGGGAAGCCGACATGGCCGCCGGTCGGCGGTTGCCACAGCGTGACCCAGGGCCCGACCTCGTGCCGGCCCGGCAGGCTGTCGCCAGGCACGAAGGGGTCGTTGCGCGCATTCAGCACCAGGGCCGGCAGGCGGATCTGCGCCAGCCGCGGCTGCGAGGACGCACGCGCCCAGTAGTCCTCCGTGTCGCGAAAGCCGTGCAGCGGCGCGGTGAACACATTGTCGAAGTCGTAGAGGTCGCGCGCGGCCAGCAGCCGCTCGCGGTCGAACAGGCCGGGATGCTGGGCCAGCTTGGCCAGGGCCTTGGGCTTCATCGTGCGCAGGAACATGCGCGTGTAGACCAGCCGGTTGAAGCCGCGGCCGATGGCATGGCCGCCGGCGGCCAGGTCGATCGGCGAGGACAGCGCGGCCACCGCCGCAGCCGTCGCGCGGGCGCTGTCGCCGGCCTCCTGCGCCCAGCGCAGCAGGGCATTGCCGCCGAGCGAGACGCCGATCACCGCCAGCGGCGCCGCGCTGCGCGCGCGCAGACGCGCCAGCACCCAGCCGATCTCGGCATGGTCGCCCGAGTGGTAGGCCCGCGGCGCCAGGTTCAGCTCGCCCGAGCAGCCGCGGAAATGCGGCACCACGTAATGCCAGCCGCGCGCCCGCGCCCAGTGCGCAAAGGCCAGTGCGTAATGGCTGCGCGAGGAGCCCTCCAGGCCGTGGAAGAGCACCAGCCAGGGGGCATCCGGCGCGGTGCCGGGCGCATCGCTGAAGTCCAGGTCGATGAAGTCGCCGTCGGGCGTGGTCCAGCGCTCGCGCCGGTAGCTCGGCGGCGGACCAAGGTAGGACCGCGAGCCCAGGGCCGGCCAGATCGTCTGCAGATGCCCGCCCAGCGCACCGCGGCCGGCCAGCCAGCGCGGGGCATGCGGGGTGGCGCGGGCGGCGCCCTTCAATGCAGCACCATCGGCCGGTCCAGCGGGCCGGGCGCACCGGCTGCGGCGGCCGGCATCGGGCTGGCGTGATGCAGCACCATGCGCCAGCCCTGCGGGGTCAGCAGGTAGACATTGCTGGCGAGGGCCTGGACCTGCCGGGCCTCGCGGCCGCCGCCGAGACGGACCTGCTCCAGCACCTGGTGCACGACGAGTTCCTCGCCGCGCAGGCGCTGCACCGTCGCGGGCTGCACATCGACCGGCCCGCGCGAGAAGATCTCGCCGAAGGACGCCCGGATCGCCTCCAGCCCCTGCAGCGCCGGGCCGCCGGGGTGGATGCAGCAGACCGCCTCCTCCTCGGCCCACAGGGCCATCAGCTTCTCCAGGTCGCCGGTCTGCATGGCTTCATAGAAGCTCGCCTCGACATCGTCGGGCGTCAGGGGCAGGACCGGGGGCGGGACAGGCATGGCAGAGCGGCATTGTAGGAAGCCCGTCCCGGCGAGTCCGTCTCCCTAGAATCGCGGCCCATGCAAGCCCTGCCCCCCAGCGACTGGAGCGAACGCAGCCATGCCCTGGCCGCCCTGCTGGCCCAGGTGGGCTTGGGCAATCGCCTTGCTTTCCAGGAGCTGTATCGCCTGACCGCGCCGCATCTCTTCGCCGTGGTGCTGCGTATCCAAGGCAACCGAAGCCTCGCCGAGGATGTTTTGCAGGACGTCTACGTCAATGTCTGGCGCGCCGCCCGGACTTTCGATGCCCAGCGTAGCCAGCCACTGACCTGGCTGGGCAGCATCGCGCGCCACCGCGCCATCGACAGCCTGCGCCGGCAGCAGACCCAGCCTGACACCGTGCCGATGGAGGTCTTCGACCTGCCGCCGGGCGAGGACGAGCGCGCCCCGGCCGACGAGCTTGCCAGCGCCGAACCCGGCCCGCTTGAACTGCTGGAGCGGGCCGGCCGCGCCCGCGCCCTGCAAGACTGCATGCAGGCCCTGCGGCCCGAGCAGCAGCAGGGCCTGGCCCTGGCCTTCTACCAGGGCCTGTCGCACAGCGAAGTGGCCCAGCACCTCGGCCAGCCCCTGGGCACCGTCAAGAGCTGGCTGCGCCGCGGCCTGCTGGCCCTGCGGAACTGCCTCGACCGCGCCGCCGAGCGCGAGCACTGAACCGGCCATGGACTACGGACGCCCGCTTCTTGCCGACCGCCTGGCGGCCGAGTACGTGCTCGGCACCCTGCGCGGCCCGGCGCGGCGCCGCTTCCAGGCCCTGCTGGCGGGCCATCCGGCCCTGCGCGCCGCGGTGCGCGGCTGGGAGGCGCGCCTGCTGCCCTTCGGCGTCAGCGTCCCGCCGGTCGAGCCGCCGCCGCATGTGTGGTCAGCCATCGAGCAGCGTGCTTTCCCGGCCGATCGACCCGCCACCGCGCCGCCGCGCTGGTGGCAGCGCCTGGGCCTGTGGCAGGGCCTGAGCGCGGCCGGCCTCGCGGCGGTCGTGCTGCTGCTCTCGGCGCGCGGCCCCCTGGCACCCGAGCCCCCGGCGCCGCTGGCCGAGGCGCCCCCGCCTCCGCGGCTGGCCGAGCTGCCCGCCGCGCCGCCGCTGGCCTCGCCCCCCCTGCTGCTGGTGCTGGATCCCCAGGCCGCGCCGGCCGGCCGCCGCCTGCCCGTGCTGCGCTTTGCCGCTGCGCTGAGCGCCGACGGGCGCGCCCTGGTGCTGCGGCCGCTGACCGAGGCGCGTCTGGCGCCGGACCGTGCGCTGGAACTGTGGGCCGTGCCCGCGGCGGGCGCGCCGCGCTCGCTGGGCCTGGTGTCGGTGGACGATGGCACCACCGTCCTGCAGGCGCTGCAAGTCGAGGGCACGAGCGCCCTCGCCATCAGCCTGGAGCCCGCGGGCGGATCGCCGACCGGCGCACCCACCGGCCCGGTGCTGGCCGTCGGCGCGCTGCCGCCGCGCTGAGGCCTGCCAGGGCGCCGCGGCCACCCGGCCGCCGCGCCGGCATGCTGCCGTGCCGCCATGCGGGCCGGCCGCGGCAGTCATCCACCCGCGCGAGGCGTGACACATGCCACGCCCGCCGGGCGCGCTTGCAAGTCCTTGCATCCAGCCTGCATCCGGGATCGGCGTGGCGTCGTTGTGTTGGTGTCAGGGCATGAGCCTGTGCCCGACGTCCCACCCGACACCCTGTCCGACATCCCGGAGTCTCCGCAAGCCATGAGCAAGTTCCTCGTCCTCCCGGTGGCCGCTGCCGCCCTGCTGTCCGCCTGTGCCGCGCTGACAGGCCCCGCCCCCGTGGACAACGCCGCCCTGCCCGAGGCCGTGCGCGCCCCGGCCGGCACCAAGCAGCTCGCGGTCCACATCGTCGACGACGGCAAGATCACCTACGAGTGCCGCGAGAAGGCCGATGCCAAGGGCAGCTACGCCTGGGTCTTCGTCGGTCCCGACGCCGCGCTGAAGGTGGACGGCAAGTCGGTCGGCAAGTACTACGGCCCGCCGGCCACCTGGCTGTCCAACGACGGCTCCAAGGTCACCGGCAAGCAGCTTGCCGTCGCGTCCAACGGCGCGGCCAACATCCCGCTGCAACTGGTGGAAGCCACTTCGGTCGGCGGCGACGGCCTGCTCAAGCCCGTCAGCCACATCCAGCGCCTGAAGACCGTGGGCGGCATCGCGCCGGCCAAGACCTGCGACGCCGCCAGCAAGGGCGCCAAGGAAATCGTCGGCTACAAGGCCGACTACGTGTACTACACGCGCTGAGCCCCCGCCGGGCCGCTGGCCGGCCCGGTGCTTCGGTCGATCGGGCGCGCAGGGCGCGGGCGATCGGTCCGGCAATCCACGCCGCCTTCGGGCGGCGTGTTCACGTGCGGGGCCCGGTCGATGCCGGCTCGGCGCCGGTCGCATCGACCCGGCGCGCCCAGGGCCTCGGGCCTCAGCAGCGGCCGGAGCGGCGGCTGCGCGGTTGCAGCTTGTCCAACTCGGCCAGGCGTTCCTTGAGCAGCAGCATCAGCGTGCGGGCATGCTCGACGGGCAGGCGCAGCGTGCTGTCGGCGCTGTCTTCGCCCGCCTTGCGCGGCAGCACCAGGGCCTGCAGGGCGATGTCGATCGCGCCCTTGTCGTGGCGGGCGGAGACGAGGCGCTGCACCTCGATGTCATAGGTCTTCACGGACGGGCTCGGTGGCTGGAATGGTGCCGATTGTCGGAGCCTGCGGGCCGGGCCGGCCGCGGCTTTGGGCATGATCCCGGCCTGCCTGCTTCTTCCGCCCGCGCTGCCATGCCCCGCTTTGCCGCCAACCTGTCGATGCTCTACACCGAGTGGCCGCTGCTGCAGCGCCCGCAGGCGGCGGCCGAGGACGGCTTCGAAGGCCTGGAGATCCAGTTCCCCTATGCCGAGCCAGTGGCTGCCTGGCAGGACGCACTGGCCGCCGCCGGCCGGCCGCTGGTGCTGATGAATGCACCGGTCGCCGGCCGCACGCCGGCCGAAGCCGCCGCGGCCTGGGCCGCCGGCGAGCGTGGCCTGGCCGCGCTGCCGGGCCGCGAGGACGAGTTCCGCGCCGGCTTCGACCTGGCCTGCCAGTACGCCCTGGCCCTGGGCGTGCCGCGCCTGCATGTGCTGGCCGGCTGCCTGCCGCCCGGCGCGCAGCGCAGCGAACTGCAGCCCACCTACCTGGCCAATCTGCGCTGGGCGGCCGAGCGCCTGCGCGGCAGCGGCCTGACGCTGCTGATCGAGCCGATCAATCTGCGCGACATGCCCGGCTACTTCCTCAACCGCCAGGACCATGGCCACGAGATCCTCGACCTGCTCGAAGCCGGCGGCCTGCAGCCCGAGGTCGCCGGCCGCCGCCTGGTGCAGGTGCAGATGGACCTCTACCACTGCCAGGTCGTCGAGGGCGATGTCAGCCGCAAGCTGGAGCGCTGGCTGGGCAGCGGCCGCGTCGGCCACCTGCAGATCGCCGCCGTGCCCGACCGGGGCGAGCCCGATGCCGGCGAGCTGCACCATCCGCACCTCTTCCGCCTGATCGACGCGCTGGGCTGGGCAGGCTGGGTGGGCGCCGAATACCGGCCGCAGGCCGGCACCCGGGCCGGGCTGGGCTGGCGCCACGCGGCGGGCTGAGCCGGCGCGGGCCACCGCTTCACACCGGCTCAGGGCGGGGCGGGGGGATCGGCCCGGGCGGGCGCAGGGTCGTCGATGCGGCAATCCTGCTGCACACGGTCGGCGGCGATGGCGGCTTCCAGCGTGTCCCGCACGCTGTGCAGGCTGAGGAAGACCGCGCGCGGGCCGCCCGGCGCCTCGCGGCGCGACACCACCATGCCGCCGACCCGCCACTGCGCCGGGTCGTCCGGATCGGCCACCGGGCGGTCGGCCGCCTGCGCCTGTCGCAGCGGCCCGTAGAGCAGCGGCCCGCCCGATTGGCCGGCCGCGCCGCGGCAGGTGGAGCGCCAGCCGCCGAAGGGCGCGTCGTGCTCGCCGGTGGCGCAGGGCGCTTCCAGCACCGCGCGCGGTTCGGGCCCGGGCTTGGCGACGTCGGCCGGCAGGCCCAGCAGGCGCAGCGGCTGGCCCTTGCGCGGCGCCTGGCCCGCCAGGCGTTCGGGCGGCAGCGCGCGGCCGGGTTGGGCGGTATCCAGGCGCAGCAGGGCCCAGTCCTGATGGCTGCCCATGATCTGGCCGACGGCGATGACCCGGGCCTCGCCCCGGGCCGGCGGCTGGCCCTCGCGGCGGGCCATCTGCCAGCGGACGCGGGCGCCGAGCGGGCTGTCGAAGCTGAAGACCGGGTCGCCGTCGGTCCCGGGCGTGGCGGCATTCACGCCATGGCGCACCGTCAGGCCGTAGCGACCGGGGCATTCGGCCTGCGGCCACAGGAAGCCGGTGCTGAGCAGGTCGTTGATGGGCCGCCCGTCCAGCGAGGCGCCCTGCACCTGGAAGAGCGCCGCCACCGCCTCGCGCACCGCCGGAAGCACCGGGTCGGGCGGGGCGGCTTGGGCGGGCGGGGCGGGCGACTGCGCCTGCACGGCGCCCGCGCCCAGCAGCAAGGCGGCGAGCAGGCTTGCGATGGCGGCGCCGGTCCGCCTGCGCACGGGCGGGGACTTGCGGGCGGGGTGCGCGCGCATCAGGCGTCCAGGCCCTGGCAGGCGATCGGCAGGGCCTGGCCCAGCCGCAGCGCGTCGCGGCCCTGCATGCCGGGCGGCAGCTCGCTGCCGTGGCGCACGGCCGTCATCTCGGCCAGGATGGCCACGGCAATCTCGGGCGGCGTGCGCGCGCCCAGGCGCAGGCCGATCGGCCCGTGCAGGCGCGCAAGCTGCGCCGCGCTCAGGCCGAAGTGCTCGGCCAGCCGGGCGTGCCGCTTGCGCTGGTTCAGGGCCGAGCCGAGCGCGCCGACGTAGAAGGCCGGCGAGGCCAGGGCCTCCATCAGCGCGAGGTCGTCCAGCTTGGGGTCGTGCGTCAGCGCGACGATGGCGGTGTGCGCATCCGGCTTCATCGCGAGGACCACGTCATCGGGCATGCCCGGCACGAGCGGCGCGTTCGCCACCGGCCAGCCGCCTGCATGCTCCTCGCGCGGATCGCAGACGCTGACCGCATAGCCCAGCGCGCCCGCCATCTCCGCCAGGTAGCGGCTGAGCTGGCCGGCGCCGATGATCAGCAGCCGCCAGGAGGGGCCGTGGGTGCTGACCAGGGCGCCGCGTCCGTCCTCGGCGGTCTCGTCGAGCCAGGTGCCGTCGGGCGCGTCGCCGGCCAGGGCCTGGAGCTGCACCCGGCCGTCGGCCAGGGCCAGGCGGCGCTGCACGCGCTCGCCGGCGGCCAGGCGCGCGAGCAGTTCGTCGAGCGCCGACTGCGGCCCCAGCGGCTCCATCACCAGCGCCACCGTGCCGCCGCAGGGCAGGCCGAAGCGGGCCGCTTCCTCGCGGCTGACGCCGTAGCGCAGGCGCTCGGGGCCGTGGGCGGCCAGGCGGCCTTCGCGCATGCGCAGCACCAGGTCGTCCTCGATGCAGCCGCCGGAGACCGAGCCGGCCAGCCAGCCGTCGTCGCGCAGCGCCAGCAGCGCGCCCACCGGCCGCGGCGCCGAGCCCCAGGTCCGCACCACGGTGCCGAGCACCACCCGGTGGCCCCCGGCCTGCCAGGCCTGCGCACGGCGCAGCACTTCGATGTCCATGTTGTCCATGGCGGGATCATGCCGCGGGGCGGCCGGCCTGCCTTGCGCTGCGGGTATGCGTAGCGCACTGGGGCGCTTGCCGCGGCCCCGCGGCGCCTGGGGCCTGAAGGGCTGTCGGGCATCTGGTTGCCGGGCTGCCGTACCGCCCCAGCCCGGCCCCGGGCCCGGCCGATCAACCCAGCGCGTCCAGCCAGCCCTGCACGGCCTGGGCGAAGGCCTGGGGCTGTTCGATCACGCCGAGGTGCGCCGCATCGGCCAGCACCTGGAGCTGCGCGCCCGGGATGGCGGCCGCCAGGGCCTGGTGGCCGGCGACCGACATGCTGGGATCCTCGGCGCCGGCGATCACCAGGGTGGGCGCGGCGATCTGCGGCAGGCGGGCCAGGCTGTCGTGGCCGGCCACGGCGCGCAGGGCGGCCAGGTAGCCGCTGCAGTCGGTGCGCGCCAGGCGGCGCTGCCAGCGGGCCACGGTGGCCGGGTTGCGCTCGCGGAAGCCGGGGGTGAACCAGCGTTGCATCGCGGCCTCGGCGGTCGCATCCAGCGTGCCGGCGGCTTCGATGGCGGCGGCGCGCTCGGCCCAGCTGGCCGCCTGCGCGGGGTCGCCCGCGCTGGTGTGGGCCAGCACCAGGCCCTTGAGCAGTTCGGGTCGGCGCAGGGCCAGCTCCTGCCCCACCATGCCGCCCAGCGAGAGGCCGACGAAGACCACCGGGCCGCAGCCGAACTCGGCCTGCAGCTCCTCGATCAGGCGGCTCGCGTCATCGGCCAGTGCGGCCATGCTGAGCGACGGGCCGGCCGGCAGCTCGCTGCCGCCGTGGCCGCGGTGGTCGTAGCAGACGACGCGGCAATCGCTGGCCAGGCGGTTGGCCAGGCCGTCCCACAGGCTGCTGTCGGCACCGAGCGCATGGGCCATCACCACGGTGTGGCGGGGGGTGTCGACATCGCGCGCCTCGCGCACCGTGTAGTGCAGGGCCGGCCTGCCCGCCGTGCGGCGTTGCGCGCCGACGCCGGGGTGCACGGTGTCGGCGGCCGAGCGTGGCGGCAGCTCGTGGCCCAGCTCGCGCAGCAGCTTGACCGTGGTCGCCATGGCCGTGTTGGCCGCCGGCACGCCGGCGTAGATGGCGACCTGCATCAGCACCTCCTTGACCTCCTCGGGGCTCAGGCGGGTGGCCGGATCGCCCATGCCCAGCGAGGCGCGGGTGTGCAGGGTGAACTCGTCCCAGCGGCCCAGGGCGCTGGTCACGGCCAGCACGATCACGCGGCGGGTCTTGGGGTCCAGGCCGGGACGGCCCCAGATCTCGTGCCAGGCGTAGCGGGTGATGAAGTTCTGGAAGTCGGCATTGAAGGCATTGGCATTCGGCACCGAGGCGTCGACCCAGGCATCGCCCAGGATCTGCCGGCGGTTGCGCATGCCGCGTTCGATGTCGTGGTCGTAGGGATCGTGAGGCATGGCGGGTGGGACCGGGCGTTGCAACAGGGTCTTCATTTTCGCGGCCGGCTGCCTGCGCTAAGGTGGCGCCATGCTGCGCCGCGACCGCATCCCTGCCCTGCGCCCCCGGCCCCTGGCCCCGGCCTGGGCTCCGGGCCTGCTGGCCCTGCTGCTGGCGGCCTGCGCCAGCGGGCCGGTGCCGCGGGCCGACCGCGACGGCCCCAGCGAGCGTTCGCCCGCCGAGCTGGCCGAGCTGCCCGATGCGGTGCCGCGTGTGGAGCGCCTGCGGGTCGGCGGGCCGAACAAGCCCTACACCGTGCTCGGCCAGCACTACACGCCGGAGACCGAGGACGTGCCGGTGGTCGAGCGCGGCCTGGCCTCCTGGTACGGCCGCAAGTTCCACGGCCGGCCCACGGCCAATGGCGAGATCTTCGACATGCACGGCATGAGCGCGGCCCACCGCACCATGCCGCTGCCAAGCTATGCGCGGGTGCGCAATCCGCGCAACGGCCGCGAGATCATCGTCCGCGTCAACGACCGCGGCCCCTTCCACCCCGAGCGCATCATCGACCTGAGCTATGCCGCGGCGGTCAAGCTCGGCGTACAGCGCGGGGTGGCGATGGTCGAGGTCGAGCGGCTCACGCACGACATGATCCGCGCCGAGGCCTGGCGCGCCGCGGGCATCGTGCCCGATTGAGCCGGCGGCCTGCCGGGCCCCAGCGCCCTGGGCATACTCAGCGTTCCCGGGATGCTCTCTTTGAGGTCTGCCGAGCATGAAGCCTGCCCATCCGCCGAACCCGGCCCAACGGCCTGACCGCCCGGGCCGCCGCGCGCTCATGCAGCAGGGCCTGGGCGCCCTGGCCGCCCTGGGCCTGCCAGCCGGTGCCCCTGCCGCCCAGGCCGATGCGCGGCTGGCGCCGGCCGGGCTGCGGCTCGATCGCTCCGCGGCCGCCCGCTGGCTGGGCTTCTGCACCTTCGGGCCCACCGAGGAGGAGATCGAGGCGGTCCATCGCATCGGCCCCGCGGCCTGGCTTGACCAGCAGCTCGACGCCCCGCCCAGCCGCAGCGTCACCGAGTGGATCGATCGCAAGGGCCCGCCGGGCCGCGAGGACGCGCGCCAGTCACCCCATTTCGACACCCGGCTCCAGGCCATCGACTGGAAATGCATCTGGGCGCCGGATGCCGTGCGCCAGCGGGTGAGCTATGCCCTATCGCAGATCTTCGTGGTCTCCGAAGTCGGTGCCGACCGCATCGCCAACCCCTATGCCTATGCGCATTTCTGGGACCTGCTGAATGCCGGCGCCACCGGCAACTTCCGCCAGTTGATCGAGGACGTGAGTGCCAGCCTCGACATGGCCTTCTTCCTCACCTACCTCAACAACCGCAAGGCCGACGAAGCCACGGGCCGCCAGCCCGACGAGAACTACGCCCGCGAGCTGATGCAGCTCTTCACCATCGGCCTGTGGGAGCTGGAGGAGGACGGCAGCCAGCGCCTGGATGCCGATGGCCGACCCATTCCGACCTATGGGCAGCAGGACATCGTCGAGCTGGCGCGCGTCTTCACCGGCTTTTATTCCGACGGGCCGCGGCGCGACGGCGTGCGCCTGGCCTTCGGCATCGAGAACCACGGGCTCTATGGCCCGGCGGCCTGGTCGCGCCGGCTCAGCGTCAAGGCCGACGAGCATGCGCCCGAATCGACGACCGCCCTCAAGGGGCGCGTCCGCATCCCCGCGGGCACCGAGGCCTACACCGCCCTGGGCCGCACGCTCGACGCGCTGTTCAAGCACCCGAGCTGCCCACCCTTCATCGCGCTGAACCTGATCCGGCGCCTGAGCACCAGCAACCCATCGCCTGCCTATGTGCGGCGCGTCGTCGCGGCCTTCAAGGACAACGGCCAGGGCCAGCGCGGCGACATGAAGGCCGTGCTGCGCGCGGTCTTCCTCGACCCCGAGCTGTTCGACCCGCCGAGCGACCGGCCCTTCGGTCGCATGACCGAGCCCTATGTCAGCACCATCGCCCTGGCCCGTCAGCTTGGCGCGCATTGCGATGCCGAGCAGCAGCGCTTCGCCGGCCTCTGGCATCACAAGCGCTTTGCCTCGCAGCGGCCCTTCACCGCGCCGACCGTCTTCAATTTCAACCAGCCGGATTTCGCGCCCCAGGGGCCGATCCAGCAGGCCGGCCTGGTCGCGCCCGAGCTGCAGAACTGCGACGAGTACGGCGCCACCCTGCGCTTCAACGGCGTCGGCGCGCTCTGCGAGGGCCTGCCCATGACGCCCGAGCTGCTCGAGCGGCTGGCCACACCGGCCCATGATGCCGAGCTGCTCGACCGCTACGCCCTGCAGCTCTGCGGCAAGACCCTGCCCGCCCGCGACCGTGCCGCCCTGCTTGCGGAGCTGGCCAAGCTGCCACGCGGCCGCGACGCGACCGCGGCACGCACCCAGCGCCTGACGGTGCTGGCCAGCATGGTGTGGTTCATCACCGTCCACCCCGAGAACATCGTCCGGCAATGAAGCCCCCTCTTCCGGCCGACCCCGCCGCCGCGCCCGCCCACCGGCGCCTGATGGTGATCTACCTGGGCGGCGGGCTGGATTGCCACCAGCTCCTGTCGCCGCGCCGCGGCGCGAACCGCCAGGCCTACGAGGCCGCCCGCGCCGGCTTGGCCCTGCCCGACCATCCGCGCAGCGCCCTGGACGCCGACTGGCAGCTCCATCCTCAACTGCCTGCCCTGCACCGGCAGTGGACGCGCGGCCGGCTCGGCGTGGTCCCGAACGTCGGGCCGTTGCTGCGCCCGACCGACGCCCGGCAGTACCGCGAGCGCAGCGCGCTGCTGCCGGTGCAGCTCTTCAGCCATTCGGATCAGAACGAGCTTTGGCAGGCCGGCGCGCCCTTGGCCGAGGTGGAGGGCGGCACCGGCTGGATCGGTCGCTTGATGGAGGCGCTGCACCCGCAGTTCAACGCCCGCGCGCTGTTGACGCCCATGCTCAGTGCCAGCGGTCCGCAGCGCGCCTTCCGCGCCCAAGCGCTGCGCCAGGTCGGCCTGGGCAAGGACGGCGCCGAGCCGCGCTTCCCCGGCTACCGGGTGGCGCCGGGGGTGGTGGCGCTGGCGCAATCGATCATGAACCGGGTGCCCGACGGGCGGGCGCATTTCGCCCACCCGATCGCCGACGAATACGCCCGCGCGCAGCGCCGTGCGCAGGAGACGGTCGAGGTCATCAACGAGGCCATCCGGGCCGTGCCCCTGGCCACGCCCTTCCCGGTGCTGCCCGAGCTGCGCACCGCCGCCCGCCTGTTCAAGGCCGATGCCGCGCTGGGTCGACGTCGCTCGGCGAGCTTCTTCGTCCATGGCGGCTACGACCATCACCGCAACCTCAGCACCTTGCTGGACGCACGGCTCAAGGAGCTGGACGCCGGCCTGGCCGCCTTCTTCGAGGCGCTGGCCGAGCTTCGCATCGAAGATGAGGTGCTGACCCTCATCTATTCCGAGTTCGGCCGCTGCCTGGTGCAGAACGGCTCGGGCACCGACCACGGCTGGGGCGGCCATGCCCTGCTGATCGGCGGCGGCCTGCGTGGCGGCCTCTACGGTCGCACGCCCGACCTGGGTCGCAAGGGCCCGGACCTGGTCGACGCTCGCGGCCTGCTGCTGCCCAGCACCGCGACCGAGCAGCTTCATGCCGAGATCGCGCGCTGGATGGGCCTGCCCGAAGCCCGGCTGCCCGAGGTGCTGCCGCTGCTCCCGCGCTTCCCGCGCCTGGCGCTGGACTGGGCCTGAGCGCGGGCCGGCGCCTCAGCGCGCCGTCGGCATCGTGAATTCGGCCGCCGAGGCCGCGCGCGCCTCGGGCCAGCGCTGCATCACGCTCTTCTGCCGGGTGTAGAAGCGCAGGCCTTCCTCGCCGTAGGCATGGTGGTCGCCGTAGAGGCTCTGCTTCCAGCCGCCGAAGCCCTGCCAGGCCATGGGCACTGGGATGGGCACATTGATGCCGACCATGCCGACCTCGACGCGGCGCGAGAACTCGCGGGCCGTGCCGCCGTCGCGGGTGAAGCAGGCCACGCCGTTGGCATAGGCATGGCCGTTGACCAGGGCCAGCGCGGCCTCGAAGTCCGGCACGCGCACGCAGGCCAGCACCGGGCCGAAGATCTCCTCGCGGTAGATGCGCATCGCCGGCGTCACATGGTCGAAGAGGCTGCCGCCGGTGAAGAAGCCGCCCTCGCGGCCCGGCACGCGCAGGCCGCGGCCGTCGACGACGAGCTGCGCGCCCTCCTCGACGCCGAGGCCCACATAGCCCTCGATCCGCGCGCGCGCCTCGGCGGTGACGATGGGGCCCATCTCCACGCCCTCGTGCAAGCCGTCGCCGATCTTCAGTGCGCGGGCGCGGGCGGCGACGCGCTCGACCACCGCATCGGCGATGTCGCCGACCAGCACCGCCACGCTGATCGCCATGCAGCGCTCGCCGGCCGAGCCGTAGGCGGCGCCGACCAGGGCATCGACCACCTGATCGAGGTCGGCATCGGGCATCACCACCAGATGGTTCTTCGCGCCGCCCAGGGCCTGCACGCGCTTGCCGTGGCGCGCGCCGGTTTCAAAGATGTGGCGGGCGATGGCGGAGGAGCCGACGAAGCTCAGCGCGGCCACGTCGGGGTGTTCAAGCAGGCGGTCGACGGCCAGCTTGTCGCCCTGCACGACGTTGAACACCCCGTCCGGCAGGCCGGCCTGCTTCAGCAGCTCGGCCATGAAGAGCGAGGGCGAGGGATCGCGCTCGCTGGGCTTGAGGACGAAGCAGTTGCCGCAGGCCAGGGCGACCGGGACCATCCACATCGGCACCATCACCGGGAAGTTGAAGGGCGTGATGCCGGCCACCACGCCCAGGGGCTGGCGCAGCAGCCAGTTGTCGATGCCGGTGCCGACCTGGTCGCTGAAGTCGGTCTTCAGCAATTGCGGCGCCGCGCAGGCGAACTCGACGATCTCGATGCCGCGGGTGACCTCGCCCTGCGCGTCGTTGAAGACCTTGCCGTGCTCGGCCGTGATCATCGCGGCCAGGGTGTCGCGGTGCTGGTTCAGCAGGCCGAGGAAGGCGTTCAGGATGCGTGCGCGGCGCAGCGGCGGCGTCTGCGACCAGGCCGGAAAGGCAGCCCGCGCGGCGGCGACGGCGGCATCCACCGTCGCGGCATCGGCCAGCAGCACCTCCCGCGCGGCGGCGCCGGTCGCCGGGTTCCACACCGTCTGGCGGCGGCTGTCTGCGGGCTGCAACACCTGGCCGCCGATGTGGTGGCCGACGGGGGCGTCGCCGAAAAGGGGGCTTGCAAGGGACATGGCGCAACTCCGGACCGTGAGGATCAAGCCTCTCAGCCTACGCAGCCCCCGGCCCGCGGACCAGCCCCGCCGACGAACTACATTGTTCGATGAACTGAACAATCGACGCCGCGCCAGCCCGTCCGACCCGCCATGCCGCCCCTGCCCGACCCCCAGCGCCTCGACCTGCTCTGGCCCCAGGTCCACACCCTGGGCGTGCTCGCCGAGCAGGGCAGCGTGACGGCCACCGCCGCACGGCTGGGCCTGAGCAAGGCCGCGGTCAGCCAGCGCCTGACCGAGTTGGAGCGGGCCGCCGGCCTGCCCCTGCTGCGCCGCACCACCCGCAGCGTGCGCCTGACCGAGGCCGGTCTGCAACTGGTCGAGGCCACCCGCGGCGCCTACACCCAGATCGCCCGCGGCTTTGCCGAGGTGCGCGACCTGGCCGAGGCGCCGCGCGGTCTGCTGCGGCTGACGGTGCCGGTCGCGCTGGGGCGGCAGCACATCGTCCCGCACCTGGCGGGCTTCCTGCGCGCCCATCCGGGCCTGCGCATCGAGCTGGACCTGTCCGACCGCCTGGTGCCGCTGGCGCGCGAGGGCTACGACCTGGCCATCCGCCATGCCAGCACGGCCCCCGAGGACCATGTCGCCTGGACGCTCTGCCCGACCCGCGCCGTGCTGGTGGCCACGCCCGAGCACCTGCGGGCCCGCGGCGAGCCGCGGCACCCGCGCGAGCTGGCCGCCCACGAGGCCCTGGGCTACTGGCGGCCGGGCGAGCCGGCGGCCTGGCGCTTCGAGCCGCTGGTGCCTGCGCCGGGCGAGCCTGAGCCCCCGGTCACCGTGCCGCTGCGCGGCGCCCTGGCCGCCAACAACAGCGAGCTCCTGCGCGCCGCCGCGCTCGAAGGCCTGGGCCTGGCCTTGCTGCCGGATTTCAGCGCCCAGGCCGAAGTCCGGGCCGGGCGGCTCCAGCCGCTGCTGCCGGACTGGCGCGAGGTCTCGGCCTTCGGCCGCCACATCCTGGCCCTCCGGCCCGCCCACGTGGCCCCGACCCGCGCGGTGCAGGCCCTGGTGGCCCATCTGCGCGAGGTGCTGGCCGAAGGCTTCCCGCTGACGGCCGACGGGACGGGCAAAAAAAACCCGCCGACTTGAGGTCGGCGGGTTGAGAGGATCCCCCGGAGGAGACCGTTGGGCCCGTGGGGCTGGCGCGTGCTGCCCGCGGCCCCGGCATCGTGGGAACGACCGTGCTTCGACGGTTGGGCCGGAGGGGGCGGAACGCGCTGCCCGGTTCGAGATCCAGCGTCGCGGGACGCCAGCGTGTGACAGCACGGCGCGAATGGTGAGAGCATCGGAACCCGGGGCGTCTTCCCCCGAAAGAGTGGTGCGCACGAAAGTGCGGCCGACGTCCGCTCAGGGCGGCGGCCGATACCCGGGATTGAGCCCGTCCTCACCCCCATACTGTGGAATCGCTGCGCAGGCCGCCCCGCGACACTGCGGCCATGCCTTCCGACCTGCGCCGCTCCCTCGTCCGGCCCGCCCGGCCCCTGGCCTGGTGGCGTCGGTGGTGGCCTCAGGGCTGGCCCCGTCGGGGCGGCCCGTCGAAGACTGAGCCGGATCCGGCCGACCTCGGCATCTGCCTGGGGCTGGAGCTGAGCCTCGCCTCCCGGGGTGCCGAGCCCACCCCTCCGTCCAAGACGCGCGTGGCGACTTGACGTTCGCGGTGGAGACGGTGCGTCTGCCTGAGCGACGCGCCGTCTTACACTGCCGTCATGGACAAACCCAGCTTTCGCGAACGGGTGCTGGTGGCCCGCGAACAGGCCATCGTCGAAGCCGCCAACCGCCTCCTGGCTGAAAAAGGCTTCGACCTGATGACCGTCGACGAGGTCGCGGCCCAGGTCGGCATCGCCAAGGCCAGCCTCTACAAGCACTTCAGCTCCAAGGAATCCCTGGCCGCTGCGGCCATGGTGAGGTTGATGGACCGGGCCCTGGCCTTCGTGGCCGAGCGCGAGGCCCTGGAGCCGCCACCCGCGCCGCTCGACCAGCTCAAGGCCGTGGCCCGCTGGAGCATGGAGGTGCAGATGGCCGGCGAGATGCCGAGCCTGCCGGCGCAGAACTCCAGCCTGCGTGCCGAACTGACCGGCCGGGCCGATTACCTCGACCGCCTCTTCGAGCTGAGCGACCGCATCGGCGCCTGGGTCGAGGCCGCCCAGGCGGCCGGCGCGCTCAACCCCAAGCTGCCGCCCGAGGTGGTGCTCTACACCGTCTACGCGCGGGCCTGCGACCCGGTGCTGGCCGTGCTGCGCCAGGCCGGCAGCGCCAGCCCCGAGCAGATCATCGACTGGGTGCTGGGCAGTTGCTTCGACGGCCTGGCCGCGCGCTGAGCGCGCGGCCCTCGCTCAGCGCACCAGCAGCACCGGCGTCTCGCAGCCGGCGAGCACCTTGGTCGCCACCGAGCCCATCACCAGATTGCCGAGGGCCGTGTGGCCGTGCGAGCCGAGGATCAGCAGATCCTGCTTGGCCGAGGCCTTGGCGATCAGCTCGGCGGCATGGCCGACCTTGCTCAGGAACTTGGCCTCGACGCCCTGCTTGCTCAGGAAGCTGCGGATGGGCTTGAACACCTTCTCGGCCTCTTCCTCGTAGTAGCCCTGGAGGCTGTCCTTGTCGAACAGCGATGCGGCGCGGGCCGGCACGGCCGGCACGGCGGTGAAGACGGTCAGGGCCTGGCCGCGGAGGAAGCGCTCCTCATGGGCGACCAGGTAGGCCAGCATGCGCTTGGTGGTCGGGCTGCCGTCGACGGCGATGAGGATCTTCATGGAAGGGGCTCCTGAAAAAGGGGGCCGCACGGGGCGGGCTCGCGACGAGTGTTGCACGCCGGCCCGCCCGCCCATGCGGTGAAAAAAGCTCGCCGTCCGGCCATGAAAAAGGGCCTCCGGAGAGGCCCCTGGGGCATGCGGCTTCAGGCGCCCGCGGGCGCCCGGCGCGGCAGCCGGCGGATCAGAAGCTGCCTTCCTCGTACAGCGGCAGGGTGAGGAATTCGGTGAACTCCTCGCTGGTGCTCATCTGTTCGAAGATCTCGGCGGCGCGGTCGACGGTGGTGCCCTCGTAGCCGGCGTCCTTGAGGCCCTGAAGCTCCTCGGCCACCATGGCGCGAACCATCACTTCGGTCACCTTGCGGCCGTCCTCCAGCACGCCCTTGGGCGAGCGGATCCACTGCCAGACCTGGGAGCGCGAGATCTCGGCCGTCGCCGCGTCTTCCATCAGGTTGTAGATGGGCACGCAGCCATTGCCGGCCAGCCAGGAGGCCAGGTAGTAGATGCCGACGTTGATGTTCATGCGCAGGCCGGCCTCGGTGATCGGGCCTTCGGGCTTGAACTCCAGCAGGTGCTCGGCCTCGATGTGGGTGTACTTCTTCTGGCGGCTGATCTGGTTGGGCCGGTCGCCGAGCACATCGACGAACTCCTTCATCGCCACATCGACCAGGCCCGGGTGCGCGACCCAGCCGCCGTCGTAGCCGTCGTTCGCATCGCGGCGCTTGTCCTTGATGATGCCGGCCATCGCGATCTCGTTCTTCTCCGGATCGTTCTTGATCGGGATCAGCGCGCTCATGCCGCCGATGGCGGGCGCGCCGCGCTTGTGGCAGGTCTTGAGCAGCAGCAGCGCATAGGCGCGCATGAAGGGCGAGGTCATGGTGACCTGCTTGCGGTCGGCCAGGCAGAAGTCGCGGTCGTTCTTGAACTTCTTGATGCAGCTGAAGATGTAGTCCCAGCGGCCGGCGTTCAGGCCCGCGCTGTGCTCGCGCAGCTCGTACAGGATCTCCTCCATCTCGAAGGCCGCGAGGATGGTCTCGATCAGCACGGTCGCCTTGATCGTGCCCTGCGGCAGGCCGAGGTGCTGCTGCGCCAGCACGAAGATGTCGTTCCAGAGGCGCGCCTCCAGGTGGCTCTCCATCTTCGGCAGGTAGAAGAAGGGGCCGGCGCCGCGGCCGAGCAGCTCGAAGGCGTTGTGGAAGAGGAAGAGCGCGAAGTCGAAGATGCCGCCGGAGACGCGCTGGCCGTCCACCGTCACATGCTTTTCGTCCAGGTGCCAGCCGCGCGGGCGAACTTGCAGGGTCGCCAGCTTCTCGCCGAGCTTGTAGGTCTTGCCGGCCTGGCCCAGGGTCAGGGTGCGGCGCACGGCCTTGTAGAGATTGACCTGGCCCTGGATCTGGTTGCGCCACTTCGGGGAGTTGCTGTCCTCGAAGTCGGTCATGTAGCTGTCGGCGCCCGAGTTCAGCGCATTGATGACCATCTTGGCGTCGACCGGCCCGGTGATCTCGACCCGGCGGCATTCCAGCGCCTTGGGCAGCGGGGCGATGGACCAGTCGCCTTCGCGGATGTGGCGGGTCTCGGCCAGGAAGTCCGGGCGCTCGCCGGCGTCGAGGCGCTTGGCGCGCTCGATCCGGGCGGCCAGCAGCTCCTGCCGGCGCGGCTCGAAGGCGCGGTGCAGCTTGGCGACCAGCTCCAGCGCCGGCAGGGTGAGGATGTTGTCGAAACCCGGCTCGATGGGGCCGGTGATCTGCATGCCTTGGGGCAGGGTGAGGCTCATGGGAGGGCTCCTGGGGTCGGGGCGCGCGGCGGCGCGGTCGGAGAAAGCGGAAGGACCTGCACGCGGCGGTGCGGTCGCGGGGAGGGACGCTGGGGCCGGTGTTCTGCGGTGGCGGGAAGCTCAGGCGTCGGCCGCATCGCCGGGGTCACCGAGCAGCGGCAGCAGGTCATCGAGTCGCCGGCCTTGGTGGGTCGGCGGGGGATCCAGGGTCTCGCAAGGCAGGCCCGCGCGGTTCAGCCAGAAGCTCGTGAAGCCGAACCAGGTCGCGCCGAGCGCGTCCCAGCCATTGCTCGACACGAACAGCACCTGGCGGGCCAGCAGGTCGGGCTGGCTCTGGCGCAGCACCTCCAGCCCGTGCTGGTACACGCGCGGATCGGGTTTGTAGCAGCGCAGCGGGCCCACGCTGATCAGCGGATCGATCAGGTCGGCGATGCCGGCGCTCTTGACGGCCACGGCGATCATCGCCGGGTCGCCGTTGGAGAGGATGCCCGCCGGCAGGCCCAGCGCCCGCACCTGCTGCAGGACGCGGCGGTTCTCGGGGTAGGCGCTGAGGTGGCGGTACTCGTTCATCAGCCGCTCCTCGGCAGCTTCGTCCAGCGCCAGGCCCAGGGCCTGGGCGGCGTAGCGCAGGGCGGCGCGGGTCAGGTCCCAGAAGGGCTGGTAGAGGCGCCCGCCTGCATCGCCCAGGCTGACCAGGCGGCTGTACTCGATCTGCTTGTCGCGCCACAGCCGGGCCAGGGCCTCGCCGCGGCCGGGGAAGCGCTGCTCGGCGCTGGCGGCCACGCTGTAGACATCGAAGAGCGTGCCGTAGGCGTCGAAGAGCACCGCTCGCAAGGGTGTCCGAGGGTGGAGCGGCAGCTTGTCCATGCGGCCACTGTATGCGCAAGCCGGCGGGCGATTGATGCACCGCAGCGCGCTGCATTCCTGCGCGGCGTGCACGAATCCACCGGCCGGCGGAGGCCGTTGCGGCCCCCGCTTGCATCCCCGTCTTTCCGCTGCCTGACAGGCGCAATCACCCCCTGGCCTGCCGGCAGTCCATTGCCCTGCGACCATAATCCGCTGCCATGGACCGGCTCAAGCAATTGGAGTCCTTCGTCGGCGTCGCCACCAAGGGCAGCCTGACCCAGACCGCCGCCGAGGAGGGCGTGGCCCCCGCCGTGGTTGGCCGGCGCATCGATGCGCTGGAGGAACGCCTGGGCGTGAAGCTGCTGGTCCGCACCACGCGCCGCATCACCCTCACCCACGAGGGCAGCGCCTTCCTGGAGGACTGCCAGCGCCTGCTGGGCGAGCTGGCCAATGCCGAGGCCAGCGTCAGCGCCGGCGGCGTGAAGGCCAGCGGCCACCTGCGGGTGACGGCGCCGGCCGGCTTCGGCCGCCGCCATGTGGCGCCGCTGGTGCCGCGCTTTGCCGAGCTGCATCCCGACGTGACCGTCTCGCTGAACCTGGCCGACCGCATCGTCGACATCGTCCACGAGCGCTACGACTGCGCGGTGCGGGTCGGCGACCTGCCCGATTCCAGCTTGGTTAGCGTACGCCTGGCCGACAACCGGCGCGTCTGCGTCGCCACCCCGGGCTACCTCCAGCGCCACGGCCGGCCGCAGCAGCCCGAGGACCTGGCCCGCCACGACTGCCTGACGCTGACCTCCGAGGCCAGCCAGATCCGCGGCTGGGCCTTCACCGTCGATGGCGAGGTCGTGCGCCTCAAGCCCAGTGGCCGGCTGGATTGCTCCGACGGCCAGGTGCTGCACGACTGGTGCCTGGAAGGCCGCGGCATCGCCTGGCGCAGCCGCTGGGAAGTCGAGGCCGACCTGGCCGCCGGCACGCTGCAAAGCCTGCTCGACGACTATGCCGCGCCGCCCAGCGGCATCTACGCCGTCTTCCCGCAGCGCAAGCACCTGCCGCTGCGGGTGCGGCTGTGGATCGACTACCTCAAGCACAGCTACGGCGACCCGGCCTACTGGTCCGCGGCCAAGGCGCGCGGCTGAGGCTGCGCCCTTCCCGGGCTAGAGGATGCGCCGCGGGTGCGCCAGCGCCTCGTGCGCGGCGTGAAGGCGCCGCACCAGCACGCGGATGAAGGCCTGGTCCATCTGCTGCCGGGTGCCCGCGCCCAGGCTGGCGAGGCGGGCCGGGCTGAAGCCCAGGGTCGTCGTCGGCGCGGTGCAGACGATGTCGGCCTGGTGCCGCTTCAGGGCCGGGCTGGGCGCCAGGTAGGCCATCTCGCCCACCGAGGTGCCGGCGCCGAGCCGGGCGACGCAGCGGCCGTCGCGATGCACCTCGACCTCGCCGCGGGCAATGATGTGGAAGGCGTCGCCCGTCTCGCCGGCCCGGTGCAGCAGGGTGCCGGCCGGGTGCTGGGCCCAGTCGCCGCGGCGCACCAGCTCCCAGCGTTCGACCTCGCCGAAGCCGGCGAAGAACTCCAGCTCGCCGAGCAGGCGGAAGCGTTCGGAATCCAGCAGCTCCTGCGGCCCGGGCCGCGGCACCTGCCGGTCGGCGAGCAGGGCCGACAGCGCGGCCGCGAAGGCCTCGCCGTCGGCCGGCCGCCCGGCGGGCGACTTGCTCAGCGCGCCCCGCACCACCGCCTCCAGCGCCGGGCTGACGCCGGGCCGCAGCGGCGCCAGCGGCGGCGGCGGGCGGTCGAGGATCTGCGCGATCAGCGCCGCCTCGCTCGGCGCCTCGAAGGGCGGCCGGCCGGCGATCAACTGGTAGAGCACGATGCCCAGGGCATAAAGGTCGCTGCGGCCATCGAGGGTGCCGCCCTCGACCTGCTCGGGCGACATGGTCCGCAGCGAACCGACCCGCGCGACCTGGGTGCAATCGGCCCGCAGGTTCAGCACGCTGCCGAAGTCGCCGAGCTTCACCCGCGCGATGCCGCCGGCCGCATCGCGCTCGACCAGCAGATTGGCCGCCTTCACGTCGCGGTGCACCAGGCCCTGGCGCGCGACCTGGGCCAGTGCCAGGGCGAGCTGGATGCCGATCTCGACGATGCGGTCCAGCGGCAGCAGGGCATCGGGCCGGGTGTGCGGCCGCAGCGTGCCGCCATGCACCGGCTCCATCACCAGATAGGGCCCGGCCGGGTCGTCGGCCGCGTCGTAGAGCGTGACCAGGTTGGGATGCTGCAAGCGGCCGATCAACGCAGCCTCGGCGGCGAAGAAGCGCTCGCGCAGGCGGCTGGCTTGCTGGTCGGTCGGATCCTGCGGCGGCAGGCGCTTGATCGCCACCGGCCGGTCGAGGAAGTCGTCGTGGCCGAGGAAGACCTCGCTGCTCGCGCCCGCCCCCAGCCTGGACAGCACGCGATAGCGGCCGATGCGCGAGGGCAGCGGGGGCTCGGTCGGTCCAGGCGCGGCAGGCATGCCGGCTTTGTAGCGCGGCCGGCGCGGCGGCGGTCGGCCGATCAGGGGGCGGACCGCCGCCCTGTCCCCCGCCCGCCCGGCCCGGCCGCTGCAGCAGGGGGGGGCACCTAGAATCTTGAGATGACCCGCATCCAACAGGCGCTCGACCAGGCCCTGGCCGCCGCCCTCGACCATGTGTCCCCCGGCCACGGCCTGAGCCCCGCTTTCGAAAAGCCCAAGCAGGCCGCCCATGGCGACTTGGCCGTGACGGTGGCCATGCAGCTCGCCCGTCCGCTCAAGAAGAACCCGCGCGAGCTGGCCACCGCCCTGGTCGAAGCGCTGCAAGCCCAGCCGGCCGTGGCCGAATGGGTCGAGGCGCTGGAGATCGCCGGCCCCGGCTTCATCAACCTGCGGCTCAAGGCCGCTGCGCGCCAGGCCGTGGTCGGCGAGGTGCTGGCCGCCGGCCAGGCCTTCGGCTGCGCCCCGGCCGGGGCGGGCCGCGTGCTGGTCGAGTTCGTCTCGGCCAACCCCACCGGCCCGCTGCATGTGGGCCACGGCCGCCAGGCCGCACTGGGCGATGCGCTGTGCAATCTGTACGCCAGCCAGGGCTGGCAGGTGCAGCGCGAGTTCTATTACAACGACGCGGGCGTGCAGATCGCGACGCTGGCGATCTCCACCCAGGCCCGCATCCAGGGCCTGAAGCCCGGCGACGCCGACTGGCCGGAGAACGCCTACAACGGCGACTACATCGCCGACATCGCCGCCGACTTCCTCGCGAAGAAGACCGTCACCGCCGACGACCGCGCCTTCACCGCCAGCGGCGACCCGGCCGACCTGGACGGCATCCGCCAGTTCGCCGTGGCCTACCTGCGCCATGAGCAGGACCTGGACCTGCAGGCCTTCGGCGTGCGCTTCGACCACTACTTCCTCGAATCCAGCCTCTACAGCGGCGGCAAGGTCGAGGCGACGGTGCAGCGCCTGATCGAGGCCGGCAAGACCTACGAGCAGGACGGCGCGCTCTGGCTGCGCTCGACCGACTACGGCGACGACAAGGACCGGGTGATGCGCAAGTCCGGCACCGAGGCCCTGCCGCCCGGCGCCAGCCCCTACACCTACTTCGTGCCCGACGTGGCCTACCACCTGGAGAAGTGGGGCCGCGGCTTCGACAAGGCCGTCAACATCCAGGGCAGCGACCACCACGGCACCATCGCCCGCGTCCGCGCCGGCCTGCAGGCGGCCGGCGCCGGCATCCCGCCGGGCTGGCCCGATTACGTGCTGCACAAGATGGTCACCGTGATGAAGGGCGGCGAGGAGGTCAAGATCTCCAAGCGCGCCGGCAGCTACGTGACCCTGCGCGACCTCATCGACTGGACCAGCCGCGATGCGGTGCGCTTCTTCCTGATCAGCCGCAAGGCCGACACCGAGTTCGTCTTCGACGTCGACCTGGCCCTGCAGGCCAATGACGAGAACCCGGTCTTCTACGTGCAGTACGCGCATGCCCGCTTGCATTCGGTGCTGCGGCAGTGGGTCGAGCAGACCGGCGGCGCGCTGGCCGAGCTGCCCCAGGCCGAGCTGGCCCCGCTGACCGCGCCGACCGAGCAGATCCTGCTGGGCAAGCTGGCCGACTTCCCCGTCATGCTGGCCGGCGCCGCCCGCGACCTGGCGCCGCATGATGTGGCCTTTTACTTGCGCGACCTGGCCGGCGCCTTCCACAGCTATTACGCGGCCGAGCGCTTCCTCACCGAGGACCCGGCCCTGACCCGCGCCCGCATCGCCCTGCTGGCCGCCACCGCGCAGGTGCTGCGCAATGGCCTGGCCGTGCTCGGCGTCTCGGCGCCGGAGAAGATGTGAGCCTGCGACCCCATCCCGGAACCCCGACCCGATGAACCGCTCCCCCGCCCCCCGCCGCGCCGCCGGCCCGGCCCGTCGCCAGCGCGGCGGCTTCCTGCTCGGCTTCATCGTCGGCGGCGTGCTGGGCGTGCTGGTCGCGCTGGCTGTTGCGCTCTACGTCAACAAGGTGCCCATCCCCTTCGTCGACAAGGTGCCGCACCGCAGCGCGCAGCAGGACGCGGCCGAGGCCGAGCGCAACCGCAACTGGGATCCGAACGGCCCGCTTTCGGGCAAGCCCGCAGTGCGGCCCCCGGGCGCGGCAAGCCCCGGCCCGGGCGTCGGGCTCGCGCCGTCGACGAGCCCGGCGGCTGCCCCGCCGGCCGCTCCGGCGCAGGCTGCCGCCTCGGCCCCGCCGGCCGTCGCGGCCGACACCGGCCCGGTCCAGTTCTTCGTGCAGGTCGGCGCCTTCGCCAAGCCCGAGGACGCCGAGCAGCAGCGCGCCAAGCTGGCCATCCTTGGCTACGAAGCCCGCGTCAGTGCGCGCGACCAGGCGGGCCGCACCATGCACCGCGTGCGCCTGGGCCCCTTCGACCGGCGCGCCGACGCCGAGATCCGCCGTGACGGACTGGCCGAGCAGGGCTTCGAGGCGGCGCTGGTCCGCGTCCAGCCCGCCTCGCCCTGAACTTCGCCGCACCGGCCCGCTCTACCGCCAGACCTTCCCGAGGATGTTTTCGATGAGCCTGCGCCCGACCCCCGATTCCGCTCCCCTGGCCGCCGAGCGGCCCGACTTGCAGCGCCGCCAGCTTGCGGCCGGCGGCGCGATGGCCCTGGCGGCCCTCGGCCTGGGCCTGGGCGGCCCCGAGGCCCGGGCCCAGGGCGGGCCGGTCGAAGGCCGCGACTACGTGCGTCTGCCGCAGCGCCAGCCCACCAGCGACCCGGCCCGCATCGAGGTCGTCGAGTTCTTCTGGTACGGCTGCCCGCACTGCTACCACTTCGAGGCCCCGCTGGAGGCCTGGCTGAAGAAGCTGCCGGCCGACGTGAGCTTCCGCCGCGCGCCGGTGGCCTTCCGCGAAGTGCCCTTCGTCACACACCAGAAGCTGTTCTACGCGCTGGAGGCCCTGGGGCAGCTCGACGCCCTGCACGGCAAGATCTTCGCGGCCATGCATGTGCAGCGCAATCCGCTGGCGACGCCCGACGTCATCTTCGACTTCGTCGCCAAGAACGGTGTCGACCGCGCCAAGTTCATCGAGGCCTTCAACTCCTTCGGCGTGGCCGGCAAGGCCCGCCAGGCCGCCGCCCTGTCGGCCGGCTACCGCATCGACGGCACGCCCGCCCTGGGCGTGAACGGCCAGTTCTACACCTCGGGCTCCATGGCCGGCACGCACGAGCGCGCGCTGGCCATCGCCGACTGGCTGATCGGGCAGAGCCGCAAGCGCGGCTGAGAGCCCCGGACATGACACAGCCCGTGCGGCAACTGGCCCCGGCGCTGGTCAAGTCCGATCTCTGGTGGACGGACAAGGGCGCGCCGATCCTCGGCCTGATCTACCTGCTGCTGGCGCTGGACCCTGCGCGCCCCGGGTTGCTCCTGACCCTGCCGGCGCTGCTGCTGTTCTTGACGGCTTTCGCCGGCATCGCCGGCTTTGGCTATGTCGTCAACGACCTGTTCGACCTGCGGGCCGATGCCCTGGCCGGCAAGCGCAACACCATGGCCGGCCGCTCGCCCTGGGCCCGCGCCGGCCTGGTGCTGGGGCTGGGCCTGCTCGGCTTCCTGCCCTGGGCGCTGTGGCCCGGCCCGCCTCAGCATGCCCTGGGCATGCTGCTGCTTCAGACGGCTTTGCTGATCGCCTATGCCGCGCCGCCGCTGCGGCTCAAGGAGCGCCATGTCGCCGGCCCGGTCTGCGATGCGCTCTATGCCTTCACGGTGCCGCTGCTCATCACCCTTGCGGCCTGGCTGCCGCTCGGCGGCCCGCCGCAGGCGCTGCTTCTGCCGCTGCTGGCGACCCTGCTCGTCGGTGCCCTGGCCAACGGCCTGCGCGGCATCCTGCTGCACCAGATCCGCGATGCCGACAACGACCGCCGGGCCGGCCTGCGGACTTTTGCCACCACCGTCGGCGTCGAGGCCGTCTGGCGCGTGCTCGCGCGGGTCGTGCTGCCGCTCGATGCCCTGGCCTGTGCGCTCAGCCTGCTGCTGATGGCCTGGGCGCTGCCGGTCTTCGCCCTGATCGTGCTGCTGACCTTTGCGCTGCGCGCCTTCAAGTGGGTCTACCTGCGCGACGAGCCCCTGGACCTGCGCGCCCTGCTGCTGAGCCCGCGCACGCCCGAGCAGCAAGTGGATTTCTGGGGCCGCCAGGTGCTCAATGACCTGCGCACCGTCGTCTTCCCGGTGGCCTTGCTGTTCGCGCTGGTCGGCCACAGCCCGGCGCATCTGCCGCTGCTGATCCTGCACCAGGTGCTGTTCCGGCCGCTGGATTTCGCGGCCCTGCGCCGCGACCTGCGCTGGACGCCGACCGGCCTGAGCAAGCTCTTCGGCCGGCACCGCTGAGCGCGGCGTCTCAGGCCCGGCGGCTGCGACCCAGGCCGCGTTCGCACCAGGCCCAGGCGTAGCTCAGCCCGCTGTAGACATAGACCACTTGGTGAAAGGCCAGCGCGGCCGCTGCGAAGGCCGGCCCGCGACGCCGGGCCAGGAAGGCCGCGAAGCGCGCATTGGCCGCCCAGGCCAGGCCGGCCAGGCCCAGGCTGGGCCAGGCGCTGCCGCCCGGCAGCAGGGCCAGCGGCAGCGACAGCAGCAGGGCGCCGGCCAGCAAGGCTGCGCGCTGCTCGGAGGGCCGCACATTCAGTTCGTCGGCCGGCGCCTCGCCGGCCAGGATCAGGCGCGACCAGGGCAGCGCCCGGCGCCGGATGTCGACCGCCACCATCTGCCGCAGCGGCCAGCGCTTGAGGTGGCTGCAGCGCATCTGCGGATCCAGCAGCATGCGGTGGCCGGCGCGGTGCAGGCGGTGGCCGAGTTCGATGTCTTCGATCGAGGGCGCGCCGAAGCGTCGGGCGTCGAAGCCGCCGACCGCCAGGAAGGCGCTGCGCCGGATCGCGCCACAGCCGGCCCAGAAGCTGGTCGAGGGGCCGCCGCTGGTCTGGTGCTGGTGGTGGTGCAGCAGGTTCTTGTACTGCGAGAAGAAGCCGGGGTCTGGCGGCGCGTCGCAGTAGGAGCCGAAGACCCCGTCCCAGCCGCCTTCGCCCAGGGCCAGACGCAGGCGCGCGCAGGCGCCCTCGTGCACGACCACGTCCGAGTCGACGAACCACAGCACTTCGCCGCGCGCCTCGGCCGCGGCCACATTGCGCGCGGCGGCCGGGCCGAGGCCGCGCCCGCCCGAGGCCAGCACCCGCACGCCCATCGCGCGCGCCAGTGCGGCGGTGCCGTCGGGCGAGCCATCGTCGACCAGCAGGATCTCCATCACCTCACCGGTAGCCTGCAGGGCCAGCAGCGGCGGCAGCACCTTGGGCAGATGGGCCTCGGCCTGGTAGGCCGGCATCACGACCGAGACGGTCGGGCCACCCCCCGCGGGCCGGCTCACGGGCGGGCCGCCGACTGGCCGAGCTGGAAGCGGTCGCGCCCCGGCTCTTCGCCGGGGCGGACGATCTCCTGGTAGCTCGGCTCGGTGTTGACCGCCAGATGGTCCAGCCGGGCGCCCAGCAGGCGCTGCGCGAGCAGCAGGCCCATCTCGACCGAGTGGTCCGCGTTGTTGTAGCGGAAGGTGCCCGAGCGGCCGAGGATGTGCAGGCCGGGCAGGGTGTCCAGGTGCGCACGGATCGTCGCGATGCGCTCGGCATAGCCGAGGTCGTAGACCGGGTAGGCATGGGTGGTCCGCACGATGACGGCGTCGATCACGTCCCCGGCCTCGATCAGGTGCAGGCGCTCGACCAGGTCGCGCACGCAGCGTTCACGCAGGGCCGCGTCATCCAGCGTCCAGATTGCATCGCCACGGCTGCAGAAGCACTCCAGCACCAGCGAGGTGGTGCCGGCATCGGGCACCATGGCCGGGCTCCAGTTCTTCGGCTCATGCAGGCGGCCGAAGATCACCGACTCGTCCTGCACATAGACCCAGGTGTCGGTCGAGACCTGGGGGCGCTTGAGGATCAGGTTGACCGTGATCAGGTCGCGGAAGACCAGGCCGCGTGCGGCCTCGACCACCGGCGCCGGACAGGCTGGATCCAGCATGCCGACCAGCGCGCCGAGCGGCACCGTCGACAGCACCGCGCTGCCGCGCAGCACCTCGGTCTGGCCGTCGCGTTCGCAGACGACCTCCAGGTCCTCCGGCCCGTGCCAGCGCACGCTGCGCACCCGGGTCGACAGCCGCAGCTCGCCGCCGCGGGCGACGATGTCCTCGGCCATGCGCTCGGGCAGGCGGGCGTAGCCGGTGGCCGGGTAGTAGAAGCGGTCGATCAGGCTGGTGACCGGCTCGCGCTGCAGCCGCAGGGCGTCCTTCAGCAGCGTCCACAGCGACAGGCCCTTGCTGCGCTGCGACACCCAGTCGGCCGAAAGCTGCTCGCAGGGCCGGCCCCAGACCTTCTCGCTGTAGCGGCGGAAGAACATCTCGTAGAGCCGTGAACCGAATTGCGCGACATAGGCCTGGCGCATGTTCTTCGGCGGCTCGGCAGCCAGGGCCTGCACCAGGCCGGCGTAGACGCAGCGCAGCCCGGCGTCGAGCATGATCCGCGGCCCGAGCTTGCGCAGCAGGTCGCCGACCTCGATCGGGTACTGGAAATAGCGGCCCTCGAAGTGCACGCGGCTGATGCGATCCACCGGCACCAGCTCGGGCCCGAGCAGGCGGTGGAACCAGGCGTCGAGGTCGGCGTTCTTCGTGAACCAGCGGTGTCCGCCCAGGTCGAAGCGGTAGCCCCGGTGCTCGAGGGTGCGGCACAGGCCGCCGACGCGCGGCGCGGCCTCGACCAGACTGACCGCCCGGCCATTACGGTTGAGTTCATGGGCCGCGGCCAGGCCGGCGGCGCCGGCGCCGAGCACGATCACGGGCAGCTTCGACATGCTCATCGCTCAGCGCGCCGCGACCGCGATGCGGCCTGCCTCCCGTTCGCGGAAGGCCTCGACCAGCGCCCCCAGGCCCTCGCGCAGCATGACCTTCGGCGTCCAGCCAAGCAGTCGCTGCGCGCGGCGGAAGTCGCCGCAGAAATGCGCGACATCGAAGACACGCGACGGCGCCTCGACCACCGCATTGCCTTGCCCGCCCAGCTCGATGGCCAGGGCCGCGAGCTGTCCCAGCGTCGTCGCCTGACCGGTCACGAAGTGGATCGGCGGGTGGGCGATGGCCGGGTCGGCCACCAACTGCTCGATCAGCGCGACGAGGCCGGCCACGCTGTCGCTCAGGTGGTTGAAATCGAAGGTGTTGTCGCTGCCGTCCACGCGCAGCGGTTGGCCGGTGACGGCGCCGCGGGCGAAGGCCGGGATCACGCGGTCCGCATGGTCGACCGTCGAGCCGTAGACATTGGAGAAGCGGACGATCTGCGTGTGCAGGCCGCGTTCGCGGGCCGCCATCACCCGGCGCTCGCCTTCGACCTTGGTCCGGCCGTAGATGTTGACCGGCTTCAGCGGCGCATCCTCGCCCGTCGGCCGGCCGTCGGTGTGGCCGTAGACCTCTCGGCTGCTGGCGAAGACCAGCCAGGGCCGGTGCGGCTGCTCGACCATCTGGTCGAGCAGCGAGACCAGCGCATCGACATTGGTCGTCTGGCAGCGCTCCGGCTCGCGCTCGCCGTCGATCACCCGCGAGACCGCCGCTAGGTGAACCACGCCATCGACGCCCTGCAGGGCGTCCCGCATCCGCGCGGGGTTGCGGGTGTCGCCGTGCTCGGCGCCTTCGCCACGGATATCGATGCCGACGGTTTCATGACCCAGCCGCCGGAGTTCCACCCCGGTCGCGCTGCCGATCAATCCCCGGGATCCGGTAATGAGTATTCGTTGGCGCGGGCCAGGGCCGCGCGGTGTGTGAGGAGCGGCGCGCGACATGGGCTCGTTCAACCTTTGAAACATAGATTGCCTGTCCGATGGATTGACGGAAGGCAAGAAAAACGGAGCGAAATGGGACCACAGCGGAGCCTCTGTGCAATCCCCATGCGGGGAACTAGAGTACACCCGTTTTAGGGAATCTGGGTTCTCACCAGCGTCCGGGCAGGCATGCTGAGCGGGCCTGAGTCGTGGCTGCCCAGCCCGTCCCGCAGGCTTTCCCCCGCTGCGCGGGCAGCGTCCCCCTCGCCCTTTTTTCGCAATGCCTCTGCACCGCGCGTTCCCGAGCCTGTTCCTGCCTGCCGTGCTGACCCTCGCGCTGCCCGCAGCGGGCCAGGCCACGCCGTCCGGGCAGGGTCAGCCCTGCGCGGACCCGCGCTGGCAGCTTGTCGAGCCGGCTGCGGCGCGGCTGGGGCCCGGTCGCGAACAGGCCGGGCATCTGCGGATCGAGCCGGCCGAGGCCGCGGTCCGGCTTGCCTACCGCGGCCTGGTGATCGGCCGCAACAAGGACCTGCTGCTGGCCTTGCGCCTGCGCGCCGACACCCCGCGCACGGTGGAGATTGCCCTGGTCGAGGACGCCCCGTCCGGCCGCAATCTCGGCCTGCGCGAAACGCTCAGCCTCGGGCCGGCCTGGCGCGATGTGGTGCGGATCCTCGTGCCGCACACCTCGGCCCGGCCTGCCCGCCTGCTGCTGAACCTGGGCGGATCGACTGCGGCGATCGAGATCGACACCCTGCTCGTGCGCCGCCGTGCCAGCTCTCGGGTCGAGCCGGTGCTGCCGCCCTTCACCGGCCCGGCGGCGCCCTGCGCCGCGCCTGTCGCTGCGCCTGCCGCCGCGCCCAAGGCCTCATGAAGCACCTCTTCCTTTGCCGCGAATACCCGCCCGCCCCCTATTTGCCGGGCGGCATCGGCAGCTATGTGCGGCAGATCTGCGAAGCCCTGGCCGAGGCCGGCGAGACCGTGCACGTCATCGGCCAGCGCTGGCCCGGCGCAGCCCGGCTGCGCGAGCTGCGCCACGGCGGACGCCTGGTGATCCACCGCGTCGCGCTCGACGACCCCATGCCGGCCGGCCGGCCCCTCGGCCCCCGGCCGCCACCCGGCGCAGTGCAGGCGGCGATGCTGCGCTCGGCCTTTCCCTCGCAGGTCTTCGCCTGGCAGGCCGCCCTGCTGGCCGAGCAGCTCGTCGAGGACGAGGGGATCGAGGTGATCGAGGCCCAGGAGTGGGAGGCCCCGCTGGCCAGCTTCCAGATGCGGCGTGCCGCCGGCCTGGGCCCGGCGCAGCGGCCACCCTGCATCGTCCACCTGCATTCCTCGACCGAGTCGATCTTCCGCGCCAATGGCTGGGATGCGGGGGTGGCCGACCACGATCCGGCTGTCGCGCTGGAGGCCTACAGCATCCGCCAGGCCGACGCCCTGCTCGCGCCCAGCCGCTTCATGGCCGACGAGGTCGAGGCCCGCCACGGCCTGCCGGCCTGCCGCGTCACCGTCATTCCCTACCCGCTGGGCCCTGGCGAGCCGCTGCGGCGCACGCCCGAGGCCTGGGCCCGGCCCGAGGTGCTGCACGTCGGCCGGCTCGAAGGCCGCAAGGGCGTGCACGAATGGGCCGCCGCCGTCGGCCGGGTGGCGGCCGGGCAGCCGGCCCTGCGTGCGGCCTTTGCCGGCGGCGACACGCCGCTGCAGGCCACCGGCGACGGCTCGGTCCAGCGCGCGATGCAGGCCGCCCTGCCGGCCGCGCTCGGCGCCAGCCTGGTCTTCCACGGCAACCTCGACCGGCCGGCCCTGCAGGCCCTGCGCGCGCGCTGCGGCCTGGGCGTCGTGCCCTCGCGCTGGGAGAACTTTCCCTACAGCTGCATGGAAGCCATGGCCAGCGGCCTGCCGGTGCTGGTCTCGCCGACCGGCGGCATGCGGGAGATGGTGGTCGACGGCGAATCCGGCTGGATCGCGGCCGACGGCCAGCCTGCCGGCCTGGCCGAGGCCCTGCGTCGCGCGCTCGCCAGCTCGCCCGCGCAGCGCCGCGCCATGGGCGAGGCCGCCGCCGCGCGCATCCGCCAGCTCTGCGATCCCGCGGCCATCGTGGCCCGGCAACTGGCCTTCCGCCGGGCCGTGGTCGCGGCGGCGGGCGAAACGCGGCCCGCGCCGGCCGCCGCGGCGGTGTCCGTCCCGCCGGTCCTCTGCCTGAAGCCGGGCGCCCGGCTGCGTCCGCAGGCCCTGGCTGCGGCGGCCGCCTGCTTCGAGGCCGATCCCGACCTCGGCTGCCTGGTCGGCTGGGCCCTGGCGGCCGATGGCCGCATCGTGCTGCCCGCCAGCCTGGCGGCGCCGCATCGTGCCGAGGGCGGCGCGCCCCTGCCCGCCCTGCTGCTGCGCGCCGGCGGCCCGCTCGCGGACACCTCACCCGTGCTGGACGAGGCCCTGGCCGGCCGCCTCGACACCTGGCTGGCCGCTGGCGGTCGCGCCGCCGTGTTGCCGGACGTGCTGGCCGAGCTCGACGGCCCCAGCCCCGAGGCCCCGGTCCGCCGGCCCCGCTCGGCCATGGCCCTGGGCGTCCAGCGCCCGCATCGCCCGCTGCTGTCCTGGCTGGCGGACTGCACGCCCGGCCACCGCGCGCTGCTGCTGCGCCATGGCCTGGCCGGCCTGCGCCGCCGCCTGCGGGCTTTCGGTGCCGCCGCACCCGCCGCACCCGCCGCGCCCGCCGCCCCGGCGCCCGCCGCGCCGCGTGATGCGGCCGGCTCGGCCCCGGCGTCCTGGCTGCCCGGCCGGGTGTCGGTGCTGGTCGCGGCCTACAACGCGGCGGCCACGCTCGACGCCACCCTGGCCAGCGCACTGGCGCAGACCCATGCCGACCTCGAAGTCCTCGTCGTCGACGATGGCTCGACCGACGACACCGCCGCCCTGGCGGCGGCCTGGGCCGCCCGCGATCCGCGGCTGCGGCTGATCCGCCAGCCCAACCGCGGCGTGGCCGCGGCGCGCAACCGCGCCTTGCGTGAGGCCCGCGGCGAGTTCATCGCCCCGCTCGATGCTGACGACCTCTGGGCGCCCGCCAAGCTCGAACGCCTGGTCGCGCGGCTGCGCGCCGCGCCGGCCGCCGGCCTGGCCTACAGCGGCTGGGTCGTCATCGACCCGGCGGGCCGGCCGCTCGACCGCTCGCCGCGCTGGACGGTCAGCGGCCGGGCGCTGAGCCAGCTCACCCAGGTGAACTTTGCCGGCTGCGCAAGCGTGCCGGTGTTCCGCCATGACGCCCTGCGGGCGGCGCCCGGCCCGCTTGGCTACGACCCGCGGCTGCGCGACCTGGCGGCCCAGGGCTGCGAGGACTGGGACCTGCTGCTGCGCGTCGCCGAGGGCCATGAGGTCGTGGCCGATCCGGCGCTGCTGGTGGCCTACCGGCGGCATGCGCAGTCGATGTCGGCCTCTTGCGCGGCCATGTGGCGCTCGGGCTGCCGCGTGCTCGACGAGCTGGCCGCCCGCCAGCCCGGCCTGCCGGCCCGGGTGCTGCGCGAGGGCCGGGGCCAGTTCGCGCTGCACCTGGCCGGCGTGGCCTTCTGGTCGGGCCGCAAGCCGGAGGCCATCGCCTGGATGCTGCGCGCCCGCGCACCGGCCACCCTGCTGGCCCTGCTGCCGTCCCTGCTGCGCCTGCTGCTGGCCCGGCCCGGGCAGAAGCCGCCGCAGCATGCCGTCGACCTGCCCTGCAACGCCGAAGGCGCCTACGCCGAGGCGGCGCTGCCCGAGCCGCGCCTGCCCTATGCCCGCATCTGGCAGCGCCGCTGGCAGGCCCGGGCGGCGGCGCGGGGCGCCTGATGCAGGCCCCGTCGCCCTGGGCGCCCCCCCGTCTGCTGGGCGCGCTGCCCGCGCAGTTGCTGGGCCTGGCGGCGGCCTTCGCCCTGCTGCTGGTCCTGGGCTGGGACAACGACGGCCTCTGGTTCGATCCGGATTCGGCCCGCCATGCGCTCTCGGGCCTCTATGTGGCCGACCTGCTGCGCGAGGGCCTGGGCGATCCGCTGGGCTTCACGCTCGGCTACTTCCAGCGCTATCCGGCCATCACCCCCGGCGCCTATCCGCCGCTGTTCTACCTGCTCGAAGGCCTGGGCTTTCTGCTGCTGCCGGCCGGACCGGGCTGGCCGCGCGCCCTGGTGCTGGGCTTCGTGCTGATGCTGGCGGCCTACACCCTGGCCTGGGCGCGGCGATGGATCGCGCCGGCCGCGGGCTGGGCTGCCGTGCTGCTGCTGTTGCTGCAGGGCACGCAGGTCCAGGCCACTGCCGTGCTGCTGAACCTGCCGGCCCTGGCCCTGGGCTGGGGTGCGCTCTACCACCTGCGGCGCCGCCAGGAAGGCGGCGGCCGCGGCCAGGTCCTGGCCTTCCTCGGCCTGGCGGCCGCCAGCCTGCTGACGCATTACGCCGCCGTGTTGCTGCTGCCGGTGGCGCTGGCCCTGGCCCTGGGCGGACGCGACCGGCGCATCGGCCGCACCGTGCTGCCGATGCTGCTGGCCGGCGGCCTGCTGCTGCTCGGCATCCACGCCCTGCTGCCGGGCTGGCTGCCGCGCTTCCTGCCCTCGGCCGACAGCCTGGCCCAGGCCCTGCCCCAGACCTACGACGCGCTGCGGCGGCTCGTCGGCCTGCCGATGCTGCTTGTGGCCGTGCTCGGCCTGCTGCTGGCGGCGCGCGATCCGCGCTGGCGCAGCGAGGCCGGCCGCCTCGCCCTGCTGCTGGCCGTGACGGTCGTGGTCATGTTGCCGCTGCCGGCGCGCGACCTGCGCTACATGCTGATGGTGCTGCCGCTGCTGAGCCTGGCCGCCGTGCTCGGGCCGCTGGCCTGGGCCGCGGCGCCGCAGCGCAGCCGCCTGGCCCGCGGGCTGGCCGTCCTGGCCTTGCCGGCGGCCGTGCTGCTGACGCAGGGGGTGCAGCCCTTCAACCTGACCCGCGTGGCCGGCTTCGAGCGGGTCACCGCCCATCTGGCGCAGGTCGGGCCCGAGGACACGGTGCTCTATGCCGGCGGCTACCGCTCGACGATGACCTTCTACCTGCGGGTCGGCGATCCTGGCTGGCAGCGGCGGCTGATCGCTGGCGAGCATTTCCTGAACCGCACCACCGCCGTCCGCGGTTTCCTGCGCATCACCGAGCCTGTGGCCGACGATGCCGAGGGCCTGCTGCAGTACCTGCGCAGCCACTGCGGCTGCCGCTGGATCGCGGTCGAGGTGCGTGACGAGGGCGACCTCACGCCGGCCGAGCGCCTCTTGCGCAGCGTGCTGCTGAAGCCGCCCTTCGAGCCTGTGGCGCGCTTCCCCATCGATTCGCCCTTCTCGCCGCGCGTCGACCTCTACCGCAACACCGAGCCCATCGTGCCGGCTGCGCCGCAGCCGCTGCGCTTCCCCTTCTTCACCGACCGCAGCTTCCCGGCGGTGCCGCCGATCCGCCACCGCGACCCGCCATGACTGCCCGCCTGGCCCAGCGCCTTCGCGCCCGCCTGCCCGGCCTGGCCGCAGGCGTGCTGCGGCTGCTGCATGCCGTCCAGCTCGCCCGGCTGGCGCGCGATGCCGCGCAGGCCCGTCGCGTGGCGGCGCGGCAGGGCCGGCCGCCGGCCCCGCGCGTGGCGGTGGCGGCCTGCTGGCACTTTCCGGTCTATTCCCAGACCTTCGTCCAGCAGGAGGCGGCGGCCCTGGCCGCCTCGGGCGTCGAGCTGCGGGTCTTCCACCAGGCCACCGGCCCGCGGGCCGACCTGGCCCATCCCTGCCGCATCCTCTGGGGCCGGCGCTGGCGCCTGCGGCTGGATCGCGCCACCGGCGCGCTCGACCTGGCGCAGTTCGAACGCGAGGCCCCTGCCGCCGTGCAGCGCCTGCTCGATCGCCTGGCCGCCGCCACCGGCCTGGCGCCGGCCGACCTGCGCGCCAACGAGCGCGTGCTGCAGGCCTTCAGCTTCGCGCGGGCCATGCGCGCCTGGCAGGCCGACTACCTGCACAGCTACTTCTTCTACGAGCAGTCGCTCTTCGTCTGGGTGGCTTCGCAACTGCTCGGCCTGCCGCGCGGCGTGAGCTGCTATGCCGACCACCTGCTGCGGGACGATCCGCTCAAGGCCGTTGCGCTGCAACTGGGCGACAGCGCGGTCGTCGTCGCGACCAGCCGCCGCATCGCCGGCGAGCTGCTCGCCCTGCACGGCGGGCCGCTGCCCGGCCTGCTGGTCAAGCCCAATGCGATCGACACCCGCAGCTTCCCGCCGCGGCCGCCGGCCGGGCCGGCCCGGCCGGCGGCCGCGACGCCGCTGCGGCTGCTGAGCATCAGCCGGCTCGACCCGAAGAAGGGCCTGGAGCATCTGATCGAGGCCGTGCAGCGCCTGCATGCCCAGGGCCTGCCGCTGCGCCTGCACCTGGCCGGCGAGGCCGACCGCAGCCAGCCCGAGGCCCGGGCCTACGAACAGGCGCTGCGCGCCCAGGCCGGGCTGCTGCTTGCCGCCGGCGTGCTGCGCTTCCTCGGCCGCTGCGACAGCCACCGGGTGCGTGCCGAGCTGCGGGCGGCCGACATCTTTCTTGCGCCCTCCGTCGAGCTGCCCGGGGGCGACAAGGACGGCATCCCGACCGCCGTGCTGGAAGCCATGGCCGCCGGCTGCGCGATCGTCGCGACCCGGGCCGGTTCGCTGGACGAGGTTCTGGCCGACGGCCGCGACGGCCTGCTCGTGCCTCAGCGCGACCCCGCCGCCCTGGCCGCGGCGATCGCGGCGCTGGCGGCCGATCCGGCGCGAGCGCGGGCGCTGGGCGAGGCGGCGGCCGCGCGGGCGCGGGCGGCCTTCGACATCGCCGTCTGCGAAGCGCCCTTCCATGCCGCGGTGCGCGCAGCGCTGCAAGCGCAGGCCGGACGGGCCCGGGCATGAGGATCGCCCTGCTTTCCTACGAGTACCCGCCGGAGACCGGCTTCGGCGGCATCGGCAGCTACACCTGGCACCACGCCCGGGGCCTGGCCGCGCTCGGCCACGAGGTGCATGTGCTGGCCGGCGCCCGCCAGCCCCAGCCCTTCAGCAGCCGGATGGAGGGGCCGGTTCATGTGCACCGCCACTGGGCCGGCGGCCCGGCCATGGCGCTGGCCGCGCTGCCCGGTCGCCTGGGCTGCTGGTGGACCCGCCAGCGCCTGCAGAACGCCTGGAGCATGGCCCGGGGCCTGGACACGCTGCGGCGCCGGCACCGCATCGACCTGGTCGAGGCGCCCGAGTGCGGGGCCGAGGGCGCCGCCCTCGCGCAGGGGCGCGGTGCGCCGCCGCTGCTGGTGCGCCTGCATTCGCCGGCCCAGTTGATCATGCCCTTCTATGCGGTGCGCGCCGCCGACCGCTGGGCCTGTGCGCGCCTGGAGCGTCGCGGCCTGCAGCGGGCGGCGGCGCTCAGCGCCTGCTCGCAGTTCGTGGCCGAGGCCGGCAGCGCCGCCCTTGCCCTGCCGTCCCGGCCCGAGGTCATCACCAACGGCCTGGATCTGGACTGGTTCGATGCCTGCGAGGACGACGGCGCCGTGCTGCGCCGCCTGGCGCTGCCCGAGGACCGCCCGGTCGTGCTCTTCACCGGCCGCCTGGAGCGCCGCAAGGGGGTGGCCCTGCTCGGCGAGATCGCGGCCCGCCTGCTGGCCCGGCATGAGGTGAGCCTGGTGCTGGCCGGCGACAATCTCTTCGGCCACCTTGCGCGCGACATCCGGCCGGCGCTGGCCGGCCGGCGCCTGCGCGGCAGCCTGCATGCCGTCGGCCACCGGCCGATCGGCGAGATCCGCGCGCTGGTGCGGCGCTGCAGCGCCTTCCTGCTGCCCAGCCTGTGGGAGAACTGCCCCTATGCCGCCCTGGAGGCGCAGGCCGCCGGCCGGCCGGTGGTGGCCGCCCGCCAGGGCGGCATGCCGGAGCTGATCACGCACGGCGTGGACGGCCTGCTGGCCGCGCCCGGCGATGCCGCCGATTTCGCGGCGGCGCTGGACACGGTGCTCGGCGATCCCGCCCAGGCCGCAGCCCTGGGCCGGGCGGCGCGCCGGGCCGTCGAGCAGCGCCACCGCCATGTGCACACCGCCGCGCTGGCGCTGCGGCAGTACGAGCGCGTGCTCGGCGCCTGAGCCACCGCGGGCCCGCCGGCCCGTGTTCAGGCCCGGTCGCCGACCGTTTCCCAGCGGTGCGGCACGCGCACCAGGCCGACATCGCGACCGGCCGACCGCACCTCGAAAGCCCCCGCGCCCCGCATCCAGCCCAGCACCACCGGGCTGCCGCGTTCGAGCAGCGCGAGGTTGACGCTGTAGCGGCCCGAGAGCAGCGGCAGCTCGTCGATGACGCAGCGCGCGCGGTAGCGCGCCGGGCCGATGGGCTGCCAGATCTCGCCCTGCGCCAGGGTCTGCGAGCTCAGCGGCACGCAGCCCAGCTCGTCATTGCGCATCAGCAGCATGCCCAGGTCGACGCCCCGGGCCCACTGCGCCTCGGGAATCTGCGCGTCGACCTCGATCACCAGGCGCTGGCCCGGCGAGATCACGCCCTGCCGCACCTCGCCCAGCGCCTCGACCCGCAGCACCTCGCAGCCTTCGCCCGCGACCGGCGGCGGCGCCGACGCGCTCAGCGGCGCGGCGCCGCGCTCGGCGTCGCAGGCGCGCACATGGTTGTCGTAGGCGGCGAGGGTGGCGCTGGCGCGGTCGAGCATGCGCGGCTGGCCCTCGTGCAGCCACAGCACCTGCTCGCAGACTTCGCTCATCAAGTAGGCGGCATGCGAGCACAGCACCAGGGTGCAGCCCGAGGCCCGCAGGTCGAGGATGCGCCGCAGGCACTTGCGCTGGAAATGCTGGTCGCCCACCGACAGGTGCTCGTCGACGATCAGCAGGTCGGGCCGCACCGCCGTGGCCAGCGCGAAGCCCAGCCTGAGCTGCATGCCGGAGGACAGGGTGCGCAGCGGCTGGTCGAGCGCCGGCCCGAGCTCGGAGAAATCGATGATCTCGGGCATCAGCCGCTCGACCTCCTGCGCGCCCAGGCCCATCACCGCGCAGCCGATGCGCAGGTTCTCGCGGCCGCTCAGCTCGGGATGGAAGCCGCCGCCGAGCTGCAGCATGACGGCGCGCCGTCCGGCGTGGCGGATCTCGCCCTCGGTCGGCGCCAGCGCGCCGGCCAGCAGCTTGAGCAGCGTGGTCTTGCCGGCGCCGTTGTCGCCGACCAGGCCGAGCGACTGGCTCGGCGCCAGATGCAGGTCGACCCCCCGGACGACCCAGTGCGTGGCCGCGTCGTGCTGGC
Organism: Piscinibacter lacus; assembly: GCF_016735685.1. Lineage (NCBI taxonomy): Bacteria > Pseudomonadati > Pseudomonadota > Betaproteobacteria > Burkholderiales > Sphaerotilaceae > Aquariibacter > Aquariibacter lacus. The sequence goes on from NZ_JAERRA010000001.1 coordinate 449,961, forward strand.
CGCGCAGGGCGCGCCACAGGCCGCCTGCGTCCTGGCTGTGGCGCCGGTAGGCCTTGCCCGCGCCGCGGACGATGAGGGTGCCGGGGCGCAGCTCAGAGCTCATCGCGGACGGCATCCAGGCAGCGACCGAAGGCCCAGCGGCCGCTGCCCACGGCCAGCAGCACGCAAAGCAGCAGCGCGCCGCCGTGGCCCCAGGGCCAGCGGCCTTGCAGCAGCACGTCGCGGTAGGCCTCCACGACGTGGTGCAGCGGATTGATCCAGAGCAGCGGGTGCAGCCAGGCCGGCACCTGGTCGATGCCGTAGAACACCGGGGTGAGGAAGAGCAGCGCGGTCAGCGCGAAGCCGAGGATCTCGCCGGTGTCGGTGATGAAGATCGCGATCACGCTGATCCACAGCGCCAGGCCGGCGGTCAGGCCGACGCGGCCCAGCCACAGCAGGGGCAGGGCCAGCACCGACACGCCCAGGCCGGGGCCCCAGACCGCGCAGGCCAGGCCCAGCAGCAGCAGGCCGAGCAGCTCGGGCAGTGCACCGCCGACCACGCGGGCCAGCGGGATGGCCTCGGCCGGGAAGGTGGCGGCCTCCAGCAGCGGCTTGTCCTGACGCAGGCTGCCGCAGGCCCGCTGCAGGCCGTCGGCCAGGGCCTGGAAGGGCAGCAGGCCGGCCAGGATGAAGAGTGCGTACTGGCGCGCATCGACCGTGTCCCGCCCGCCGCCCATGACGAGGACGAAGACGGTCAGGTAGATCGCCATCGTCGCCAGCGGTTGCAGCAGCGCCCAGATGCGGCCCAGCCGGGTGCCGGCATAGCGGGTTTGCAGCTCGCGCCGCGCCAGCGTGACCAGCGGCGCCAGCAGCGCGCCAAGCGCCGCCCCGGCGGGCGGGCGGGCCGGGGCCGCGCTCACGCCGGTTTGCGGACCAGGATCTCGACGGCCGTGATCAGCTCCAGGTAGGAGATCTCCGGCGACCAGCTCTTGCCCATGCGCTGCTCGAAATTCAGCCAGGGCTCGAACACCGCCACATAGGCCGGCTCGCGCACGTAGTGCAGCTTGAAGCCGGGTTCGAGCACCACGTCGACGAGGCTCGGCAGGTCCGGCATGACGAGCTGGTAGACCTCGTTGAGCTTGCGCATGTCGGCTGCGTGCTGCGCGGCCAGCTCGGGCCGGGTGCGGAAGTCCTGGCCGTAGAAGTCCTTGATGTAGAGCAGGCCGCCCGGCTTGAGCACCTGCCAGGCCTGGTGCAGCACGGCGCGGTAGTCCTGCGCGTGGCAGATCGACTCCAGGAAGAGCACGCGGTCGAAGCTGTTCTCGGCGTAGAGGTCGGTCAGGCGGTGGAAGTCGCCGACCCGCACCGAGACGCGGTCCTGCAAGCCCTTGGCGGCCACCCGCTTGCGGCCGGCCTGCACCTGCACCTCGGACAGGGTGAGCGCTTCGAGCTTCAGGTCGTGGTGCCCGGCCAGCCAGGTCGCCGGACCGCAGACGCCGCAGCCGGCGTCAAGCACGCGCAAGCCGTCGTGAATGCGTGCGCCCTCGGCAATGTGGCGCATCAGGTCCTCGGTCGAGGCCGGGCGGCTGCCCTGGAAGATTTCGCCGAAGCCGTCGAGGTAGGCCTGGGTGTTCTGGTCGTAGTACGCCCGGACGCCCGAGGTGTAGTGACCTTCCACGGCCTGCCGTGCGTCACGCACGGGCGGGATCGGGGTGTCGGACGCGCAGGCCTGCGGCGGATTGGGGGCTGTTGCGCTCATCGGACTCCACCCATCGAGTGAATGATCGGAAAGGGGGGAGAGATGGTAGCCGGACGCGTCGGGCCCGCTTCGACGGACGTGAGCGCTTCCTTCGAGACAAGCGCGGCTCTGGCCCTAGAATCGGCAGCAAGATTCATGCCGATGAAAGCCCGCGACGTGTCCCTCCTGACCGCTGCCCCCCGGGGCCTGCACCCGCTCCCGAGCCTGCTGGTGGTCGCTGCCCTGCTGGGCTTGCTGCCGACCGCCCAGGCCGAGCGGGCCGACCGCCAGGCCCCGCTGTCCTTCAGTGCCGACACCGCCCGGGTCGACGATCTCAAGGCCGTGCACACCCTGAGCGGCAATGTCGAGATCACCAAGGGCAGCATCGTGATCAAGGCCGCCCAGGTCGAAGTGCGCCAGGGCAAGGACGGCCACCAGATCGCCGTGGCCAGCGGCGGCGCCAGGCGCGCCACTTTCCGCCAGAAGCGCGAGGGCCTGGAGGAATTCATCGAGGGCGAGGCCGAGCGCCTGGAATACGACAGCCGCGCCGACACCGTGAAGCTGGTCGGCCAGGCCGTGATGCGCCGCCTGCGCGGCAGCACGGTGGCTGACGAGGTCAATGGCAGCGTCATCACCTACGACAACGGCAGCGAGGTCTTCCAGGTTCAGGGTGGCGCAACGCCGGGCGGCGGCACCGGCCGCGTGCGCGGCGTGCTCACCCCGCGCGAGACGCCGGCCGCCGGGGGCAGCCGGTGACGACCGCCCTGCCCGAGGCCCCCGTCCGCAGCGCGACCGCCGCCGCGCCGGCCAGCCGCTTGCAGGCCCGCGGCCTGCACAAGCGCTACGGCCCGCGCACGGTGGTCAAGGAAGTGCACCTGGCTGTCGACGGCGGCGAGGTGGTCGGCCTGCTCGGCCCCAATGGGGCCGGCAAGACGACCAGCTTCTACATGATCGTCGGCCTGGTGCGCGCCGATGGCGGCGAGATCCAGCTCGACGGCCAGCGCATCGAGCGCATGCCCATCCACCGCCGCGCGCGCATGGGCCTGTCCTACCTGCCGCAGGAGGCTTCGATCTTCCGCCGCCTGACGGTCGAGCAGAACATCCGCGCCGTGCTGGAGCTTCAGCTTGACGCCGCCGGCAAGCCCTGGACCGAGGCGCGCATCGCCGAGCAGCTTGAGCGCCTGCTGCGCGAGCTGTCGATCGAGGGCCTGCGCGAACTGCCGGCCCCCGCCCTGTCGGGCGGCGAGCGCCGCCGGGTCGAGATCGCCCGCGCCCTGGCCACGCAGCCGCGCTTCATCTTGCTCGACGAGCCTTTCGCTGGCGTCGACCCGATCGCCGTGATCGAGATCCAGCGCATCATCGGCTTCCTCAAGTCGCGCGGCATCGGCGTGCTGATCACCGACCACAACGTGCGCGAAACCCTGGGCATCTGCGACCGCGCCTACATCATCAGCGAGGGCCGCGTGCTGGCCGAAGGCCGGCCCGACGAGATCGTCGAGAACGCCGATGTGCGCAAGGTCTACCTGGGTGAGCACTTCCGCATGTGAGCGCTGCCCGCCACCCCTGCATCTCCTGCCCGCTCTGCCCGCCTTGCCTGCCCTGATCCGCGCCCCGGCTTCCCCCGCGACTGTTGCCCCGACCGTCTCCGTTCCCGACCGCGCATGAAGCCCTCCCTCCAGGTTCGCCTTTCGCAGCATCTTGCGCTGACCCCGCAGTTGCAGCAGTCGATCCGCCTCTTGCAGCTTTCGACGCTGGAGCTGCATCAGGAAGTCGAGCAGATGCTGGAGGCCAATCCCTTCCTCGAAGTCGACGACGAGGCGCCGAACGCCTACGAGCTGTCCACCACCCCGCTGGCCGAGCGCAGCACCCCGGCCGAGCGCAGCGACGAGCCCTGGGAAAGTTCCGGCAGCACAGGCTCAGACGCTGAGCCCGAGCCGGCCGGCACCGACACCATGGAGTTCGGCGCGACCGAGCGCGAGGATTGGGAGAACGGCACCGAGCGCGAGGACTTCGACGGCATCGGCGAGACGCCGATGACTGCCGCGGCCAGCAGCGGCCCGGCGCCGGAGGGCGATGAGCTCGACCCCGGCGAGCGCAACACCGTCGCGCCCAGCCTGCAAGAGCATCTGCGCGAGCAACTGCTCGGCATGCGCCTCTCGCCCGAGGACCGCGCGGCGGTGATGGTGCTGATCGAGTCGCTCAACGAGGACGGCTACCTGGCCGACCCGCTGGAAGACATCGCCACCGCGCTGGCCGGCGGCGAGCCCGACCCCGAGGACCCGGACGCCTGCGCGGCCCACGAGGAAGCCCGCGAGCTGCTGCTCGACCGCCTGCGCTGCGCGCTGCGCTGGCTGCACAGCCTGGAGCCCTGCGGCGTCGGCGCCCGCGACCTCGCCGAATGCCTGGTGCTGCAGCTGCGGCAGAAGCCGCGCAGCGAGGCGCAGGTCATCGCCATCCTGGTCGCCAAGCATCACCTGGAGCTGCTGGCCCGCCGCGACACCCGCAAGCTGACCGCCGCCACCGGCGCCGACGAGGCCCTGCTGCGCGAGGCCCAGGCCCTGATCCGAAGCTGCGAGCCCAAGCCCGGCCGGCCCTTCACCAAGGCCGAGGCCAACATCGTCGTGCCCGATGTGATCGTGCAGAAGCTCGGCCGCGGCTGGAAGGTGGTGCTCAACCCCGACGTGATGCCCAAGCTGCGCATCAACGACCTCTATGCCCAGGCCTTGCGCCAGCACCGCGGCGGACGCGGCGGCAGCGGCGGCGGCGAGGGCGCGCCGGCCCTCAGCGCGCGGCTGCAGGAGGCGCGCTGGTTCATGAAGAACATCCTTCAGCGCTTCGACACCATCCAGCGCGTCAGCCAGGCCATCGTCGAGCGGCAGAAGAACTTCTTCAGCCATGGCGCGATCGCGATGAAGCCGCTGGTGCTGCGCGAGATCGCCGACGAGCTCGGCCTGCATGAATCCACCATCAGCCGCGTGACCACGGCCAAGTACATGGCCACACCCTACGGCACCTTCGAGCTGAAGTACTTCTTCGGCAGCTCGCTCAACACGGAAGCGGGCGGCAATGCCTCCAGCACCGCGGTGCGCGCGCTCATCAAGCAGCTCGTCGCGGCCGAGGACCCGGGCAAGCCGCTGTCCGACAGCCAGATCAGCCAGATGCTGGAAGAGCAAGGCATCCAGGTCGCCCGCCGCACCGTCGCGAAGTACCGCGAAGCCCTCAAGATCGCCCCCGCCAACCTGCGCAAGGCCCTGTGAACCGTCCTGATCCCCGGGGCCGCCGCGACGGCGCCGCCCCCCAGGCCACGTCGCGTGGCCCCGCCCATCCAGGCCACGACGGTCGCTCCCAGCGCCCCCCGCAGGACCGTCCCCGCGCCCAGGCCCCGGCCCGCGACCCGGCCGACGTCCAGGGCCTCTTCCTGCCCTGCGCTGCCGGCGTGGAAGCCCTGCTGCTCGAAGAGGTGCAGCGACTGTGCCCCCGGGCTCATGGGCTGAGCCGCCGCGGCGGCGTGGCCCTGCCGCGCGGCCGCGAGGCCGAGGCCATGACGCTCAACCTGCACAGCCGTCTGGCCCAGCGCGTGCTGTGGACGGTCGCCCATGCGCCCTACCGCGACGAGGAGGACATCTACGCCCTCGGCCGCAGCGTCGACTGGTCGGCCTGGATCTCGCCGCGCGAGACCCTGCGCGTCGATGTGAGCGCGCAGCGCTCGCCGCTGCAGAGCATCAAGTTCGCCGCCCTGGTCATCAAGGATGCCGTCTGCGACCAGCAGCGCCAGCAGTTCGGCGAGCGATCCGATGTCGAGACCCGCTGGCCCGACCTGCCGCTGCTGCTGCATCTCGGTCCCGAGGAGGCCACGCTCTACGTCGACACCTCGGGCGAGGCCCTGTTCAAGCGCGGCTGGCGCCAGGACCAGGGCGAGGCCCCGCTCAAGGAAACGCTGGCCGCCGCCATGCTGGTCGCCGCCGGCTGGCAGGGCCGCGAACAGGATGGCCCGCTGCTCGACCCGGTCTGCGGCAGCGGCACCATCGCCATCGAGGCGGCGCAGCTTGCCTGCGGCATCGCGCCCGGCCTGCAGCGCCGCTTCGCCTTCGAGCGCCTGCTGCCCTTCCGCGAGGCGCGTGTCGCCGAGGCCTGGCGCACGCTGCGCGGCGAGGCGGTGGCGGCCGTCCACGCCCCGGCCGTGCAGGTCTATGCCGGCGATGTGTCCTTCCGCATGAGCGACTTTGCGCTGCGCAATGCCCAGCGTGCGGGCGTGCTCGGCACCGCAGCCACTGGCGGCCGGGCCGCGCTGGAGATCAAGACCGCCGATGCCCTGCAGCGCATGCCGCCGGCCGCCGCCGGCACCCTGATGCTGAACCCGCCCTATGGCGAGCGCATCGACCCCAAGGGCACGGGCTCGCTGCGCCGCGAGGACGGTGCCCCCGCCGCCGGCTACGGCCGCCCCGACCCGCGTGCCGCCCGCCGCAGCGCGGCCGAGCGCCTGGGCTGGGATGCTGCCTCTCGCGAGGACGAAGCCTACGGTGGCAGCCTGCCGCCGCCCGCCGTGCGCGCCGCACGCGAGGCCTTTGAAGGCGGCGGCAGCGCCGAGGACTTCTTCGCCCGCCTGGCCGCGCACTGGAAGCGCCACTACGCCGGCTGGACGGCCTGGCTCCTCAGCCCCGATCCGCAGCTCGCCCACGCCCTGCGTCTGAAGGAAAGCCGCCGCGTGCCGATGTGGAACGGCCCCATCGAATGCCGCTTGATGCGCTTCGACCTGGTGGCCGGCTCGGCCCGCGCCGCGCGCGAGCCGGGGCCGGATGCCGACGCCCCGCCCACCGAGGCCTGAGCCACTGCACCCGGCGCCCCGCCCCGGGCGGCCGGCCGGGGCGCGCCCACTGCCTTAGGGCACCAGGGCCAGGAAGAGGAAGGCCGCGAACAGCACCAGGTGCACGGCGCCCTGCATCACCGTCGTGCGGCCCGTGCCCAGGGTCATGCCGCTGACGATGAAGGTCAGCAGCAGCAGCACCAGGTCCTTGGGAAGCAGGCCCAGTTCCAGTGGCAGGTCCAGCCACCAGGCGGTGGCCACCACCGCCGGGATCGTCAGCCCGATGCTGGCCAGGGCCGAGCCCAGCGCCAGGTTCATGCTGGTTTGCAAGCGGTCGGCGCGCGCGGCGCGCACGGCGGCCCAGGTCTCCGGCAGCAGCACCAGCAGGGCGATCGCGATGCCGATCACCGCCTTGGGGGCGCCTGCCGAGGCCACCAGGCCCTCCAGCGTCGGCGAGAGCTGCTTGGCCAGGCCCACCACCGACACCAGCGCGACCAGCAGCAGGCCGAAGCTGGCCCAGGCCGCCGCCACGCCGGGCGGCGCCGCATGGGCATGCTCGTCATGCTGCCGGGTGGGCGGCAGGAAGTAGTCGCGGTGCCGCACCGTCTGCACGAAGACGAAGATCATCCACAGCACCAGCGAGGACACGCCGGCAAAGACCAGTTGCGACAGCGTGTAGGTGCCGCCGGGCGAACTCGTCGTGAAGCTCGGCAGCACCAGCGACAGGCCGGCCAGCGCGACCAGGGCCGCCAGCGAGGACGTCGCCCCGTCGATCTGGAAGCTCTGCTCATGGTGATGCAGGCCGCCGACCAGCACGCACAGGCCGACCACCCCTGTGCAGATGATCATCACCGCGGCAAAGACCGTGTCGCGCGGCAGCGTCGCCGTGTCCGGCCCGCCGGCCCGCATCATCGAGACGATCAGCGCCACCTCGATCACCGTCACCGCCACCGCCAGCACCAGGGTGCCGAAGGGCTCGCCCACCCGGTGGGCGACCACCTCCGCGTGGTGCACGGCCGCGATCACCGCGCCGATCAGCGCAGCGGCGCAGGCCGCCAGCAGCACGGACCCGGCCCCGCCCAGGCCCAGGGCGCCGGCCAGCAGGGCCAGGGCGACGAGGGGGAGGGCGGTGGGCCAGTGGTGCATGGGGGTGGATCCTTTCAGGTCGCGGGTGGCGCCGGGCGCGGCATCGAGCTGGGGGAGGGAGCCTCATGGCTGCCAGGCGTTCCATTGGGCGCCGGTTTCACCCCACCCGATCCAACAGCATCGCATCCCCATAGCTGAAGAAACGGTAGCGCTGCGTGACCGCGTGGGCGTAGAGGGCCTGCATGCGGGCGTGGCCGGTGAAGGCGCTGACCAGCATCAGCAGCGTGCTCTTGGGCAGGTGGAAGTTGGTGACGAGGCGCTCGACCACGCGGAAGCGGAAGCCGGGGGTGATGAAGATGTCGGTCTCCTGGGCGCCGGGGGCGGGCAGGCCGTCGGGCGTGTTGCGGGCGGCGGATTCGAGCGCGCGCAGCGTGGTGGTGCCGACCGCGACGATGCGGCCGCCGGCCGCGCGGGTGCGGGCGATGGCCTCGACGGTGGCGGCCGGCACCTCGAAGCATTCGCTGTGCATGCGGTGCTCGCTCAGCCGCTCGGCCCGCACCGGCTGGAAGGTGCCGGCGCCCACATGCAGGGTGACGGCGGCGCGCTGCACGCCGCGCGCGTCCAGCGCGGCCAGCACGCCTTCGTCGAAGTGCAGCGAGGCGGTCGGCGCGGCCACGGCGCCTGGGGCGCGCGCGAAGACGGTCTGGTAGCGGCGCGCGTCCTCGGCGTCGTCGGCATGGGTGATGTAGGGCGGCAGCGGCACGTGGCCGCAGCGGGCCAGCAGGGCCAGGGCCTCGCCGGGAAAGGCCAGGCGGAAGAGGCTGTCCTCCGGCCCGCAGCGGCCCAGCACCTCGGCGCGGAAGCCGGGGGCGCCGTCGCGGCCATCGAAATCCACCGCCTGCCCGGCCTTGGGCGACTTGCTGGCGCGCAGATGGGCCCAGACCTCATGCACCCCCTCCGGCGTGGCCGGTGCGGGCAGCACGCGCTCGACCAGGGCCTCGACCCGGCCGCCGCTGGCCTTGGCGCCATGCAGGCGGGCGGGGATGACATGGGTGTCGTTGAAGACCAGCAAGTCGCCCGGATTCAGCAGCGCGGGCAGCTCGCGGAAGACGCGGTCGGCAAATGGCTCGGCCCGGCCGTCGAGCAGGCGCGAGGCGCTGCGCTCGGCGGCCGGATGCTGGGCGATCAGCTCGGGCGGCAGGGTGTAGTCGAAATCGGCGAGGCGCAGCTCGGGGGAGGCTTGGGGGGTGGCGCTCATGCAGGGGCCCGGCTGGACCGGCCGGGTCGGAGAGAGAACAGGGGGGAAGGGGGCGGGAGGGGCGGAGGCCCCGCGCGCCGCAGCCGCGATGATGCCGCCGGCCTGAGCCGGACGCCGTCAGGCCCTGCGGCGCTTGGCCTGGACGGCTGAGCGGCACGCCCGGTCGGGCCGGCCTCGGCAGAATGCCGCGATGCCTGCCGCCTCCGCTCCGCCGCCCGCTGCTCCGCGCGGTCGTCGCGCGGCCCCGGCGACGGTCGAGGCCCGGCCGGCCGCCAAGTCCGCGCTCAAGCCCCTGTCGGCCCCGCAGCGCGCGATGGAGCGCCTGGGCCTGACCCGGCCGATCGACCTGGCCCTGCACCTGCCCCTGCGCTACGAGGACGAGACCCGCCTCACCGCCATTGCCGCCGCTCGCCCCGGTGAAACCGTGCAGGTCGAAGGCACGGTGCGCGAGGCGCAGGTCGAGCTGCGCGGCCGCCGCCAGCTCCTCGTGCGCCTGGCCGATGCCAGCGGCAGCCTGATGCTGCGCTTCCTGCACTTCTACCCGGCGCAGCAGAAGCTGATGGCGCCCGGCGCGCGGCTGCGCGTGCGCGGCGAGCTGCGCGGCGGCTTCTTCGGGCCGGAGATGGTCCACCCCGCCGTCAAGGCGGTGACGGACGACACCCCGCTGGCCGCCGCGCTGACCCCCGTCTACCCGGCCGGCGCGCAACTGCCGCAGGCCTATCTGCGCAAGGCCGTGGCGGCCGGGCTGGCGCGGGCGCCGCTGGACGAGATCCTGCCGCCCGGCATGGTGCCGGCCGGCCTGCCGACGCTGCGCGAGGCCCTGCGCTTCCTGCACCATCCGGCGCCCGAGGTGGCCCTGGCCACGCTGGAAGACCACAGCCATCCGGCCTGGCAGCGCCTGAAGTTCGAGGAGCTGCTGGCCCAGCAACTCGCCCAGCTCCAGGCGCGCCGCGAGCGCGCCCGCCAGCGCGCGCCGGCCCTGCGCGGCCGGCCCGGCGGCCTGCATGAGCGCCTGCTCGCCACCCTGCCCTTCGCCCTGACCGGCGCGCAGCGCCGCTGCGCCGAAGAGATCGCCGCCGACCTGGCCGGCCTGCCGCCGCCCGGTGCCGACACCCAAGCGTCGGCCGGCCCCAGCCCCATGCACCGCCTGCTGCAGGGCGATGTCGGCTCGGGCAAGACGGTGGTGGCCGCGCTGGCCGCCGCCATCGCGCTGGATGCCGGCTGGCAGTGCGCGCTGATGGCGCCCACCGAGATCCTGGCAGAGCAGCATGCGCGCAAGCTGGTCGACTGGCTGGTGCCGCTGGGCGTGGGTGTGGCCTGGCTCAGCGGCAGCCGCAAGGGCAAGGCGCGCCAGGCCGAGCTGGCCCGGGTGGCCAGCGGCGCGGCCCAGCTTGTCGTCGGCACCCATGCCGTCATCCAGGACGAGGTGCATTTCGCCCGCCTGGGCCTGGCCATCGTCGACGAGCAGCACCGCTTCGGCGTGGCCCAGCGCCTGGCCCTGCGGCGCAAGCTGGCGGGCGACGAGCCGGCCCTGGATGCGGTCGGGCGCCCTGCTGCTGCCCGCGGCACCGCTCCAGGCTCAGCCCATGAGTCCCGCCTGGAACCGCATCTGCTGATGATGAGCGCCACGCCCATCCCCCGCACCCTGGCGATGACGCTGTTCGCCGACCTGGACTTAAGCACGCTCGACGAGCTGCCGCCCGGCCGCACGCCCATCGTCACCAAGGTGCTGGCCGAGGCCAAGCGCGAGGCCGTGATCGAGCGCATCCGCGATGAGGTGGCCCAGGGTCGGCAGGTCTACTGGGTCTGCCCCCTGATCGGAGAAACCGACGAGGCCGAGGCCGAGCTGCCCGCCGTCGAACCCCCGCCCCGCCCCCGCACCCGCCGGGGCGCCAGCGCGGTGGTTGGCGAGCCGCCCGAGCTGCGCGACGTGATCGCCACCCATGCCGAGCTGTGCGAGGCCCTGGGGGGCGCTGCGCCGCGGGGGCGGGCATCCCCCAGCGACCGGACGGACCAGCCCGGGCTGACGGCGGACATCACGCCCGAGCCGAGGGCCGAAGTCGCGCCCGCAGCGGATGCGGCCCAGCCGGCGCCCCTCGTCGGCCTCATCCACGGCCGCCTGCCCGCCGCCGAGAAGGTCGCCGTCATGGCCGACTTCGCCGCCGGCCGCACCCGCCTGCTGGTGGCCACCACCGTCATCGAGGTGGGCGTGGACGTGCCCAATGCCAGCCTGATGGTCATCGAGCATGCCGAGCGCTTCGGCCTGGCCCAGTTGCACCAGTTGCGCGGCCGGGTGGGGCGGGGTTCGGTGGCCAGCGTCTGCGTGCTGATCTACAGCCCGCCGCTTTCGCCCACCGGCCGCGAGCGCCTGAAGGCCATGGCCGAGACCACCGACGGCTTCGAGATCGCCCGTCGCGACCTGCAGATCCGCGGCCCCGGCGAATTCCTCGGCGCCCGCCAGAGCGGCGTGGCCCTGCTGCGCTTCGCCGACCTGGAGGAGGACAGCGCCCTGCTGCAACAAGCCCGCGAGCTCGCCCCCCGCCTGGCCCAGCGCGACCCGCGCACCGCCCAGGCCCAGATCGACCGCTGGCTGGGCTCGCGGCAGGAGTTCATGAAGGCCTGAAGCCGGCCCCGGACACAATAGTCGCCGACCGCCCCGGAGACCCCCATGACCCTCACCGAACTCCGCTACATCGTCGCCCTAGCGCGCGAGCGGCACTTCGGCCGCGCGGCCGAGGCCTGCTTTGTCTCGCAGCCCACGCTCAGCGTGGCCATCAAGAAGCTGGAGGACGAGCTGGACTGCAAGATCTTCGAGCGCGGCAGCAACGAGGTCTCGGTCACGCCGCTGGGTGACGAGATCGTCCGCCAGGCGCAGTCGGTCATCGAGCAGGCGGCCGCGATCAAGGAGATCGCCAAGCGCGGCAAGGACCCGCTGGCCGGTCCGCTCAAGCTGGGCATCATCTACACGATCGGGCCCTACCTGCTGCCGGAGCTGGTGCGCAACACCATCGACCGCGTGCCGCAGATGCCCTTGATGCTGCAAGAGAACTTCACCGTCAAGCTGCTCGACATGCTGCGCACCGGCGAGCTGGATGCGGCCATCCTGGCCGAGCCCTTCCCGGACACCGGCCTGGCTGTCGCGCCGCTCTACGACGAGCCTTTCATGGTGGCCGCGCCGGCCACGCATGCCCTGGCCCGGCGCACATCCGTCAGCGCCGAGGAGCTGAAGCAGGAGACCATGCTGCTGCTCGGCAACGGCCACTGCTTCCGTGACCATGTGCTGGAGGTCTGCCCCGAGTTCGCGCGCTTTTCCAGCGATGCCGAGGGCATCCGCAAGAGCTTCGAGGGTAGCTCGCTGGAGACGATCAAGCACATGGTCGCCTCTGGCATGGGCGTGACGGTGGTGCCGCAGCTCAGCATTCCCGAGGCCGGCCAGGCGCCGGCCAACCCGCACTTGCGCTACATCCCCTTTAGCGATCCGGTGCCGACGCGCCGGGTGGTGCTGGTCTGGCGCCGCACCTTCACCCGCTACGAGGCGATCGCCGCGCTGCGCAATGCCATCTATGCCTGCGCGCTGACCGGCGTGAAGCGGCTCACGGCCTGAGCCTGGCCTGAAACGACGGCGCCCCGCGGCCTGGATCGCAGGCGGCGGGGCGCGTGAACTTCAGCAGGGCCCGGGATCACCGGGCCGGGCGTCGGGCTGCAAGGGGTGGCAGCCGATCGCCCGCTGGTACTTCAGGATTTCAGCGCAGGTCGTAGCGGTCCAGCTCCATCACCTTGGCCCAGGCCTGGGCGAAGTCCTGCACCAGCTTGGCTTCGCCGCCAGCTTCGGCATAGACCTCGGCCAGCGCGCGCAGTTGCGAGTTGGAGCCGAAGACCAGGTCGACCACGGTCGCCGTCCACTTCAGCGCACCGGTCTTGCGGCAACGGCCCTCCAGCACGCCGTCCTGGCTGGACGAGCGGGCCCAGGCGGTGTCCATGTCCAGCAGGTTGACGAAGAAGTCGTTGCTCAGGGTTTCCGGCCGCTGGGTGAAGACGCCGTGGCGCGAACCGTCGAAGTTGGCATTCATCGCGCGCAGGCCGGCCACCAGCACCGCCATCTCGGGCGCGCTCAGGCTCAGGAGCTGGGCCTTGTCGACCAGCAGGTCGGCGGCCATGCCCTCCAGGCCCTTGTGCACGTAGTTGCGGAAGCCATCGGCCACCGGTTGCAGCACGGCGAAGGAGTCGACGTCGGTCTGGTCCTGGCTGGCGTCGCTGCGGCCGGGGGTGAAGCGCACGCTCACGCTGTGGCCCGCCTTCTGCGCGGCGGCTTCCACCGCGGCGCCGCCGGCCAGCACGATCAGGTCGGCCAGGGAGATCTTCTTGCCGCCGCCTGCGCTGGCATTGAAGTCCTTCTGGATGCCTTCCAGGATGGCGAGCACCTTGCCCAGCTCCACCGGCTGGTTGACGGCCCATTCCTTCTGCGGCGCCAGGCGGATGCGGGCGCCGTTGGCGCCGCCGCGCTTGTCGCTGCCTCGGAAGGTGGAGGCCGAGGCCCAGGCCGTGCGCACGAGCTGCGCGATCGACAGGCCGGAGGCCAGCACCTTGGCCTTGAGCGCGGCCACGTCGGCGGCATCGACCAGGGCATGGTCGACGGCGGGCACCGGGTCCTGCCAGATCAGGCTTTCCTGCGGCACGAGCTTGCCGAGGTAGCGGCTGCGCGGGCCCATGTCTCGGTGGGTCAGCTTGAACCAGGCGCGGGCGAAGGCGTCGGCAAAGGCGTCCGGGTCGGCCAGGAAGCGGCGCGAGATCTTCTCGTAGGCCGGGTCGAAGCGCAGGGCCAGGTCGGCGGTGGTCATCATCGGCGCGTGGTGCTTGCTCGGGTCGTGCGCGTCGACCACGGTGTCGCTGCCGGCGCCGCCCTTGGGATGCCACTGGTGGGCACCGGCGGCGCTGCTGCTCAGCTCCCACTCGTACTTGAACAGGGTTTCCAGGTAGCCCATGTCCCAGGTGGTCGGGTTGGGCTTCCAGGCGCCCTCGATGCCGCTGGTGATGGCGTCGCCACCCTTGCCGCTGCCGTGGCGGTTGGCCCAACCCAGGCCCATCTGCTCCAGCGGCGCGCCTTCCGGCTCGGGGCCGACGTTGCTGGCCGGGGCGGCGCCGTGGCACTTGCCGAAGGTGTGGCCGCCGGCCACCAGGGCCACGGTTTCTTCGTCGTTCATGGCCATGCGGGCGAAGGTCTCGCGCACGTCATGGGCGGAAAGCAGCGGGTCCGGATTGCCGTCCGGGCCTTCCGGGTTCACGTAGATCAGGCCCATCTGCACGGCGGCCAGGGGGTTGGCCAGGTCGCGCTTGCCGCTGTAGCGGCTGTTGGGCTTGTCGCTGGTGGCCAGCCACTCGGCCTCGGGGCCCCAGTTGATGTCGATCTCGGGTTCGTAGATGTCGGGCCGGCCGCCGGCAAAGCCGAAGGTCTTGAAGCCCATGGACTCCATGGCCACATTGCCGGCCAGCACGATCAGGTCGGCCCAGGAAAGGTGCTTGCCGTACTTCTGCTTGATCGGCCACAGCAGGCGGCGGGCCTTGTCGAGGTTGCCGTTGTCGGGCCAGCTGTTGACGGGTGCGAAGCGCTGCGCGCCGGTGCCCGCGCCGCCCCGGCCGTCGCTGATGCGGTAGGTGCCGGCGGCATGCCAGGTCATGCGGATGAAGAGCGGGCCGTAGTGGCCGTAGTCGGCCGGCCACCAGTCCTTGGAGTCGGTCATCAGCGCCTTCAGGTCGGCGACGACGGCATCCAGGTCGAGCTGCTTGAAGGCTTCGGCGTAGTCGAAGGCTTCGCCCATCGGGTTCGCCCGGGCCGACTGCTGATGCAGGATGGACAGGTTCAGTTGCTCGGGCCACCAGTCGCGCGGCGTGCGCGCCCGGGTGGACAGGCTGGGGGCGAGGGCGCCACCGGCGTAGGGACACTGGGCTTCGTTCGACATCTTGATCTCCTTCTGCATTGGGTGTTTTGGGGACGGGGAGCGAAAGCCAGTCTAGGAGTCGACCCTCGGGCGATCAATGAAACTTCGGCAATCGCGGCGATAAGGCTTTTGCCCCCCTCGCTTCGCCGGCCGGCTTGTCGAACCTTGTGCGCGCACCCGGCTCCGAGCCCGATCCCGTCCGCTTTCGCCGGCCCATGCCCTCCTCCCCAACGCCCCCGTCCCGCATGCAGCGCCTGCTGAGGGCGCTGCGCCAGCGCCTGCCGCGCCTGCGTCCCGAAGACCTGGCCCGCCTGCCGCTGATCGGCCGCCTGGCCGCGCCGCTGGGCCGGCCTGCGCTGTGGCAATGGCGGCGCGAGCCGGTGGCGCGCGGCGCGGCGGTCGGCGCTTTCTTCGCCTTCGCGACGCCGGTGGCGCAGATCCCCGCCGCCCTGCTCTGCGCGCTGCTGTTCCGGCTGCACCTGCCGACGGCGGCGCTGGCCACTTTCGTCAACTCGCCGCTCACCTTCGGGCCGGTCTATTACGCGGCCTACCTGCTCGGGGCCTGGCTGCTGGGCCTCAACCCCAGCGCGGCCGAGGCCGAGGCCGCCGCGGCCAGCGTCTCCTCCGGGCCGGGCTGGGGCGAGCGGGCGCTGGCCCTGCTCGTCGGCTCGCTGGTCTTCGCCGTGCTGGCCGCGCTCACGGCCTATGCCCTGGTGCAGGGCGGCTGGGCCTGGGCGCTGTGGCGCCGCGCGCGACGCATCCGCGCGCTCCGGCAAGCCGACGCCCAGGCGGGCTGACCCGGCCGGGCACCGCCCCCGCGGCGGCGCGGGTCGTGTGCGAGGCGGCACACTCGCTGCCATGCCCGATGCCCTCGCGCCGCCCCTGCTTGCCTTCGAGCGCGTCGGACTGCGCCATGCCGGCGGCCGGCAGGCGCTGCAGGACTGCTCGCTGCAACTGGCGCCCGGCGAATTCCTGGCCCTGCTAGGCCCCTCGGGCTGCGGCAAGAGCACCCTGCTGCGCCTGGCCGCCGGCCTGATCGCGGCCAGCAGCGGCCAGGTGCAGTCGCCGGCCCTGGCGCCCGGCCGCGAGGGCGGCACGGCCATGGTCTTCCAAAGCCCGGCGCTGATGCCCTGGGCCAGCGTCGAGGCCAATGTGATGCTGCCGCTGCGCCTGCGCGGCCGGCCGCAGGCCGAGGCCCGCGCGGCGGCGCGCGCGCAGCTCGCCCAGGTCGGCTTGGCGGGCTGGGAGGCGGCCCGGCCGGCCGAGCTTTCCGGTGGCATGGCGATGCGGGTGGCGATCGCCCGCGCCCTGGTGCAGCGGCCGCGCCTGCTGCTGATGGACGAGCCCTTTGCCGCGCTCGACGAACTCAGCCGCCAGGCCCTGCAGGCCGAGCTGCTGGCCGGCTGGCAGGCCAGCGGCTGCGCGGTGCTCTTCGTCACCCACAACGTGGCCGAGGCGGTGGTGCTCAGCCAGCGCGTGGCCGTGATGGGCCGCGGCCCGGGCCGCATCGTGGCCGAGCACCGCATCGATCCGCCCCCGCCGCGCGCCGCCGACTTCCGCCACAGCGATGCCGCCGCCGCCCATGCCCGGGCCCTGTCGGCCACGCTGGCCGCAGCTCAGGGCCAGCCGGCATGAGCATGCCCGCCCCCGCCCGCCGGCCGCGCCGCGGGCCCGACCCGCTGCCCATCCTGGCCCTGCTGGCCCTGGCCGGCGCCTGGGAGCTGCTGGTGCACTGGGCCGAGCTGCCGGCCTACACCTTGCCCGCGCCCAGCCGCATCGCCCTGACCCTGTTCGAGCAGGCCGGCCTGCTGGCGGCCAGCGCCTGGTTCACGCTCAAGGTGACCGGCGGCGCCCTGGCCCTGGCCGCCGCCGGCGGTGTGCTGATGGCGGCGGTCTTCGTCACCTTGCCGCGGGTCGAGCGGGCGCTGTGGCCGCTGGCCGTCGCGCTGCAAGTCACGCCGCTGGTCGCGATCGCGCCGCTGATCCTGATTTACCTGGAGAGCACGACGGCCGCACTGCTGCTCTGCGCCTGGCTGGTGGCCTTCTTCCCCATCCTGGTCAACACCCTGGCCGGGCTGCGGGCGGTCGATCCGCTGCTGCTCGACCTCTTCCGACTGCAACGCGCCAGCGCCTGGCAGCGCCTGTGCCTGCTGCGCCTGCCGACGGCGCTGCCGCATCTGCTGGCCGGCCTGAAGATCGCGAGCGGCCTGAGCCTGATCGGCGCGGTCAGCGCCGAGATGGTGGCCGGCGCGGCCGGCCGCGAGACCGGCCTGGCCTCGCGCATCCTGGAGGCCAGCTTCCGCACCGAGACGCCGAAGATGTTCGCCGCCCTGCTGCTGCTGGTGCTGATCGGCTGGGCCCTGCATGCCGGCTTCGAGGCCCTGGCCCGCCGCCTGCTGGGCTCCGCCGCCCGCGACTGAAGCCTGAAGCTCCGACACGCCATGCCCACGTCTGCCGACACCGACCGCCGCCGCCACCTGTGCCAGCTTGCCGCCCTGGGCCTGGGCGCGACCGCGGCCGGCCCCCTGCGCGCCCAGCCGCGCGGCCTGGAGCCGATCCGCTTTGCCACCAACTGGCGCGCGCAGGCCGCGCACGGCGGCTTTTACCAGGCTCTGGTCGACGGCGGCTATGCGCGCGCCGGGCTCGACGTCAGCATCCTCCAGGGCGGCCCGCAGGTGAACAACCGCCCGCTGCTGCCGGCCAAGCGCATCGATTTCCTGATGAGCGGCAACCTGCTGCACAGCTTCGACAACCAGCGCAACGGCGTGCCGACGGTGGTCGTGGCCGCCGTGTTCCAGAAGGATCCGCAGGCCCTGATCGCCCATCCCGGCCAGGGCCACGAGCGCTTTGCCGCGCTGAAGGACGCACCGGTCGCGCTGATCGCCAAGGACGCGCAATACACCTGGTGGGCCTGGCTGAAGTCGCGCCACGGCTTCCGCGACGAGCGGCTGCGGCCCTACACCTACAACCTCGGCCCCTTCCTGGCCAACAAGCGCGCCATCCAGCAGGGCTATGCCGTGGCCGAGCCGATCTACGTCAAGCAGCAGGGCGGCTTCGAGCCGGTCGTGCACCTGCTGGCCGACCACGGCTTCTCCACCTACAGCACCCTGATCGAAGCCCATGCCGACACCGTGAAGCAGCGGCCCGACACGGTGCAGCGCTTCGTCGAGGCCTCGCTGGCCGGCTGGCGGCGCTACCTGGACGGCGACCGCCACGCTGCCCATGCCCGCATGCGCCAGGACAACCCGGAGGTCGGCGAGGCCGAGCTGGAGGCCTCGGTCGCGCTGATCCGTCGCCTCGGCCTGGTCGAGGGCGGCGATGCACCGGCCCTGGGCCTGGGCGCGATGCGGCTGGAGCGCATCCGCGACTTCCTGGCGCAGATGGTCGATGCCGGCCTCTACCGGCCGGGCGAGATCGACGCCTCGCGCATCGCCGAGCTGCGCTTCGTCAAGCCGGCCCCGCGCCAGCCCGCCCGCTGAGCCGCGCCTGCGGCATGCGCTTTGCGTGACATCGATCACGCGGACGCGGTGTTTCCACGCCGTTTCCGAGGCCTGCGGTGTGAGCTCGAAACAGGCGTGAGCAGAGGTTTCCGAATCTCACGCCTGTGCAAGGAAGTTGACGTCTCGGCGCGCTTCCGGGCGGCTTTATTGCTACAGGCCATTACAAGCCGCGTGCATGCAATTTCGCTCTGCTACCTTGCTTGCGCCCGCTTCCCGATCGTTTCCCCGACTTGCCCACCATGCCCCAAGACGTGCCCCTTGACGATGCCCTGCTCCCCACGAGCGGGCGTGTCTATGTGAGTGGCATCGAGGCCATCGTCCGCCTCTTGTTCGTGCAGCGCTGGCGCGACCGTGCCGCCGGCCTGCGCACCGGCGGCTTCGTCTCGGGCTACCGCGGCTCGCCGCTGGGCGGGCTCGACGAGGCCCTGTGGGCCGTGGAGGACGCGCTGGCCCGCGAGGACATCCACTTCCAGCCCGGCGTGAACGAGGACCTGGCCGCCACCGCGATCTGGGGCTCGCAGCAACTGCACCTGACCGGCGAGAGCGACTTCGTCGGCGTCTTCGGCCTCTGGTACGGCAAGTCGCCCGGTGTCGACCGCTGCGGCGATGTCTTCAAGCACATGGCCCATGCCGGCACGGCCCCGCGCGGCGGCGTGCTGCTGATCGCGGGCGATGACCATGCGGCGTCCTCGTCCTCGCTGCCGGGGCAGAGCGAGCAGCTCTTCATCGCCTCGTCCATTCCCATCCTCTACCCGGCCGGCGTCAGCGAATACATCGAGCTGGGCCTGCATGGCTATGCCATGTCGCGCTTCGCCGGCGTGCCGGTCGGCTTCAAGGCCCTGGCCGACACGGTCGAGGCCTCGGCCTCGATCGATGCCGACCCCGCCGCCGTCGTCACCGCCATGCCGGAGGACTTCGTGATCCCGCCCGGCGGCGTGCACATCCGCAGCGCGGCCACCATCACCCAGCAGGCGCGCGACCAGGAATCGCTGATGCAGCGCGTGCGCCTGCAGGCCGTGATGGCCTATGCGCGCCGCAACCGCCTCAACCATGTGGCCGTGGCCGCGCCGCGCGCACGGCTGGGCGTGGTCGCTTCCGGCAAGGCCTACACCGAGACGCTGGAGGCCCTGGAGCTGCTCGGCCTGCTCGACGCCGGCGAGGACGCCTGCCCGGTGCGCCTGTTCAAGGTGGCCATGCCCTGGCCGCTGGAGCCGACCAGCCTGCTCGACTTCGCCGAGGGCCTCGATGAGATCCTCGTGATCGAGGAGAAGCGCGCCGTCATCGAGCCGCAGATCAAGGAGCTGCTCTACGAGCGGCCCGACGGTCGTCGCCCGCGCGTCGTCGGCAAGTTCGCCGAGCAGCCGGCCGCGCCGCTGGCCAATCCGGACTGGCTGGTCTCGCCCATCGTCGTGCTCTCGGTCTCGGCCATCGCCCGCATCCTGGCCGGCCGCCTCGGCGCCTTCACCGACCCGGCCCCGCTCCAGCAGCGCCTGGCCTGGCTGGATGCGGCCGAAGCCCGCGTCGCCAGCCTGGTGCCGGTGCCGGCGCGGCCGCCCTGGTATTGCGCCGGCTGCCCGCACAACAGCTCCACCCGGGTGCCCGAAGGCAGCCTGGCCCTGGCCGGCATCGGCTGCCATGCCATGGCGACGCTGATCTATCCCAAGGAGAACCTCTCGCTGACCCACATGGGCGGCGAAGGCATGCCCTGGCTCGGCCAGGCGCCCTTCTCCAAGCGCAAGCATGTGTTCGTCAACCTCGGCGACGGCACCTACTTCCACTCGGGCTCGCTCGCCATCCGCGCCGCGGTCGCCGCCAAGGCGCGGATGACCTACAAGATCCTCTACAACGATGCCGTCGCGATGACCGGCGGCCAGCCGGTCGATGGCCCGATCGGCGTGCCCGAGATCGTCGAGCAACTGGTCGCCGAGGGCATCACCCGCATCGCCGTGGTGGCCGACGATGCCAGCCGCTGGCTCGGCAACCCGGTGCTCAAGCCGCGCCGGCCGGCGGTGCAGCTCAGCGTCCACGGCCGCGAGCAGCTCGACGCGGTGCAGCGCGAGCTGCGCGACTTCGACGGCCCCTCGGTCCTGATCTACGACCAGGTCTGCGCGGCCGAGAAGCGCCGCCGCAGCAAGAAGGCTCCGCCCGCCAAGCCGCCGACCCGCGCCTTCATCCACGAGGCCGTCTGCGAGGGCTGCGGCGACTGCGGCGTGCAGTCCAATTGCGTGGCCCTCAGCCCGCTGCGCACGCCGCTGGGCAGCAAGCGCCAGGTCGATCAGTCGGCCTGCAACACCGACCTCAGTTGCGTGCAGGGCTTCTGCCCGAGCTTCGTCACCGTCGAAGGCGTCACGCCGCGCCGCAAGCCCGCGCGGGCGGCCGAGCCGGCGGCCTTCGATCCCGCCAGCCTGCCCGAGCCGCATCCGGCCGCGGCCCCGGGCGCCTTCAATGTGCTGATCACCGGCATCGGCGGCACCGGCGTGATCACCGTCGGCAAGGTCATCGGCCTGGCGGCGCACCTGGAAGGGCGGCGCGTGTCGGTGCTCGACATGACCGGCATGTCGCAGAAGAACGGCGCGGTCAGCTCGCATGTGCGCATCTTTCCGCCGGGCGCCGAGATCCGCGCGCCGCGCATCTCGCCCGGTCAGGCCGACCTGCTGATCGGCTGCGATGTGCTGACCGCCGCCGCACCCGACAGCCTGCGCTGCCTGCACGCGGGCCGCACGCGGGCCGTGCTCAACAGCTTCGAGCAGGTCACCGGCAAGTTCGCGCAGGACGCCGACTGGCGCTTTCCCTCCGAGACCGTGCGGCGCCTGCTTGCCGAGGCGGTCGACGGCCGGCTCGATGCCATCGATGCGACCACGCTCGCGCAGAAGCTGCTGGGCGATGCGATCGGCGCCAACCTCTTCCTGCTCGGCTTTGCCGTGCAGCAGGGCGGCCTGCCGCTGCCGGTGGCCAGCCTGCTGCGCGCCATCGAGCTCAACGGCGTGGCCGTCAGCGCCAGCAAGGCGGCCTTCCACTGGGGCCGGCGGGCGGCCGTCGACCTGGCCGCCGTGCAGCGCGCGGCCCTGCCGGTGGCGCCGATGGTGCTGCATCGCCCGCTGAGCCTGGGCCCGCTGCTGGCCGAGCACGGCCGCTTCCTCACGGCCTACCAGGATGCGGCCTATGCCGCCGCGCACCGTGCCTTCGTCGAACAGGTGGCCCGCATCGAGCGCGAGCAGCACGGCGGCGGCGAGCGCCTGGCCCTGGCCGTGGCCCAGGGCCTGTTCAAGCTCATGGCCTACAAGGACGAGTACGAGGTCGCCCGGCTCTACAGCCTGCCCGACTTCCGCGCCCGCCTGGCCGAGACCTTCGAAGGCCGGCCGCGGCTGAGCTTCCATCTGGCGCCGCCGCTGCTCGCGCGGCCCGGCCCCGACGGCCGGCCGCGCAAGATCCGCTTGGGCGGCTGGGTCGAGGGCGTGATGCGCGGCCTGGCCCGGCTGCGCCGCCTGCGCGGCACGGTGCTGGACCCCTTCGGCTACAGCGCCGAGCGGCGCGAGGAACGTCAGCTCATCGTCGACTACCGCCACAGCATCGAGCAGGCCCTGGCCTGCGGTGCCGACTTCGACACCCTGCTGGCCCTGGCCCGGCTGCCCGAGCGCATCCGCGGCTTCGGCCCGGTCAAGCAGGCCGCGCTGCGCGAGGCGCGGGCCGAATGGGCACGGCTGCTCGCCAGCCTGCCGCCGGCCCAGGGCGGCTCGGCCAGCCCGCCCGCGGCGGGCAGCCCGGCCCGGCCGCTGGCGCCGGCGGTCGCGGCCTCGGTTGCCATCGAGGCGGCCTGAGGCCCGGGTACGCCAGCGCACCCAGGCGGCCGATGGCCGCTGCTACGATGTTTTGAAGACGTGGCGCCCGCTCGGCGCCGCGTGACCATCCCTTTGCGAGGAAGCCATCGTGTCCAAGTCCAAGCGCCCGGCTGGCGCCGCACCCCAGATCAACATCGGCATCAGCGACAAGGATCGCGCGGCCATTGCCGCCGGCCTGTCCAAGCTGCTGGCCGACACCTACACCCTCTACCTGACCACGCACAACTTCCACTGGAATGTGACGGGGCCGATGTTCAACACGCTCCACACCATGTTCATGGCCCAGTACACCGAGCTGTGGACGGCGGTGGACCCGGTGGCCGAGCGCATCCGCTCGCTCGGCCATCCGGCGCCCGGCAGCTATGCCGCCTTCGGCCAGCTCAGCAGCCTGCCCGACGCGCCGACCGAGCCGCCCAAGGCCCTGGAGATGGTGCGCATCCTGGTCGAGGGCCATGAGGCCGTGGCCCGCACCGCGCGCAGCCTCTTCCCCCTGGTCGACAAGGCCGGTGACGAGCCCAGCGCCGACCTGCTGACTCAGCGCCTGACCGTGCACGAGCAGACCGCCTGGATGCTGCGCAGCCTGCTGGAGGACTGAGCCCGGGGGCGGCCCCGCCGCCCGCCCGGCATGAAAAAGACCCCGCAGCCGGCGACGGCTCGCGGGGTCTTGTCCTTGGGCGGGCCCGCCGCGCGGCGGGCCCTGTGCAGATCAGGCCTTGCGGCGCCGCGCGAAGGCGCCCAGGGCCAGCAGGCCGCCGGCCATCAGGGCGTAGGTCGAAGGCTCCGGCACGGGGCTGAGCTGGAACAGCGAGGTCGTGCCGGCCACGCCGTCGATGGCCTCGTTGGCCACGGCCAGGTAGTAATCGTTGCCGACCTTGAAGCCGGTCAGGCCCTCGGGGGCCCGGTCGCCCTGGCCGACGATGAAGTCGATGAAGCTGACCTGGGTCGGGTCGGTGATGTCGAAGACGGCGGTGGCCGCGGTCGTCGTACGCTCCAGACCGATGAAGGCGAAGGTACGGCCCTCGATATCGAGCAGGGCCACGCCCTCGGGCTCCACACCCTTGTTGTCGCTGCGGCCGTCGTCGTACAGGCCGCGCGCGATCGCCTCGCGGTCGAGCAGGTCGCCGCTGTCGTAGACCAGTTGGCCGTCGGTGTCGCGGATCGAGAAGCTGCGGCCACCGAAAGTCACCAGGTCGCCGCGGACCGATTCCACATTCGACAGGATCAGGCGCGAGAGGTCGCTGCCCTCGGGCACCAGCTCGATCGAGGCATTGCCGGCGGAGCCGCGGCGCTCGTCGGCTTCGTCCTCGCGCGCATCGCCTTCATTGGCCATCACCAGGAAGGTCTTGCCGCCGGACTCGTAGGCGGCGATGCCGTCGGGCTGGTAGAGGCCCTTGACCGGGGCATTGCGCAGCTCGATGCGGCCTTCCTGGTCGTGCGGGTCGATCGCGTTGCCGGGCAGACTGAAGTCCTTCAGGCCCAGGCCGACGATCTTCTCGAAGCTCTGCGTTTGCAGGTTCAGCACGGCCAGGCCATTGGCTTCCTGCAAGGTCACATAGGCGCGGGTGCCGCTCTTGTCGATGGCGATGGACTCGGGCTCCGGGTCCATGGGGCTGAATTTGGGCCGCGTCGGGGTGCTGCCGCTGGTCGGGAACTGCCGCAGGCTGCCGTAGCCGGGAATGGACGGGTCGAGGTTCACGGTGTTCACCGTGCGGCTGGCCACGTCGATGATGCTGACGCCCCCGACCGGGTCCAGGCCGCCGGTCGGCGTGCCCTCGTTGGCCACCAGCACGCGGCTGCCGTCGGGGCTGAAGGTCAGCATGTCGGGCAGGGCGCCGACGGTCAGGGCCGCGCCGCTTTGCGTGCGGGTGGCGGTGTCGAAGAAGACCACGCTGCCCGGGCTGGTGCGGGTGACGCTGTTCTCGATCGCAAAGGCGGCCACGCCGTTGTGGATGGCCACGCTGTTGATGGTGCCGAAGCCGCTCACATCGATGTGCTGCACCAGGCCGCCGGTGCTGCGGCTGAGCACGTCCACGCCCTTCACGCCGGCCACCCACAGGGTGTCGGTCACGGCATCGAAGGCGACGATCTCGGCCTTCTGGCCGGCCACGCCGGTGTTGGCATGGTCGTACTGCCAGACGCGGCTGGCGCTCAGGCCCTGGGCCGAGGCGCTGGCCGGGGCCAGCAGCAGCGCGGTGCCGAGGCTGGCCAGTGCGAGGCCGAGCGGACGGAGGGCGGGGTGGAGGCGGGGCATGGTCGGTCCCTCGAAAGGTGGCAAAGCCCATGAGCTTCCCCATCCCCTGTGACGATTGCGTGACAGCAGGGGCGCGGTGCCCACCCCATCCGCGGGGGCGTGGGTGGGGGCGGTGGGACGTGCGATGCCGCGCTCAGGCCTCGGCCCACTGCCGCAGCAGGTTGTGATAGAGGCCGGTCAGGCCGACGGTGGCGTCGGTCTCGCCGAGCTGCTCGCGCAGGCTGAGCAGGTGGCGGTCCAGCTCGAAGAGCAGGCCGCGCTGCGCCTCGCTGCGCACCATGCTCTCGACCCAGAAGAAGCTGGCCAGGCGCTCGCCGCGCGTCACCGGCTCGACGGCATGCACGCTGGTGCCGGGGTAGAGCAGCAGGTCGCCGGCGGGCAGCTTGATGCGCTGCTCGCCGAAGCTGTGCTCGATCACCAGCTCGCCGCCGTCGTAGCTTTCGGGCGCAGCCAGGAAGAGCGTGGCCGACAGGTCGGTGCGCACCGACTGGCCGCGCAGCGGGCCGTGGCGGATCAGGCGCACCGCGTTGTCGATGTGCTTGCCGAAGCGGTTCATCGCGCCGCCGTAGCGGTTGAACAGCGGCGGGTAGATCTTGCGCGGCAGCGCGGCGGCGAAGAACAGCGCGCTCTCGGCCAGGCCGGCCAGCACCAGCTCGCGCAGCGCGGCACCGGCCGGGTCGTCCTCGGCGATCTGCTGGTTGGACTTGACCGCGCCCGACTGCGGCCCGGCCGTCGCCCGGCCGTCGATCCAGCGGGCCTGGCGCAGCAGGGCCTGGGCCTGGGCAAGGCGGTCGCCGCGCAGGACGGCGGGGATGTGCAGCAGCATGGCGGGTCTCCGTGGCGTGGGCTTGCGGAAAAAAGCGGCGCGAGCCCTCGAGGACCCGCGCCGCATCAAAGGCCCGGACGCACCGGGCCGGGGGGAGGATCAGAACTTCAGGCCCAGGGTGAGCAGCGCGCTGCGCGTCGGCCCGGCAACGGTGAAGCCGCGGTAGAGCCCGTCGGCATAGACCTTGTCGGTCAGGTTGCTGATGAGCAGCTTGGTGCGCCAGGGGCCGGCGTCGTATTCGAGCAGGGCATCGGCCTTCACATAGCCGGGTGCGCGGTTGCTGCCGGCCTCGGCCTGCGCGGGCACGCGGTCGCTCATGCCGTCGGCGCCCAGGCCCAGCCGCCACTTCGGCGCGAAGGCCCAGGTGACGAAGATGTTGCCGGTCCAGCGCGGCGTCAGGCCGCTGTCCTTGCCGACGGTGGCTTGCGAGCTGGCCGAGCTGCCGGCCTCGTCGATCTTGCCGCGCATGTAGGCGATGCCGCCGAAGACCTCCACCGCCGGGTGCGGCCGGCCGGCCAGCTCGAACTCGATACCGTCGGTGTGGCGCTTGCCATTGAGCAGGTAGGCGTCGGCGGCCTGGTCGACGTCGGTGTTGCGCTCGTTGAACTTCTCGGTGCGGAACAGGGCCGTGCGCAGCGAGAGATTGCCCTCGCGCAGATCCCACTTCGCGCCGATCTCGATGTTGCGGCTCTTCTCCGGTGCGGTGTTCGCGCTGCGGTCGTCGAACTGGTAGAGATCGCCCGAGGCATTGAAGGAGGTGCCGTGCGAGATGTAGTAGCTCGACATCGCGTCGGGCTGCCACAGCAGGCCCTCGCGATGGCTCCACATCGCGTCCTTGCGGTCGAGCGGGCCGCCGGTGCGGCGTTCGTAGTCGGCGCTGAAGCGGTCGTGGCGTGCGCCGAGCATCAGCTTCCAGTGCGGTGCGATCTGCACCGTGTCCTGCGCATAGAGGCCCACCGTGTTGGCCCGGAAGGCGGTGTTGCGCACCTTCACCCGGGTGTCGACAACGGCCGGCGTGCCGCCCGTGTCGGCCCAGGTGATCGCGCCCTTGGCCGGCGTGCCGGTGTAGGCGAAGGTGGTGGTGTCCTCGTGCGCGATCTCGGCGCCGGCCAGCAGCTCATGCTTCAGGCCGAACCAGTTCGCGCGGCCGCTGTAGTCGGTCTGCAGGAAGCGGTGGCGATCCTTGGCGGCGCGGGTCTGGTTGCCGCGGTTGATGGTCGAGGCGTCGGTGATGGCATCCTCGTTCGCCACGCCCGACAGGCCCGCCGTGGTGGCCCAGAGGTCGCGCTTGTAGCGGCCGTCGCGGAAGCTGGTGCGAATCTCGCCGCCGCCCTCCAGCCGGTGCAGCCAGGTGAAGAAGACGCTGTTGGCCGAGTCTTTTTGATAGTCCGACTCGCTGCCGTACCAGCGCTCGGCCGCCGCATCGACCGGCCGGCCGTTGAGCCAGCGGAAGCCGTAGTCGGGCACGTCGTCGTAGCTCAGGTGGTAGGCGCCGACGCTGAACTCGTTGCGCTGGCCGATGCCCCAGCGCAGCGTGGGCGCGAAGCCTTCGCGGTGGGTCTCGGGGCCGTTGCGGGTGCTGTCCGCATCGGTCTTCATCACGTTCAGCCGCAGGGCGGCGTTCTCGCCCAGGCGCCAGTTGAAGTCGCCGGTCACGCGGCGGTAGTCGTCGGTGCCGATCGTGAGGTCGGCCTCATGCTGGGTCAGGCCGAAGGGCTGCTTGCTGGCCTGGTTGATGATGCCGCCGGTCGAGCCGCGGCCGTAGAGCATGGAGGCCGAGCCGCGCAGCAGCTCGATGCGGTCGAGGTTGAAGGTGTCGCGGTTGTATTGCGCGATGTCGCGCATGCCGTCGAGGAAGATGTCGCCGCGGGTGGCGAAGCCGCGCAGGCGGATCAGGTCGCCGATCGCGCCGCCCTCGCCGGCCTCGAAGGCGATGCCCACCGCGCCGTGCAGCGCGCCCTTGAGCGTGTCGAGGTTGCGGTCGTCCATCAGCTTCTCGGGGATCACCGTCACCGATTGCGGGATGTCGCGCAGCTCCTGCTGGCCCTTGCCGGCGGTGGTGGTGATGGCCTGGTAGCTGGCTTTGCTGGGCGGCGGCCCTTCCGATTCGGCCCGCACCTGCACGGCCGGCATGCGCGGCGGGTCGGCTGCGGCGACCGGGCGGGCGGGCGCGGCAGGCGGCGGCTCGGCCTGGGCCAGCTCGGTCGGCGCTTCGGCCTGGGCGGCTGCGGGCAGGCCGAAGCCGGCCAGGCCGAAGCCAGCCGCCAGCGCGCCCAGCGGCAGCAGGCGGCGTGCGGTCGCGGGCCGGGGCGCCGCTTGCGCGGCGGCGGGGCGGGCGCGCAGCGCATGCCGCAGGGCCCGGGTCAGCGGGTGCAGGGAAGGGGGGGTCATGGCCAGTCTCCGAGGAAGGTCTGCAAGGGGCCGGGGGCTCGGTGGCTGGCATCGCCGTCCCCGTGCGGCGGGACGGTGCGGGGCGCCGGGGGCGCCCGCAGGCTGGCGGGGAACGGAACCGGGAGCGGGGAAAGCGGGATTCGGGGATCGCGGGACCGCGTGAAGCCGGGGCGCCAGGCGGGCGCGCCGCGCCGGGCGGCATGCGCGGGCAGGGCGGGCTCGCTCACTCGTCTCAGGGCGCCGGCTGGCTGAGGAAGCCGATGCGGGCGAGGCCGGCGCGCGAGGCGTCGCCCAGGGTCTCGGCCACCAGGCGGTAGGCCACGGCCTCGTCGGCGCGCAATTGCAGCAGGGGCTGCGGCTGGCGCTGGGCGGCCTCGGCGAAGCGGGTGGCGGCCTCGTCGCGGCTCAGGGCCTGGCCGTTCCAGAGGCGGCGGCCTTCGGCATCGATGGCGAAATCGATGCGCTCGGGCTCGGCCTGGAGCGGCTCGGCGCTGACCTTGGGCAGTTGCAGCGCCACCTGGTGGGCGGCCAGCGGCGCGGCCAGGATGAAGATCACCAGCAGCACCAGCATCACGTCGATCAGCGGGACCATGTTGATCTCCGCCAGCGGGGCGCCGCTGCGCGAGCGGTCGAAATTGCCGAAGGCCATGGGCGGCTCCTTGGGTGGGGGCGGGCTTCAGGCCGGCTGGGCCGAGCGGGCGGCGTCGCGCGGGGCTTGCGACGGCGTCTCGGCCGGGCCGCGGCCCAGCGCGGCGCCGGTGGCCACCAGGCTCATCAACTGATGCGCGAAGCCGTCGAGCCGGCCGGCCTGCAGGCGGTTGCCGCGCACCAGGGTGTTGTAGGCCATCACGGCGGGGATCGCGACGGCCAGGCCCAGGCCGGTCATCACCAGGGCCTCGCCGACCGGGCCGGCGACCTGGTCCAGCGTGCCCAGGCTGCCGGCCGCGCCGATGCCGATCAGTGCGTGGTACACGCCCCAGACCGTGCCGAAGAGGCCGACGAAGGGCGCGGTGGCGCCGACGGTGGCCAGCAGGGTCAGGCCGTGCTCGGCGCGCAGCGCCTCTTCGTCCAGGCCCTGCTTGATTGCGCGCTCGACGAAGTCGTGCAGGCCGCCGGCCTCGGCCAGGTGCTGGGCATCGCCGGCGCTGTGGGTGTCGTGGTGGGCGCGGGCCTCCAGCGCGCGCTGGGCCAGGCGGCCGAAGGCCTCCTGCGGGGCGGTCTCGGCCAGTTCGCGGCCGACGGCGGCCAGCGAGGGCGCGTCCCAGAAACGCGTCAGGAAGGCGCTGCCGCGCTGCCGGCCGCGCCAGCGGGCGAGGGCTTGCACGGCCATCACCGTCCACGAGGCCACCGACATCAGCAGCAGGACGACGAAGAGCGCGCGGCCCACCGCATCGGTGCTGGCCAGCAGATGGGCCAGGCCCAGGGGGTTGGATTCGGTCATCGGGAGGCTCCGGAAAGCGGACGGGGCGAAGCAGGAAGGGAAGGCCGGCGCGCGCTCAGCGGCCCAGCACGAAGTTGATCGGCGCCAGCACCCAGACGCCGCGGGCCGGCGCCTGCGGCGGCGGCTCGAACAGGGTCTGCGCGGCAGCGGCCAGCGCGGCGGCATCCAGGCGCGGGTGGCCCGAGCTGGTCTCGATCCGCCATTCGCGCGGCCGGCCCAGGGCATCGACGAGGATGCGCAGCATCACCGTGCCGGCCTCCTGCTGGCGGCGCGAGAGCAGGGGGTAGGACGGCGCCGGCGCCTGGCGGTAGCGCAGCGCGCCGGGTGGCAGCGGGGCCGGATCCTGGGCGGGCGCGGGCGGCGGGGCCGGGCGCGGCGGGGCTTCGGCGGGCCCGGGATCGCTGCGGGTGGCGACCGCCGTGGCCGCTTCGGTCGGCAAGCGGGGCGCGGGCTCGGCCAGCGGTTCGGCGACGGGCAGCGGGGGCACGCTGTCCTGCTCGGGCAGGGGCGCAGGCTGGGGCGTGGCCAGGGGCACCGGTGGGCGCGGCAGCGGCCGGGCGACCGGGCGTGGCGCCGGCCGCGGCGGCGGCGGCAGGGCGCGGGCCGGGGCGGCGGGCACCGCCGGCGGGGCGAGCAGCACCGCCTCGACCACCGGCCGCAGCGGCGGGGCCTCCGGCGCGTTCAGCCCCAGGAGCAGGCCCATGCCCAGCAGGCCGTGGGCCAGCAGCACGGCCAGCGTCAGGCCGGAGACGGCCGGGCGCGACAGCGGGGCGGTGAAGGGGGCAGGGGCCAGGGCGGCGGACATCGTGGCGGAAAGCGGGCGGGCGGCAGGGCGGGCGGTCCCGCGCCGGGCGGCGGGGGGGGCGATCCCCGGGCGATCTCCAACCCAAGGGTCGAAGATCGTGTTGCGAATCATTCGCGAGTGTATTTGAGAATGATTCGCGTTGGCAGAGCTGTGGACGCACGGCCACAGCGTCCCCGCCTCAGACCGCCTCCGTCATCCCCGGCCGCCCCCGCCCCAGAAGGTCGCGGCCGCCCCCAGCCGCCGCCGCCCGCCCCCAGGCCCGGCCCGACAATCACCCCATGCTGCATTTCGACCTGCTCGCCACCGAGGGCCATGCCCGCCGCGGCCGCCTCACCCTGGCCCATGGCGTCGTCGAGACGCCGGTCTTCATGCCCGTCGGCACCTACGGCACCGTCAAGGGCATGACGCCGCGCGACCTGCATGCCATCGGCGCCCCCATCATCCTGGGCAACACCTTCCACCTCTGGCTGCGGCCGGGGCTGGACGTGATCGGCAGCTTCGGCGGCCTGCATGCCTTCGAGGGCTGGGACAAGCCCATCCTCACCGACAGCGGCGGCTTCCAGGTCTGGTCCCTGGGCGAGATGCGCAAGATCAGCGAGGAAGGCGTGCGCTTTGCCTCCCCCGTCAACGGCGACAAGCTGCTGCTCACGCCCGAGGAAAGCATCCGCATCCAGACCGTGCTGAACAGCGACATCGTCATGCAGTTCGACGAATGCACGCCCTACTGGAAGCCCGGCAGCAGCGCCGCCAGCATCCAGGGCCTGAGCCCGCAGGAGGCCGCCGGCCATGTCACGACCGAGGCCGAGGCCCGCAGCTCGATGGAACTGAGCCTGCGCTGGGCCCGGCGCTGCCAGGAGGCCATGGGCCGCTTCGAGAACCCCAATGCCCTGTTCGGCATCGTCCAGGGCGGCATGTTCGAGGCCTTGCGCGACGAAAGCCTGGCCGGCCTGGAGGCCCTGGACCTGCCCGGCATCGCCGTCGGCGGGCTCAGCGTCGGCGAGCCCAAGGCCGAGATGCGCCGCATCCTGGCCCACCTCGGCCCGCGCCTGCCGGCGCACAAGCCGCACTACCTGATGGGCGTGGGCACGCCCGAAGACCTGGTCGAATCCGTGGCCCAGGGCATCGACATGTTCGACTGCGTCATGCCCACCCGCAACGCCCGCAACGGCCACCTCTTCACCCGCTACGGCGACCTGAAGCTGCGCAACGCCCGCCACCGCAGCGACCCCGGCCCGGTGGACCCGAGCTGCGCCTGCTACGCCTGCGCCGGCCCCAGCGGCGTGCCGGTCGAGCAAGGCGGCCCCGGCGGCTTCAGCCGCGCCTACCTTCATCACCTCGACCGCTGCGGCGAAATGCTCGGCCCCATGCTCGCCAGCATCCACAACCTGCACTACTACCAGCAGCTCACCCGCGAGATGCGCGCGGCGATCGAGGCGGGGCAGTTCGGGGTGTGGCGCGGGCGGTTTGCGGCGGATCGAGGGCGGGGGGTGTGAACCTGCCGTGTACCGACGGCGGCTGACCGCTCGACCTGGCCTCACCCGTCAAGCCCGCTTCGCCATCCCTCGAATCTTTTGCGCCTGATCACCTGGCCCTGTCACGACCTTCTTCATGCCATGACCCTCGACACCGTTGAACTCCTCGCCGGCCCGGCCGGCGCCGCCCCTGTCGCCACCGTGATCGTGCTGCACGGCCTGGGGGCCGATGGGCATGACTTCGTGCCGGTCTGCCGCGAGCTGGATCTCTCGGCCCTCGGCGCGGTGCGCTATGTGCTGCCGCATGCGCCCAAGCGGCCGGTGACGATCAATGGCGGCTATGTGATGCGCGCCTGGTACGACATCCGCGAGGCCGACCTGCTGCGCCGCGAGGACGAGGCCAGCCTGCGCGAATCGCAGGCCCAGATCGATGCGCTGATCGCGGCCGAGATCGCGCGCGGCATGCCCAGCCAGCGCATCGTGCTGATGGGTTTCTCGCAGGGCTGCGCCATGACGCTGATGGTCGGCCTGCGCCAGCCGAATCGCCTGGCCGGCCTGGTGGGCCTGTCGGGCTACCTGCCGCTGGCGGGGACGACGGCGGCCGAGCGCCATGCGGCCAATGCGGCCACGCCGATCTTCCTGGCCCATGGCGACTGGGACCCGATCATCCCAATCGCGCGGGCCGAGGCGTCGCGCGACCAGCTCGCGGCCCTGGGCCATGCGGTGGACTGGCAGCGCTACCCCATGCCTCACTCGGTGAGCCCGGAGGAGATCGAGGCCATCGAGGCCTTCCTCCTGCGCGTGCTGGCCGCGCCGGCGGGCTGAGCCTGCGGGCGGGGCCGCCCGGCCCGGCCGGTGATTCGGGGCGGGCTGACCGGCTTCAGGCAACGGGGCCGCCCCAGCCGGCCCGCCGGCTCAGCGCTCCAGCGGCACTCTCACCGAGCCCTGCACGGTCACGGCCGGCAGCAGCAGGTCGCGTGACACGCTGCTCGCATATTGCAGATGGGCGCCGTGCAGCAGCAGGCCCAGGGTCTCGCCCGGGGCCAGGCGCTCGGCCACGCCGACCATCGGCAGGGTGTGGCGCTTCAGGCCGCGCAGGGGGGTGAGCTGCTCGTCGATCAGGCGCGGCGCGCCGTTGCCGCGGCGTGCGCCCCAGCCGACGAGCACGATGGGATCGCAGCCCAGTTGCAAGTCCAGCAGCGGGTCGGCGGCGGCGCCAAGCCGGGCGCGCACGCAGGGCGTCAGCGCGGCCAGCGGCGCGCTCAGGGTCAGGTCGAGCTGGCCGATGCCGGCCAGGACGCGGCGGTCGGCCGGCAGGCCGCTCAGCGGCACGAAGACCGGCGCGACCAGGCTGCCCGCGCCGGTCAGGCCCTGCGCCAGCGGCACGCTGCGCGCCGGCAGGCGGGCGGACACGAGGTTGGCGCCGGCCAGGCGGGCGGGGCTCAGCCACAGGGCCTGGTCGGGGGCGAGGGAGAGGCAGACCTCGCTGCGCAGCCGGGCCAGGTCGGCGGCCACGGCCGCGCTGGGCGGGGTGGCGGCCGGCGGTTGCAGCTTCTCGTTCAGGAAGGCCAGGGTGGCATCCAGGCGGTCGAGCCGGCCGCAGCGCTCGGGGCCGGCGGGCGCCTGGGTGTCGGGCAGGCTCAGGCCCAGGGCGCCCAGGCTGGCCTGCAGCGCGGCCTGGGCCGGGGCGAGGGGCGCCAGCGCGCCCAGCACGGTGCCGCTGCCGGGCAGGATGTGGCCGCCCTCGTGGCTCAGCAGTCGCACGTCGCCGCCACGCGCGCGGTAGCCCTGGAAGTTGGCGAAGCCGGCGTTGAAGTTGAACAGGGTGTCGCGCATGCCCTGGCTGAACAGGATGCTGACGGGCGGCGGCGGGACGGCCGGAAAGTCATAGCCCAGGCTGCCCGACAGGCCGGCGCCGAGGAAGCGCATCGGCGTCTGCTGCGCTGCCGGCAGGCCATCCAGGAAGTACTTGGCCGAGTGGTAGTAGAAAAAGGGCAGGGCGCCGGCCGGGAAGGTGTTGGTCGCCACGCCGCGCACCAGGGTCTCGCGGATCAGCGGGTCCAGGCCGCCGATCAGCTTCTGGCTGGCGCCTGTCTCGCCCAGGGCCACCAGCAGCGCGACCCAGGCGGTCTTGATGACGCCGTTCGGGTTCAGGCTGTCGCGCAGGTCGTGCGGGGTGATGTCGGGCGTGAGGGCGTCCAGGCGGCGCTTCGCATCCAGGTTGTGCAGCAGCAGTTGGAACATGCCGCCGTAGCTGCCGCCGGTGGCGCCGGCCACCAGGTTGTGGCCGCCGCCGGGCTGGGGGTCGTGGGCGAGGAAGTCCAGGTGCGTCTCGGCCCATTCCAGCACCTGCAGCAGGTCGCGGCCGTCGGTGTTGGGGTCCATCACCCGCACGGTGCCGCCGCTTTCGCCGAAGCCGCGCAGGTCCAGGCTGATCACCGCATGGCCCTGGGCTTGCAGCCGTTCGAGGAAGGTGCCGGCCGGGTCGACCGTGCGCGAGCCGCCGAAGCCGTGGCCGTGCAGCACCAGCGGATGGCCGCGCTGGCAGTCGAAGACCTTGGGCTCGATCAGCTCGAAGACGATGGGCTGGCCGCTTTGCGCCGAGATGAGCTGGACGCGATGGTGGCGCCCGCCCGCCAGGCCCTGCAGCCGCGCGCAGGAGGGCAGGGCGGCCGAGCTGGCATCGCGTTGCAGCAGCAGGTCGGGCCGTTGCGCGCCAGGGATGCGCAGGGCCGCGCCGAAATCCGCCGCCCACGCCGGCAGGGTGGCAGCCAGCAGGCCCAGGCCCGCCAGCCCCCGGCGCAGGCCCGCGCGTCGCGGCCGGCCGGGCGGCATGCGATCGCCGGCCGGGCGGGGTGCCGAAGGCTCGGCAGGATGGGCGACAGACGATGCGGTGCGGGGCATGGCGGTTCCTGGGGCATGGGACCCGGGGTCCGGGCGGTCGGCCACTGTAAGCAGACGTGTCCTGGATGCAGCCTGCGGGAAACGCGCGCATCCGCCGCCCGCGGCCCCCGCGTTTCGCCGCTGCCGCGGGCGGCGGGGCGGTGCTACAAGCTGCGCCCGTCCTCGCCCATCGACCCGCCCCTGCGTCCGCCGACCATGCCGCCCCGCGCCCCCGTTCCGCTCTCGCCCCAGGACACGCAGGCCCTGATCGCCCTGGCCCAGGCCGGCCGCTGGCCGCAGCTTGAAGCCCAGGCGCGCAAGGCCCTGGGCAAGCACCCCGAGGCCCTGCTGCTGCACAACCTGCTGGGCAGTGCGCTCAACGAGCAGGGCCGCCATGCCGCCGCTGTGCTCAGCTTCCAGCGGGCGGTGCAGCTTGCGCCGCAGGCGCCCGAGCTGCGCTTCAACCTGGCCGTGGCCCAGGCCGCCGCCGGCCAGCTTGCCGAGGCGGTGACCAGCTACCGCGCCGTGCTCGCGGCCCGGCCGGATCTGACCGTGGCGCACTACAACCTGGGCACCACCCTGCAGCGTCTGGGCCGGCTGGACGAGGCCGAGGCCGCCTTCCGCGCCGCCCTGGCCCAGGCGCCCGGAACGGTCGAGACCCTGGGCAACCTGGGCGCCGTGCTGCAAGCCCAGGGCCGGCTGGACGAGGCCGTCGACCATTACCGCGAGGCCCTGCGCCAGCGCGAACTGCCGCGGCTGCGCCACAACCTGGGCACCGCGCTGCGCAGCCAGGGCCGGCTTGACGAAGCGGCCGAGGCCTTCGAGGCCGCGCTGCGCGGCGCGCCCGAGCCGGCCCTGGCCGCCGACACCCACACCCGCCTGGGCGAGACCCGCTGGGACCAGGGCCGCGTCGACGAGGCCGTGGCCGCCTACCGCGCCGCGCTGGCCCTCGACCCGGCGCATGCCGCGGCGCACTACGCCCTGGGCGTGGTCGCCTTCGACGGCGGCCAGCTCGAAGCCGCGCTGGCCTGCTTCGAGCAGACCACGCTGCACGATGCCGCCGAGCGCCGGCTCTACGCCCTCTACAAGCTCGGCCGCACCGAGGCCTTCCGCAGCCAGTTGGCCCGCCTGCTGGCCGCCGGGCCGCACCGTGCGCCGCTGGTGGCCACCCTGTCGGCCCATCATGCGCACGAGCATGGCCTGCCCGACCCCTGCGGCTTCTGCCCCGAGCCCATCCGCGCCATTCACCACGGCCGCCTCGACGCCCTGGCCGAGCCCGACAGCCCCCTGCGCGCCGCCCTGCTGCGCGACCTGCGCGAGGCCAAGATCGCCGAGCGCAAGCAGGGCCGGCTCCACCACGGCGTGCAGTCCGCCGGCCACTTGTTCAAGCGACCCGAAGCCTCCTTCCGCGCCCTGGCCGAGCTGCTGCGCGACGCGCTGCTGGCCTACCGCGCCGGCCTCGATCCGGCGCTCGGCGTCTATGCCCGCGACTTCCCGGCCGAGCCGGTCTTCAGCGGTGCCTGGTCGGTGGCCATGCGGCGCGGCGGCCACCTGAGCGCGCACATCCACGAGGAGGGCTGGCTGTCCGGCGTGGTCTACCTGCAAGTGCCCGAGCCGCCGCCGGGCCGGCAGGACGGCGCGATCGCCTTCAGCCTGGATGGCGACGGCTACCCCCGCCAGCGCGCCGACTGGCCCGAGACCGTGCTGCAGCCGCGTGCGGGCGATGTGGTCTTCTTCCCGTCCTCGCTCTTCCACCGCACCCTGCCCTTCGACGGCGAGACCGAGCGCATCTGCATTGCCTTCGATCTGGCCCCCGCCTGATCCGGGGGCTGAAAGACGGTGATTTGCTGCATTGCCGCAATCTCTCCTGCGCGGCGGACGGCTCGGCGCACAATGCGCCTTCCCTGGCTGATCCGTCTGCCCTGTGTCCGCAAACCATGACCCCCAGGCCAGTCGCGCCTCGCTCGCGGCCGCCGCCCTCGCCGCCATCGGCGTGGTGTACGGCGACATCGGCACCAGCCCGCTGTACGCGCTCAAGGAAGTCTTCAACCACGGACATGTCGAGTTCACGCCCGACAACATGCTGGGCGTGCTGTCCCTGGTGTTCTGGACGCTGACGGTCATCGTCTCCTTCAAGTACGTCGCGCTCATCCTGCGCGCCGA
The DNA here is from genome assembly GCF_016735685.1 of Piscinibacter lacus. Classification (NCBI taxonomy): domain Bacteria; kingdom Pseudomonadati; phylum Pseudomonadota; class Betaproteobacteria; order Burkholderiales; family Sphaerotilaceae; genus Aquariibacter; species Aquariibacter lacus. The sequence continues at coordinate 486,333 of NZ_JAERRA010000001.1, forward strand.
CAACAACGGCGAGGGCGGCCTGATCGCCATGCTGGCCTTGGCCTCCACCGCCGTGAAGGACAAGCCCCGGCTGCGCCGCGGCTTGCTGATCCTGGGCATCTTCGGCACGGCGGTCTTCTATGGCGACGGCGTGATCACGCCGGCCATCTCGGTGCTCTCGGCCATCGAGGGCCTGGAGGTCGCCGCGCCCGGCCTGCGCCGCTGGGTGCTGCCCCTCACCCTGCTGGTGCTGACCCTGCTGTTTGCCGCGCAGCGCTTCGGCACGGCGGCAGTGGGCCGCTACTTCGGGCCCTTCACGGCGCTGTGGTTCGCGGTGCTGGCCCTGCTCGGCCTGGTGCACATCGTGCAGAACCCGGCGGTGCTGGCGGCGCTCAGCCCCCACCATGCCCTGGGCTTCGTCTGGAACCATCCCGGCACGGCCTTCTTCGCGCTCGGCGCCATCGTGCTGTGCGTGACCGGCGCCGAGGCCCTGTATGCCGACATGGGCCACTTCGGCAAGCGGCCCATCCGCATGGCCTGGTTCTTCTGGGTGATGCCGGCCCTGGTGCTGAACTACTTCGGCCAGGGCGCGATGCTGCTGGCCCATCCCGAGAACATCAAGAATCCCTTCTACGAGATGGCGCCGACCTGGGCGCTCTACCCGCTGATCGGCATGGCCACCGGCGCCACGGTGATCGCCTCGCAGGCCCTGATCACCGCGGCCTTCTCGGTGACCAAGCAGGCCATCCAGCTCGGCTACCTGCCGCGGCTGCGCATCCTGCACACCTCCGTCAAGTCCACCGGCCAGATCTACATCCCCTTCGTGAACTGGGGCCTGTATGCCGGCATCGTGCTGGCGGTGGTGACCTTCGGCTCCAGCACCAAGCTGGCCGCGGCCTACGGCATCGCGGTGACGACCGACATGCTCATCACCACGGTGATGACCTTCTTCGTGATCCGCCATGCCTGGGGCTACCCCTGGCTGCTGTGCGTCCTGGCGACGGTCTTCTTCTTCATCGTCGATGCGCTCTTCTTTGCCGCCAATGCGGTGAAGATCCTCGATGGCGGCTGGTTCCCCCTGGCCATCGGCGCCTTCATGTTCACGCTGATGATGACCTGGAAGCAGGGCCGCGCCCTGATGGCCGACCGCCTGCGCGACGATGCCATCGAGCTGCGCGGCTTCCTCGAATCCGTCTTCCTCAGCCCGCCGCTGCGCGTGCCCGGCACGGCCGTTTTTCTCAGCGCCGAGAAGGACGTGACGCCCAATGCCCTGCTGCACAACCTCAAGCACAACAAGGTGCTGCACGAGCAGAACCTGTTCGTGAACGTGCAGCACCACGAGGTGCCGTGGATCGGTTTCGACCGCCGCGTGCAGATCGAGCCGCTCGGCCACGACTGCTGGCAGGTCACACTGCACTTCGGCTTCAAGAACGACCCCGACGTGCCCGAGGCCCTGCAACAGCTCGTCGGCCGCGGCTGCCAGCTCGACGAGATGGAGACCAGCTACTTCCTCAGCCGCGACATCGTCATTCCCTCGGTCGGCTCGGGCATGGCGCTGTGGCGCGAGAAGCTCTTCGCCAGCATGCATCGCAATGCCGCGGCGGCGGCGGACTTCCTCAACCTGCCGACCAACCGCGTCGTCGAGCTGGGCTCCAAGATCGAGATCTGAGCGCCCGGCCGTCCGCTGCGGCGCGGGGCCTTCGCGCCCGGTGTAGGGTGCGGGGCCTGATACTGGGAGACCTGCTTGGACCTGCTCTTCGTCGCCGACCCGCTGGAAAGCTTCAAGATCGCGAAGGACTCGACCTTCGCGATGATGCGTGCCGCCACCGCCCGCGGCCACCGCCTGATGGCCTGCACGCCGCGCGACCTGATGTGGCAGTCCGGCGGCCCGGTTACCGCCTATGTGCGCGACATCGCCCTCGGCGGCACCGAGGCCGCCTGGTTCCAGGCCGCCCAGCAGGTGCCCGACGAGCGGCCGCAGCCGCTGGCCGAAGTCGACGCGGTGATCATGCGCAAGGATCCGCCCTTCGACGCCGAGTACGTCTACGCCACCCACCTGCTGGAGCAGGCCGAGCGCGAAGGCGCCTGCGTGCTGAACCGCCCGCGCGCCCTGCGCGACCACCCCGAGAAGCTCGCGATCCTGGAGTTTCCGCAGCTCATCCCGCCGACCCTGGTGACGCGCGACGCGGCCGACATTCGGCGCTTCCATGCCGCGCACGGCGACCTGATCCTCAAGCCGCTCGACGGCATGGGCGGCATGGGCATCTTCCGCGTGCGCGAGGACGGCCTGAACCTCGGCAGCATCGTCGAGACCCTGAACCGCCACGGCGCGCAGACGGTGATGGTGCAGCGCTTCGAGCCGGCCATCGCCCAGGGCGACAAGCGCATCCTGCTGATCGAGGGCGTGCCCCTGCCCTGGGTGCTGGCGCGCATTCCCCAGGGCAGCGAGGTGCGCGGCAACCTGGCCGCCGGCGGCAAGGGCGTGGTGCAGGCGCTGACGGACAGCGACCGCCGCATCGCCGAAGCCGTCGGCCCGCTGCTGGCCGCGCGCGGCCTCACGCTGGTCGGCCTGGATGTGATCGGCGAGCGCCTGACCGAGATCAATGTCACCAGCCCGACCGGCTTCCAGGAGATCACGAAGGCCAGCGGCCTGGACGTGGGCGCGCTGTTCATCGATGCGGTCGAGCGCCGGGTGCAGGCCGCCCGGGCCGCCCGCTGAGGCCTGCCCCGGCCAGCAGGGACAATCCGCGTTCACTCGAACGCATCTCATGGCCCTGCTCTCGCTCACCGACGCCCAGCTCGCCTACGGCCACTGGGCCCTGCTCGACCGCGCCAGCCTCAGCCTGGAGGCGGGTGAACGGCTGGGGCTGATCGGCCGCAATGGCACCGGCAAGTCCTCGCTGCTGAAGATCCTGGCCGGGCTGGAAAAGCTCGACGACGGCCTGCTCCAGCAGCAGCAGGGCCTGCGCCGCCACTACCTGCCGCAGGAGCCGAGCTTCGCGCCCGAGGCCACCATCTTCGATGCGGTGTCCGAGGGCGTGGCCGAGGCCAAGGCCTTGCGCGAACGCTACGAGGCCCACCAGGATGGCGACGACCTCGACGCCATCCAGACCCGCATCGAGGCCCTGGACGGCTGGACCTGGGAGCAGCGCGTCGACGCCACCCTGCAGCGCCTGGCGCTGGATCCGGCGCGCCGGGTCGACAGCCTGTCGGGCGGCCTGAAGAAGCGGGTCGCGCTGGCCCAGGCCCTGGTGGCCCAGCCCGATGTGCTCTTCCTCGACGAGCCGACCAACCACCTGGACCTGGACGCCATCGTCTGGCTGCAAGAGCTGCTGGCCGAATGGCGCGGCGCGCTGATCGTGGTGACCCACGACCGCAGCTTCCTCGACGCGGTGGCCACCCGCATCATCGAGCTGGACCGCGGCATCCTGCGCAGCTACCCCGGCCGCTACAGCGCCTACGAGGCCACCAAGCAGCGCGAGCTGGAGTCCGAGGCCCTGCTCAATGCCCGCGCTGACAAGCTGCTGGCGCAGGAGGAAGTCTGGGTGCGCCAGGGCGTCGAGGCCCGCCGCACGCGCAGCGTGGCCCGCATCGGCCGGCTCGAAGGCCTGCGCGCGGCGCGCGCCGCGCGGCGCGACCAGGTCGGCCGCGTCAAGCTGGACCTGGATGCCGGCGAGCGCAGCGGCCAGCTGGTGGCCGTGCTCGAAGGCGTCAGCAAGGCCTGGCCGCGGCCCGACGGCAGCCTGCGCCAGGTGGTGAGCGGGCTGGACCTGACCGTGCTGCGCGGCGACCGCCTCGGCATCGTCGGCCCCAACGGCGCGGGCAAGACCACGCTGCTCAAGCTCATCCTCGGCAACCTGGCGCCCGACGAGGGTGTCGTCCGCACCGGCACCAAGCGCACGGTGGCCTACTTCGACCAGTTGCGCGAGGTGCTGGACCCGGAGAAGACCCTGGCCGAAACCATCAGCCCGGGCAGCGACTGGGTCGAGATCGGCAACGCGCGCAAGCATGTGATCGGCTACCTCGGCGATTTCCTCTTCCCGCCGCAGCGCGCGAATGCGCCGGTCCGCACCCTGTCGGGCGGCGAGCGCAACCGCCTGCTGCTGGCCCGGCTGTTCGCGCAGCCGGCCAATGTGCTGGTGCTCGACGAGCCGACCAACGACCTCGACATCGAGACCCTGGAGCTGCTGGAGGAGCTGCTCGCCAGCTACCCCGGCACCGTCTTCCTGGTCAGCCACGACCGGCGCTTCGTCGATGCGGTGGTGACCAGCGTGCTGGTCGCCGAAGGCGCCGAGGGCGAGGGCCGCTGGAAGGAATACGAAGGCGGCATCGAGGACTGGCTGGTCCAGTCGCGCCGCGCCGCCGCGCTGCAAGCCACCGCAGCCAAGGCCGCGCGCAGTGCGGCGCCGGTCGCGCCGGTGGCTGCCGCGGTCGCGCCGCCGCCGCCCGCCGCGGCGCCCGCCGTCGCGCGGCGCAAGCTCAGCTACAAGGAGCAGCGCGAGCTGGACGCCCTGCCCGAGCGCCTGGCCGCGCTGGAGGCCGAGCAGAAGGCGCTGGAAGCGCGGCTGGCCGATCCCGGCCTCTACGCCACCCTCGGCAGCAGCGACTACGCCGCCCTGCAGGCCCGCCATGCGGCGCTGGACGAGGAACTGCTCGCCGCGCTCGAACGCTGGGAAGCGCTGGGCGGCTGAGGCCGGCGCGGGGCGCGCGCGGCCGGCTCAGCGCTCCGGGTCGAGCAGGGCGCCGAACCAGGCGCTCCAGGTCAGGGCCACATGCGATCGGCTGACGATCAGGCCCGATTGCAGGTAGAGGCCGTTCAGCAGCCGGCGCGCCTGGGCCGGCTCCATGCCGGGCCAGCCGGCCACCGTCTCGACGCTGACCGGTTGGTCGTGCAGGCGCCGCCAGGCCTCGCGCCAGCCGCGGCTGGCTTCGGGCGGCAACTGGCTGTCGGGCGTGCAGCGGTAGAGCGCCGGGCCGGCGATGCCCGGCAGCAGCGCATCGCGCGCGCCGCGCCCGGCCAGGGCCCAGGCCAGGCGGGCCAGGGGCTGGCAGTCGGCCGCCAGGGCCAGGGGGCCGGCCTCGGGCGGCGGCTCGGGCGGGGCATCCGGCTGCGGGGGCAGGTGCAGCTCGAAGTCCACGTCCAGCGGATTCAGGGGCAGCAGGTCGGGCCCGAGCGGGCCGGTCAGCGGCAGGCTGCTGGGGCGGGCGGCGGGCGGCGGGGCGGCTTCGGCGGGGCTGCCGGGCCGGCCCGGCGGGCGCAGCACGGCCGGCTCGGCCTCGATCAGGCGCAGGCGATCGAAGGGCAGGGCCCAGAGCTGCGCGCCGCTCAGCGGCACATGGACCAGGCGCTCGCGCGGGAAGATGGTCAGCGGCAGCACATGGTCGTCCCATTCGAGCTGCAGGGTGGCGGCGCAGCCATGGCGCAGGCAGGCGGCCAGGGCTTCGAGCAGGTCGGCCGGCCGGCCGTCGTCCCCGCCTTGCACGAGGTCGGCATAGAGCGAGGGGCTCAGGCTGCGCAGCCGCGGATCGACCGGCGGGGTGCCCGTGCCGGCACCCGGGGGCAGGCCCCGGCGGTAGTCGCTGGCGCGCCACAGCTCGGGCTCGCCCATGGGCACGGTCGGTTCATCCATGGCCGCACTCTATCGGGCGGGGCGGCTCCCAGTTGTATCCGTCCCCCGCAGCCCGCCCGCCTGCGCTGCCGCGACACTCGCGCCATGCCCTTGAACGAGCTGCTGGCCCTGCTGCTGCTGGCCACGACGATGACCTTCACCCCCGGCCCCAACACCGTGCTGGTCACGGCCCTGGCTGCCCGCCACGGCCTGCGCGCCGCCCTGCCCTTCTGCCTGGCCGTGCCCAGCGGCTGGCTGCTGCTGATGGCGGCGGTGGCCAGCGGGGTGGGCGCGCTGGTGGCAGCCGAGCCGGCGCTGCGCGGCGCGCTCAAGCTGCTGGGCCTGGCCTATCTGCTCAGCCTGGCCTGGCGCCTGGCTCGGGCCGAGGCCGGCCCGGCGGCCACCCCGACGCGCGAGCAGCCGCTCGGCTACCGCGAAGGCGTGCTGCTCCAGTTTCTCAACCTCAAGGCCTGGATGTTTGCGCTCACCCTCAGCGCCGGCTGGGTGCTGCCGCGGCCGGGCGAGGAGGGCACGGCCCTGCCGCGCCTGCTGACCGTGCTGGCGGTGATGGCCTTCTACGGCTTCGGCAGCAACTTCAGCTATGCCGTGCTCGGCGCCGCCCTGCGTGGCTGGCTGGCTGGCGGGCCGGTGCCGGGGCGCCGGATGCGGCGCTTCAACCGCGTCTCGGCCCTGCTGCTGGCCCTGACGGCGCTGTGGATGCTGCGCTTCGACGGCCCCGTGCCCGGCTGAAGATCGGCCTGCGGCGTCCCGTCGCCACCGTGCGCGCCGGGTGCCGGAGGCACTTGCGGGGAACCTCGGCGCGCGATCCGTTCCAATCCCCTGCGCAGCGGCCCCGCCCTGCGTCCGTCTCCCCTCCGAACGAGCCTGCCGTGCCTGCCCTTTTCCGTCCTGATCGATTGCCCGCCGTCCTGCGTCGGGGCCTGGCTGCGGCCGCCTTGCTCGCCTCGGCCGTGGCCGCCCAGGCCGCCGGGCCGCTGGCCCAGGCCCTGGGCACGGCGCCCGCGCCCGCGGCCGCCGCGACGGCGGTGGTGGAGACCCCCCAGGTGCGCGCCGAGCTGGTCGCCCATGCGCCCGAGGGCCTGGGCCCCGGCAAGCCGATGTGGCTGGGCCTGAAGCTCCAGCATGAGCCGCACTGGCACACCTACTGGAAGAACCCCGGCGATTCCGGCCTGCCGACCCGGCTGGAATGGACGCTGCCGCCCGGCGTGCAGCTCGGCCCCATCGACTGGCCGGTGCCGCATCGCCTGCGGGTGGGCCCGCTGGTGAACTACGGCTTCGAGGGCGAGCTGCTGCTGCCCGTCGCGCTGAGCCTGCCGGCCGACTGGCGCGGCGACAGCCTCGAGGTGTCGCTGCGCGCGGACTGGCTGGTCTGCAAGGAAGAGTGCATTCCCGACGGCGGCGATTTCCGGATCCGCCTGCCCGCCCAGGGCGCGTTGGCCGCGCACCGCGCGGCTTTCGAGGCAAGCTGGGCGCAGCGGCCGCAGGCGGTGGCCGGCGCGCAGGCCGAGGCCCGCCATCAGCCGGCGCCGGCGGGTGCGGCCTCGGCGCCGGTCGACGACGGCCACGGCCCGCGGGCGGCGCCCCTGGACCCTGGCGCGCTGGCGCTGCGCATCGAGGGCCTGCCGGCCGGGCTGCAGGGGCGGCCGATCGAGCTCTACAGCGAAGTCGAGGCCCTGATCGACCATGCCGCCGAGCCGGCCCTGCGCTGGACCGGCGGGGTGCTGGAGGCCGCCTGGCCGCTCTCGCCGCAGCGCAGCAGCAGCCCGGCCAGCCTGCCGGTGGTGCTGCGCGTGCTGCCCGGCCCGGCCGGCGGCGAGGCGTTGCTGCTGCGCGTGGAGGCCGCGCTCAGCGGCCTGCCGCCGGTCGAGGCGGTCGAGCTGCCGCCCGCCCTGCAGGCCGCGCTGGCCGGCGGGGCCGCCACGCCGCCGCCGGCCGAGCCGGTCGCGCTGAGCCTGGCCCTGCTGCTGGGCGCACTGCTGGGCGGCGCCATCCTCAACCTGATGCCTTGCGTCTTCCCGGTGCTTTCGCTCAAGGCCCTGGCCCTGGCCCAGCATGGCGAGGACCGCCGTGCCCTGGTCGGCGGCGGCCTGGCCTACACGGCCGGCGTGATCCTCAGCTTCCTGCTGCTGGCCGGCGCGCTGCTGGCGCTGCGCGCGGCGGGCGAGCAGCTCGGCTGGGGCTTCCAGTTGCAGAGCCCGGCCTTCATCGCGGGCATGGCCGTCCTCTTCACCCTGATCGGCCTGAACCTGGCCGGCGTCTTCGAGATCGGCGGCTTGCTGCCGGCCGGCCTGGGCGGGCTGCGGGCCCGCCATCCGCGGGTCGACGATGCGCTCTCGGGCGTGCTGGCGGTGGCGGTGGCCTCGCCCTGCACGGCGCCCTTCATGGGCGCAGCCCTGGGCGCGGCGGTGGCGCTGCCCACGGCGCAGGCCCTGCTCGTCTTCGCCATGCTCGGCCTGGGCATGGCCCTGCCCTACCTGCTGCTGAGCGCGCTGCCCGGCCTAGCCAAGCGGCTGCCGCGTCCTGGCTTGTGGATGGTGCGCTTCAAGGTGCTGATGGCCTTCCCGATGTTCGCCACCGTGGTCTGGCTGGGCTGGGTGCTGGGCCTGCAGACGGGGGTGGAGGGCCTGGTCGGCCTGCTGGGCGTGCTGCTGGCCCTGGCCTTTGCGGCCTGGGCCTGGGCCACGCCCTGGGCGGGCGGCCTGGGTCGCACGGTCTGGCGCGGCCTGGGCCTGCTGCTGCTGGCGGCCAGCCTGGGCTGGGCCTGGCCGGGCTGGCAGGCCGGGGCCGGGCAGGGGGCGGCCCTGACGGCGGCGGCGCAACCTGCGGTGTCGGCCGACTGGCAGCCCTGGTCGGCCGAGAAGGTCGTCGCGGCCCGGGCGGCGGGCCAGCCGGTCTTCGTCGACTTCACCGCCGCCTGGTGCGTGACCTGCCAGTACAACAAGCGCACCGTGCTGGCCGATGCCGAGGTGCTGGCCGCGATGGACGGCAAGCGCGTGCTCAAGCTGCGTGCCGACTGGACGATGCGCGATGCCGCGATCACCGCCGAGCTGGGCCGCCTCGGCCGCAGCGGCGTGCCGGTCTATGTGTTTTTCCCGGGCCGCGCCGAGGCGCAGCCCCAGCTTCTGAGTGAACTGCCGAGCCGCGAGGAAGTCCTGCAAGCCGTGGCGGCGCTCTGAGCCCTGTCCCCTGTTCCGTCTCGCCGTCCCCCGACCCTGGAGAAAGCGCATGCGACGTCGTCATCTGTCCGCGGCCCTGGCCGTCCTTTCGGCTTCGGCCCTGGCCTGGAGCCTGCCCGCCCAGGCCGCGCCGGCCGCGGTCGGCCAGCCCGCCCCGGCCTTCAGCCTGAAGGACACCACCGGCCGGCTCGTGCAACTGGCCGATTTCGCCGGCAAGACCGTGGTGCTGGAATGGACCAACCCCGGCTGCCCCTTCGTCCGCAAGCACTACAGCAGCGGCAACCTGCCGGCCCAGCAGAAGGCGGCCGGGTCGGCGGGCGTGGTCTGGCTGACGGTGAACTCCACCTCGCCCCGCCATGGCGATTACCTGGCCCCGGCGGCCCTGGGCGACTGGATGAAGGCGCAGGGCGCGGCGCCCGCCGCCACCCTGCTCGACCCGGACGGCGTGGTCGGCCGCGCCTACGGCGCCAAGACCACGCCGCAGATGGTCGTCATCCAGCCCCAGGGCCGGCTGGCCTATGTCGGCGCGGTCGACAGCATTGCCAGCGCCAAGCCCGAGGACATCGCCCGGGCCACCCAGCATGTGCCGGCAGTGCTGGCCCAGCTTGCCGAAGGCCGGCCGGCCAGCCCGGCGGTGACCGTGCCCTACGGCTGCTCGGTCAAGTACGACTGAGCAGGCGCCGGCCGCAGCGCGGCGGGCGGGCCGGCTAAAGTCGCGCCACGATGGCGACACCCGAGGTCCAGTTGCTGAGCCCCCGCTCGCCGGCCGAGCTGGACGCGGCGCGCCTGCTGTTCCGCGAGTATGCGCAGGCCCTGGGTGTGGACCTGGCCTTCCAGGGTTTTGAGGCCGAGCTGGCCGGCCTGCCCGGCGACTATGTCGAGCCCGGCGGCCTGCTGCTGCTGGCCTGGTGCGGGGGCGAGCTGGCCGGCTGCGGCGCCTTCCGCCCGCGGCCCGATGCCGATGCGCCCAATGCCTGCGAGATGAAGCGGCTCTACGTCCGACCGGCCTTCCGCCGCTTCGGCCTGGGCCGGCGGCTGGCGCAGGCCCTGATCGACGGGGCGATGCAGGCCGGCTACTCGGCCCTGCTGCTCGACACCCTGGACGACATGGAAGCCGCCCGCGGCCTTTATGCCTCGCTGGGTTTTGTCGAGGTGCCGCCCTTCTACTTCAACCCCCTGCCCGGCGCGCACTACCTGCGCGTCGACCTGCGGCCGGGGGCCGAGGGCGCGCGCGCCGCCTATTGAGCTGGGGGGCGGCGCGGCAGCCTGAGCGTCTCGCCGATCGCCAGGGTGCGGAAGGCCTCGTCGGCCAGCCCGCGGGCGCGGCGTGCAAGGGCCAGGTCGCGCGGCGGCTGGTCGAGCGGCTCGAAGCTCATCTCGAAGCTGCCCCAGTGCACGCCCACCGACTGGCGCGCGCCCAGGTCGAGGTGGATCTGTACCGCTTCCTCCGGGTTGACATGCTGCGCGCGCATGAACCAGCGCGGCTCGTAGGCGCCGATGGGGATCAGTGCCAGGTCGAAGCCGCCGCCGCGGGCCGGCGTCTGGCGCTCGGCATAGCGGGCGCGAATGGCGCGGAAGTCGTCCGAATAGCCGGTGTCGCCGGTGTAGAGCAGGTGCAGCTCGGGCGCGAAGAGCGCGAAGCCGCCCCACAGCGTGCGGTTGCGGTCGCTCAGGCCGCGCCGCGACCAGTGCTGCGCCGGCGTCAGCGCCACCGCCACCGGGCCGGCGGCGCCGGGCAGGTCGGTCTCCTGCCACCAGTCCAGCTCGATGCTGTGCTCGGCGCCCGGCAGGGCCGCGTCGACGAGCAGCCGGCTGACGCCGAGCGGCACGATCCAGCGCGGCGGCCCGCCCGGCTGGCGTGCCAGGGCCTGCAGGCTGGGCAGGTCGAGGTGGTCGTAGTGGTTGTGCGAGATCAGCACGGCATCGATGCGCGGCAGCGTGGCCGGCGTCAGCGCCGGGGCTTGCGCGCGCTTCGGGCCGATCCAGCTCAGCGGCGAGGCCCGCTCGCTGAACATGGGGTCGAGCAACAGGTTCAGTCCGGCCACCTGCACCAGCATGCTGGCGTGGCCGATCCAGGTGACCGCGGATTGCATGGCCGCGCCGGCCCGGGCGTTGTGCTGAAGAAACACCAAGTCAGGGGGCTGCTGCGGCACCGGGGCCTGCGGCGGCGGCGGCAATTGCGTGCGCCAGGCCTGCCAGCGCCACTTGAGCAGGGTCAGGAGGCCCTTGTCTTCGATGGCCTCGCCCCGGTTGCGGAAGCCCTCCGGCCCATGGTGGGGCGGTCGCTGCACGCCCTCGGAGCCGCCCGGCAGCGGGCCGTGGGCGCAGCCGACGAAAAGCAGCAAGAGCATTGCAAGCGCGAGGGCGGCCGGGCGGAGCCCTCGCCGTTCCGGGTCTTTGGCGGCGGGGGGCTGGTCAATCGTGAGGGTAATCACGTACACTCGATGGGTTTGCCGGAGACGACCCCGATGAGCGACGCCAGCGTGGACCTTTCAGACCGCGCGGCGCCTGTGAAGCCGGGGTCGGAGACGACATCGACCGAAGGAGCACGAACGATGCTTGAGCGTCATCGTGCCACGTGGTCGGCCGACGAGACGGCAGACAACGGGCTTGTTGACGAGCCCCCGGGGACTCCCTGGACCCGCGCCCAGGCCGAGGCCTGGCGCGCAGCGCAGCCCTCGACCGGGTCGCCGCTTCGCCTTGTGGCGATGCAGGCCCTGGCCGGCGGCCTGTGTGCTGCGGTCTGGGCTGGGTGGACCGGGCGGTTCTCGGCGTTTGAGGCGGCGTGCATCGGCATGGCCATCGTGGTGCTTCCGGCGCTGCTGATGGCCCTCGGTCTGCGGCGGCTCGAAGGCTCCCCGGCGCCATGGCGGTTGATGGGCTTCTTCGTGCTCGAAGGGGTCAAGGTCGCAGCCATGCTGATCGGTCTGGCGCTGGTCGCCTGGCTGCATCCGGGGGTCGAGTGGGTGGCGCTGGTCGCCACCCTGGTGGTGAGCCTGAAGGCTGGTTGGGTGGCCCTGCTGCGGCGGGGTCGATGAACGGACGATCGAGAGAGACGCAAGACATGGCAAGCGAAGGAAACGGCCCGACCGCCGGCGAGTACATCGTTCACCACCTCCAGCACCTGCAGAAGAACTTCGACTTCGAGAGCGTCAAGCAGACCTCGATCGTCGACTTCAGCGTGTTCAACCTGGATTCGGTCTTCTTTTCGGTGCTGCTCGGCCTGATCGGCTGCACCGTGCTGTGGCGCGCGGCCCGCCGCGCGACCTCGGGCGTGCCCGGTCGCTTCCAGGCCTTCGTCGAGATCCTCTACGAGATGGTCGAGAACCAGGCCAAGGGCGTCATCCACAACGCCACCAGCCGCAAGCTGGTCTCGCCGCTGGCCCTGACCGTGTTCGTCTGGATCTTCCTGATGAACTTCATGGACATGCTGCCCGTCGACCTGCTGCCGGCCATCTGGCACGAAGCCGGTCCGGCCCTGGGCTTCAAGGACTACCTGCGGGTCGTGCCGACCGCCGACCTCTCGACCACCCTAGGTCTGTCGGTCAGCGTGCTCGTGGTCTGCCTGGTCTACAACATCAAGATCAAGGGCCTCGGCGGCTGGGCCCATGAGCTGGTCGCGGCGCCCTTCGGCGACAAGGTCGTGCTCTACCCGGTGAACTTCCTCATGCAGATGATCGAGTTCCTGGCCAAGACCGTTTCGCACGGCATGCGGCTGTTCGGCAACATGTTCGCCGGCGAACTCGTGTTCATGCTGATCGCGCTGATGGGTGGTGCGTTCACGCTCTCGCTTACCGGTTTCGGGCTGGCCTTCGGCCATCTCGTCGCGGGTACTGTGTGGACCTTGTTCCACATTCTTGTGATCACGCTGCAGGCATTCATCTTCATGATGCTGACGCTGATCTATGTCGGTCAGGCGCACGACGCTCACTGATCTCTTTCCCTTTCCCTCACCAAAACTCACTAGGAGTCATCATGGAAAACATCCTCGGCCTCGTCGCGCTGGCTTGCGGTCTGATCGTCGGTCTGGGCGCCATCGGCGCGTCGATCGGCATTGCCCTGATGGGTGGCAAGTTCCTCGAAGCCTCGGCCCGCCAGCCGGAGCTGATCAACGAGCTCCAGACCAAGATGTTCATCCTGGCCGGCCTGATCGACGCGGCCTTCCTGATCGGCGTCGCCATCGCCCTGCTCTTCGCCTTCGCGAACCCCTTCCAACTGGCCGCCTGATCGCTGACGAGCCTTTCACGAACGAAAGGATCGAGTCGTGAATATCAATGCCACCCTGATCCTGCAAGCGATCGTCTTCGCGATCCTTGTCTGGTTCACGATGCGCTACATCTGGCCGCCGCTTGCGAAGGCCCTGGATGAGCGCGCGCAGAAGATCGCCGACGGCCTCGCCGCTGCCGACCGCGCCAAGTCCGAGCTCGCCACCGCCAACAAGCGCGTGGAAGAGCAACTGGTCGCGACCCGCGAGGAAACGACCAAGCGCATCGCCGACGCCGACAAGCGCGCCCTGGCGATCGTCGAGGACGCCAAGCGTCGCGCGGTCGAGGAAGCCGCCAAGATCGTCGCCGACGCCAAGGCCGAAGCCGATCAGCAAGTCGTCCGTGCCCGCGAGGCCCTGCGCGAGCAGGTCGCCGTGCTGGCCGTCAAGGGCGCCGAGCAGATCCTGCGCCGCGAAGTCAATGCCGGCGTCCATGCCGAGCTGTTGGCCCGCCTGAAGACGGAGCTCTGACCATGGCCGAGCTTGCCACCCTCGCCCGGCCCTATGCCGACGCGCTGTTCCAGGTCGCCCGCCAGGGCGACGTGGCGGCCTGGGGCCGACAGATCGATGCGCTGGCCGCGGTTGCGGTCGACGCCGGTCTGCGGGCCTTCGCCGACAACCCCAAGGTGACCGTGTCGCAGGTCGAAGAGGTGTTGCTGGCTGCCAGCGGACAGGGCGTCGAGGACGGCGTGCGCAACTTCCTGCGCGTGCTGCTCGACAACGGCCGCCTGGCCGCCCTGCCCGAGGTCGCGGCGCAGTTCCGAGCCCTGGTCAATGCGTCCAGTGGCGCGGCTGATGCCGTGGTCCACAGCGCGTTCGCCCTCGACGATGCGCAACTGTCGGATCTGGCCGAGACGCTCGAAAAGCGTTTCGGCCGCAAGCTCAACGCGTCCGTGGTCCTGGACTCGGAGCTGATCGGCGGCGTTCGCGTCGTCGTCGGCGACCAGGTACTCGACACCTCGGTGCGCGCCCGCCTCGAACGCATGAAGGTCGAGCTCACCGCCTGAGGCGGCGAGCGCGACGGCACCGAATCACCCCTGGACAGCGCCGCACAGCCCAGGCCGACGAGCCGCTGGACCCGACTGGGAGCACACGATGCAACTCAATCCCGCTGAAATTTCCGAACTGATCAAGAGCCGCATCGAGGGCCTCGGCGCCTCCGCGGACGTGCGCAACCAGGGCACCGTGCTGTCGGTCACCGACGGCATCGTTCGTGTCCACGGTCTGTCCGACGCGATGGCCGGCGAAATGCTGGAGTTCCCCGCGACCAAGGACGGCCAGCCGACCTACGGTCTCGCGCTGAACCTCGAGCGCGACTCCGTCGGCGCCGTGATCCTGGGCGAGTACGAGCACATCTCGGAAGGCGACACGGTCAAGTGCACCGGCCGCATCCTGGAAGTGCCCGTCGGCCCCGAGCTGATCGGTCGCGTCGTGAACGCGCTCGGCCAGCCGATCGACGGCAAGGGCCCGATCAACGCCAAGATGACCGACGTCATCGAGAAGGTCGCCCCGGGCGTGATCGCGCGGAAGTCGGTGGACCAGCCGGTTCAGACCGGCCTGAAGTCGATCGACTCGATGGTGCCCGTGGGCCGTGGCCAGCGCGAGCTGATCATCGGCGACCGCCAGACCGGCAAGACCGCGGTGGCGATCGACACGATCATCAACCAGAAGGGTCAGAACATGACCTGCGTCTACGTCGCGATCGGGCAGAAGGCCAGCTCGATCAAGAACGTGGTGCGCTCGCTGGAGCAAGCCGGCGCGATGGAATACACCATCGTGGTGGCCGCCAGCGCCTCGGAATCGGCGGCGATGCAGTACGTATCGGCCTACTCGGGCTGCACGATGGGCGAGTACTTCCGCGACCGCGGCCAGGACGCGCTGATCATCTATGACGACCTGTCCAAGCAGGCCGTGGCCTACCGCCAGGTTTCGCTGCTGCTGCGCCGCCCGCCGGGCCGCGAAGCCTATCCCGGCGACGTGTTCTATCTCCACAGCCGCCTGCTGGAGCGTGCCGCGCGCGTGAACGCCGACTACGTCGAAGCCTTCACCCAGGGCGAGGTCAAGGGCAAGACGGGTTCGCTGACCGCGCTGCCGATCATCGAGACGCAGGCCGGCGACGTGTCCGCCTTCGTGCCGACCAACGTGATCTCGATCACCGACGGCCAGATCTTCCTGGAGACCAGCCTGTTCAACGCCGGCATCCGTCCCGCGATCAACGCCGGTATCTCGGTGTCGCGGGTGGGCGGTGCGGCGCAGACCAAGCTGATCAAGGGCCTGTCGGGCGGCATCCGGACCGACCTGGCGCAGTACCGTGAACTGGCCGCCTTCGCGCAGTTCGCCTCGGACCTGGATGCCTCGACCAAGAAGCAGCTCGACCGCGGTGCCCGCGTGACCGAGCTGCTCAAGCAGGCCCAGTACCAGCCGCTGTCCATCAGCATGATGGCCGCGACGCTGTACGCCGCCAACAAGGGCTACCTCGACGACATCGCCGTCAAGCAGGTGCTGGCTTTCGAATCGGGTCTGCATCAGCACCTGAAGACCAGCCATGCCGCCCTGGTGGCCAAGCTCGAAGCCGACAAGGCGCTCGACAAGGATGCCGAGGCCGAGCTCAAGGGCGCGATCGAAGCCTTCAAGAAGAGCTTCGCCTGATCCCCGTCTGACGACCCCCGAGAGAAAGGAGCTCCGTCATGGCGGCCGGCAAGGAAATTCGCGGCAAGATCAAGAGCGTCGAGAACACCAAGAAGATCACCAAGGCCATGGAGATGGTCGCGGCTTCGAAGATGCGCAAGGCCCAGGACCGCATGCGTGCGGCCCGGCCTTACGCGGACAAGATCCGCAACATCACGGCCAATCTCGCCAAGGCCAATCCGGAGTACACCCACCCCTTCATCGTGAGCAACGACGAAGCCGCCGCCAAGGCCGGCTTCGTGGTGGTGACGACGGACAAGGGTCTCTGCGGCGGTCTCAACACCAACCTGCTGCGCGCGGTCACGGCCAAGCTGCGCGAGCTGGACAGCCAGGGCGTGGCCTCGGAATCGGTGGCCATCGGCAACAAGGGCCTGGGCTTTCTGAACCGCATCGGCGCCAAGGTCGTGGCCCAGGCCACCGGCCTGGGTGACACCCCGCACCTCGATCGCCTCATCGGTCCGGTCAAGGTGCTGCTGGATGCCTATGCCGAAGGCAAGCTCAAGGCGGTCTACCTCTGCTACACCCGCTTCATCAACACGATGAAGCAGGAGTCGGTAGTGGAGCAGCTCCTGCCCCTGGCGGCCGACAAGCTGCAGGCCGACAGCGGCAGCCACAGCTGGGACTACATCTACGAGCCCGACGCGAAGTCGGTCATCGACGACCTGCTGCTGCGCTACATCGAGGCGCTGGTCTACCAGGCGGTTGCCGAGAACATGGCGTCCGAGCAATCGGCGCGCATGGTGGCCATGAAGGCCGCGACCGACAACGCCGGCACGGTGATCAACGACCTGAAGCTGGTCTACAACAAGACCCGCCAGGCCGGCATCACCAAGGAACTCTCCGAGATCGTCAGCGGCGCAGCCGCCATCAGCGGCTGACGCCGCGCCCTGCTCGCAGCAGCAAAGAACCTGATTGAAGGAACGCAAGATGTCGAACACTCAAGCCGCGGTCGGCAAGATCGTCCAGTGCATCGGCGCGGTCGTGGACGTGGAGTTTCCGCGCGACCGCATGCCCAAGGTCTACGACGCGCTGAAGATGGAGGGCTCGGCCCTCACGCTGGAAGTCCAGCAGCAGCTCGGCGACGGCGTGGTCCGCACCATCGCCCTGGGTTCGTCCGACGGCCTGCGCCGCGGCCTGACCGTGACCAACACCGGCGCGGCCATCACCGTGCCGGTCGGCCCGGCCACCCTGGGCCGCATCATGGACGTGCTGGGCTCTCCCATCGACGAGCGCGGCCCGGTCGACCAGACCCACACCGCCTCGATCCACCGCAAGGCCCCCAGCTACGACGAGCTCTCGCCGTCGCAGGAGCTGCTGGAAACCGGCATCAAGGTGATCGACCTGATCTGCCCCTTCGCCAAGGGCGGCAAGGTGGGTCTGTTCGGCGGCGCCGGCGTCGGCAAGACCGTGAACATGATGGAGCTCATCAACAACATCGCCAAGGCGCACAGCGGCCTGTCGGTGTTCGCGGGGGTGGGCGAGCGGACCCGCGAGGGCAACGACTTCTATCACGAGATGGCCGATTCGGGCGTCGTCAACCTGGAGAACCTGGCCGAGTCCAAGGTGTCCATGGTCTACGGCCAGATGAACGAGCCGCCGGGCAACCGCCTGCGCGTCGCGCTGACCGGCCTGACCATTGCCGAGTCCTTCCGCGACGAAGGCCGGGACGTGCTGTTCTTCGTGGACAACATCTACCGCTACACCCTGGCCGGTACCGAAGTGTCCGCGCTGCTGGGCCGCATGCCCTCCGCCGTGGGCTACCAGCCGACGCTGGCCGAGGAAATGGGCCGCCTGCAAGAGCGGATCACGTCGACCAAGGTCGGCTCGATCACCTCGATCCAGGCCGTCTACGTGCCTGCGGACGACCTGACCGACCCCTCGCCGGCCACGACCTTCGCCCACCTGGACGCCACCGTCGTGCTGTCGCGTGACATTGCCTCCCTGGGCATCTACCCGGCGGTCGACCCGCTCGACTCGACCTCGCGCCAGATCGACCCGAACGTGATCGGCGAAGAGCACTACTCGACCACCCGCGCCGTCCAGGGCATCCTGCAGCGCTACAAGGAGCTGCGCGACATCATCGCCATCCTGGGCATGGACGAGCTGGCGCCGGAAGACAAGCTGACCGTGGCCCGCGCCCGGAAGATCCAGCGCTTCCTGTCGCAGCCCTTCCACGTGGCCGAAGTCTTCACCGGCTCGCCGGGCAAGTACGTGCCGCTGAAGGAAACCATCCGCGGCTTCAAGATGATCGTGGCCGGCGAATGCGATTCGCTGCCAGAGCAGGCCTTCTACATGGTCGGCACCATCGACGAAGCCTTCGAGAAGGCCAAGAAGCTTCAGTAAGACCTGCTGCGGCTCGGTCTGGCCGCAGCGCCCGCTGCCTTCGGGCGGCACGGCGCAGCGGCTGGGCCAGTCCCCGGTCCTGCTGACTGCTTCCCACCCTGACACCAAGGTTCCCCATGGCCACCATCCACGTTGACGTCGTCTCGGCCGAAGCCCTGATCTTCTCGGGCGAAGCCAAGTTCGTCGCGCTGCCCGGCGAAAGCGGCGAGCTGGGCATCCTGCCCAAGCACACCCCCCTAATCAGCCGCATCAAGCCCGGTGCCGTGCGCATCGAGCGGGCCGACAACGGCGAAGAGGAGTTCGTCTTCGTCGCGGGCGGCATCCTCGAAGTGCAGCCGGACCGCGTGACCGTGCTGGCCGACACCGCCATCCGCGGCCACGACCTCGACGAGGCCAAGGCCACCGAGGCCAAGCAGAAGGCCGAGGAAGCGATGAAGAACGCCAAGAGCGACATCGACTTCGCCAAGGCCCAGGGCGAATTCGCCGCGATGGCCGCCCAGATCGCTGCGCTGCGCAAGTTCCGCCGCAAGTAAATCGCGCCGGGCCCGCGTCGCCGGGTTCCGCCAGACGCCCTCGCCACCCTTGGGTGCCGGGGGCGTTTTCACGTCCGGGCCAAGGTGGGTCTTGTCGTGGGCCCTGCCGCCGCGCGACGACTCAGCCCTGGGCGGCGACGGCTGCCAGCACCATCAGCGGCGCGGTCTCCGCGCGCAGCACGCGGGGCCCCAGGCTCAGCGGCTGCCAGCCCGCGGCCAGGGCCTCGGCCTCTTCCTCGGGGCTCAGGCCGCCCTCGGGCCCGCTGAGCAGGCGCAGGCCCTGGCCCGGCGCCAGGGCCGCCAGGGCGGCGGGCAGGGCCAGGGCCTCGGGCCGGAAGCTCAGCAGGTAGCGAGCCGCGGCGGGGTCGGCTTCAACCGGGCTGCGCAGTCCGTCGCGGAAGCTGCGCACGGGATGAAGCTGGCAGACCCGCGCCCGGCCGCATTGCTCGGAGGCCGCCACCGCAATGCCCTGCCAGTGCGCCAGCCGCTTCTCGGCCCGCTCGCCCTGCACGCGCAGCACCGAGCGGGCGCAGATCAGCGGCTCGATCGCGGTCGCGCCCAACTCACCGGCTTTCTCGACCAGCCAGTCCATGCGCTCGTTGGCCGGCATGCCAAGGGCCAGGCTCACCGGCCGAGACAGCTCGCGGTCCACCGGCTCCGCGGTGTCGACCCGTACCTGCACGCTGCTGCGGCCCATGTGCAGGATCTCGGCCGACCAGTCCAGGCCGCCGGGCTGGCCGGGATGCGCGCGGCCGTCGAAGAGCCGCAGCCGCTCGCCCGGCTGCAAGCGCAGCACCTGCACATGGCGGGCGCTGCCCGGCGGCAGCTCGAACACATCGCCCGCGCGCAGCGGGCGATCGACATGGCAACGCGGCGCAGCGGCCATGGCCGTCGGCGCCCGCTTCAGAAGGTGGCGGCGTCGAGCCGCTGCACGCCGGCCAAGCGCTCCAGCAAATGAGCCAGCGGCCCCAGGCCCTGGTAGCGCGCAGCAACCTTGTGGGCGTACTGCCAGACGCGCGGCAGGTCGGCCAGGTAGGCATCCTTGCCGTCGCGGTGGTGCAGGCGCGCGAAGATGCCGAGCACCTTGAGGTGGCGCTGCAGGCCCATCCACTCGAAATCGCGCCAGAAGGCGCCGAAGTCGGCATCGACCGGCAGGCCGGCCTTGCGGGCCTGCTCCCACCAGCGGATCGCCCAGTCGAGCTGCACTTCCTCGTCCCACTGCACATAGGCATCGCGCAGCAGGGAGACGAGGTCGTAGCTGATCGGGCCCCAGACGGCGTCCTGGAAGTCCAGCACGCCCAGCGGGGCGGAGGCGTCCGCGCGGTCGACCATCAGGTTGCGGCTGTGGAAGTCGCGATGAACCAGCACGGCGGGCTGGCCCGCGCAGACGTCCAGAATGCGGGCGAGACAGACGTCGAGCTGCTCGGCCTCCTTGGCGTCCAGGCTCAGGCCGCACTGGCGTTCCACATACCAGGGCTTGAACAGGTCCAGCTCGCGCTGGAGCAAGGCGCGGTCGTAGGCCGGCACCCGGCCCTCGGCGGGGATGCGCTGCAATTGCAGCAGCGCGCCCATCGCCTGGCGGTAGAGGGGCGCAGCGGCTGCGGTGTCCAGGCCGTCCAGGGCCTGCAGCAGGGTGCGGTCGCCCAGGTCCTCCAGCAGCATGAAGCCCTGGGTCTCGTCCCAGTCCAGCACCGCCGGCGCGCGCACGCCGCCTTCACGCAGCAGCGCGGCCAGGGCGACGAAGGGCTTGCAGTCCTCCTGCGCCGGCGGCGCGTCCATCACGATGCGGCTGCCCTGGGCGCTGTCGATGCGGAAGTAGCGGCGGAAGCTGGCATCGGCACTGGCCGGGCGCAGGCTGTCGGCTTGCAGGCCTTGTGGGCCGGCGAGCTGCTGCAGCCAGTCGGCGAAGCGGGCCTGGCGCTGGGCATCGGTCCAGGCGA
Organism: Piscinibacter lacus; assembly: GCF_016735685.1. Lineage (NCBI taxonomy): Bacteria > Pseudomonadati > Pseudomonadota > Betaproteobacteria > Burkholderiales > Sphaerotilaceae > Aquariibacter > Aquariibacter lacus. The sequence goes on from NZ_JAERRA010000001.1 coordinate 506,886, forward strand.
TCGGGGGATGGGACATGGTGCAGGGGAGGGCGGCAAGGAAAGGGCGGGCCCGCCGCCGGGCTGCGGCCCGTGGGGCGGCGTAGCCAGCGGAAACCGCAGCCCGCGAAGGCGTTCTGGGCGCCGGGGTGCGCGTGGATAATCGCGCGAATTTTGCCAGCGGGGGCTGCCCGCCCCGCAGCGCGACCGACGCGCGGCCCCGCCCCGGCCCACCGCCCGTCGGTGTCCGATCGCGAACCTCCTTCCGACGCCTGCCCTGACCGTGCGCGCTGCCCGCTCTGCCCTCACCCTGCCCCGGCCCGCCGGCCTGCCCGGCCCGGCGGCCCGGCTGTCCCTGCCCTACCTGCTGGCCGGCCTGATGCTGGCCGGCTCGGCCGAGGCCGGCCAGGGCGCGTCCGGTAAGCGCGGGGCCGCTTCCCAGGCAGGCAAGGTGACGGGCGGCAGCGGCCTCTGCCCGGCGCCTGCCGGCTGGGGCGCCGGGGCCGAGCTGGGCGCCCTGCTGCCAGCCGAGCCGGGCCAGTCGGCTTCGCGCAACCGGCTGGAAGGCCGCCTGGCGGCGGGCCGTGAGGCCGAGCTGCCGGTCAGCGTCGAAGCCGAACGGCTCAGCGGCACGCCGGGCGTCGATTCCCTGGCCGAAGGCCATGCGGTGCTCAGCCGCGGCCCGGTCACCTTGCGGGCCGACCGGATCGGCTACAAGCCGCCGGAGGACCTGGCCGAGGCCGAGGGCGAGGTGGTCATCACCCGCGATGGCAATGTCTTCCGCGGCAAGTCCCTGTCGCTCAGGCTGGGCCGCTACGAGGGCGAGTTCGTCGAGCCGAGCTACTTCTTCGCCCGCACGCAGGCCGGCGGCTCGGCGGCGCGCTTCGAGTTCCTTGGCGAGAACCGCGGCCGCGCGACCGATGCCAGCTACAGCAGTTGCCCGCCGTCCGCGCAGGACTGGGTGCTGCGCAGCGACCGCGTGACCCTGGACTTCGCAGCCAACGAGGGCGTGGCCGAAGGCGCGGTGCTGCGCTTCCTGGGCGTGCCCATCCTGGCCGCGCCCAAGCTCAGCTTTCCGCTGACCGAGGCGCGCAAGTCCGGCTGGCTGCCGCCCAACATCAACCTCGACAACAAGAGCGGTCTCGATGTCGCGGTGCCCTACTACTGGAACATCGCGCCCGACCGCGATGCCACGATCACCCCGCGCGTCTACAGCCGCCGCGGCGCCGGCGCGACCGGCGAGTACCGCTACCTGAGCGCCAGCGACCGCGGCTCGCTCGAAGCCACCGCCCTGCCCGACGACCGGGTGGCCGGCCGCGACCGCTGGGCCCTGAACCTGCGCCACGAGGGCGGGCTGGGCGCGCGGGCGCCTGTCTACCGCCAGGATGGCTCGGCCCTGCTGGACTACCGTTTCTCGATGCAGCGGGTCTCGGACGACGATTACTGGAAGGACTTCCCGCGCGGCGTGCCCAGCCTCACCCCGCGCCTGCTGCCGACGAATCTGCAAGCCGAGCACCGTCGCGCGGCCGACTGGGGCCTGACCACCGCCTACGCCCGCGTGCAGCGCTACCAGGTGCTGCAGGACGCCGACCTGACGGCCCGCATCCTCGCCCCCTACCGCCGCGAGCCGCAGATCGGCCTGCGCCAGATCGGCGCGGCGCGCGGCTTCGAGTGGCGCTGGGAGACCGAGGCCAACCGCTTCAGCCACGAGGACCGCAGCCTCGTCGCCGGCAACCGCGTGCACCTGCTGGGCAGCATCGCGCGGCCGATCCGGCCGCTGGGCGCCAGCGGCTGGACGGTGACGCCGCGGCTCTCGCTCAACAGCGCCAGCTACGACCTCGACGAGCCGCTGGCCAACGGGCGCAAGCGCCTCTCGCGCACCCTGCCCACCGTTTCGCTCGACAGCGCCTGGGTCTTCGAGCGCGAGGCCAGCTACTTCGGCCGGCGCTTCACGCAGACGCTGGAGCCGCGCTTGCTCTATGTCCACACGCCCTTCCGGCGCCAGGACCAACTGCCCAACTTCGACAGCGCGGCCAACGACTTCAACATCACCTCCATCTTTGCCGAGAACGCCTTCTCCGGCATCGACCGGGTGAGCGATGCCAACCAGCTCACCGCCGGCGTGACGAGCCGCTTCCTCGACCCCTCCACCGGCGCCGAGGTCCTGCGCCTGGGCGTGGTGCAGCGCGTGCTCTTCGACGACCAGCGGGTCACGCCCGACGGCCCGCCCATCACCCAGCGCCTGTCCGACCTGCTGCTGCTGGGCAGCACCAACCTCATCCCGCGCTGGTGGCTGGACGGCAACCTCCAGTACAGCCCGCAGACCGACCGCATCCAGCGCCAGGTGCTGGGCGTGCGCTATTCGCCGGGCCCGCTGCGGACGATCAATGCCGCCTACCGCTTCACCCGCGAGGCCACCGACCAGCTTGAAGTCGGCTGGCAGTGGCCCCTGAATGCCCATGGGCGCGAGCATGCCCAGACCCTGCTCGACCGCGAGCAGGATGCCGCCGCCCGCGGCGACCCGGTGAGCCTCTCGCGCTTCGGCGCGGGTGGCAGCGCCCTGGGCTGCGCGGGCGCCTGGTACACCGTCGGCAACCTCAAGTACAGCCGCCGCGACGACCGGGTGACCGATGCCATCGTCGGCTTCGAGTACGACTCGGGCTGCTGGATCGCCCGCATCGTCGCCGAGCGCCTGTCCACCGGCCGCAGCGAGGCCACCACCCGCCTGCTGCTGCAACTGGAGCTGGTCGGCCTGTCGCGCCTGGGCTCCAACCCGCTGGGCGTGCTGCGCGACAACATTCCCGGCTACCGCCCGCTGCGCGACGAAGGCGCCGCCATCGGCAGCCTGCCGCTCACGCAATGACCCCCTCTGCCCTGCTGCCCGCCGTGTCCATCCTCCGCCTTCTCCCCCTGCGCGCCCTGGGGCGCGCCTGCGCCGGTGGCGCACTCCTGATCGCCGCCCTGGCCCAGGCCCAGCCGGCCAGCCAGATCAGCGACTACATCGTGGCCGTGGTCGGCCGCGAGCTGGTCACGCATGCCGAGGTGCAGCGCCGCGTCCTCGCCCTGGAACGCGAGGCCCAGCGCAACGGCCAGCGCCTGCCGCCGGCCGAGGACCTGCGCAGCCAGGTGCTGGAGCAGATGATCATGGAGCGCGCCCAGCTCGCCCATGCGCGCGAGAGCGGCGTGCGCATCAGCGACGAGGAGCTGGACCGCGCCGTGGCCAATATCGCGGCCTCCAACCGCATGACGCCGCAGCAGTTGCGCGAGCGCCTTCAGCAGGAAGGCACCGACCCGGCCCGCTTCCGCAGCCAGATCCGCGATCAGATGCTGGTCGAGCGCGTGCGCGAGCGCGAGGTGCAGGGCCGCATCCGCGTCACCGACGCCGAGATCGACCGCTACCTCGAACAACGCCAGGCCGAATCGGTGCCGGAGTACCACATCGCGCAGATCCTGGTTCCGGTGCCCGAAGGCGCGTCCGAGGCCGAGGCGAGCCAGCGCCGCGTGATCGCCGAGCGAGCCCTGGCCCGCGCCAAGGCCGGCGAGCCCTTCGCCGCCCTGGTCGACGAGTACTCCGCCGGCAGCAAGGCCGACGGCGGCTCGCTGGGCGGCCTGCGCACGGCCGACCGCCTGCCCGACCTCTTCGTCGAAGCCGTCAAGCCCCTGCGGGCGGGCGAGCTGGCCCCTGCGGTGCTGCGCTCCGGCGCCGGCTTCCATGTGCTCAAGCTGGTCGAGCGCAGCGAGGGCGGCCTGAATGTGCAGCAGAGTCATGCCCGCCACATCCTGCTGCGCACCAGCCCGCAGCTCGGTCGCGACAAGGTCGTGGCCCGCCTGCGTGAGCTGAAGGCCCAGATCGAATCGGGCCGCCTGCCCTTCGCCCAGGCGGCGCGCGAGGTGTCCGAGGACGGCAGCGCGCCGCAGGGCGGCGACCTGGGCTGGGCCTCGCCCGGCCAGTTCGTGCCCGAGTTCGAGCAGGTCCTGGACCGCCTGCCGATCGGCGTCGTCTCCGAGCCGGTGGTCTCGCGTTTCGGCGTGCACCTCATCGAGGTGACCGAGCGCCGCCGCGTGCCGGTCGACCGCCGCCAGTTGCGCGAGGCCGCCCGCAATGCCGCGCGCGAGCAGAAGTACGAGCCGGCCTACGAGGAATGGTCGCGCGACATCCGCGCCCGCGCCTATGTCGAGATGCGCGAGCCGCCGCGCTGAGGCCGCCCGCCGTCCCGATGAAGCACATCCCGCGCAAGCGTTTCGGCCAGCATTTCCTCGCCGACTTCGGCGTGCTCCACGCCCTTGTGGACGCCATCGACCCGCAGCCCGGCGAACACCTGGTCGAGATCGGCCCGGGCCTGGGCGCGATGACCGATCCGCTTGTCGCGCGCTGCGGCCGGCTGACCGTGATCGAGCTGGACCGCGACCTGGCCGCCCGCCTGCGTCGCCGGCCCGAGCTGGAGGTGGTCGAGTCCGATGTGCTCAAGGTCGATGTCGCCGCCCTGGCCGCCGGGCGCAAGCTGCGCATCGTCGGCAACCTGCCCTACAACATCTCCACGCCCATCCTCTTCCACTTGCTGGAGGCGGTCGAGGTCGTCGTCGACCAGCACTTCATGCTGCAAAAGGAGGTGGTCGACCGCATGGCCGCCGCCCCCGGCGGCAAGGACTACGGCCGCCTCAGCGTGATGCTGCAGTGGCGCTACGCGATCGAATCGGTGCTGGACGTGCCGCCCGAGGCCTTCGATCCGCCGCCGCGGGTCGATTCGGCCGTGGTCCGCATGCAGCCGCTGCCGGCGCCGGCCGGAGTGGACGCCGCACGGCTGGGCGCCCTGGTCACCGCGGCCTTCTCGCAGCGCCGCAAGCTGCTGCGCCACAGCCTGGGCCGCTGGCTGGAGACCCAGGCCTACGCGGGCGACTTCGACCTGCAGCGCCGCGCCGAGGAGGTGCCAGTGGCCGAGTTCCTCGCCCTGGCCGCCGCCCTGCCGCCCGTCGCGGCCTGAAAACGCCGACGGGCCCCGCAGGGCCCGTCAGATCGGGTGGCGCAGCCGTCCGCGCAAGGAGGCGGCGGGCCGAGCCCTCAGGCCGCGTCCAGCCAGCAGGCGGTGTCGAAGGCGCTGCTCATCAGCGGCATGTTCGTGCCGAAGTTGCTGGCATTCGACTTGGCCGGGGCCTTGGCCGGCTTGGCTTCGGGGGCGGGCAGCTCGATGGCACGCTCGCCGGCCACGCCGGTGTCCTGGCGGGTGACCGCGAAGGAGTAGAAGCAGCGGAAGGCGATCTTGCGCTCGGCCCAGAAGTCAGCGGCCTCGCGGAAGACATCGAGCAGTTGCTCGCGCGCCTCGCGGTCGAAGCGGGCATGGTCGGGGAGCTGGTCGAGCACGACGACGAAGCCCGGCTGCACGCCGGCCTTGTGCACGATGTCGGTCATGCAGTCGTAGAGCGCGTCCAGGTTCTTGCCGAAATGCAGCGGGAAGAAGAAGGATGTGGCCAGCGTCTCCAGCACCTCCTGCTTGCTCTGGGCCTGCGCGAGGTTGGCATAGAGGAAGTGCTGGCCCAGGTCCTGGGCAGCCTGCATCAGCTCGTCCACGCGGAAGGCGCGGATCGCCTGGACGATATTGGGTCGGACGGTTTGCAAGAGCATGGTCACGTTCCCCCTCGGTGGCGGCAGATGCCTGGTTTCACTGCGCGACGAGGCGGAAGCTCGCGTAGTGATCATCGGTGTAGTAGCAGGCCTCGGGCTGCGTGGGCGGGCGCCCGCCGCAGACGAAGCGCCGGGCGCCCCGATTGCGGGCCCCCGGGGTGCGTACCGTGTATTCGCGATAGTGACCGCGCGGGCGGTCCGGCAGCAGGCGCTCGCGGTTGCCGAAGACGCTGCCGTCCTTGTCGTAGGGGAAAGGTCCGCCGGCCAGGATCAGCCGGTGGGTCTGGCGCGCCTCGGGCGGAAGCTGGGCCAGCGAGACCGTGGCGGCCTGGGCCGGCTGGGTCGTCGCGGGAGCGTCCGAGCGGCCGAGGGCCGCCGGTCCGGAGAGGCCGCCCCACAGGGCGCCTGCGCCGATCGCCAAGGTCGCTGCGACGCGCATCCAGCCGCCAAGGCGGGTGGAGCGACCGGAACGACGGCCGGATGGGCCGGAGATCAGCACGGGTTATCCCTGAGAACGGAAGGCGCGCATGGTATCGAATCGGCCCCAAAAGCTCAAGTGAGCTGCAACAAATGGAGGCAGTCCGGCAAGGCCATTGGCAGCGGCCCGGGGCTTGTCGCGACCGTCCCGCCCTCCCGGGCGGCAAGGTCGGCAGGCTTCAACGTGCCGCGTTCGCGTCGGCCACGGTCAGGGCCGTCATGTTGACGATGCGCCGCACGGTGGCCGAAGGGGTCAGCACATGCACCGGCTTGGCCGCGCCCAGCAGCACCGGGCCGACGGCGATGCCGCCGCCTGCGGCCGACTTGAGCAAGTTGTAGCTGATGTTGGCCGCGTCGATGTTGGGCAGCACCAGCAGGTTGGCTTCGCCGCTCAGCGTGCTGTCGGGAATCAGTTCGTCGCGGCAGCCGGGGTCGAGTGCTGCATCGCCGTGCATCTCGCCGTCGATTTCCAGCCAGGGGGCGCGGGCCCGCACCCGGGCGAGCGTCTCGCGCATCTTGATGGCCGAGGGCGCATTGCTGGAGCCGAAGTTCGAATGGCTCAGCAGCGCCGCCTTGGGCTTGACGCCGAAGCGCAGCATCTCCTCGGCCGCCATGATGGTGATCTCGGTCAGTTCCGCGGCCGTGGGGTCGAGGTTGACATGGGTGTCGACCAGGAAGACCTGGCGGCCCGGCAGGATCAGCGCGTTCATGCAGGCATAGGTGTTCACGCCCGCGCGCCGGCCGATCACCTGGTCGATGAAGCGCAGGTGCATGGCGGTGCTGCCCCAGGTGCCGCAGATCATCCCGTCGACCTCGCCCTTGTGCAGCAGCATGCAGCCGATCAGGGTCAGGCGGCGGCGCATCTCGATCTTGGCAAGCTGGGCGGTCACGCCCTGGCGCGCCTGCATGCGGTGGTAGGTCTGCCAGTAGTCGCGGAAGCGCTCGTCGTGCTCGGTGTTGACCACGTCGTAGTCGCGGTCGGCTTCCAGCCGCAGGCCGAAGCGCTCGATGCGCTGGGCGATCACCGTCGGCCGGCCGATCAGGGTGGGCCGGGCCAGGCCCTCGTCCACCACCACCTGGGCGGCGCGCAGGATGCGCTCCTCCTCGCCCTCGGCATAGGCCACGCGCTTGTGCTGCGCGCGCTTGGCCAGGTTGAAGATCGGCTTCATCGCCGTGCCGGAGGCGTAGACGAAGGTCTGGAGCTTCTCGCGGTAGGCGTCCAGGTCGGCGATCGGCCGGGCCGCCACGCCGCTGTCGGCCGCGGCCTGGGCGACGGCCGGCGCGATCTTCATCATCAGCCGCGGGTCGAAGGGCTTGGGGATGAGGTACTCGGGCCCGAAGCTCAGGTTGGCGCCGGCATAGGCCGCGGCCACCACCTCGCTCTGCTCGGCCTGGGCCAGCTCGGCGATGGCGTGGACTGCGGCGATCTCCATCTCCACCGTGATCGTCGTCGCGCCGCTGTCGAGCGCGCCGCGGAAGATGTAGGGGAAGCACAGGACGTTGTTGACCTGGTTCGGGTAATCGGTGCGGCCGGTGGCCATCACCGCATCGTCGCGAACTGCCTTCACGTCCTCGGGCTGGATTTCGGGGTTGGGGTTGGCCAGGGCGAAGATCAGCGGCTTGGCGGCCATCTTGGCGACCATGTCCTGCTTGAGCACGCCGCCGGCGGACAGGCCCAGGAAGATGTCGGCGCCCTCGATCACCTCGCCCAGGGTGCGCTGCGCGGTCGGCTGCGCGAACTCGGCCTTGTCCGGGTCCATCAGCTCGGTGCGGCCCTCGAACACCACGCCCTTCAGGTCGGTCACCCAGATGTTCTCGCGCGGCATGCCCAGCTTGACCAGCAGGTTCAGGCAGGCCAGGGCCGCCGCGCCGGCGCCCGAGGCGACCAGCTTGACCTTGCGGATGTCCTTGCCGACGACCTTCAGGCCGTTGATCATCGCCGCGCCCACGACGATGGCGGTGCCGTGCTGGTCGTCGTGAAAGACCGGGATCTTCATCCGCTCGCGCAGCTTGCGCTCGACGTAGAAGCAGTCCGGGGCCTTGATGTCTTCCAGGTTGATGCCGCCGAAGGTCGGCTCCAGCGCGGCGATCGCGTCGACCAGCTTGTCGAGGTTGTTCTCGGCCAGCTCCAGGTCGAAGACATCGATGCCGGCGAACTTCTTGAACAGGACGGCCTTGCCCTCCATCACCGGCTTGGCCGCCAGCGGGCCGATGTCGCCCAGGCCCAGCACGGCCGTGCCGTTGGTGACCACGGCCACCAGGTTGCCGCGCGCCGTGTAGCGGTAGGCGGTGGCCGGGTCGGCGGCGATTTCCTCGCAGGCGAAGGCCACGCCCGGCGAGTAGGCCAGCGCCAGGTCGCGCTGGTTGACCAACTGCTTGGTGGCGGCGATGGCGAGCTTGCCGGGGATCGGGAACTCGTGGTATTCGAGCGCGGCCTGGCGCAGCGAGTCGCGCTTTTCGTCTTGGGGGCTGGACATGAAGGTCTCCGGTCGGGATCGCGCAGGCAGGCGGGCGGCGGCTGGATCGGGCCGCGGTGCCCGCGGCCTCGTCGAGCGGCTCGATGGATCGCGGGCCGGCGAGGCCGGGATTGTCCGCCCAGGCCGCCGAGGCCGGCGCCGGGTGGGCTGCGCCCCCGCAGTGTTCCCCGCCGCGGGGTGCGGGCTCATGCGCGAAACTGCGTAGCACTTTTGCGCTGGGCGTCCGAATACTGGGGCCTCGACCATGACGCCCGTCCCGCCCCCAGTCTCCCCGCCCGAGGCCCTGTCGCCGGCCCCGCCCTGGCCCGCGGCCGCCGAGCTGCCCCCAGCCCGCCCGCGCGCCTGGCGCCGGGCCCTGCCCTGGGTGGTGCTGGTCGCCCTGCTGGGCATCGCCCAGACCCTGCTGATCGTGCTGAGCCTGGAGGCCGAAAGCACCCGGCTGCAAGAGGAATCCGATCGCACCGCGGTCGCCGTGGCGGCCGACCTGCGGCTGCGTTTCGGCCGCCACCAGCAGGCGCTGCAGGGCCTGTCCTGGGCCGAATCCCCGGCGGCCGAGGCCGCCAGCGCCCTGGCCCGGGGCCTGCTGCGCGAGCGTCGCGACATGCTGCGCATCGAGCTGCGCGATGCCCAGCTCGAGCTGCGCCTGACGCTGGAGAGCCCCTTCCGCGGCCCGCTCTTCGCCCCGGCCGGCGGCGAGCGCATGAGCGAGGGCCTGCTGCCGCGCGCCCAGCTCGACCTGGAACTGCAACTGGCCTGCACCAGTGCGCGCCGGCTGATGCTGCCGCGCTGGTCGCGCAGCTACTTCGTGCCCCAGCCCGGCGGCCTGGGGCTGGAGGTGGTCGACCTCTGCATGCCGCTGATCGGCCCGCAGGATGCGGGCGGCTATGTCGTCGCCACCGTCGCGCTCGGCCTGGCCATCGAGGAGGCGGTGCCGCCGGCCATCCTGCGCAGCCACGAGCTGGCCCTGGTCGAAGGCGACGGCACCCGCCTGGTCCGCGTCGGCGGCCCGCGCGGGGCCGGCGTCTACTTGGCCGAGCGCCTGCTCGACCTGCCCGGCCTGGGCCTGGCGTTGCGGGTCGACACCGACCGCCGTGGCCCGCCGCTGATTCCCAATCTCTCGACCGGCCTGGTGGTCGGCCTGTCGCTGGCGCTGGCCGCCGTCGTGGCCCTGCTGGTGCGCGACGTGCGCCGCCGCGCCGCGGCCGAGCAGCGCCTGGCCGAGGAACTGGCCCTGCGCCGCGCGATGGAGGATTCGCTCGTCACCGGCCTGCGCGCCCGCGACCTGCTGGGCCGCATCACCTATGTGAACCCGGCCTTCTGCGCGATGGTCGGCTTCCCGCCGCACGAGCTGGTCGGCCAGCTTCATCCGCCCTACTGGCCGCCCGAGCAGCGCGCGCTCTACGAGGCCCGCTGGAGCGAGCGCCTCACCGGCCAACTGCCGCCGCGCGAGGGCTTCGAGACCCTGTTCATGCGCGCCGATGGCGAACGCTTCCCGGTGCTGGTCTTCGAGGCGCCGCTGGTCGATGCCCAGGGCCGCCAGGCCGGCTGGATGAGCGCGGTGCTCGACGTCTCGGCCCAGCGCCGCGCCGAGGAGCTGGCCCGCCAGCAGCAGGACAAGCTTCAGACGGCGGCCCGCCTCGCCACCGTCGGCGAAATCGCCACCCTGCTCAGCCATGAGCTGAACCAGCCGCTGGCGGCCATCGCCAGCTACGCCACCGGTTCGCTCAACCTGCTGGGCGGGCCGCCGCCGGCCGAGCCGCCCGCGACACCGCAGGCCGGCATGGAGCCGCCGGATGCGCCCACCTTCGCCATGATCCGCGAGGCCGTGCAGCGCATCGCTGAGCAGGCCGAGCGCGCCGGCCGCGTCATCAAGGGCGTGCATGACGTGGTGCGCCGGCGCGAGCAGCCGCGCGAGGCCCTGCCCGCCGCCCTGCTCTTCGAGGCCGTGCTGCCCCTGGTCCAGTTGCAGGCGCGGCGCAGCGGCACCCGCGTCGCGCTCGACCTGCCGCGCAGCCGGCCCGAGGTGCGCTGCGACCGCACGATGATCGAGCAGGTGCTGCTCAACCTGACCCGCAATGCCGTGCATGCGATGGAAGCCGCCACCCCGCCCGAGCAGCGCGAGCTGACCCTGCGCGTGCGCGAGGAGGCCGCGACCGTGCGCTTCGAGGTCGTCGACCGCGGGCCGGGCATTCCGGACGAGGTCGCGGCCCAGCTCTTCACCCCCTTCTTCACCACCAAGGCCGAGGGCATGGGCCTGGGTCTGAACTTCTGCCGCACCGTCATCGAGCAGCACGGCGGCACGCTGCGCCATGCCCCGGCGCCGGTGGCCGGCGCCGGGCCGCGGGCCGCCCCGGGCTTGCGCGGCAGCTGTTTCTCGTTCACGCTGCCGCGCGTTGCGGCGCCGGAATCCTCCCCGCCATGAACGTCGCGACCCTCCTCGACATGCGCTCTCCCTCGCCCGCCGCGGCGGCGCCCATCACCGGCCTGCCGGTGGTCCATCTGGTCGACGACGAACCCGTGGTGCGCGAGGCCCTGGGCTGGCTGCTGCGCACCCGCCGTCTGCTGAGCGAGGCCCACCCCTCGGCCGAGGCCTTCGAGCGCATGCTGCTGACCCGCGGCGACCGGGCCTATGCCGACCCGGCCTGCCTGCTGCTCGACATCCGCATGCCGGGCCTCAGCGGCATCGAGCTTTTCGACCGCCTCGTCGCGCGCGGCGTGCTGCCGCTGATGCCGGTGATCTTCCTGACCGGCCACGGCGATGTGCCGACCGCGGTGGCCGCCATCCAGCGCGGCGCCTTCGACTTCGTCGAGAAGCCCTTTTCCGACAACGCCCTGGTCGACCGCATCGAACGCGCCCTGGAGGCCAGCCGCAGCGCGCTGGAAGCCCGCCAGCGCCGCGTGCAATGGGCCGCCCGCGAGGCCGAGCTGACCGAGCGCGAGCGCGAGGTCATGCGCCTGGTCGTCGATGGCCGGCCGAACAAGCTGATCGCCGATGCCCTGGCCATCAGCGTGCGGACGGTGGAAGTGCACCGCGCCCGCGTCTTCGACAAGCTCGGCGTGCGCTCGGCCGTCGAGCTGGCCAACATGCTGCGCGAGTCGGCTGCCGACTGAGCGCAGCCTGGCGGCGGTCGACAATCCGCCGATGTCCGACGCCGCCTCCTCGCCGCCGCCCGGCGAGTTCGACCTCATCGCCCGCTGCTTCCACCGCCACCGTGCGCCGCGTCCCGGCGTGCCGCTGGGGCCGGGCGACGATTGCGCGCTGCTCGCGCCGCGGCCCGGCATGCAACTGGCCGTGTCCACCGACATGCTGGTCGAAGGCCGGCATTTCCTCTCCACCGTCGCGCCCGAGGCCCTGGGCCACAAGGCCCTGGCCGTCAACCTGAGCGACCTGGCCGCCTGCGGCGCCACCCCGCTGGCCTGCACCCTGGCCCTCGCCATGCCGCGCGGCGATGCCGACTGGCTGGGCCGCTTCGCCGACGGCTTCTATGCCCTGGCCGACCGTCACGGCATCGCCCTGGCCGGGGGCGACATGACCGCCGGCCCGCTGAACCTCAGCCTCACCGTGATCGGCGAGGTGCCCACCGGCCAGGCCCTGCTGCGCAGCGGCGCGCGGGTCGGCGACACGCTCTGGGTCAGCGGCCGGCTCGGCGATGCGCGGCTTGCGCTGGAGGGCTTCCGCGGCACGGTCAAGCTGCCGGGCGAGGTCTTCGACCGGGTCCGCCTCGCCATGGAGCGGCCCGAGCCGCGGGTCGCCCTCGGCCAGGCCCTGCGCGGCCTGGCCAGCGCGGCGCTGGACCTGTCCGACGGCCTGCTGGGCGATGTGCGCCACCTGCTGGCCCGCAGCGCCGAGGCCCTGGGCCGGCCGCAGCCGCTGGGCCTGCGGCTGGATGCCGATGCCCTGCCACGCAGCGCCGAGCTGGCCGCCCAGCCCCTGGCCCTGCAGCGCCTGTGCACCCTGGCCGGCGGCGACGACTACGAACTCGCCTTCACCGCCCCGGCCGCGGCCGAGGCGGCCGTGCGCGCAGCCGCCGCGCAGGCCGGCGTGGCCGTCACGCCGGTCGGCCGCATCGAGGCCGAGACCGGCCTGCGCTGCGTCGATGCCGCCGGCTTGCCGGTCGCGGCCGACTACCTCGCTTTCGACCACTTCCGCGGCTGAGGCCGCCCCACCTCCCGATCCCCGCCATGTCCACCCTCCGTGCCCTCCTCTCCCCCGGCCTGCTCGCGCTGGCCTTGGCCGCGCTGCCCGCCGCCGCCACCAACGGCTACTTCGCCCATGGCTACGGCCTGAAGGCCAAAGGCATGGGCGGCGCGGCCACCGCGCTGGCGCAGGACGCCTTCGGCGGCGCGAACAACCCGGCGTCCTTCGCCTTCGTCGGCGCGCGCTTCGATGTGGGTGGCGATGTCTTCCGCCCGGTCCGCGATGCCGAGCGCGAGGGCGCGCTCGGCCTGCCCCTCGGGCTCTTCCAGCTTGACGGCGCAAGCCGCAGCAACCGCGAGACCTTCCTGATCCCCGAGTTCGGCCTGAGCCGGCCGATCAACGAGCGCCTGGGCTTGGGCCTGACGGTCTATGGCAACGGCGGCCTCAACACCGCCTACCCCCAGGGCAACTACAGCTGCCTGCTGACCGGCTTCTCCAACAACCAGCTCTGCGGCCAGGGCAAGCTCGGCGTGGACCTGATCCAGCTTGTCGTCGCCCCGTCCCTGGCGTGGCGGTTCAGCGAGAAACAGGCTTTCGGGATCTCTCTGCTGCTGACGGCGCAGCAGTTTCAGGCCGAGGGCCTGCAGGCCTTCGACAACACCATTCCGCTCTTCAACTTCACCAGCCGCAAGGGCAAGGTCACCAACCGCGGCAAGGACCGCAGCTACGGCGTCGGCTTGCGGGTGGGCTACCTCGGCCACTTCTTCGACGAGCGCCTGAGCGTCGGCGCGGCCTATGCCAGCCGCACGCACATGAGCCGCTTCAAGAAGTACGAGGGCCTGTTCGCCGAGCAGGGCGATTTCGACATCCCGTCGAACTGGAGCCTGGGCCTTGCCCTCAAGCTCAGCCCGCGCTGGACCCTGGCGCTGGATGCCAACCGCATCCGCTTCAGCGAGGTCCGCTCGGTCGGCAACCCCAGCGCTTCGATGGCCCTGCTCGGCCAAGACAACGGCCCCGGCTTCGGCTGGCGTGACATCGACGTGCTCAAGCTCGGCCTCATCTGGCAGGCCACGCCCCGGCTGGCGCTGCGCGCGGGCGTCAACGTCGGCGACAACCCCATCCGCGGCGAGGACGTGACCTTCAACATCCTCGCGCCGGGCGTGGTCCGCAAGCACTTCACCCTGGGCTTCACCCAGAGCCTGGACGACAAGAGCGAGCTGACCGGCGCCTTCATGATCGCGCCGCGCGAATCGGTGCGCGGCACCTCCTTCTTCGACCGGGCCTTCGGCCTGCCCGGCATCGGTGGCGAGGAGACGATCCGCATGCGGCAGGTCTCGGTGGGCCTGGCCTACGGCCGCAGCTTCTGAGCCCGGGCGGCGCATGGCTTAGGCTTGCGGTCCGCCGCATCCTCAGCCCCCTGCGTCCGCCATGTCCGAAGCCCTTGCCCTGCCCGCGCCGCGCCGCGCCGATGCGCGCTTCATGCGCGGCCATCCCGCCCGCTGGCTGGCCCTGGGCTTCGGCTCGGGGCTCAGCCCGGTCGCGCCGGGCACGGTGGGCACGCTCTGGGCCTGGCTCAGCTTCCTGGTGCTCGATGTATGGCTCGACGACGCGGCCTGGGGCCTGCTGATCGCCCTGGGCCTGGGCGGCGGCTGGTGGGCCTGCACGCGCTGCGCGCAGCACCTGGGCACGGCCGACCCGGGCGCCATCGTCTGGGACGAGGTGATCGCCTTCTGGATCGTGCTGTGGCTGCTGACCCCGGCCGGTCTGATGGAACAGACCCTGGCCTTCGCCCTGTTCCGCTTCTTCGATGCCGCCAAGCCCGGCCCGGTGCGCTGGGCCGATGGCCTGTTCAAGCGCCGCGGCCTGGGCGCGGGCGGGCAGCCGCCGCGCATCGGCTGGGCCCAGGGCTTCGGCATCGTGCTCGACGACCTGGTGGCCGCACTCTGCACCCTGCTTGTGCTGGCGCTGCTGCGCTTTGCCGGGGTCTGAGCCGGTGGATGCCACGGACCCGGAGCTGCACGCGCAGCTCGATGCGCTGGCCGAAGCCCTGCGCGCCCGCGGCCTGCGCCTGGCCACGGCCGAAAGCTGCACCGGCGGCCTGATCGCCGCCGCCTGCACCGCGCGGCCCGGTTCCAGCCACTGGTTCGAGCGCGGCTTCGTCAGCTACAGCAATGCCGCCAAGACCGAGCTGCTCGGCGTGCCGGCCGGCCTGATCGAGGCCGAGGGCGCCGTCAGCGAGCCGGTGGCCCGCGCCATGGCCGAAGGCGCGCTGCGGCACAGCGCCGCCGACCTGGCCCTGGCCGTCACCGGCATCGCCGGCCCCGGCGGCGCGCGGCCCGGCAAGCCGGTCGGCACCGTCTGGCTGGCCTGGGCCTGGCACAGGGCGGGCGTGCCGTGCAGCGAGGCCCTGCACCTGCAATGGCCCGGTGACCGCCGCGCCGTGCGCGAGGCCACGCTGCACGAGGCCCTGGCCCGCGCCCTGGGCTGGGCGCTGGCGCAGCCCTTGCCTGCCGGGAAGGCGCCCGCGGCGGCGACCTGCGCCGAGCCGAATCCCGGCGACACCGCCACCGCCGCCGCCGCCGCCGCGCTGACAGCGCCTGTCGCCCTGCTCGCCGGCCGCTTCACGCCCGCCGAGCAGGCCTTCTGGGCCGAGGCCCTGCAGGCCGAGCTGGCCACGCTCGATCCGCCCTGGCGCCTGGTGAGCGAGCCGGCCCAGGGCCCGGCTGAGGCGATCCGCCTGGCCTTCGTCGCCAACCCGCCGCCCGGTGCGCTGGCCGGCTTGCCGGCGCTGGCGGCGGTGCAGTCGCTGTGGGCGGGGGTGGACCGGCTGCTGGCCGATCCCAGCCTGCCGGCCGATCTGCCGCTGGCGCGCATGGTCGATCCGGCCATGAGTGCCGCCATGGCCGAGACCGCGGTCTGGGCCGTGCTCGCCCTGCAACGCGGCTTCTTCGACTACGCGGCCCAGCAGCGCGCCGCGCTGTGGAACCCGCTGCCGCAGCGGCGGGCCGACGAGACCACGGTGCTGCTGCTCGGCCTGGGCCAGATGGGTGCGGCCGTGGCCCGCGCGCTCGCGCCGCTCGGCCACCGCCTGCTGGGCTGGCGCCGCAGCGCCGAGGCGCCCCGGCCGGCCGGCCTGCCGCCGAGCCTGCGGCTGCTGCCGGGCGAGGCCGGCCTGCGCGCCTCCCTGGCCGAGGCCGACCTGGTCATCAACCTGCTGCCGCTGACGCCCGCCACCCAGGGCTTCTTCGACGCCGCCCGGCTGGCGCAGATGCGGCCCGGCGCCGCCCTGATCCACCTGGCGCGCGGCGCCCAGGTGGTCGAGCCCGACCTGCTCGCCGCGCTCGACACCGGCCGCCTGCGCCATGCCGTGCTCGATGTCTTCGCGACCGAGCCGCTGCCGGCCGGGCATCCCTTCTGGCGCCATCCGCGCGTGACCGTGCTGCCGCATGCCGCCGCGCTGACCGACCCGCGCAGCGCGGCCCGCATCGCCGCCGCCAATGCCCAGGCCCTGACCGAGGGCCGGCCCCTGGCCCACCGGGTGGATCGCCTGCGCGGCTACTGAGCGCGCCCAGGGCCGGGCTGCGCCCCGCCCGCCCCCCGCGGGATCCAGGCGACTTGGCGCAGCCCGGCGAGTTTTGGGGAGGCGCTGCGGCCAGCGACTCAGCCGCGCCGTGCCGGGCCGGACCGCGCCGGCTGCGCCAGCGGCAGGGCCAGGCGCAGTGCAAGCTGCTCCAGCGCGGCCCAGGGCGAGGCGGGCCAGCCGGGCTGCGGCAGGCCCTTGACGATGCCGTCGCAGCGGTGCGCGTCGGCCAGGGCGGCATCCAGCCGGGCGGCGTCCAGCCGCGGCAGGGCGCGCTCGTAGAGCGCTTCCTTCGGCCCCCAGATGCGCTGCTCGCGCAGCACCGCCGCCAGCGGCTGGCCGGCGTCCAGGGCCTGCCGGCAGCGGCGCAGCGCACGGATGTCGTCGGCAATCGCCCAGTGCACCAGCACGGCGGCCTCGCCCTCGGCCTCCAGCCCGGCCAGCACGCGGCGCAGGCGCGCGACCTGGCCGCCGAGCAGGGCCTCGCCGAGCTTGAAGATGTCGTAGCGCGCCACCGGCAGCACCGCCGCCTCGATCTGCGCAGCCGACAGGGTGCCGGGCGGATGCAGCAGCGCGAGCTTGCGGATCTCCTGCGCGGCGGCCATCAAGTTGCCCTCCACCCGGTCGGCAAAGCGGGCCAGGGCCTGCTCGCCCTCGGGGCCGGGCGCGACATGCTGGCCCTGCGCCGCCAGGCGCCGCGCCAGCCAGGCCGGCAGCGCGGCGCGGCCGACCGGCTCGACCTTAACCGTCACGCCCGCCGCCTCCAGCGCGCCGAACCAAGCGCTGCCCATCTGCATGCGGTCCAGTCGCGGCAGGCTGACCACCGTCAGCGTGTCCTCCGGCAGCTGCGCGGCATGGGCTTGCAGCGCGGCGCTGCCGTCCTTGCCGGGCTTGCCCGAGGGGATGCGGATCTCGATCAGGCGCTTGTCCGCGAACAGGCTCATGGCCTGAGCCCCGCCCAGGATGCCGGACCAGTCCACATGCGCGCCGGCCACGGTGTGCACCTCGCGCTCGGTGTGGCCGGCCGCGCGGGCCGCGGCGCGGATCGTGTCGGCCGCTTCCAGCGCAAGCAGCGGCTCGTCGCCGTGCACGGTGTAGAGCGGCGCCAGCCCGCGCTGCAGATGCGCGGCCAGTTGATCGGCGCGGACCTGCATGGCCGGTGCCCGGATGCGTGCGACTCAGCGCGCCGCGGTGGCCGGCGGCGCCGGCAGGCGCAGCACCGCCAGGCGGCGCAGCACCTGGGCCGAAAGATCGTCTTCCATGGCGCGGTAGAGCAGGGCCTCCTCCTGCTCCTTGGCCAGGGCATTGCTCTCGTTGAAGCTCATGTCGCGCACCTGCACCAGCTCGGCATCCGGGGCCAGCAGGCGGCCGTCGGGCGTGCGCAGGCGGAAGGCCAGGCGGCTGCGCAGCGTGAACTCGCGCACCTGGCCGGCGGCCGTCTGCGCGGCGACCACCCGCTCGCGCTGGGCCAGCAGTGCGTCGATCACGACCTGGGCCTCGCGCGGCGAATCGACGACGCGGCTGCGGCCATCGGCCTCGATGTCGCGCTTGAGGGTCAGGGCCAGCGCCGTGCCGCGTTCGCCGAAGCCCTCCAGCGCCACGCGCTCGAAGGGCAGGCCGGCTGCGCCCCGAAGCTGGAAGCCGCAGCCCGTAGCCAGCAGGGCCAGGGCGGCGGCGGGGCCGGCACGCAGCAGGCGGCGGCGGAGCAGGGGGGCGGGGGCAGCAGCGGACATCGCGGGGCCTTCGGCTTCAGACGACCAGGTTGACGAGACGGCCGGGCACGACGACCACCTTCTTCGGCGGCTTGCCCTCGGTGAACTTCAGCGCATCGGGGGAGGCCAGCGCGGCCGCCTCGATGGCGGCCTTGTCGGCGCCGGCCGGCACGCGGATCGCGCCGCGCAGCTTGCCATTGACTTGCAGCACCAGCTCGATTTCGTCCTGCACCAGCGCGGCCTCGTCGACGGCGGGCCAGGGCGCGTCGAGCAGCTCGCCGATCGCCGTCGCGTAGCCGAGCTGCTGCCACAGCGCGTGGGTCAGGTGCGGGCAGGCCGGGTAGAGCGCGCGCAGCAGCACCGAGACGGCTTCGCACAGCACGGCGGCATCGCCGTCCGAGGCATCCGGCGCATAGGCATCGAGCGCATTCAGCAGCTTCATGCAGCCCGAGACCACGGTGTTGTACTGCATCCGCTCGTAGTCGTGGCTGACCTGGCGCAGCACCAGGTGCAGCTCGCGGCGCAGGGCCTTGGCCTCGGCGCGCAGCGGCGCGGCCGACAAGTCCGAGGCCGTCGCGCGGACCAGCGTGGCGGACTGCTTCTGCGCGTAGGACCACACCCGCTTGAGGAAGCGGTGCGCACCCTCGACCGCCGACTCGTTCCACTCCAGCGTCTGCTCCGGCGGCGCCGCGAACATCACGAAGAGGCGGGCGGTGTCGGCGCCGTAGCGGTCGATCAGCTCCTGCGGATCGACGCCGTTGTTCTTCGACTTGGACATCGTGCCGACGCCCTGGTAGTCGATGGCGGTGCCGGCGGGCAGGCCGTCCTTGTCGGCCTTGAGCCGCGCGCCGACCACCTTGCCGCCGGCATCCAGCACATGCTCGACCTCATGCGGCCAGAAGTACTCGATGCCGCCCTGCTCGCTGCGGCGCGAGTAGATGTG
Organism: Piscinibacter lacus; assembly: GCF_016735685.1. Taxonomy (NCBI): domain Bacteria; kingdom Pseudomonadati; phylum Pseudomonadota; class Betaproteobacteria; order Burkholderiales; family Sphaerotilaceae; genus Aquariibacter; species Aquariibacter lacus. Next base: position 525,809 of record NZ_JAERRA010000001.1, read on the forward strand.
GTTGAGCACCATGCCCTGGGTCAGCAGCTTCCTGAAAGGCTCGCTGACGGTGACCAGCTTCAGGTCGCGCATCACCTTGGTCCAGAAGCGCGCGTAGAGCAGGTGCAGGATCGCGTGCTCGATGCCGCCGATGTACTGGTCCATCGGCATCCAGTGCTGCGCGCCGGCGCCGACCATGGCCTGGCCGTTCGTCGGATCGCAGTAGCGCATGAAGTACCAGGACGAATCGACGAAGGTGTCCATCGTGTCCGTCTCGCGCCGCGCCGCGGCGCCGCAGACCGGGCAGGTGACGCCGGCATGGAAGCCCTCGTGCCTGTGCAGCGGGTTGCCGCTGCCGTCGGGGATGCAGTCCTCCGGCAGCACGACGGGCAGGTCCTGCTCGGGCACCGGCACCGCGCCGTGTTCGGGGCAGTGGATGATGGGGATGGGCGTGCCCCAGTAGCGCTGGCGGCTGATGCCCCAGTCGCGCAGGCGCCAGGTGATCTTCTTTTCGCCCAGGCCTTTCGCGGCGAGCAGTTCGGCGACCTTGTCCACCGCGGCCGCGTGCGGCAGGCCGTCGAGCACCCCGGAGTGGATGCACACCAGGGATCCCGACTTGTCGGCGTACCAGTCCTGCCAGCGGCGCGCGTCGAACACGCGCGAGTCGGCCCGGGCGGGGGCGCCGGGTGACGATTTCTGCTCGCAGCATGAGGAACCCGGCGCCCCCGCCCGGGCCGACGGGCCCTCGCCTTCGCCGATCACCTGACGGATCGGCAGGCCGTACTTCAAGGCGAAGGCAAAGTCCCGCTCGTCATGTGCAGGCACGCCCATCACCGCGCCGTCGCCATAGCCCATCAGCACATAGTTGCCGACCCAGACCGGCACCTCGGCGCCGGTCAGCGGGTGGCTGACGACCAGGCCGGTCGGCACGCCCTTCTTCTCCTGCGTGGCCAGTTCGGCCTCGGTGGTGCCGCCGGCCTTGCATTCGGCAATGAAGGCGGCCACCTCGGGGCGGCCCTGCGCGGCATGCAGGGCCAGCGGATGCTCGGGCGCGACGGCGCAGAAGCTGACGCCCATGATCGTGTCGGCGCGCGTCGTGAACACATACAGCCGCCCGCCGCCGATCGGCGCGCCGTCGGCGCCCGCAATCGTGTGCGGGAAGGCAAAGCGCACGCCGCTGCTCTTGCCGATCCAGTTCTCCTGCATCAGCCGCACGCGCTCGGGCCAGCCGCTCAGGTAGTTGGGATCTTCGGGGTCGGTGACGGCCGAGAGCAGCTCCTCGGCATAGTCGCTGATCTTCAGGTAGTAGCCCGGGATCTCGCGCTTCTCGACCAGCGCGCCGCTGCGCCAGCCGCGGCCGTCGATGACCTGTTCATTGGCCAGCACCGTCTGGTCCACCGGGTCCCAGTTGACGACCTGGGTGCGGCGCTCGCAGATGCCGGCCTCCAGCATCTTCAAGAAGAGCCACTGGTTCCACTTGTAGTAAGACGGCTGGCAGGTGGCCAGCTCGCGCGACCAGTCGATGGCCAGGCCCATGGCCTGCATCTGGCCCTTCATGTGGGCGATGTTCGAGTAGGTCCAGGCGGCCGGCGGTACCTTGTTCTTCATGGCCGCGTTCTCGGCCGGCAGGCCGAAGGCGTCCCAGCCCATGGGCATCAGCACATTCATGCCCTTCATCCGCAACTGGCGGGTGAGCATGTCGTTGATGGTGTAGTTGCGCACATGCCCCATGTGCAGCTTGCCGCTGGGGTAGGGCAGCATGGAGCAGGCGTAGAACTTGGGCTTGTCCGTGTCTTCGCTGACGCGGTAGGCATCGCGCGCGGCCCAGTGCGCGCGGGCGGCGGCCTCGACGGCCTGCGGGTCGTAGCGGCTGCCGTCGGCAGCGGAATCGGCGGGGGCTTGCGGGGCAGCGCTCATGCGGCAGGGGGCGCGGGCGCGCCCTCGGGGAGGCGATGGATCGGGGGGCCGGCGGGGCCCGGCCCGGCGCGGCGCAGCGGCCGGCGGCGGGGCCCGGGAAGAGCAGCTGATTCTAGGTGGCGGGTCCGCGGCCGCCGGCCCGCTCAGGGCCGGGCCTGGGTGACGAAGGCGATGCGGCTCAGGCCGGCTTGCTGAAGCGTGTCGATCAGGCCGGCCACCTCGCCATAGGGCACGGCGCGGTCGGCCTGGAGATGCACTTCGGTGGCCGGGTCCTGCGCCGCCGCGGCGGCCAGGCGGGCGGCAAGCTGGCTGCGGTCCAGCGCGGCTTCGTTCAGGCGCAGCCCACCCTGGGCATCCAGGCTGAGCCGCAGGGCCTGCGGCGCGGCGGCGGCCGGCGGGGCCTCGCTGCTCGGCAGCTTCAGGCCGAGCCGGCCGGTCAGCAGCGGGGCGCTGACGAGGAAGACCACCAGCAGCACCAGCATCACGTCGATGAGCGGCGTCATGTTGATCTCGCTCATCGGCCGGGCCGAGGCGCGGCGTTCAAGGCGGCCGAAGGGCATGGCGGGCGGCGGCGTCTCAGGCCCGCGGCCCGGGCGGACTGCCCGGCGCCCCGGCGCGGCCCAGGCGCCAGGCGCGCAGGTCGTGGGCCCAGCCTTCCAGCTCGGCCTCGCAGGCGGCCAGGCGCTGGCCGAAGGCGTTGTAGGCCAGCACGGCCGGGATGGCCACGGCCAGGCCGGCAGCGGTCATCACCAGGGCCTCGCCGACCGGGCCGGCCACCGCGTCGATGCCCTGCACCTCGCTGCCGGCCAGGCCGAGCAGGGCCTTGGTCACGCCCCAGACGGTGCCGAACAGGCCGACGAAGGGGGCGGTCGCGCCGATCGAGGCCAGCACGACCTGACCGGTCTGCAAGCGCAGCAGGCCGGCGTGCAGGGCGTCGCGCAGGCGGCGGGTCAGGCGGTCCTCGGCCGAGGTCTCGGCGGCCAGGCTGCCCGGGCCGTCGTCCTGCACGGCGGCATCGACCATGGGCAGCAGCAGGGCCTCGCGGTCCAGGGCCTGGAGCTGGCGGCGGGCCTGGTCCAGATCGGGCGCGGCCCAGAAGGCCGGCAGGGCCAGGGCCAGGTCGCGCCGCAGCCGGGCCAGCACCCGACCGCGCCAGAGGATCAGCACCCAGCAGACGACCGACATGGCCAGCAGCAGCAGGGCCACGGCCTGGCCGACGGGGTCGCCGGCGTGCCAGAGCTCGGCGATGCGGTCCATGGCGGCGGGGGCGGGCTCAGCCAAGGCCGAGCACGGCGTCCATGTCGAACAGGCCGGCGCGGCGGCCGGCCAGGAAGCGCACCGCGCGCAGGCTGCCCTGCGCATAGGTGGCCCGGCTGCTGGACTTGTGGCTGATCTCGATGCGCTCGCCGGTGCCGAGGAACATGACGGTGTGGTCGCCCACCACGTCGCCGCCGCGCACGGTGGCGAAGCCGAGGGTGGAGGGGTCGCGCTCGCCGGTCACGCCCTCACGGCCGTAGACGGCGCAAGTCTTCAGGTCGCGGCCCAGGGCCTCGGCGATGACCTCGCCCATCTTCAGCGCGGTGCCGCTGGGCGCATCGACCTTGTGGCGGTGGTGGGCCTCGACGATCTCGATGTCATAGCCCTGGCTCAGGGCCCGGGCGGCCTGCTGCAGCAGCTTGAGCACGACATTGACGCCGACGCTCATGTTGGGCGCCATGACGATGGCGATGTCCTCGGCCGCCGCGGCGATGGCGGCCTTGCCGGCCTCGTCGAAGCCGGTGGTGCCGATGACCAGGGCGGTGCCCTGGCGGCGGCAGGCGGCCAGGTGGGCCAGGGTGCCGGCGGGGCGGGTGAAGTCGATCAGCGCGTCGGCGCCAGCCAGGGCGGCATCCAGGTCGGCGGTGATGGTCACGCCGCTGGTCTGGCCGAGGAAGGCGGTGGCGTCCTGGCCCAGGGCCGGGCTGCCGGCGATGTCGAGGGCGCCGGCGAGCACGCAGTCCTCGGCGGCCAGCACGGCTTCGATCAGCATGCGGCCCATGCGGCCGGAGGCGCCGGCAATGGCGATGCGGTGGGGACCTTGGCTCATCAGGGGGTCAGGGGGTTTCGAGCGGGGGGTAGGCCCGCGCCGGGCCGGCCGCCGGGCGCGCTGCGGCGGGTGCCGTGGCAGCAGGCGCGGCCGCCTTGGGCGCGGGCAGGGCGCGCAACTGGGCCTCGCTCAGCTCCAGCACCGGCGTCTTGCCCTTGGACTTGCCGGTGTCGATGCTCTCGACGAAGTCGCGCTCGCTGGGCAGCTCGTCGGCTTCCAGGCTCTCCAGCGCGTCGCCCTTGAACAGGGCCGTGATGCGCCGCTGCTGGTAGGCGGTGCCGGCGCGGCGGATGGTGAAGACGTAGTCCCAGCGGTTCTCGTGGAAGGCGTCGGCGATCAGCGGCGAGCCCAGCAGCTCGCGCACCTGGCTGCGGCTCATGCCGGTGCGCACGCGTTCGAGCATCTCGCGGGTGACCACATTGCCCTGCACCACGTCGATCCGGTAGGGCGTGACCACGCCGAGCATGCGGTCGGTCAGGCTCGGCCCGGTGGGGGTGAGGCCGCAGCCGCTCAGCACCAGGCCGCAGCCGGCCAGCATCAGCGCCCGCCCGCGGGCTGGGAGTGGGTTTTTGCTCATCGCAGGGTGGGCCACAGGCCAGGGGGACGGTCCTGCCGCCGGGCAGGATCCGCAAGCTTCGACGCCACCCGGCGGGCGGCCCGATATGATCGTTTCATTCTAGAGGAGCCCCCCGGGGCGTCTTGGAGGCCCCCATGAATCACGCCGACGAACTCAAGAGCAGCGGGCTGAAGGCCACGCTGCCCCGCATCAAGATCCTGGAAGTCTTCCAGCGGTCCAAGGTGCGCCACCTCACCGCCGAGGATGTCTACAAGGCCCTGCTGACCGAGGGCGCCGACATCGGCCTGGCCACCGTCTACCGCGTGCTGATGCAGTTCGAGCAGGCCGGCCTGCTTTCGCGCAACCACTTCGAGAGCGGCAAGGCGGTCTTCGAGCTCAACGAGGGCCAGCACCACGACCACCTGGTCTGCCTGGATTGCGGCGCGGTCGAGGAGTTCTACGACGCGCAGATCGAACTGCGCCAGCGCGAGGTCGCCGAGTCGCGCGGTTTCCGCTTGCAGGAACATGCGCTGGCGCTCTACGCCCATTGCGAAACGAGCGACTGCGCCCGGCGCCGCGAACGCGGCGGCCGCTGAAGCGCGCGCGGGCTCACTGCCCGCGTTCCATGGCCGCCTGGTGGCGGGCGATGAACTCGCGGTAGGTGTCGATGCCGCGCAGTTGCAGCACGGTGTTGCGCACCGCGGCCTCGACCAGCACCGCCAGGTTGCGGCCCGCATCGACCGCGATCACCACCTTGCGCACCGGCACGCCGAGCACGGTCTCGTAGAGCGGCTCGTTGGGCAGGCGGTCGAACTCGCGGTCCATGGTCTCCTGCCGCACCAGGTGGACGATCAGCTTGAGCCGCATCTTCCGGCGCACGGCGGTCTCGCCGAAGATGGCCTTGATGTCGAGCAGGCCGATGCCGCGCACCTCCAGCAGGTTCATCAGCAGCGGCGGGCAGCGGCCCTCGATGGCGGTCTGCGAGATGCGGAACAGGTCGACCGCATCGTCGGCCACCAGGCCGTGGCCGCGCGAGATCAGCTCCAGGCCCAGCTCGCTCTTGCCCAGGCCGGATTCGCCGGTCAGCATCACGCCCAGGCCGAGGATGTCGAGGAAGACGCCGTGGCGCGTCGTGCGCTCGGCGAAGTGATGGGCCAGGAAAGTGCGCAGCACGTCGATCACGTGGCCGGCGGATTCCGCCGTCACGAAGAGCGGGATCTCGGCGCGCTCGCACATGGCCACCAGGCGGTCGGGCGGCGTCACGCCGTCGGCCACGATCAGCACCGGCGGCTCCAGCGTGACGATGCGCGAGATGCGGCGCTCCTGGTCCTCGGCCGTGCTGTGGCCAAGGTAGTGGGCCTCGCGCAGCCCGACGATCTGCACCCGGTAGGGATGCAGGTAGTTCAGGTAGCCGACCAGGTCGGCAGCCGACTGAGCATCGCGCACCGCGATCTCGTCGAAGCGTCGCTCGGGGTGGGCATGGCCTGCAATCCACTCCCAGCGGAGCGAGGCCCGGTGCGTCTCGAACAGCGCCTCGGCGCTGATGACATCGGCTTTCATGGCCCCGATCCTAGCGGGGCCGCCGGCGGATCAGGCCACCGTCTTGAGCGGCGCCCAGCCTTCGATCAGCGCATGCACCTGAGTCGCCTCGGGCTCGGTCTTCAGGCGCTCGCGCAGTTCCCGGTCGGACAGCAGCTCGGCGATTTCCGACAGGATTTCCAGGTGCCGCTGGGTCGCGGCCTCGGGCACCAGCAGGAAGATCAGCAGGGTGACGGGCTCGTCGTCCGGCGCATCGAAGGGGATGGGCTGGCGCGTGCGCAGCACCGCGGCCAGCGGGTTCTTCAAGCCCTTGATGCGGCCGTGCGGAATGGCCACCCCGTGGCCCAGGCCGGTCGACCCGAGACGCTCGCGGGCGAAGAGGTTGTCGGTCACGGTCGCGCGGGCGATCGCGTGACGGTTCTCGAACAGCAGGCCAGCCTGCTCGAAGACGCGCTTCTTGCTGGTGGCGTCCACATCCACCAGCACATTGCTGACGGGCAGGATGGTGGAGAGACGGTTCATCGGGAACGACGCGGCGGTTTTGACGCGGAAGCTGGGCCGACGCTGCTGCAAAAGTGAAAACGATTATAGAAACGCGGGGACACCCTGCCGGCGACGCGTCGGTTGCGTCGCGGCAACGGCCTTTGCCGCGGGCTTCGGACACGAAAACGGCCCCCGCGGGGGCCGTGCTCTTCGCTTCACCGACCCTCAAGGGGTCGCGTGCCGCGGGGATCAGATCATGCCGGCCAGCGGCTGCTTCTTGATCGATTCATGGTGATGGTCCTGCAGGCGGTCCTTATGGCGGATCACCTGGCGGTCCAGCTTGTCCATCAGCTCGTCGATCGCGGCGTACAGATCGGCATGGGCGGACTCGACGTAGATGTCGCGGCCCTTCACATGCAGATTCACCTCGGCCTTCTGGCGGCGCTCCTTCTCCTTCAGCTTCTCCACGCTCAGAACCACGGCGACATCGACCACCTGGTCGAAGTGGCGGGTGATCCGGTCCAGCTTGGTCATCACGTATTCACGCAAGGACGGGGTCACCTCGAGATGGTGTCCGCTGATCGTCAGATTCATGGGAACTCCTTTCACGGGAAGGACGGGGGCCGGTCTGCCCCCGGGGCCTGCGCAACGGGGTGTCGAGCAGGCTTGATCCCAGACTACGCCCCTGCGCCGCCTGTGACAAGTCCATGACCTGCCGGCCGCCCCGGGCGACCGCCGAGGGCCTGGGGCCGGTGCGATACTTCACGCCGTTCCGAAGCAACGGAGTCACCTTGGACGCCCCCTCGCCCCCTCGGTGACCGCCGCTCCGACCGCAGGCACATGGCCCAGGGAGCGCGCGGTCGCCCCCTGACCGGCCCCCGCCGAGCCCCGCTCGCCGGCCGTGTCCGTTCCATCCGTCTGGTCGGAGCCCCCCATGCTGAACGTCTTCACGCTGGCCCACGGCCGGCTGTTCCAGGAAGAGATCGAAAGCGCCGAGGCGCTGTCCCATGTCGAGCCCGTCTGGGTCGATCTGGAGAACCCGACGCCCGAGGAAAAGGGCTGGATCGCCGGCCGCTTCGGTCTGGTCATTCCCGAGAACATTGTCGACGACGACCTGGAAGAGTCGGCCCGCTTCTACGAGGACGACGAGGGCCAGCTCCATCTGCGGACGGACTTCCTGCTCGACGACGACGAGGAGCGCGGCTCGCGCAATGTCCGCGTCGCCTTCATCCTGCACCGCAAGGTGCTGTTCTCCGTCCATGCCGAGGACCTGCCGGTCTTCCGCCTGCTGCGCCTGCGCGCGCGCCGCATCCCGGCGCTGATCGAGGACGCGAAGGACGTGCTGCTCAAGCTCTACGACGCCGACACCGAGTACTCGGCCGATGCGCTGGAGGGCGTCTATGACGCGCTAGAGTCGGTCTCGCAGCGGGTGCTGCGCTCCTCCGTCAACGACGAGGCCGCCGCCGAGGCCCTGGCCGCCATCGCCCGCCAAGAAGACCTGAACTCGCGCATCCGCCGCAATGTGATGGACACCCGCCGCGCGATCAGCTTCATGATGCGCAGCCGCATGCTGGGCGCCGAGCAGTTCGAGGAGGCGCGCCAGATCCTGCGCGACATCGACTCGCTCGATTCGCACACAGCCTTCCTCTTCGACAAGATCAACTTCCTGATGGATGCCACCGTCGGCTTCATCAACATCAACCAGAACAAGATCATCAAGATCTTCTCGGTGGCCAGCGTCGCCTTCCTGCCGCCGACGCTGATCGCCAGCATCTACGGCATGAACTTCAAGGTGCTGCCCGAGCTGGACTGGTCGCTCGGCTACCCCTGGGCCCTGGGCCTGATGCTCGCCAGCGCCATCGCCCCCTTCCTCTACTTCAAGAAGCGGGGGTGGTTGGGGTGAGGCCCGCGGCTCCAAGCCGGCCGATGCCGGCTTGGACGGGCCGAACCGCCCGAGCTCCGCGAGGGCGTGGGGTGAGCCAGGCTGAAGACGGTCCCTTCGGACCGTCTTCAGCCTGGCTCACGGTCCGGGCGTCCCGCCCGGGCCTGGGCGCGCATCGCTCCACCCATCCCACCCAGGACCGGGATGTCCCCATGCCCCTCCGCACCCAACTCCGCCTCCTCGCCGCCGCCGCCCTGATCGTGCTGTGCGTCTTCCTCCTCTGGCTGCGCCATGCCGAGAGCCTCTGCCTGGCGCAGGGCGCCCGCTGGGCCGAGGGTGAATGCCACTTCGACGAGCGCGAGCCGAGCCGGGCCGTGCCGCTCGGCCGCGTGCCCTTCCCCCCTGCCCCCGCGGCCTCGCGGCCGTGAGCCCGCTCCCGCCCGCCGCGCCATCCGCCGCGCCGCCCGGCACGCAGCGCACCGTGCTGCGCGTGGTGGCTGCCGTGGTGCTGCTGGTGCTGATGTTCAGCCTGGTCAGCCCGGTGCTGGCCGTGCGCTTGCAGGCCCAGGCCCACAGCGCGGCGGCCATCGGCTTCGTGCTGATGCTGCCCTTCGCGACCGTGGCCTGCGCGCTGCCGCTGCTGCCGCGGCTCTTCGCGCGCTTCGGCCCGGGGCCCGTCCTGCGCGCCGGCCTGGCGCTGGAGACCCTGGCCACCGGCCTCTACTTGCTCAGCCCCGACTTCCGCTGGGTCTGCGCGGCCGGCGTGCTCTGCGGCCTGGGCGCGGCGGCGGCCTGGAACGGCACCGAGGCCTTGATCGCCCACCATGCGCCGCCGGCCGCCCGCGGCCGCTGGACGGGGCTCTACCAGACGGCCCTGGGCGGCGCGCTGGCGCTCGGCCCCTTCCTGCCCGGCCTGCTCGGCTTGGGCACGCAGGCGGCGCTGGGCCTGGCCCTGGCGGGTCAGATGGGGGCGGTGCTCATGTGCCTGGGCCCTGCCGTCGATGCCCTGCAGGCCAGTCCGCCCGGTGCGCCGGCGCGCGGCAGCGGCTGGGCGCTGCGGCAGCGGCCGGGCCTGGTCTGGTGTGCGCTGGTGGGCGGCGTTTTCGAGGCCGGCCTGGCGGCGCTCTCGGCCGCCCAGGGCGCCGCCCTGGGCTGGAGCCTGGGCGCGGCCACCGCCCTGGCCGGCGTGCTGGGCGTGGGCAGCTTCCTGCTGCAATACCCGGCCGGGCATGCGGCCGACCGGGTCGGCGCCCGGCCGCTGCTGGCCGGCGCCGCCGCGCTGCTGCTGCTGGCGACCCTGCCGCTGGCCCTGGGCGCGCCGGCCGAGCCCTGGCTGTGGCCGGCGGTGGCGGCCTGGGGCGGCGTCGGCGGTGCGCTCTACACCCTGACGATGGTTCGCACCGCCCAGGCTTTCGCCAGCCAGTCGGCCCTGGCCGGCACGGCGGCGGTGATCGGCGGCTACACGGTCGGGGGGGCGATCGGCCCGCTGATCAGCGGCAGCCTGCTCGACCGGGCCGGCCTGCCCGGCCTGGCCAGCGGCCTGTGCCTGCTGGCGCTCAGCGTGGCCCTGCTGGCCTGGCGCGAGCGGCCGGCTGCCGGGTCCGCGGCCAGTGGCCCGGCGGGCTGAGGCCCCCGGCATCGCCGATCAAGCCTGGCGCCGCGGCGTCCGCCCGCTCGGGCGCGGGGTGATCCGCCCAGCCGCTCAGCCGCCCAGCACGCGATCGACCAGGGCCCCGGCACTGAGCCAGGCGCGCTCCAGGCCGTCGAGCGGCATCGCAGCCTCGGAGCTGCCCAGCCAGCCGTCGCCGCAACTGCCCAGGCCGAGGGCGGCCGACCATCCGCAGGGCGCCGCGGCGGCTTGCAGCAACTGGGCGTAGCGCCAGCGGTGGACGGCGGCATGCGTCGGCGCGCCGCCGGGGGCGGCCTCGCCCAGGGCGTCCCGCAAGGCGTGCAGCATGGGCGCGAGCAAGGCCTCGGGCGGCGTGTCGATCGCGGCCAGGCTCCAGTCGGCCCGGGCATGGGCGGTCCAGCGGGTCGGGGCGAGGTCGGCGGCCCCGGTATCGAAGGCGTCCTGGCGGAAGGCCAGGGCCAGCGGGCCCTCGGCCGGCCGCAGCAGGTGCGGGCCGCCGGGCTGGGGGTCGGACCAGGCGGCCATCAAGGTGATGCAGGCCTCGCTGCGGCAGGCGGCCAGCAGGGCGGCCTGGGCCGGGTCGTGCGGTTGAAGCAGGGGCACCGCCTGCTCGGCTGGCACGGCCAGCAGCACGGCATCGAAGCGGGTATCACCCAGCGCGGCGCGGGCCGGCTCTTCGGCCAGTTCAAGCAGCCAGCCGGTGGACTCGCGCCGCAGGCCGCGCACGGTGGCCTCGGTCAGCAGCCGCAAGCCGCGGCCGACGAGGCGCTCGCGCAAGGCCTGCGGCCAGGCGTTCATGAAGGGCGCGCCGCGCCAGGCGGGGGCGTCGGAAGGCCCGGGGTCGAGGTCGAGCAGCCGCTGGCCGGCCGGTGCGGCATGCAGCAGGCCCTGGGTTGCCGCCGCTGCCACGGCGGCCTGGAAGGCCGGCGTGCGGGCCCGGAAGGCGCCCGCCCCGTGGTCGAAGGGGCCCACCGGGCTGCGCCGCGTCGCGCAGCGGCCGCCGGGGCCGCGGCTCTTTTCCAGCAGGGTGACCTGCGCGCCGGCGTCGAGCAGGCGCTCGGCAGCCCGCAAGCCGGCCAGGCCGGCACCGACCACGGCGATCGTCTGGCGCGTCATGGGCCGCGATCCTTCAGCGATTGGCCTGGCGCTTGAGCCAGCGCATCAGCGCGCCCACGCCGGGCAGCTTCTCGTAGAGCTCTTCGGCCGCATCCCAGTAGTCGCGGTGCAGCTCGATGCGGCCATCGGCCGCGAAGCGCAGGTGGCTGCCGCCGTGCACGGTCTGCAAGTCCGGGCTGAAGCGGCGGAAGTGGAAGAGGAAGTCCCAGACCAGGAAGCACTGCCCGCCCTGGACGATGGCTTCGCGCACGACGAAGCGCGGCTCGCGCAGCGCGACGAACATGTGCGTGAAGACCGCACGGATCGCCGCATGGCCCTGCACCTGGTTGAAGGGGTCCTTGAACACGGCGTCCGGCGTGTAGAGCGTGTCGAGCCGCTCGACATCGCCCGGCTGCAGGGCTTCGAAGGCCTCGATGATGCGTTGGACGCGCGGGTCCGCGCAGCCGGGGACGGGCATGGCTTCAGCCTCCGGTGGCGCGCCGTACGGCCGCGAAGTAGGCGCCGTCGCCCAGCAGGCCCAGGGCCTTGAGCACGCGGGTGAAGCGCTTGGGGAAATGGATCTCGAAGCGGCCTTCCGACCAGCCGCGCAGGATGGCCTCGGCCGCCTGCTCCGGCGTGAGCAGGGCCGGCATGGTGAAGGTGTTCTGGGCGGTCAGCGGCGTCTCGACGAAGCCCGGGTTGACCAGGGACACGCCCAGGCCGCGCGCATGCAGGTCCAGGTAGAGCACCTGGGCCAGGTTGATCAGCGCCGCCTTGGTCGGCCCGTAGGCCAGGGCCTTGGGCAGGCCGCGGTAGCCGGCCACGCTGGCGACCAGGCTGAGGTGGCCGCTGCCCTGGGCCAGCAGCGTGGGCAGCAGCGCATCGAGCATGTGCAGCGCGCCCGTCACATTGATCTGCTGGTGCTTGAGCATCTCGTCGAGGTCGAAGGCCGTGGCGCGCTGCGGCTTGTAGTGGCCGGCGCAGTACATGGCCAGGTCCAGCGTGCCGCGCGGCCCGGCGGCCGCCAGGCGCTTGACCGCCGCGGCCGCGGACTGCATGGCCTCGCGGTCGGTCGCGTCGAAGGGAAGGGCGACGGCGCCCGGATGCTGGAGGGCGAATTCGTCCAGCGCCTCGCGGCTGCGCGCCGAGACGACGACGCGCGCGCCGCGTGCATGCAGCGCGCTGGCGGTGGCGCGGCCGATGCCGCTGGAGGCGCCGATCAGCCAGACGAGACGGTCTTGCCAGTCGCTCAGGCGGGGGTTCAGGCTCATCGAAGGCTCCGGGGAACGGCGATCGGGTTCGATGCGAAAGACCGTGGGGCGGGGGGCAAGCTCAGCGTGCGGCCGGCTTGTGGAAGGCGAGGGTGACCTCGCCGAGACGGATGCCGAACTTGCTCATCACCGCCTTGTTCAGCATGACCTGGTCGTCGATCAGGTACATCCAGTCGTCGAACTGAACCTCGTAGACCGTGCCGTCGACCGGCAGCTTGAGCGTGTAGCGCCATTGCAGGGCATTGCCTGCGGCGCGGCCCTCGGCCTCGCCCTTCACGTCGGCGGCGGTGCCGGTGTAGCGGCCGCCGCCGTGGTCGATCACGGTCCAGACGCGGCGCTCGGTGCTGCCGTCGCTGTAGGCAAAGCGCTCGTCCAGCGTGCCGCGCGGGCCGTCCCAGCGGCAGTCCATCGTCACCGTGAAGCGGCGCTTGACCTTGCCGCCGCGGTCGGTGAACACGCCGTGGGCCAGCACCCGGCCGTCGAAGTAGCGCTTGAGGTCGAGCACCGGGGTTTCGGCGGCGTAGTCGGCCGGGCTCGGCGCGCTGGCGCAGCCGGCCAGGGTGCCCAGGCCGATCAGGCCCAGGCCGCCCAGGCGGCGCAGGGTGGCGCGCCGGTCCGGCGCAGGGGGCAGCGTGCGGTTCATGGGGCAGGGTTCTCGTCGAGTCGGATCAGGCGCTGCAGCGCGGCCGCGGCCAGCAGCTTCAGCAGACAGGGGAGCAGGCAGTAGGCCAGGGTCAGCGCGCCCAGGGCGGCCGGCTCGCGGGCGCCCGGCGCATAGCCCAGCAGGCCCAGCAGCGGCAGGGCCAGGCCGGCGGCCAGGGCCAGGTTCAACTTGGTCGCGAAGGCCCACCAGCCGAAGTAGGCGCCCTCGGCCCGGTCACCGTGGCCGGCGCGGCGGATCAGGCCGGCCAGCAGGGCGGCGGGCAGGGTCAGGTCGGCGCCCAGGGCCAGGCCGCTGGCCAGGCAGACGATCAGGAAGGCCGTGGTGTCGCCGGCGCCCAGCAGGGCCGCGCCCGAGAAGGCGGCGATCGCCAGCCCCATGCTGGCCTGCCAGGCCCGCGCCAGGCCGTAGCGCGCGACGGCCCGCACCCAGGCCGGGATGCTCAGCGCGCCGGCCAGGAAGTAGGCGGCCAGGAAGGCCGGCTCCCAGGCCGGGGCCTGCAGCCGGTCTCGGATGAAGAAGAGCACCAGCGTCGCCGGCAAGGCGCTGGCGATGCCGTTGAGCACGAAGACCAGCATCAGCCGCCGGAAGGCCGGCACCTGCCAGGGCAGGCCCAGCGGCACCGCCGCCACCGGCCCACCACGCGGCGCCTGCGGTTGCGGCGCGCGCGCCAACAGGCCGATGCCCAGGGCCAGGGCCAGCAGGAAGACGGCCGTCATGGCTTGCAGGCCGGCCAGGCTGGGCAGCACGCTGGCCACCACCACGCCGATCAGGGCCGCGCCTTCGCGCCAGGCCACCACCCGCGCGCGGCCGGGCGCGTCGCCGCCCAGGCGGGCGCCCCAGGCGTTGTGGATCACGCCCACCGTGCTGTAGCCCAGGTAGGCCAGCACCAGCATGGCCGCGGCCCAGGCCAGCAGCGGGTTCTGGCCCTGCACCGGCGGGAAGAAGAGGCCGGTGAAGGCCGCGCCCAGGACGAAGGCCGCCAGCGCCGCGACGGCCCAGGCCCGGCGCGGTGACCGGGCGAACAACCGGTCCACGGCGCGGCCGATCCAGGGGTCGGCGACGGCATCGACCAGCCGGGTCGCCAGCAGCAGGCCGCCCAGCAGGCCCAGCGGCATGCCGAAGGCCGCCGCATAGTGGTTGGGCAGCAGCACGTAGAGCGGCAGGGCAACGAAGGCCAGCGGCAGGCCGAGCAGGCCGTAGCGCAGGCCCGGCCCGGCGCCACGCAGGGCGGCAGCCTCCGCTGGCGGACGCGGCCCCTCGGCCGGCGCAGGACCGGGCAGGGGCGGGGCGTGGGCGGGCGTGGGCATGGCGGATCGGGCCGGCCGGGGCGGCCGGCTCAGCGGTCGAGCCCGAGCAGGCTGCGTCTCAGCTTGGGCTGGGAGCTGGCCGGCGCAAGCCAGATGCCGAAGAAGAGCCGGGCGAAGTCCGCATCGCGCAGGCTGGCGCGCGGGCTGCCGTTGAAGGTGAAGGCCGCGCCCTCGCCGGGGCGCAGCAGGCCGGTCAGGCGATCGCCGTCCTTCACGTCGGGAAAGGCCTCGCGCATGAAGGCCAGCCAGCTCGCCGACTGCTCGGCGCTGAAGGGGCCGATGCCGCGCATCTCCTCGATCGAGCGTTCGGCGATCTTGACGCCATCGAGGCTGCGGGCGTAGCGCAGCACCAGGGCCAGGGGCTGGCGGCCAGGCTCGCCCTCGCCGGCCTGGAAGCCGGGGCCGGCCCAGAGTTCGGCGTCGTAGATGTGCAGGCCGAAGTAGCGCAGGCGGCCCTGGCCGACCAGCCGCGCCTCGGGCAGCTCGCGCGCCACCTCGGGCGGCATTGCGGGGGCTGCCGCGCGGCCCAGCCCGGGCAGGCCGCCCAGGCCCAGGGCGGCCAGCGCCAGCACAAGCTGGCGGCGGTTCGCAAGACGGGGCGGGTGGGGGCGCGTCATGGCCTCAGCCCGGCTTGCGCAGCGTGAACTGCACGACATTGGTGTTGCCCATGGCGAAGGCCGCCTCGCAATAGGCGAGGTAGAACTCCCAGATGCGCATGAAGCGGGTGTCGAAGCCCAGGCGACGCACCCGGCCGTCCTGGCCGAGGAAGGCCTCGCGCCACCGCTTGAGCGTCTCGGCATAGTCCGGCCCGAAGGCCAGCCGCCGCTCGACCAGCAGGCCGTGCTTGCCCGCCATGGCCTCGAACTGGCTGATGCTCGGCAGCAGGCCGCCCGGGAAGATGTATTGCTGGATGAAGTCCGTGCTCTTGACGTAGCGGTCGAAGAGGTCGTCGCGGATGGTGATGGTCTGGATGCAGGCCAGGCCGCCCGGCTTGAGCTGGCGCTGCACGGTGTCGAAGTAGCTGTCCCAGTATTCGCGGCCCACGGCCTCGAACATCTCGATCGAGACGACGGCGTCGAAGGGGCCATCGTCGATCTCGCGATAGTCCTGGTAGCGCAGCCGGGCCTGCTCGGCCAGGCCGGCGGCCTGCATGCGGGCCTGGCCCCAGGCGAGCTGCTCGCGCGAGATGGTCACGCCGTCGAGTCGGGCGCCGAACTCGGTGGCCGCCACCTCGGCCAGGCCGCCCCAGCCGCAGCCGATCTCCAGCACGCGGCAGCCCGGGCCGGCCTGCACCTCGCGCAGGGCCCGGCGCACCTTGGCGCGCTGGGCCTCGGGCAGGGGGCGGTCCAGCTCGCCTTCGAACAGCGCGCTGGAATAGCTCATTGTCTCGTCCAGCCAGAGGCTGTAGAAGCCATTGCCCAGGTCGTAGTGGGCGTGGATGTTCTTTTCGCTGCCGGCCTTGGTGTTGCGGTTGAGCAGGTGCTTGATGCGATAGAGCAGCGCGCCCCACCACGAGCCATAGACCACCGACTCGATCGCATCCCGGTTGGCGATGAAGACCTTGAGCAGGGCGGCCAGGTCGGGCGTGGTCCAGCGGCCGTCGATGTAGGACTCGGCAAAGCCGATGTCGCCCGACTTCAGCGCGGCGCTGCACGCCGACCAGTCGAGCAGGCGCAGCGCGCCGTGGCGCTCCTGGGTGCTGGGGTGCGGCTCGCCAAAGCGCAGCAGGCTGCCATCGGGCAATTGCACGTCGAGGGTGCCGTGCTGCAACTTCTGCAGCAGGCCAAAGACGACGCGGGCCGCGGCCGGCGCGCCGGCCGGCAGGGCGCTGAGGGCCCCGAAGGTCGGGACGGTGGCGGAGGGTTCGTGACGGGAGCTCATCGGCGGGTTCCGGGTCGGGCGGCGCTCAGGGATGCGCCGGGGTGGCTTGCGTTCGGCCGGGCGGCAAGGCCGGCGCCTCGGTGCGCGGGCTGTCCTGGCTCAGGAAGCGGGCCGGCGGTTCGGGCTTGCGGAAGAAGGGCACGCGCTTGCGCCACAGCTTGAGCGCCTGCCAGTGGATGCGGGCCATCACGCCCAGGGTCATCAGGGGATGGCCCCAGAAGGCGCGGCGCAGGCTGGCGGCGTCCAGCGGATGGAGGCGGCCGCTGAGGCAGGTTTCGAGCAGCGGGCCCTCGGCATCGTCATGGTCCACGCAGGCAATCAGGTGCTCGGCACCCTGGCGCTGTGCGGCCCGGCCGGTGCGCAGGAAGCGGAAGCGGTAGCGCCCCTCGACCTTGCAGAAGGGCGAGACGTGGAAGACCTTGGCCGCCTGAAGCTCGCGGCCCCAGACCAGCTCCGGCCCCCGCAGCAGGTAGGCATGGCGTTCGCCGAAGGTGTTGTTCACCTCGGCCAGCACGGCGGCCAGCGTGCCGTCGGCCCGGTGGGCGTACCAGAAGCTCACCGGCTTGAAGACGTAGCCGAGCACCCGCGGATAGGTCTGGAGCCAGATCTCGCCGGTGGCGTCCTCGATGCCGGATTCGGCCAGCAGGCCTTCGAACCAGGCCAGCGCGTCGGGGCCGCCGAGGCCGTGGTCGGCATCGTGGAAGCTGATCGGCGCGAAGCGGTTGCGCGCCAGCGCTTCGTCGGGCCGGGCACGCAGGCTGCGCAGCGGCAGGACGAGGCTGTAGGTGGCGTAGCTGAAGGCATGCGCCTGCGGCCGCAGCCGGCGGTGCTTGACCCAGCCGAAGGCGATCTGCGGCCGGTCGCCGGACTCGGGCAGGGCGCGGTTCGGCATCATGCCAAGGCCTTCAGGCGAACTGCGCAAGCGGCTGGCGCGGCGCGTCCGCCGGGGCGGGCAGGCCCTCCAGCGCGCGGGCCACGGCCAGGCCGGACTTCAGGCCGTCCTCATGGAAGCCGTAACCCGTCCACGCGCCGCAGAACCAGGTGTTGCGCTCGCCCTGCAGGGCGGGCAGCTCCCCTTGGGCGCGCACGGCGGCCAGGTCGAAGACGGGATGGGCGTAGTCGTATTCGCCGATAACTTGCTGCGGCTCGCGCACCGGGTTGAGCGAGACGACAACCGGCTGCGCGAAGGGCAGGGGTTGCAGCTTGTTCAGCAGGTAGTGCAGGCAGACCGAGGCCTGCTCGCGCTGGCTGCTGAGTGCGCGCTCGTAGTTCCAGGCCGCCCAGGCCTTGCGGCGTTCGGGCAGCACGGTGGTGTCGGTGTGCAGCACCGCGCGGTTGCGGTGGTAGCGGATCGCGCCCAGCACGCGGCGCTCCTCGGGGCTGGGATCGGCCAGCAAGGCCAGGGACTGGTCGCTGTGGCAGGCCATGACCACATGGTCGAAATCCTCGCTGCCCTGCAGCGTCCACACCCGCACGCCGCCCGGCACGCGGCTGACCTTGTCGACGGCCAGGCCCAGGCGGGCATCGGGCAGGCGCTCCAGCATGCGCTGCACATAGTGCTTGGCGCCGCCGCGCACGGTGAACCACTGCGGCCGGTCCTTCACCTGGATCAGGCCGTGGTTGTGGCAGAAGCGGATCATGGTGCCGATAGGGAAGCGCAGCATCTGGTCGGTCGGGCAGGACCAGATGCAGCCGATCATCGGCAGGAAGTACCAGTCGCGGAAGCGCGCATCGAAGCCCTCGGCATCGAGGAAATCGCCAATGGGCTGGGCCATCTCGGCTTCCAGGCCGCGCTCGGCCCGCGCCGTGCACAGGCGGTTGAAGCGCAGGATCTCGCGCAGCATGTGCCAGAAGGCCGGTCGCAGCAGGTTGCTGCGCTGGGCAAAGACGGTGTCGAGATCGCTGCCGTTCCATTCCAGCGCGCGACCGGCACCGAAGGCTTCGGGCACCCGCACGGAGAAGGACATGTCCGAGGGCGCGGTGGCCACGCCCAGGTCGGCGAAAAGCTGGATCAGATTGGGGTAGGTGCGCTCGTTGTAGACGAGGAAGCCGGTGTCCACGCCGTGGCGCACCGTCTTGCCGCTGGCATCGGGCAGGCTCACGTCCACGGTGTGGGTGTGACCGCCGAAGTAGCTGCCAGCCTCGAAGAGCGTGACCCGGGTGTCGGGATGCCGCTGCGGGTCGGCCAGCGACCAGGCCGCGGACAGGCCGGCGATACCGGAGCCGATGACGGCGATTCGCCGCAGCGGCCTCAAGCTCGACCTCCGCCGGCCGGATGAGAAAACGCCGCGAAGCTGCCCCGAGCGAAGGAGGGAGGGAGGGAGGAGGAGAAGACACGCTCGGAACGGACCGGGGCTCGCGGGGAGACCGGGCTTCGCGACGGGAAACCGTCGGGACCTTGTTCACGGGCTCGGGCCCGCAACCACGTCCTCACCCCTAGATCGAGGCCCCTGCCGGTAAGTTCCGCCCCGGCCGGCCGGGCGCTTGGGCGGCCGGCGGGGCAAGGGGTCTGTCGGCTGGGAAGGCTCACGGCTTCAAGGGTTGTTGTGACTCGTTGGTCGGACTATAACCGTTCAGTCTCATTTTGCATCCAGTAGTTTTTCGATGCGGGCGACGAAGGCCGGATCGGTGGGCTCGACGCGGGTGGAGACGCTCTCCACGCTGCGCCCGTCCCGGGCCACCAGGTACTTGTGGAAGTTCCAGCCCGGGGCGCTGCCGCTGAGGCGGCTCAGCGCCTGGTAGAAGGGATCGGCGCCGCTGCCGCGCACCGACAGCGGCCCGACCATGGGGAAGCGCACGCCATAGGTGCTCTGGCAGAAGTCCGAGATCGCCTCGCGGCTGGCCAGCTCCTGGCGGAAATCGTTCGAGGGCACGCCCAGCACCACCAGGCCCCGCGCGGCATAGCGCTTGTGCAGGGCCTCCAGTTGCTCGTATTGCGGGGTGTAGCCGCAGCGGCTCGCGGTGTTGACCACCAGCAGCACCTTGCCGGCGTATTGGCAGAGGTGCTGGGGTTGCTCGTCCTGCAGGCGGGGCAGCTTGCGGTCCAGCAGCTCGGGGCAGGTCGTCCGCGCTTGGCTCGGTCCCGCCAGCAGCAGCCCCCCCAGCAACATGCCGCCCGCGGCGCGCCGCGTCAGCTTCGGGCGCGGGGAAACGGTTCCCGAGTCGTCAACAAGGTTGGTCATTTGTCTTGGGCAAAAATGGGGTGCGGCTCGTTACTATGGGGTTTGGCTAGAAGTTTCAGCCTTTGTCCAGGTCAAGACTATGCGCTCTTCACGGTTTTCGCTTGCCCGTCCGGTCCGTCAAGCGCGGCCTGAGGCGCAGCCATGAACGACCGGCGCGAGGCCCAGGGCCTGAGCCTTTCGATCGCTGCGGTCGAACGGGACACGGGCTTGTCGAAAGACACCCTGCGCGTATGGGAGCGACGCTACGGCTTCCCTGTCCCCGCGCGGGACCTGGGCGGTGAGCGAGCGTATCCGCTGGATCAAGTCGAGAAGCTGCGCGTGATCAAGCGCCTCATGGATGCGGGCCACCGGCCCGGCCGCATCGTGGCCCTGCCGGTGCAGGACTTGCAGCAACTGGCCGACAGCGGCTCGGGCAGCCCGCAGCGCAGCGCCGAGATGCATCTCGTGCCCGACCTGCGGCCCTACATCGAGCTGATTCGCGGTCACGACGTGGATCGCCTGCGGCGCCAGCTCTCGCAGGCCCAGGCCCGGCTCGGGCTGGGCAGCTTCGTGCTGGAGCTGCTCGCGCCGCTCAACACCCTGGTGGGCGACACCTGGATGCGCGGCCACATGGAAATCTTTGAAGAGCACCTTTACACCGAGTCGGTGCACGTGGTGCTGCGCCAGGGCATCGCCAATGTGCCGCAGCCCGAGGCCGGCAGTGCCCGCCCGCGCGTGCTGCTGACCACGGTGCCCAATGAGCCGCACAGCCTCGGCCTGCTGATGGCCGAGGCGCTGTTCCTGCTGGAAGGCGCGCGCTGCGTCAGCCTCGGCACGCAGACGCCGATCTGGGACATCGTGCTGGCCGCCACCGCCCACCGCGCCGACATCGTCGCGCTGAGCTTCACGGCCGCACAGAACCCGAATGTCGTCGTCGACGGCCTGGCCGAGCTGCGCGAGAAGCTGTCCAAGTCGACGGAAATCTGGGCCGGCGGCGCCGCGCCCGTGCTGCACCGGCGGCCGACCCCCGGGGTGCAGGCCCTGTCCTCGCTGACCGACATCGCCCCCGAGCTGCGCCGCTGGCGCCGCACCTGGCTGTGAGCGGCGGCTTCCGCGGCAACAAGGCCGCGCTGCCGAGCAAGCCCTGCCAGCACTGCAAGCGGCCGATGAGCTGGCGCAAGGCCTGGGCGAAGAACTGGGACGAGGTGAAGTACTGCTCCGACCGCTGCCGCGGCGAGGCCCGTCGCGCACCCGGGGCCCGGCCGTGAGCCTGCGTCATCTCGTGCTGGTGCTGGGCGACCAGCTCAACCTGGACAGCGCGGCCTTCGACGGTTTCGACCCCGCCCAAGACTGCGTGCTGATGATCGAGGCCCGTGGCGAGGCCGACAGCGTCTGCTGGAGCCACAAGGCCCGGATCGCCCTGTTCCTCAGCGCGATGCGCCACACCGCCGAGGCCCTCCGCGCCCGCGGCTGGCCGCTGCGCTACCTGCGGCTGGACGAGGCCGTCGGCGCGGCCGATGACGCCACGCTACCGGGCCGCCTGGCCGCCGTGCTTGCCGAACAGCCGCCCGAGGGCCTGGTCGTCGTCGAGCCCGGCGAATGGCGGCTGGCGCGGGCCGTCGAGGCCGTGGCCCGCGCGGCCGGTGTGCCGCTGCAGCCGCGGCCCGACCGCCACTTCCTCTGCAGCCGGGCCGAGTTCGCCCGCTGGGCCCAGCCCATGAAGGGCAGCCTGCGCATGGAGTTCTTCTACCGCGAGCAGCGCCGCCGCCATCGCGTGCTGCTCGATGCCGAGGGCCAGCCCGAGGGCGGGGCCTGGAACTTCGACGCCGACAACCGCAGCGCCTACCCCAAGACCGGCCCGGGCACGATCCCGCCGCCGGCCGGCTTCGCACCCGATGCCCTCACCCGCGAGGTCTTCGACCTGGTCGAGCGCGTCTTTCCCAGGCATCCGGGCCACCTCGACGCCTTCGCCTGGCCGGTCACCCGCGCGCAGGCGCTGGAGGCGCTGGATCGCTTCATCGCGCATCGGCTCGCCCAGTTCGGCCCCTACCAGGACGCGATGTGGGAGGCCACGCCCTTCGGCTGGCATTCCTTGCTCTCGACCAGCCTGAACCTCAAGCTTCTCGACCCACGCGAGGTGATTGCCGCCGCCGAGGCCGCCTACCGCGCCGGTCGCGCCCCGCTGGCCGGCGTGGAGGGCTTCATCCGCCAGATCCTCGGCTGGCGCGAGTTCATCCGCGGCGTCTACTGGCGCTTCATGCCGGATCTGGCCGAGGCCAACCACTTCGACCACCAGCGGCCGCTGCCAAGCTGGTGGTGGACCGGCGACACCCAGATGGCCTGCGCGCGCGACGTGATCCGCCAGACCCTGGACCATGGCTATGCCCACCACATCCAGCGCCTGATGGTGACCGGCCTCTTCGGCCTGCTGGCCGGGCTCGACCCCAAGGCGGTCGCGGCCTGGTACCTGGCCGTCTATGTGGATGCGGTCGAATGGGTCGAGCTGCCGAATGTCGCCGGCATGGCCTTGTTCGCCGACGGCGGGCGCTTCACCAGCAAGCCCTACCTGGCCTCGGGCGCCTACATCCAGCGCCAGAGCAACCACTGCGCCGGCTGCCGCTACCGGCCCGAGCGCAAGACCGGCCCGGACGCCTGCCCCTACACCGTGCTGTACTGGGCCTTCCTCGACCGGCACGAGGCCGCGCTGGCCGGCAACGCCCGGACGGCACTCATGGTCAAAAACCTCCAGCGCCTCGATGCCGGGCAACGCGCCGCCCTGCGCGACGAGGCCGAGGCCCTGCTCGGCCGGCTGGACTCGATCTAGGCCGCCGCCTCGGGCTGCGGGGTTTTGTGGCAGGGCTGTCACGCACCCCGCCTAAAATTCGTGCAGCCGTGAAGGATCCCGCATGCTTTATCCCGAACTTTTCAAGCAGCTCGAAGCCGTCCGCTGGAACATGGACAAGGACATCCCCTGGGACCGCTTCGACGCCAGCCAGCTCAGCGACGAGCAGGCCCGGACCATCAAGATGAATGCCATCACCGAGTGGGCGGCGCTGCCGGCCACCGAGATGTTCCTGCGTGACAACAAGGACGACAGCGACTTCAGCGCCTTCATGTCGGTCTGGTTCTTCGAGGAGCAGAAGCACTCGCTGGTGCTGATGGAGTACCTCAAGCGCTTCCGGCCCGACCTGGTGCCGACCGAGCAGGAACTGCACGATGTGCGCTTCGACTTCGACCCCGCCCCGGCGCTCGAAACCCTGATGCTGCATTTCTGCGGCGAGATCCGCCTGAACCACTGGTACCGCCGCGCGGCCGAGTGGCACACCGAGCCGGTGATCAAGGCCATCTACGAGACCCTGGCCCGCGACGAGGCCCGCCACGGCGGTGCCTACCTGCGCTACATGAAGCGCGCCATGGGCAAGTTCGGTGACGAGGCCCGGGCCGCCTTCGCCAAGGTCGGCGTGCTCATGGCCAGCGCCCGGCGCACCGCCAAGGCGCTGCATCCGACCAATCTGCATGTCAGCGAGACCCTGTTCCCGCGCGACACCATCCAGAGTCGCCTGCCCGACCCGGAATGGCTGGAGCACTGGCTCGACACCCAGATCCAGTTCGACGCCGTCTGGGAGAACAAGGTCGTCGAGCGCATCCTGCACAACCTCAGCCTGCTGATGGACCGCAGCTTCTCGACCGTGCAGGAGCTCAACCGCTTCCGCAAGGAAATGAGCCAGCGTGTCGCAGCCGCGACGCCGACCGGCGCGCATCCCGCCGTCTGAGCGGGGCGGCGGACACAATCCGCCGCATGCCTGACACCGCCGCCCCGCCGCCCGACTTCCTCGACAAGCTCTGCCCGCGCGGGGACCTGCCGGAGCGCATCGCGGCCCTGCCGCGGCCGCTGGTCTTCACCAACGGCGTCTTCGACATCCTGCACCGCGGCCATGTGCAGTACCTGGCCCAGGCCCGCGCGCTCGGCGCCAGCCTGGTCATGGGCCTGAACAGCGATGCCTCCGCCCGCTTGCTCGGCAAGGGCCCGGACCGGCCGATCAACGGCGAGGCCGACCGCGCCACCGTGCTGGCCGCGCTGGAAAGCATCAGCCTCGTCACCCTGTTCGACGAGCAGATGCCGCTGGCGCTGCTGGAGATCGTCCGCCCCGACCTCTATGTGAAGGGCGGCGACTACGACATCGAGACCCTGGCCGAGACGGCCCTGGTCCGCCGCTGGGGCGGGGACGCCCGGGCCCTGCCCTTCCTCGAAGGCCGCTCGACCACCGCGCTGATCCGCCGCATCCGCGGCTGAGGCCGGCCGGCGCCCTCAGCGCCGCAGCCTGCCCAGCAGCAGGGTCAGCAGCGCGCCCAGGCCCGCGCCCCAGGCGTGGGCGGCCACGACCACCGGGAAATCCCATTCGCTGCTGTTGGCCATGGGCCCGCGCCAGGGCGATTCCAGGCCGATCTTCAGCAGCAGGCCCAGGGCGATGCCGGCGCCGATGCGGCGCAGGGCGCGCGGCATCTCGCGCCCGGCCAGCATGCGCACGGCCATCACCGCCACGCCGGCATGCAGCACCCCCGACAACCCGGCGTAGTGCTGAAGCAGCGGCGCATGCACCAGCAGGGCCAGATGCGTCAGCGGCCAGGCCAGGCTCCAGGCCACCACCGCGCCACGGTTGACCCGGCCCGCCCAGCCCAGGGCCGCGACCAGCAGGCCGCCGAGCAAGTTGGCGCTGAGATGCTCCGAGTCCAGGTGCACCCAGGCTGCGCTCCAGAGCCGCCAGGGTTCGTCGAGCAGCACGCTGGCCTGCCAGGCCAGGGTGGCATCGGACAGCCGGTCAAGCCGCGGCGAGCCGCCGATCAGCAGCGCCGGCAGCAGCAGCAGCGTGCTCATCAGCAGCCAGAGCGCCA
Source organism: Piscinibacter lacus (assembly GCF_016735685.1). Lineage (NCBI taxonomy): Bacteria > Pseudomonadati > Pseudomonadota > Betaproteobacteria > Burkholderiales > Sphaerotilaceae > Aquariibacter > Aquariibacter lacus. Next base: position 550,153 of record NZ_JAERRA010000001.1, read on the forward strand.
GCGCGGCACGCGCGCTGCCGTCCGGGCGCGAAGGGTCCGGCAGGCGCTCGGGGCGGGATCGAAGACGCGGCACGGTGCCGGCGCCCCGGCGACCGGCCGGGGCGGGCACCGGCAGACTCATGCGGGGGCCGCCCCCGCCGCCGTGGGGCCGAAGACGGCCTGCCCGAGCGCCCGCACGGCCGCCTGCTCGGCGGCCAGGTCGCTGGCCTCGAAGCGGGTCGGAGCCTCGTCCAGCCGGGCACGGTGCTGCACCTGCCGCAGGCGGCGGTAGGCGGTCGCCGCGGCCTCGCCCACGCCGCCGGGCAGCAGGCCGGCGGCCTCGGCGCGTTGCAGCAGGGCGATGTTGCCGGCATCGTCCTGCAGCGGCGCCTGGCGGGCGCTGTGGGCCAGCACCAGGTGCTGAACGGCGAACTCCACATCCATCATGCCGCCCGGGCTGTGCTTGAGGTCGTACTTCCCGGCGGGCACCGGGTGGGCCGCCTGTACCCGCGACCGCATGGCCAGGATCTCCCCGGCCAGGGCCTGGGCATCGCGCGGGGCGGTGATCACGCTGCGCCGAACCGCCTCGACCCGGGCGGCCAGGCCGGGGTCGCCGGCGCACCAGCGGGCCCGGGTGATGGCCTGATGCTCCCAAGTCCAGGCGGTGTTGCTGCCGCGCTGGGTCTGGTAACGCTCGAAGGCGTCGACCGAGGTGACGAGCAGGCCCGAATTGCCGTTGGGCCGCAGCGCGGTGTCGATGTCGAAGAGCTCGCCCTCGGCGGTGCGCAGCGTCAACCAAGTGATCAGCTTGCGGACGAAGGCGGCATAGACCTCGGCCGCCGTGTCGGCATCGGGCTCGTCGGCCGGGTCGAAGAGGAAGACGACGTCGAGGTCGCTGCCATAGCCCAGCTCCTTGCCGCCGAGCTTGCCGTAGGCGACCACCGCGAAGCGCGGGCGCTCCGGCCGCGCCAGCCGCAGCCGCGGCTTGAAGATCTGCCAGCTCCAGCGGATGGCCACATCCAGCGTCGCGTCGGCCAGGGCGGAGAGGTCGTCGGCGACCTGCTCGATGCTCAGCAGGCCCTCGACATCGCGCACCAGGGTGCGGAAGACCTCGGCATGGTGGGCGCGCCGCAGAGTGTCGAGCAGGGCCTCCTCGCTGGCCTCGCCGCCGCGCGTCCAGGCCTCGTGGCGGTCCTGCATCTCGCGCAGGAAGGCGCCGCGGTCGAAGCGGCCGGCCATCAGGCGCGGGTCGGCCAGCTCGTCGATCACGCCCGGATGCTTCATCAAGTAGCGCATCGGCCAGCGCGCCAGGCCCAGCAGGCGCAGCAGCCGGGTCAGCACCTCGGGCCGCTCGGCCAGCAGGGCCAGGTAGCTTTCGCGGCGCAGCAGCGGCTCGATCCAGTCGATGAAGCGCAGCACGGCCGATTCCGGGATGGGGGCTTGCGGCGCGGCCACCAGGCTGGCGCGTGCGCCTTCGGCGGCCGGCACGTCGGCCGGCGGCAGGTCCTCGCCGGCCACGGCGGGGCAAAGCTCGGCCGACGCGTTGCTGCCAACGCAGCGCGCAGCGCGCTGGATCAGCTTGGCCAGGCGCAGCTTGCTCTCGTCGCGCAGCAGGGCCACGCGCGGGCTGGCGGCGAAGCTGCGCACCCGCTCGGCCAGGGTGGCGGGCAGCTTGTCGGCAAAGCCCGGCGCATCCACCGGCAGGGGCGGCCCGCCGCACTGGCGGCAGCCGCCCGCGCCGCCGGCCGGCGCGCGACCATCGTGCAGCAGGGCGTCGAACTCATTGGCGACGAACTCGCGGTGGACGACCAGGCCTTCAAGCAGCTCGCAGGCATCGGCGGTGCAGCGCAGGCCCATGCTGCGGCCGATCCAGGCCAGGTCCTCGTCGACGGTGGGCAGCAACTGGGTCTGCTGGTCGTCGAGGTACTGGATGCGGTGCTCGACCCGGCGCAGGAAGGTGTAGGCCTCGCCCAGGCGGCGCGCGGTGTCGGCCGTCATCAGGCCGACGGTGACGAGCCGCTCCAGCGCGCTGAGCGTGCTGCGCGTGCGCAGCTCGGGAAACTGGCCGCCGCGCACGACTTGCAGCAATTGCACGATGAACTCGATCTCGCGGATGCCGCCGCGCGAGAGCTTCACGTCATTGGCCCGCTGCGGCCGGCCGGCGGCGCGGCGCGCGGCCTCGTCGCGCACCTTGCGGTGAAGCTGGCGCAGGCCTTCGAAGACGCCGTAGTCCAGGTAGCGCCGGAAGACGAAGGGCACGACCACCTCGCGCAGGGCGAGCGGACCGTCGCCGCAGTCCGCCACCGCCGGCGCGACGACCCGGCTCTTCAGCCAGGCGAAGCGCTCCCACTCGCGGCCCTGGACGAGGAAGTACTCCTCCAGCATCGCCAGGCTGACCACGGCCGGGCCGGAATTGCCATTGGGCCGCAGCGCCAGGTCGACACGGAAGACGAAGCCGTCCTCGCTCGTCTCGCCGATCAGGGTGTAGAGCTGGCGCGCGACCGAGGCGTAGTACTCATGGTGGCTGAGCACGCCGCCGCCGTCGGCGCGGCCGCTGGTCTGGCCGTCCTCGTCGTAGACGTAGATCAGGTCGATGTCGCTGGAGACATTCAGCTCGCGGCCGCCGAGCTTGCCCATGCCGATCACCCAGAAGGCCGAGCGGCTGCCGTCGGCGCGACGCGGCATGCCGTGGCGCGCGTCGTGGTCGGCCAGGGCCTGGGCCAGGGCGCGCTGGAGCGTCACCTCGGCCAGGGTGCTCATGGTCTGGGTGACGGCCTGGAGCGGGCCGTCCTGCTCGGTGTCCAGCACCACCAGGCGCTCCAGCACCAGTTGGCGGGTGATGCGCAGGGCAGCGGCCAGGCCGTGGCCGCTGGCGAGCAGGCGGTCGATCAGGGTGTGCAGCGCGCTCGCGTCCGGCCAGCCGGGGGGCAGCAGCCCGAGCAGCTCCGCATAACGCCGGTGGATGCGCTGAACGAAGCGCGAATGACGGGCCAGGCCCGGCGGCGACGCCATGTCGATGGCAGGAGGGAGCAGGCCCATGAGGCGTTCAGCTCTGTGCTAGGGTGCCCGGGCCGTTGGCCAAGCGCGGGCCGGTCGGCAGGCCGGGACGGGGGCCCTGAGTGGCGAGATAGCAGGATCCGGGCCGAGGCAGCATGCACAGGCCGCACTGCCCCTTCCGCGTGTCGCGGTGCCCTCTCTCCGTCATGCCATCCGCTCCGACTGTCGCTGCCGATACGCCTTCCAACCCGCCCCCGAGACCCCGGGCGCGTGGGTGGCCGGCCCGTCTGGGCCGCTGGCTGATCTTGTTTTTCATCCTGGCCCCGAGTGTGCTGGGGCTGTTGTGGCTCGTGCTCCAGTGGGGCATTCTGCCCCGGATCGACCATTGGCGGCCCTGGGTGGAGCAGCGCGCCACCGAGGCCCTGGGCCGGCCGCTGCGCATCGGCGCGATCAGCACCCAGGGCGGTCGCGCCTGGCAGCAGGAACTGCGCATCGAGCGGGTGCAGCTTTTCGATGCCCAGGGCCAGGTCGCGCTGGAGCTGCCGAGCCTGCGCGCCACCGTCTCGCCCGCTTCGCTGCTGCACTGGCCGCCGCGCCTGACCCTGCTGGAACTGGAGGCGCCGCGGCTCGACATCCGCCGCGATCCGGCCGGCCGCCTGTGGATCGGCGGCCTGGCCCTGGCCGACGGCCGCCCCGCCGCAGCCGCCCCGGCCGACGACCGCCTGGCCGACTGGCTGCTGCGCCTGCCGCTGCTGCGCATCGTCGGCGGCCAGTTGCGCTGGCATGACGAGGCCCGCGGCGCCCCCCCGCTCAGCCTGGACCGGGTCGACCTGAACTGGCAGAACGGCGTGCGCCACCATGCCCTGCGCATCGACGCCAGCCCGCCCGCCGACTGGGGCGAGCGCTTCAGCCTGCGTGCCGACTGGACCCGCCCGCTGCTGCTGCCGCTGGGCGACCTGGGCGAGGACGGCCGCCTGCTCGCCGCCCCCACCGACTGGCGGCGCTGGCGCGGCAGCCTGCATGCCGACCTGCCCCGTGCCGATGTGCAGCGCCTGTCGCGCCACCTCAGCCTGCCGGTCGACCTGCAACGCGGCGACGGCGCGCTGCGCGCCTGGTTCGACTTCGCCGACGGCCGGGCCGAGGACCTCACCCTCGACCTGGCCCTCGACACCGTCACCCTGCGCTTGGCCCCCGAGCTGGCACCGCTGGACCTGCGCCGCGTGCGCGGCCGGCTGCGTGCGCTGGACGGGCCGCAGGGCGGTCGCATGAGCCTGGAGAACTTCGCCTTCGAGACCGCCGAGGGCGAGCCCTGGCCAGCCAGCACCACCCGGCTGGACTGGCGCTATGCCGCCCTCGCGCCCGGGGCGGGCGGGCCGGCGGGGTTGGCCTCGGCGGCTGCGGCTGCGTCTGCGTCTGCGGCTTCGGGGGCCACGGCTGCGGCTGCGCCTGCGGCGGTCTTGTCGGGCGCAGCCTCCGTGGCAACGGCAACGGCGTCGGCTTCGGGCGCCGCGGCTTCGTCCGCCCCAGCGGCCTCGGACGCCCCGGCGCCGGACCTGCTCTTCTTCGGCCAGCGCCCCCTGGCCGGCGGCGCGCTCAGCCTGAGCCAGGTCGATCTGGCCCGGCTGCGCGGCCTGGCCGCACGCCTGCCCCTGCCGCCGAACTGGCAGCAGGCGCTCGATGCACTGGCGCCCGAGGGCGAGCTGCGCGACCTGGCCCTGCGCTGGGACGGCCGCCTCGCCGCCCCCGATCGCCTGCAATTCGAGGGCCGCGCCGAGGGCCTGGCCCTGGCTGCCCAGGCCCTGCCGCTCGACCCGCTGGGCCGCGCCCTGCTGGCCGAGGGCAGTTGGCTGGGCCGGCCGGGCTTCCGCGGCCTGAGCGGCCAGTTCAAGGCCACCGAAAGCGGCGGCCAGGCCAGCCTGTCGATGCGCGACGGCCGGGTCGAGCTGCCCGGCGTCTTTGCCGAGCCCGCCCTGGACCTGCCCCAGCTCGATGCCCGGCTGGACTGGCAGCGCGAGGCCAGCGGCTGGCGCGTCGATTTCAGCGAGCTGGACCTGCGCACCCCCGACTGGAAGGGCCATGTCAACGGCCGCTGGCGGCGCGGCGATTTCGAGCAGGGCCCCGGCCACCTGGAACTCGACGGCCGCATCGACAAGGTCGCCCTGGAGCGCGTGCGCCGCTACCTGCCCCTGGTCCTGCTGCCCGAGCTGCGCGACTACCTGGGCCAGGCCCTCGTTGGCGGCCAAGGCGAAAGCCTGCGCCTGCGCCTGGCCGGCCCGCTGCTGGACTTTCCCTTCGCGGATGCCGAGGGCAAGCCGTCGGGCGGCGAATTCCGGGTCAGCGCCATGCTGCGCGAGGCCCGCTTCGACTACGTGCCCTGGGAGGTCTGGATGGGCGAGGCCCCCGGCCAGGGCGCCCGGCGCCGCTGGCCGGCGCTGGCGGCGATCGACGGCGAGCTGCGGGTCGACGGCCGCCAGCTCAGCCTGCGCAAGGCCCGCGCGCGGCTGGCCGATCCGGCCCTGGGCCAGATCGCGCTGGAGGCGGGCGAGATCGAGATCCCCCGGCTCGGCCCCGAATCCCGGCTGGGCCTGCGGGCCAAGATCCGCGGGCCGGCCGCGGAGTGGCTGCGCTTCATCGGCGCCACGCCGGTCGGCGACTGGCTGGGCGGCAGCCTGGCGGAGGCCAGCGCCACCGGCGAGCTGAGCGGCGACCTGGCCCTGCAACTGCCGCTGCACGACATCGTCCGCAGCACCGTGCGCGGCCACTTGCAATTCGGCGGCGGCAGCCTGCGCCTGCGGCCCGAGCTGCCGCTGATCGGCGCCCTGCGCGGCGGCCTGAGCTTCAGCGAGCAGGGCTTCACCCTGCAGGGCGCCGTCGGCCGCGCCCTGGGCGGCGAGCTGAGTGCCGAGGGCGGCTTGCCGCCCGGCGGCCGGGCGCGCATCGTGCTGCAGGGCACGGCCACGGCCGAGGGCCTGCGCCGCGCGCCCGAGCTGGGCGTCTGGTCGCGCCTGGCCAGCCGGCTCGAAGGCCAGACCGCCTGGCGCACCCAGCTTGCCTGGGGGCCGGCCGGGCTGGACTGGGACCTGAGCAGCAGCCTGCTCGGCCTGGGCGCCCAACTGCCCGCCCCGCTGGACAAGCGCGCCGACCAGGCCTGGCCGCTGCGCGTGCGCAGCCGCCCGCTGGAGGGCGCGAGCCCGGCGCAGGACTGGCTGAGCGTCGACCTCGGCCCGGCCGAAGGCCCGCCACGCCTGCAAGCCCGGCTGCTGCGCGAGACCGATGCCGAGGGCCGCGTCCTCCTGCGCCGCAGCGCCTTCGGCCTGGGCGTGGCGGCGCCCGAGCCGCGCGCCCGCGGCAGCGCCGAGCTGCGCGCCGACCGCCTGGTGCTGGACGAATGGCAGGCCGTGCAGCGCCTGCTCAGCGGCGCCGAGACGGTGCAGGTCGGCGGCGGCCTGCTGCCCGCCCAGGCCCTGCCGCCGCTGGAAGCCGCTGCCGGCCGGCCGCCGCAGGACGGCCCGGCCACGCCGCTCGGGCTTTCCGGGCTGGACCGCCCGCCCGCGCAGATCGAGCTGCGGGCCGGCGAGCTCGCCTGGGGTGCGCGCCGGCTCAGCGGCCTGAAGCTCTCGCTCAGCCAGGGCAGTGGCGGCGAGGAGGGTTCCTGGCGCGCCCGCATCGAGGCCGACCAGGCCAGCGGCAGCCTGGTCTGGCGGCCCGAGCTGGGCCCGACCGGCCGGCTGCAAGCCCGTTTCGATCGTCTGGTGCTGCCGCAGGCCGAGGCCGAGGCGGTGAGCGAGCTGCTCGGCGACGCGTCGGCCGAAGGCCGCGACGCCCTGCCCGCGGTCGACCTGATCGCCGAGGACTTCGTGTTGCGCGGCAAGCCGCTTGGCCGGCTGGAGATCCAGGCCTCGCAGCGCGCGGCCGAGAGCAGTTGGCGGCTCGACCGCCTCAGCCTGGCCACGCCCGAGGCGCGGCTGGAGGCCCAGGGCGAATGGAGCCTGGCCCGGCCCGGCGGCGGCGGTCGCCGCACCGAGCTGCAAATCGACCTGGAGGCGCGCGACGGCGGCCGCCTGCTGGCCCGCCTGGGCCAGGGCGAGGTGCTGCGCGGCGGCAGCGCCAAGCTCAGCGGCAAGCTGGGCTGGCGGGGCTCGCCGCTGGACTTCGACCATGCCAGCCTCGACGGCGAGCTCAAGCTCAGCGTCGGCCGCGGCCAGTTCCTCCGTGCCGAGCCCGGCGTCGGCCGCCTGCTCGGCGTGCTCAGCCTGCAATCGCTGCCGCGCCGCCTGCTGCTGGACTTCCGCGATGTCTTCGCCGAGGGCTTCAGCTTCGACGCGATGGACGGCCAGGTCAGCATCCGCCAGGGCATCGCCCGCACGCGCAACCTGCGCACCCGCGGCCCGCAGGCCCTGGTGCTGACCGAGGGCGAGGCCGACCTGGCCCGCGAAACCCAGGACCTGCGCGTCTGGGTGGTGCCCGAATTCAATGCCGGCGCGGCCTCGCTGGCCTATGCGGCGATCAACCCGGCGGTCGGCCTCGGCTCCTTCCTGGCGCAGTGGTTCCTGCGCCAGCCGCTGGCCGAGGCGGGCACCCGTGCCTTCCACGTCACCGGCGGCTGGGCCGATCCGCAGGTCGAGCGCCTCGAACAGACCCCGCCCACGCCGCAGGCTGGCGCCTCGGACCCGGCCCCCGCACGGAGCACGCCATGAAGATCGCCGCCCTGCAGCTCTGCGCCGGCCCGCGCCGGGACGAGAACCTCGCCCGCGCCCGCGCGCTGATCGCCGAGGCCGCTGCCGCGGGGGCCGAGCTGGTCGCCCTGCCCGAGTACTTCTGCCTGATGGGCTGGCGCGACCAGGACAAGCTCGACATCGCCGAGCCGCCCGGCGAGGGGCCGATCCAGGCCATGCTGGCCGAGGCCGCGCGCAGCCACGGCCTGTGGCTGGTCGGCGGCAGCCTGCCGCTGCGCGAAGGCCTGCCGGCCGCGCCCGGCGAGCCGCCGCGCCGCGCCCGCAACACCACCCTGGTCCACGGCCCCGACGGCCAGCGGGTGGCGCGCTACGACAAGGTCCATCTCTTTCGCTTCGACGACGGCGAGCGCCGCCACGACGAGGCGGCCACCCTGGAGCCCGGCGACGCGCCGGTGGCCTTCACCGCCACCGACCGGCGCGGCCGGGCCTGGCGCGTGGGCCTGTCGATCTGCTACGACCTGCGCTTTCCCGAGCACTTCCGCGCCCTGATGCAGCCCGCGCCCTGCGACCTGCTGCTGGTGCCCGCGGCCTTCACCGTGCCCACCGGCCGCGCGCACTGGGAGCTGCTTCTGCGCGCCCGCGCGGTCGAGAACCAGTGCTATGTGCTCGCGCCCGCCCAGGCCGGCCGCCACGAGAACGGCCGCAGCACCTGGGGCCACAGCCTGGCGGTCGACCCCTGGGGCGAAGTGCTCGGCCAGCTCGGGGCCGAGGGCGAGGGGCTGCTGCTGGCCGAGCTGTCGGCCGAGCGCATCGCCGAGGTCCGGCGGCAATTGCCGGCCCTGGACCACCGCCGGCTCGGCTGAGCCGCGGCGGCGGCCCGGACCTTCAGCGCTCCGCGGCGGTGGCTGGCGGCGGCGCCAGGAAGCGCGTGGCTGTTGGCCCGGCGCCGTGTTCCTGGTAGCGCACCGCGCCTTCGCGCGCCCACACCCAGTGCGGCACGCCGGCCGGCGCGAGCAGGGACGATCCCGCCGGCACCGCCACGGCCTGCGCCGGGTCGGCCGTCGCGCCGAAGCCCACCCAGAGCGTGCCCTCCAGCACCGTGGTCAGGCGCGCATCGGGATGGGTGTGCGGCGGCAGGCGGGCGCCTGCGTCCAGTTCGACGCGCAGGGCATACAGGCCGGGCGCGGCCTCGGCGCCCGTCACCCAGCGCGCGCGGATGGCCGCCTGGCCCGGCGGCGAGAAGGCCGGCAGCGCGGCCGGGTCGATCACCTGCGGCGCGGGCAGGGCGGCCGGGCGGCCGTCCTCGGCCCGCAGGGCCGGAGGCATGAGCAGGGCCGTGGCCAGCAGGCCGGTGGCCAGAAGGTGGGGGGCGGGGCGCGTCGAGGTCATCGCTTTGCTTCGAGCCATGCGGAGCCGCGATGGTGGTCGGCGGCGGCGGAAAAGAAAAGGGCTCCCCGAAGGGAGCCCTTGTGCTGTGGGCAGCGGGGGACAGAGCCCCGGGGTGCAAGTCGGCGGATTTCCCGGCGCAGGCCGGGAAATCCGTCCGACTTACATATCCATGCCCATGCCGCCCATGCCGCCCATGGCACCGCCGCCCATGGCCGGGGCCTCGTCCTTCGGGGCTTCGGCAACCATGCACTCGGTGGTCAGCATCAGGCTGGCGACCGAGGCCGCGTTCTGCAGCGCGGTGCGGGTGACCTTGGTGGGATCCAGGATGCCCATCTCGATCATGTCGCCGTAGGTGTCGTTGGCGGCATTGAAGCCGTAGTTGCCCGAGCCGCTCAGCACGGCATTGACGACCACGCTGGGTTCGCCGCCGGCGTTGTAGACGATCTCGCGCAGCGGGGCTTCGATGGCCTTCAGCACCAGCTTGATGCCGGCGTCCTGGTCGGCATTGGCGCCTTCGATCTTGCCGGCGGCTTGCTTGGCACGCAGCAGGGCGACGCCGCCACCGGCGACGATGCCCTCTTCCACGGCGGCACGGGTGGCGTGCAGCGCGTCTTCCACGCGGGCCTTCTTTTCCTTCATCTCGACTTCGGTGGCGGCACCGACCTTGATGACGGCGACACCGCCGGCCAGCTTGGCCACGCGCTCTTGCAGCTTCTCGCGGTCGTAGTCGCTGGTGGCTTCCTCGATCTGGATGCGGATCTGCTTGACGCGGGCTTCGATGTCCGCGGCAGCGCCGGCACCGTCGATGATGGTGGTGTTTTCCTTGCCCACTTCGACGCGCTTGGCCTGGCCCAGGTCGGCCAGGGTGACCTTCTCCAGCGTCAGGCCGACTTCCTCGGCGATGACCTTGCCGCCGGTCAGGATGGCGATGTCTTCCAGCATGGCCTTGCGGCGGTCGCCGAAGCCCGGCGCCTTGACGGCGACGACCTTCAGGATGCCGCGGATGGTGTTGACCACCAGGGTGGCCAGCGCCTCACCGTCGACTTCTTCCGCGATGATCAGCAGCGGGCGGCCGGCCTTGGCCACTTGCTCCAGCGTGGGCAGCAGGTCACGGATGTTGCTGATCTTCTTGTCGAAGAGCAGCACGAAGGGGTTGTCCAGGATCGCCGACTGCTTCTCGGGGTTGTTGATGAAGTAGGGCGACAGGTAGCCGCGGTCGAACTGCATGCCCTCGACGACATCCAGCTCGTTGTTCAGGCTCTTGCCGTCTTCGACGGTGATGACGCCTTCCTTGCCGACCTTGTCCATCGCGCGGGCGATGATCTCGCCGACGTCGCTGTCGCTGTTGGCCGAGATGGTGCCGACCTGGGCGATTTCCTTGCTGGTCGTGGTGGCCTTGCTGGCCTTCTTCAGCTCGGCGACCAGGGCGGTGACCGCCTTGTCGATGCCGCGCTTGAGGTCCATCGGGTTCATGCCGGCGGCCACGTACTTCATGCCTTCGCGCACGATGGCCTGGGCCAGCACGGTGGCGGTGGTGGTGCCGTCACCGGCGTTGTCGCTGGTCTTGGAAGCGACTTCCTTGACCATCTGGGCGCCCATGTTCTGGAGCTTGTCCTTCAGCTCGATTTCCTTGGCGACCGACACACCGTCCTTGGTGACGGTGGGGGCGCCGAAGGAGCGCTCGAGGACCACGTTGCGGCCCTTGGGGCCCAGGGTGACCTTGACCGCATTGGCCAGGATGTTCACGCCTTCGACCATGCGGGCGCGGGCGTCGCCGCCGAAGATGACGTCTTTAGCTGCCATGTTGGATCTCCGAATTCAGTGTGTGTGGGTGCGGTGAGCGGTGTGCAAGCGCAGGGGCTTGCCACGCGGCTTACTTTTCGACGACGGCGAAGAGGTCCTCTTCGCGCATGACCAGCAGCTCGTCGCCGTCGACCTTGACGGTCTGGCCCGAGTACTTGCCGAACAGGACGCGGTCGCCGACCTTGATGTTCAGGGCGACGAAATCGCCCTTGTCATTGCGCTTGCCCGGGCCGACGGCCAGGACTTCGCCCTGGTCCGGCTTCTCGGCCGCGTTGTCGGGAATGAAGATGCCCGAGGCAGTCTTGGTTTCTTGTTCGAGGCGCTTGACGATCACGCGGTCGTGCAGGGGGCGAAGCTTCATGGGGGCTCCTCAACGGAAGTCGTGGTGGACGCGGCGGCACGATGAACGGGCCACCGCAAGGCAAGAGAGGCTGCGGGTCCGGTGGGGCATCTCGCAGCGTTAGCACTCACGGTGTATGAGTGCTAGCAATCGGATTATAGGGACGGGCCCCGGGCTTTCAAGAGGCGGGATTTCGCGCCCGGCCGGCAGGGACCGCCGGGCGCGAACTGCGCGGGCCGATTCAGGGGCCGGCCGGGCCGTGCGGCGGCCCGGCGGCTTCAGGCCTGCTCGTCGTCGCGCAGGTGGCCGGCGCGGTCGCGCTTGGTGGCGAGGTAGCGGGCGTTGTGCGGATTGCTCGGCACGACCAGCGGCAGCCGGTCGACCACGTCGATGCCGGCCGCGCGCAGCGCATCGATCTTGGCCGGGTTGTTGGTCAGCAGCCGGATGCGGGCGATGCCCAGGGCATCGAGCATGGCCGCCGCCGCCTGGAAGTCGCGCTCGTCGGCGCGGAAGCCGAGGTAGCGGTCGGCATCCAGCGTATCCAGGCCGGTGTCCTGCAGCCGGTAGGCCCTGAGCTTGCTGGCCAGGCCGGTGCCCCGGCCTTCCTGGGCCAGGTAGAGCAGCACGCCGCCCGATTCGGCCAGGCGCGCGATGGCGCCCTGAAGCTGGTCGCCGCAATCGCAGCGCAGGCTGCCGAGCAGGTCGCCGGTGAAGCAGGAGGAGTGCAGGCGCACCGGCACCGGCTGGCTGCGGTCGGGCTGGCCGACGACGAGCGCGAGGTGCTCGGTCTCGCCGTGCAGCTCGCGGAACAGCACCAGGGTGCAGTCCTCATGCGCGGCGATCGGCACATGCGCGTCGCTCAGGCGGCGCAGCAGGGCGCGCGGCGCGCCGCGGGCGGCGTCGATGGCCTGCGGCGCGATCTCCACCAAGCCATCGGCCACGGCCGCATCCAGGGTGTCGGCCGGCAGCGCCAGGTGCAGCAGGGCCGGGCTGAGGGGGCCGAGCTTGACCAGGCGCAGGGCGGCCTGCTCGGCGGCATCGGCCGGTCGGGCCTCGGCCAGCCAGGCCGCCCGGCGCTCGGCCGGCCAGTCCAGGCCCCAGGCGCCGCCGGGCGCCTGGTCGGGGCGCGCCTGCACGGCGGCCAGGGCTTGCAGGCCGGCCAGGTCCAGGTCGGCTGGCAGCGGCAGGTGGGCGGCCACCAGGTCGCCGCGCTGGCCCAGGGCCTGCAGCCGCTCGGCGCTCAGCAGCAGGCGTAGCGCGCCTCGGCCGCTTTGCCAGCGCGACCAGCCCGCGGCGCCCAGGGTCTCGACCGCAGCCACCAGCAGGCCGGGCTGGCCGGGGCCGGCCCGCAGGGCCAGGGGACGGCCGTGCTGCAACTCGGTGCGGGCGCGGTCCATGCGCAGGGCGCGGCGCTCGACATCGTCGAAGGACCAGCCGGGCAGGCCGGCGGCAGGGGAAACGGGGGACGGGTCGGCGCTCATCGGTCAGGCATGCCGGGCCGGCCGGCCCGCAGGGGCATGGCCGGCCCGGCGCGGGCAGCGGAACTCAGAAGGGATTGGTCTCGACCCGGTTGATCGCACGCAGGCCGATGATGTCGTGCGCGGTCACGCCGAAGTGGCGGTCGCTGACCCAGAGGTGGTTGGTCTCGTTGGCGGCCGAGATCAGGGTGTCGTCGAAGCAGTTCGGCACGGCCGTCGTGCAGGCCGCATTCACCGCATTGCCGCCACTGCCCAGACTGCTCGGGCTGTCGGCCAGCAGGCCGACGCGGTCGCCGATGTCGACCAGGCCGATCAGGCGACCGTCGTTGATCACGGTGGCACGCAGGCCGGTGTTGAAGGCCTCGGTCATGTTGCGCAGCACGGTCTGCGGATTGAAGACCGAGGAGGTCTGCGCACGGCCCCAGGGCGTCAGGTTCAGGTTCGGCAGGGTGCCGAACAGCACCCGCACATCGGCCTGCGCCAGGCGGTTGATCTGGAGGCCGAGGCGGTTGCCCAGCTCGCGCGCCGTTGCAACGGCCGCAGTGGCCTGGGCCGCCGTGTTGATCGTGCCGTAGAGCGCGATCAAGTCGTTCTGCCCGGTGTAGACCGTGGCCAGGTCGCCCTCGGCAATCGACGTGCCGGCCAGGAAGGTGGTGATCCGGGTTTCCAGGTCGGGGATGGTTCCGCCGACGGTGGCGAGCATGGTGCCGCGCGGGCTGGCTTCCTCGGTGACCGGCAGAGGGCACTGGCTGAAGCCGATGTTCAGCTCCCGGCCGAGCTGCTGCACCCAGATCGGGTTGTCCAGGCAGTTGACGCTGCTGTCGGCATTGCGGGTGTTGACGGTGTAGCGCCGGCCGGCCGGGCCGCCCGAGCTGCCGAGGATGATGTTGGTCTCGTCGCCGAAGACGAAGAGCCGCTTCGCGTCGAAGGGGTCCACCAGATCGCCGCCCCCGCCGCAGGCGACCAGCAGGGCGGCGGCTGCCGCGGCCAGGGTGGCAGAGAGCCCGGTGCGCATGCGGCGCAGGGGGGAGGTGGCTTGCATGGTGTCTCCAGCGGAAGAAGTGGGGGCCGGGGGCGCAGCGGCTCAGGCTGCGGCGCGGCGCAGGCGGTCGCGCACGCCCGCCCAGTCGGCGGTATCCGGAGGGGTCTCGACCCAGATCGCCGCCGGATGTCCGGCGTCCAGGCGGCGCAGATCGGCAAACAGGGCCTGGGCCGCGGCCGCCGGCTCGGCCGGCATCCGAAGCTCGGCCAGCGCGGGCGGCAGCGCCAGGCGGGCGCGAGCATAAACCGCGGGCGCGGGCGCGTCGCCGGGCAGGCGCTCCAGCGCCGCTTGCAGGGCCTCGGCCGACATCAGCAGCAGCCGGGCACGCGGCGCGTAGTGCGAGGCCAGGGTGCCCGAGGCGCGCGGTGCGTCGGCATCGGGCGGCCGCACCGGCTCGCCGGCTGCGGCGGCCACCGCCTCGGCGCCGAGCTGGCCGGGGCGCAGCAGCACCGGCCGGCCGCGCGAGAGGTCGACGATGGTCGATTCGATGCCGACCGCGCAGGCGCCGCCGTCGAGGATCAGCAGCGCCTCCGGGCCGAGCGCGGCGAACTCGTCGAGCACATGGGCGGCGCGGGTCGGGCTGATGCGGCCGAAGCGGTTCGCGCTGGGCGCGGCCACGCCCGGCACGCCGCGTGCGGCCGCTGCGCGCAGCAGGGCGCGGGCCACGGGGTGGTCGGGGCAGCGCAGGCCCAGGCTGTCCTGGCCGCCGGCCGCGGCTTCGGCCAGGCCGGCGCGGCGCGGCAGGATCAGGGTCAGCGGCCCCGGCCAGAAGGCCGCGGCCAGGCGCTGCGCGAGCGGTGGCCAGTCGCGGGTGAAGGCGACCGCATCTTGCGGCTCGGCCACATGCACGATCAGCGGATGGTCGGCCGGCCGGCCCTTGGCCGCGTAGATGGCGGCGACGGCTGCGGCCTCGTCGGCCCGCGCGCCCAGGCCGTAGACGGTCTCGGTCGGGAAGGCGACGAGGCGGCCGGCCGCCAGCCGCTCAGCGGCCTCGGCCAGCGCCTCGGCGGACGCGCCGTCACGCAGCAGGGGGCCGGGGGCAGCGGCGTTCACGGCAGGCGACAAGGCAGGGGCCGGCGCGGGGCGGCTCAGAAGGCCGGCAGACCCAGCAGCGCCGCCGCCTGCAGCGCGGCCGCGCGGGCTTGCTCGGCGGTGGCGGCGGTGAAGGTCAGGTGGCCCATCTTGCGGCCCTTGCGGGCGCTGGACTTGCCGTAGAGGTGCAGGTGCGCGCCGGGCAGGGCCAGCACGCCGGCCCAGTCGGGCGTGCGCTCGCGGCCTTCGGCATCGAACCACAGGTCGCCGAGCAGGTTCAGCATCACGGCCGGCGAGTGCAGGCGCGGCGCGACCAGGGGCAGGCCGGTCATGCAGCGCACTTGCAGCTCGAACTGCGACACATCGCAACTGTCGATGCTGTGGTGGCCGGAGTTGTGCGGCCGCGGCGCCATCTCGTTGGCCACGAGCTGGCCGCCCTGGAGCACGAAGAACTCGACGCAGAGCACGCCGACATAGCGCAGTCCGTCGGCGATCCTGGCCGCGGCAGCCACCGCCTCCTCGGCCAGGGCGGCGGAGACGCCGGGCGCCGGCACCTCGGTCACGGCCAGGATGCCGTCCCGGTGCAGATTGCGCTGCACCGGCAGATGCACGGTCATGCCGTGCGCATCGCGGGCCAGCACGACGCTGATCTCGAAGTCCAGCGCAAGCATCTGCTCCAGCACGCAGGGCACGCCCTTGAGCGTGGCCCAGGCGGCGTCCAGCTCGGCGCGGTTGCGCACGCGGACCTGGCCCTTGCCGTCATAGCCCATGCGGGCCGTCTTGAGGATGCCGGGCAGCAGGCCCTCTGGCACGGCGGCAAGCTGGGCCGCCGTCTCGACCACCGCATGCGGCGCACAGGGCACGCCGCAGCGGACGATGTGGGCCTTCTCCTTGGCCCGGTCTTGGCAGACGGCCACCGATTCGGCATCCGGCGCGGCCGGCAGGTGGGCGCCCAGGGTGAAGAGCGCACCGGCCGGCACGTTCTCGAATTCGGTGGTGATCGCCGCGCAGCGCTTGAGCATCTGCGCCAGGCCCTGCTCGTCCAGATAGTCGGCCTGCACATGCACATGCGAGACGAGGCCGGCCGGGCTGGCCACGTCCGGGTCCATCACCGCGGTGAAGTAGCCCAGGCGCTGCGCCGCATGCGCAAACATGCGGCCGAGCTGGCCGCCGCCCATCACGCCCAGGGTGCTGGACTGCGCGCCGACATCGGCGGCCGCGGGCAGGAGGGTCTTGGAAATCGGCATCGGGGGACTCGCAATCGGGACAGGCATCGGGGCGTGCGCCATGCGCCGGCCCGGTGAAGGGGGCGGAGGGCCTCAGGCCGGGGGCAGGGTCATGGCCTCGGCCGCAGCGGTCTGGCGGGCGCGGAAGGCATCGAGCCGGGCGGCCAGCTCGGGGTCGTCGACGGCCAGCATCGCCACCGCGAACAGCGCGGCATTGGCGGCGCCGGCCACGCCGATCGCGAAGGTGGCCACCGGCACGCCCTTGGGCATCTGCACGATGCTGTGCAGGGAATCGACCCCTTGCAGGTGCTTGCTCGGCACCGGCACGCCGAGCACGGGCACGGCGGTCTTGGCGGCCAGCATGCCCGGCAGGTGGGCCGCCCCGCCGGCCCCGGCGATGATGGCCTTCAGGCCGCGCGGGCGGGCCGTTTCGGCATAGCGGAAGAGCGTGTCGGGCATGCGGTGGGCCGAGACGACGCGGGCCTCATGGGCCACGCCGAACTCGGCGAGAATCGCGACCGCGTGTTGCATGACGTCCCAGTCGCTGCTGGAGCCCATGACCACGCCCACCGTCACCGTGGGATCGGCAGGCGGCGGGACGGGCGAAACGGCAGTCGGGACCATGACTCGAAGACTCCTCGGCGCGGCCGGGCACCGGCCCGGCATCGGCTGCGGCCAGGCGCCCAGCGCGCCCGACCGACCCGCGATTGTAGGGAGCGACCCCTGACCGGCCGGCCGGCCCCGCTCCGCCCCCCCTTGCGCCGACCTGCCTCACCCCGGACACCATGATCGACATCACCCTCGAGAACTTCCAGGCCGAGCTGATCGAGGCCTCGCTCGCCACCCCCGTGCTGCTCGACATCTGGGCGCCCTGGTGCGCGCCCTGCAAGGCCCTGGGTCCGGTGCTTGAAAAGCTCGAACGCGACTACGCCGGCCGCTTCACCCTGGCCAAGCTCGACAGCGACCAGGAGCCCGAGATCGCCGGCCAGCTCAGCCAGGCCTTCGGCGTGCGCTCGATTCCCTTCTGCGTGATGTTCGTCGGCGGCCAGCCGGTCGATGGCTTCGTCGGCGCCCTGCCCGAGGCCCAGATCCGCGACTTCCTCGACAAGCATGTGCCGCCCGCTGCCGACGCGGATGAGGAGGACTTGCCGGCCGCAGCCGAAGCAGGGCGGGACGAGGAGCCCGGCCCCTCGGCCGAGGCCGATCGGCTGTCCGTCGCGGTGGCCGCCGAGCCCGGCAACGACAAGCTGCGCGCCGACTGGGTCTTCAAGCTGATCGAGGCCGGCCGCCTGGCCGAGGCCCGCCAGGCCCTGGCGCCGCTCCAGCCCAAGCTGGCCTTCGACGCCCGTGCCGCCGCCCTGGCCCTGTGCCTGGACGCGCACGAGGCCGCGCCCGGCGCCGATGCCGAGGCCCTGGCCGCGGCCATCGCGGCCAACCGCCGCGACTTTGCCGCCCGCCATGCCCTCGCCCAGGTCCACTGGGCGGCCGGCCGGCCGACCGCGGCGATGGACGAGCTGCTCGAAATCCTGATGCGCGACAAGACCTGGAACGGCGAGCTGGCGCGCCGCAGCTATGTCGCGATCCTGGAGCTGATGGGCAAGGCCGCGCCCGCGCCCACCGCCGCCGCGCCGGCGGCGGGCAAGCTGGAGATCGCCGGCCGCGCGGCCGTGAGCTCGGCCGATCCCGTGCTCGACCAGTACCGCCGCAAGCTCTCGATGGCGCTGTTCTGACGCGGCTCCGCGGCGCGGGCTGCGCCGCGGGGGCTCAGAGCACGGTCTGGCGCAAGGCCGCGTCCAGGGCGGTCAGCACGCGCTGCTGGTTCTCGCCGAAGCGGGCCAGCTCCTGCTGGGCCTCGGCCTCATGCTGCTGCGCCAGGGCCTCGTCGCCGAAGGCGGCATGCAGCCGCGCAAGGCGGCCCAGCGCCACCGTGCGATCGTCCTGCGCGCAATCGTGCGCCGCCAGGGCGGCGGCCGAACGGTCGGCATGCCGGCGTGCGCCCTCGACATCGCCAAGCTGAAGCCGGCACCAGGCCCAGTCGCCCAGCAGCAGCGCCAGGTAGCGCTGCACGCCGTCGAGGCCGGGCTCGGCATCGAGATGGCGGCTGAACAGGGCATCGGCCTCGGCCCAGCGGCCCTGGGTGGTCAGGAGCTGGGCTTCCAGCAGCGGCGTGAGCTGCTGCAGGGCCTGGGCGCCGGTGCGGCGGTCGAAGTGCTCGCTGGACTGCGCGCTCATCACCGCCTGGCGGATGGTGCTGGAGCTTTCGGGCATCGGCGTGCCGAAGATCGAGGCCATGCGGCATTGGTTGCCGCTGGTCCAGGCGCGCGTGTACATCAGCGCGCTGAGCGTCTGCACATCGCCTTCGGCGCTGGCGTGCTGGTGGGCGCGCTGGTACCAGGGCTGGGCCAGGTCGACGCGGAAGGCGTAGTGGTAGTTCAGCGCGATCAGCATCGCCACCCGCGCCCGCACGCCATGCTGCTGCGGGGTGGATTCCTGCAGGGCCTGGCTCAGCAGGCGCACCATGGGCTCGATCTCGTCATCGACGAAGGCCATCTGCGCCAGCCAGATCGCGCTCAGGGCGATCAGCGGGCGCAGCCGCGCGCGGTGCGCGAGGTCCATGGCCTGTGAGAAGGCGGTGCGGTGGCTGGTGTCGGCGCCGCGGTAGTAGCCCAGCGTGCCGTCGAGCAGCTTCAGCCAGATCTCCAGACCGGGCGCGGGATGGCGCTGGGCCTCGACCGCCAGGGCCTCGCGTTCCGCCGCAGCGCCGTCCATGTCGCCGAGGCGGGCGAGCAGGCAGGCCCGCTCAGCGCGCAGCATGGCGCAGGCGACCGGGTCGCGGGCCCGGATGATTTCGGTTTCCAGCCGCTGCTGCAGCCGCGAGGTGGGCGCGTTCACTGCCGCACCCCTCAGCGCGGACCGGTCAGCCGCTCCAGGGCCTCGCGGTAGGTGGCGGCGGTGGCCTCGGCGACTTCGGCCGGCAGCGTCGGCGCCGGGGCGCGCTTGTTCCAGGGCTGGCCGTCGATGCGCACCGATTCGAGCCAGTCGCGCACGCCCTGCTTGTCGTAGCTCGGCGGGTTGCTGCCCTCGGCATAGCTGGCCAGGGGCCAGAAGCGCGAGGAATCGGGCGTCAGCACCTCGTCCATCAGGGTCAGGGTGCCGTGCTCGTCCAGGCCGAACTCGAACTTGGTGTCGGCAATGATGATGCCGCGTGTCAGCGCGTAGTCGGCGGCCTCGCGGTAGAGCTGGAGGGCGACGCGCCGCACGTCCTCGGCCCGCTCGCGGCCAATCAGGCCGGCCATGGTGTCGAAGTCGATGTTTTCGTCGTGGTCGCCCACCGCCGCCTTGGTCGCCGGGGTGAAGATGGGCTCGGGCAGCTTGCTGGCATTGCGCAGGCCGGCCGGCAGCTTCACGCCGCAGACGGCGCCGTTGTGCTGGTACTCCTTCCAGCCCGAGCCGGCCAGGTAGCCGCGCACCACGGCCTCGACGGGCAGGGGCTTCAGGCGCTTGACCAGCATCGAGCGGCCGCGCACCCGGGCCACCTCGTCGGCCGCCACCACGGCCTCCGGCGCCTCGCCGGTCAGGTGGTTGGGCACCACATGGCCGAGCTTGTCGAACCAGAACAGGGCCATCTGGGTGAGCAGCGCGCCCTTGCCCGGGATGGGCTGGTCGAGGATCACGTCGAAGGCGCTGAGCCGGTCGCTCGCCACCATCAGGATGCGGTCGTCGCCGACGGCATAGTTGTCCCGCACCTTGCCGCGCGCCAGCAGCGGCAGCGAGTGCAGGGGGGCGTCGTGGACGGCGGACGGGGGGGACAGGCTCACGCGCGCGGCTCCGCTCAGGCGACGACCTGGGCCAGCTCGCCGCGGGCATAGGCCGCGGCGATGTCGACCAGGCTGCGCGCCTTGATCTTGCCGGCCTGGCCTTCGCAGCCGAACTCCTGGTAGCGCGCCTTGCAGATGGCCTTGGCCGCTTCGCGGGCCGGCTTCAGCCATTCACGGGCGTCGAACTTGTCCGGATGCTCGGCCAGGAACTTGCGCACCGCGCCGGTCATGGCCATGCGGATGTCGGTGTCGATGTTGATCTTGCGCACGCCGTGCTTGATGGCTTCCTGGATCTCGGAAACCGGCACGCCGTAGGTCTGCTTCATCTGACCGCCGTACTGGTTGATGATCGCCAGCAGCTCCTGCGGCACGCTGGAGCTGCCGTGCATCACCAGGTGGGTGTTGGGGATGCGGGCGTGGATTGCCTTCACGCGGCTGATGGCCAGGATGTCGCCGGTGGGCGGGCGGCTGAACTTGTAGGCGCCGTGGCTGGTGCCGATGGCAATCGCCAGCGCGTCGAGCTGGGTGGCCTTCACGAACTGGGCGGCCTCTTCCGGGTCGGTCAGCATCTGGCTGTGGTCCAGCTTGCCCTCGGCGCCGATGCCGTCTTCCTCGCCGGCCTCGCCGGTTTCCAGGTTGCCCAGGCAGCCCAGCTCGCCTTCGACGGTGACGCCGACCTTGTGCGCCATCTCGACGACCTTGCGGGTCACCTCGACGTTGTAGTCGAAGGAGGCCGGGGTCTTGCCGTCTTCCTGCAGCGAGCCGTCCATCATCACCGAGCCGAAGCCCAGGTCGATCGCGCCAGCGCAGACCTTGGGCGAGGTGCCGTGATCCTGGTGCATGACCAGCGGAATCTCCGGATAGGCCTCGACGGCGGCCTGGATCAGGTGCTTGATGAAGGGCTCGCCCGCGTACTTCCGCGCCCCGGCGCTGGCCTGCAGGATGACCGGCGCGCCGACCTCGGCGGCCGCCGCCATCACGGCCTGGACCTGTTCCAGGTTGTTCACGTTGAAGGCCGGGATGCCATAGCCGTTTTCGGCGGCATGGTCCAGCAGCTGGCGCATCGAGACGAGGGGCATGAGGACTCCGGAAGTCGAAAGAAAACGAAAGGGAAATGGACGGAATATGAATTCGCGGCGATTTTAGGCGGCCGGCCTCCCCTGCCGAGGCCGCGATCCGCGGCAGCGGGGCCGCAACACCGCATCCCGGGGGCGACATCATCGCGGCGAAGATGCCAAGCGGCCCCGCGGAGGCGGGCCTGACGGCCGTCGGCACGCCCCGGCGGAGCCGGCGGCCCGCTCGTCCTGCCCTGACCTTGCAAGGAGCTTCGCCGTGAACCCTGTGTCCGAGCTGGCGCCGCCCGATCCGCTGGAGCTCTGGCGTGCGCCCGGGCCCTTCCTGCCCCCGACCCCGCCACAAGAGGCGGGCGATCCGCATCCCGCGGCCGGCCCGCTTGCCCGGCTGGAGCGCGTGTCGCTGCGCCTGGGCGCATTGATCTGGCTGCTGCTGCTGGTCGGCACGGCCGGCGGCGTGCTGCTGCCGCTGGCCCTCGGCCTGCTCATGCTGGCCTTGCGGCGCAGCGCCCGGCAGGACCGGGTCGCCCGCGAAGGCCTGCGGGTGCAGGCCCGCAGCCTGCCCGCCCTGCATGCGCGCTGGCAGGCCCTGGCCGGGCCCGCCGGCCCGCGCCAGCCGCAGCCCACCTTGTGGCTGATGCCGGCGCTGGAGACCGAGCCCGGCGAGCTTGGCCCGGCAGCGCGCGTGCTGCGCGGCGGCGAAGGGGGTGCGGTGCTGCTGCCGCGCGCCCTCGTCGATGCCCTGGCCGCGCAGCCGCAGGCCCTGGATTTCCACCTCGGCCGCGCCCTGGCCCGGCTGCACCATGCGCCGGCCTGGGCCGAGCTGCTGCGCCTGCCGGCTCGCGCCTTGCCGCTGCTGGGCCCGGCGCTGGATCGCGCCCGCGAGGCCGCCGCCGACCGTGCCGGCCTGCACGCCGTCGGCGGCGACCGCGATCTGGCCGCCCGCGCCCTGCTGGCGCCGGTGCTGGGCACGCTGCCGGCCCGCGCCCCGGCGCCGGACGAGGACGAGCCCTCCGTGCCCGGCCTGCTGGCCGCCTACCAGGCCCTGCGCGCGCCGGGCCGATCGCTGCAGGCCCGGCTGGCCGCGCTGCACGATTGGCCCGACCCGGGCCCGGCACCGCAGCCCGTGGCCTGGGCCCTGGCCCTGTTCACCCCGCATCCCGGCCGGGCGCCGGCCTGGGCCAGCCTGGCGGTCGGCGCAGCCGCGCTGCTGCTGCTGGCGGCCGCGCAGCCGGTGCTCGACGACCGTGCGGTGCGTCAGCGCCTGGCGCTCGCACATGAAGCGGCCCAGCCGGTGGCCGCCGCCGTCAGCGCCTACCACCGCCGCCACGGCCAGGGGCCGGCCGGCCTGGGCACGCTCGGCCTGCCCTCGGAGCTGCCGGGCCGCCTCGGCCGGATCGAGCTGGATGCTGCCAGCCTGGTGCTGACCCTGAGTACGCCCGACGGCATCCTGCTGCTGGAGCCGCGCCTGCGCACCGCCCAGGGCCTGCGCTGGTTCTGCGTGCCCGGCCCCGGCCTGGCCTTGCGCCAGGCGCCGGCCGCATGCCGTGGCGAGGGTCCGGTCTGGCCGGCGATCCCGCCCGGCCGCTGAGCTGCGCGGACCGGCCCCCGGCCGGCCCGCCTGCCGGCCTCAGGCCACCCGCATCACCTTGAGCATGTTGGTGCCGCCCGGGCGGCCCATCGGCTCGCCGATGGTGATGGCATAGGTGTCGCCCGACTTCAGCAGCCCGCGCTCGACCAGGATCTGCTCGGCCTTGGCCAGGGCCTGGTCGCGGTCGGTGCAGGCCTCCATCAGGATGGGCTGCACATTGCGGAAGAGCGCCATGCGGCGCTGGCTGGCGAGCTGCGAGGTCAGCGCGACGATCGGCACCTTGATCTTGTGCCGGCTCATCCAAAGCGCGGTCGAGCCCGATTCGGTCAGTGCGACGATGGCCTTGCAGTCCAGGTGCTCGGCGGTGAACAGCGCGCCCATCGCGATGCTCTGGTCGATGCGGGTGTAGTGGCGCTGGCTGAAGTCGGTGTCGAGCTGGGCCTCCTCGGCGCGCTCGGCCTCGGCGGCGATGGCGGCCATCTGCTCGATGGTCTCCAGCGGGTACTTGCCGGCGGCGGTCTCGGCGCTGAGCATGACGGCGTCGGTGCCGTCGAGCACGGCATTGGCCACGTCGCTGACCTCGGCCCGCGTCGGCACCGGGTTGACGATCATCGACTCCATCATCTGCGTCGCGGTGATGACCAGCTTGTCCAGCGCGCGGGCGCGCTTGATCATCTTTTTCTGCAGCGCCGGCACCGCGGCATTGCCGACCTCGACGGCCAGGTCACCGCGGGCGACCATGATCCCGTCGCTGGCCAGCAGGATCTCGTCGAGCAGCGGAATCGCCTCGCTGCGCTCGATCTTGGCGATCAGTGCCGCGCGGTGCTCGATCGGCTCGCCGGCCACGTCGGCTAGCTGCCGGGCCAGGATCATGTCGGAGGCGCTCTTCGGGAAGCTGACCGCCAGGTAGTCGCAGCGGATCGCCACGGCGGTCTTCAGGTCCTCCATGTCCTTGGCCGTCAGGGCCGGCGCGGTCAGGCCGCCGCCGAGCTTGTTGATGCCCTTGTTGTTCGACAGCTCGCCGCCGAGCTTCACCACGGTGTGCACCGCCTCGCCGGCCACATGGTCGACGGTCAGCACGATCAGGCCGTCGTTCAGCAGCAGGGTGTCGCCGGCCTTCACGTCGCGCGGCAGGCTCTTGTAGTCCAGGCCCACGGCCTGCACGTCGCCGGGCACCTTGCGGCCGGCGTCCAGCACGAAGGCGGCGCCGCGTTCCAGCATCACCTTGCCCTCGGCGAACTTGCCGACGCGGATCTTGGGGCCCTGCAGGTCGGCCATGATGGCCACTTCCTTGCCGACGCGCTGCGCGGCTTCGCGCACCAGGCGGGCGCGGTCGATGTGGTCCTGGGCCGTGCCGTGCGAGAAGTTCAGGCGCACGATGTCCACCCCTCCGCGCAGCATGCTCTCAAGCACCTCGGGCGAGGACGAGGCGGGGCCGAGGGTGGCGACGATCTTGGTGGCGCGGGTCATGGGGGCTTGTCTCCGGTTTCTTGACATTCTGTTCGCGGGCCAGCGAGCGACGACCCCGGGCCGGCCCGCGGGCGGGCCCGGGGCGTGCCTGCGCCTCAGCCGGCGGCGCGTTTCTCCAGGATCTCGAAGGCCGGCAGGGTCTTGCCTTCCAGCACTTCCAGGAAGGCGCCGCCGCCGGTGGAGATGTAGCCGATGTCGCGCTCGATGCCGTACTTGGCGATGGCCGCCAGCGTGTCGCCGCCGCCGGCGATGCTGAAGGCCGAGGAGTGGGCGATGGCCGCGGCCAGGGTGCGCGTGCCGCCGCTGAACTGGTCGTACTCGAACACGCCGACCGGGCCGTTCCAGACCACCGTGCCGGCACGGGCGATGATGCCCGCCAGCTCGGCCGCCGTCTTGGGACCGATGTCGAGGATCAGGTCGCTGGGCTGCACCGCGTCGGCGGCCACCTTGTTCGCGCGGGCCAGGGCCGAGAACTCGTCGGCGACCACCACATCGACCGGGATCGGCACCGCGGCGCCGCGCTCGCTCATCATCGCGATGATGGCCTTGGCGTCCTCGACCAGGTCGGGCTCGGCTAGGCTCTTGCCGATCGGGTGGCCGGCGGCCAGCAGGAAGGTGTTGGCGATGCCGCCGCCGACGATGAGCTGGTCGACCTTGCTGGCCAGCGACTTCAGGATCGACAGCTTGGTCGAGACCTTGCTGCCGGCGACGATGGCCACCAGCGGCCGGGCCGGCTCGGCCAGGGCCTTGTTGATCGCGTCGATCTCGGCGGCCAGCAGCGGGCCGGCGCAGGCCACCGGCGCGTACTGGGCGATGCCGTAGGTGCTGCCCTCGGCGCGGTGCGCGGTGCCGAAGGCGTCGTGCACGAAGATGTCGCAGAGCGCGGCCATCTTGCGGGCCAGCTCCTCGCTGTTCTTCTTCTCGCCCTTGTTCAGGCGGCAGTTCTCCAGCAGCACCACCTCGCCGGGCTTGACCTCGACCCCGTCGACCCACTTGGCCACCAGCGGCACCGGGCGGCCCAGCAGCTCGGCCAGGCGCTCGGCCACCGGGGCCAGCGAGTCCTCGGGCTTGAACTCGCCCTCGGTCGGGCGGCCGAGGTGGCTGGTCACCATCACCGCGGCGCCAGCGTCCAGGGCCTGCTGGATGCAGGGCACGCTGGCGCGGATGCGGGTGTCCTCGGTGATGCGGCCGGCCTCGTCCTGCGGCACGTTCAGGTCGGCGCGGATGAAGACGCGGCGGCCGGCGACGCGGCCTTCGGCGATCAGGTCGGTGAAGCGAAGCACATTCATCGGAAAAACCTCTTTCGATTGGATGGAAGGGAATGGAGGAAAGGGAAAAGGGGGGCTAGCTGCCGAGGCCGAAACCCAGGCGCAGCAGCAGCATCACGGCCATGCCGACGACGATGGTGCCGAGCAGGCCGCCGCGCAGCAGGAACCACAGGCCGGCGGCCAGCGCGGCCCAGAGCTGGGGCTCCAGCCAGGGCGCCTCGACCCACTGGCCCTGGCGCATCAGCACCTCGGGCAGCACCACTGCGGCCAGCGCAGCCACCGGCGCATAGCGCAGGCCGCGCTGCACGGCCGGGGGCAAGCGCAGTTCGCGCTCGGACAGGAAGAAGAAGCCGCGCGTGATCACCGTGATCAGCGTCAGGCCCCCGAAGGCGAGCAGGGCTTCGCCGAGGCTGAGCAGGGGGGCGCCCGGGCTCATGCGGATTCAGCGCAGGGTCGGCTTGGCCGGGCGCGGCACCAGGCGCTCGGCCAGCAGGCCCAGGGCCACGGCCGCGAAGATGGCCGTGACGATGTTCAGCCGGAAGGGCAGGGCATAGGCCGCGACCGCCGCTAGGCCCGCGGCCCCGGCGGCCAGGCCGGTGGTCCAGTCGCGCACCAGGCCCATCAGCAGGCCGAACAGGGCCAGCGTGCCGGCAAAGCCCAGGCCCCAGTGGGTGGGAATGCGCTCGGCGAGCAGGATGCCGCTGATCGAAGCGGCCTGCCAGCACAGGTAGTTGGTGACGGCGGTGCCGGCGAAGTAGGCGCGCGCTTCATCCAGCGCGGCCGGATCCTCGGGCCGGATCGGCCGGCGTTCGAGCTGCTGCATGCACAGCACGTAGTTCACGTCGCCGGCCAGGTAGGCCGCAAGCATCCGCCCGCGCAGCGGCAGGCCGATGAAGATCGGCCGCCAGCCGGCGCTGAAGATCACGAAGCGCAGGTTCACGCACAGCGCGGTGGCCCACAGCACGCCCAGCGGCGCACCGGCGGCCAGCAGCGGCAGGGCCGCAAGCTGCGCGCTGCCGGCGAAGACGGTCAGGCTCATCAGCAAGGCCAGCGGCACGCCCAGGCCGCCCTTGACCATGGCCACGCCGGTCACCAGCGCCCAGGCGGCGATGCCAAGCTGCGGCGCCACCATGTCCCGCACCCCGGCGCGAAAGGCCGGGTGACGCCATCCCCCGACCCAGGGCAGCGACCCGGTCGCGGCAGGGGGGAGAGCGTGCGGCGGCATGCCGCGATTGTCCCATCGGGCCCGGTAACGGGCTGACAGGGCCTCAGGACGCGTGGCGGGCGGGTTTGGCGCGGCCTTCTTCCAGCACCTCGTCCGGCCCGGCCTTGCCGGGGGCCGGCGCGCCATCGCTGCCGTGGCCGGCCTGGGCGGTCTCGGCCTGCCGGCTGCCGGGGCGCGGCACGGTCGGGGCCAGGGCCTCGATCTTGTTCTCGCGCATGTACTCGTCCATCTCGCGCCAGCCGGCGAAGACGGCCGCCCGCTGCGCCTTGGGGTTCAGCACGAAGCAATCTTCCAGCGCCCGCCCGGCATGCCGGCAGGCGCTGCCGATGGCCTGGCCGTCGGCCGCCTTGGCTTGATGCTGCTGCTCGGGGGATTCGATGCCCAGCCACTGGCAGCCGCCCAGCAGCAGGCCGAGGCCGATCAGGACGGCGCCCGGCCCGGCGCGGCGGCGCGAGGTCCGGGCGGAGGGGACAGGGCGGGAGGGCATGGGCGGGGCGCGGGCTCAGGAGGTTCCTGGCTATCGGCCGCCCCGCCGGGGGCTTGAGGGTGCCGCCGCGCCGCGCCGGGGCGCCGCGCGGCCGGGCCTCAGTTCGGCGAGCGCGACACGCGGGTCGTGCCGCCGCTGCTGACCAGCACCACGCGGTCGCCGGGCCGGAAGGTTTCCTCGCCCTGGGCCTGGACGATGGCCCGGCGCTCGCCGTTCTTCAGTTGCACGATCAGCTCGACGGCGTTCTCGCGGGTGCCGAAGCGCTCGGCGGCATTGCCCGCCACCGCGCCGACGACCGCGCCCAGCACGCCGACAGCGACCGATTCACGCCGACCACCGACCGAGCTGCCGGCGACCCCGCCGATCACCGCGCCCGTGGCCGCGCCGACGCCCGACTGGCTGCCCTCGACCGTCACCGGCCGGCTGCTGACGATGGTGGCGTCCTGCACCGAGGACAGGCGTTGCGCGTCGCCGCGCTGGACGACGTCGGGGCTGGTGGTCGAGCAGGCGGCCAGGCCGAGGGCCAGCACGGAGGCGAGCAGGAGGGAGTGACGCATGGCAGGGTCCGATCGTGGGGTCTGGGTGGGCGCTTCAACGCAGCGTGCGGCCCGGCGGCCGACGGACCGCGGGCCTGGACAGGCTGGGATACGCCCGGGCGGGCGAAGTTTCCGTCCGCCAGCCGAGCCGCGCGGTGCGCCGACGCGCAAAGAAGTGTGAAAGCTGACGCGCCGGCCGGCCCCGGCCGTTCGCACCTTCTCAGCCGTGCAGCCGACTGTTGCGCGGCACGCTGGCGAGCAGGAACTCCATCTGGTCGCTCAGGATGCGCCGGCCGCGCAGGATCATGTCCTCGTGCAGGCTGGGCACATAGGGCAGGTAGAGCAGGCTCATGCGGGCCTCTTCCGGCATCCGGTTGCCCTTGCGGCCGTTGCAGGCCTTGCAGGCGGTGATGCAGTTCATCCAGCTGTCGGCGCCGCCGCGGGAGGTCGGCACGATGTGCTCGCGGGTCAGGTCGTCCAGGCCGAAATGCCCGCCGCAGTAGGCGCAGATTTGCCGGTCGCGCAGGAAGAGCTTGGGGTTGGAGAGGGCCGGCGTGCTGCGCCAGGCCCGGCTGGGCACCGCGCCGCGCACGGCGACGATGGCATGCACCTCGATGCGCGACTGCCGGCCGCTGCTGCGCTGGATGCCGCCACGCAGCGCCATCACCGCCGGCCCCAGCGTCCAGGCGACGGCATCGCTGGCGTAGAGCGTGGCCGCTTCGCGCACATTGATCCATGCCTGCGGACGACCGGATACATCGAGCTGTAGCACATCCATCGGGAGCACTCCAATCCCTTGGAGGATAGACGATGCACGGTGACGGCCTCAAGCGCGGCGGCGCAAGCCCGGGCGCTCCGGGGGGACCCGCCCCGCGAATCGGCGGCCCGGGCGAAATTTCCACCCCAGATCGACCGGACTTGGGTAAAAATAGAACGATCGTTCGTTTTATTGCGCCAGCCCATGTCCGCCGCCCATCCGATCAGCCCCAGCCTGGCCGCCAGCCGTCCCCACGGCCCGCTCAAGGGCCAGCAGACCCGCCTGGTCATCCTGGAGGCAGCCCTGGGCCTGGCCTCGCAGATCGGGCTGGAGGGCCTGTCGATCGGCGCGCTGGCCGAGGTCACGCAGATGAGCAAGTCCGGCGTCTTCGCGCACTTCGGCTCGCGCGAGGAATTGCAGATCTCGGTGATCCGCGAGTACCACCGCCGCTTCGCCGAGGAAATCTTCCAGCCCGCCCTGCACGAGCCGCGCGGCCTGCCGCGCCTGCAAGCCCTGTTCGAACGCTGGGTGCAGCGGGTCGCGATCGAGGTCGATTCGGGTTGCATCTACATCAGCGCCGCCGTCGAGTTCGACGACCGGCCCGGCCCGGTCCGCGAGGCCCTGGTCGGCATGGTCCGCACCTGGCACGAGGCCCTGATCCGCGCCGCGCGCCTGGCCATCGAAGAAGGCCATCTCCGCCCCGACACCGAGCCCGAGCAACTGCTGTTCGAGCTGCACGGCCTGATCCTCGCCCTGCACCACGACGCCCGACTGCTGCGCAGCCCGGGCTCGGTCGAGCGCGCCCGGCGCGGCTTCGCCCGCCTCATCGCTTCGCATGCCGCGGCCTGAGCCGGCGGCCTGCTTCTTCCCGTCCGTTCCAACCCGCCCCCACGGAGGCCTGCCATGCCGACCTACACCCCCCCGCTGCGCGACATGCAGTTCGTCCTGCACGAGGTGCTGAACGTCACCGAAGCGCTCCAGGCCATGCCGGCCCATGCCGAGCTGGATGCCGACACCGTCAATGCCGTGCTGGAGGAAGGCGGCAAGTTCGCCGCCGGCGTGATCCAGCCGCTCAATGCCTCGGGCGACGCCGAGGGCTGCACCCTCGACAAGACCACCCACACCGTGCATGCGCCGCGGGGCTTCAAGGAGGCCTATGCGCAGTACGTGGCCGGCGGCTGGCCGGCGCTGAGCTGCGACCCGGCCTACGGCGGCCAGGGCCTGCCGGTGACGCTGAACCAGTGCCTCTACGAGATGCTCAACAGCGCCAACCAGGCCTGGACCATGTACCCCGGCCTGACCCACGGCGCCTACGAATGCCTGCATGCCCACGGCACGCCGGAGCAGCAGGCCATGTACCTGCCCAAGCTCACCAGCGGCGACTGGACCGGCACCATGTGCCTGACCGAGCCGCACTGCGGCACCGACCTCGGCCTGCTGCGAACCAAGGCCGAGCCGCTGGCCGACGGCAGCTACCGCATCACCGGTCAGAAGATCTTCATCAGCGCCGGCGACCATGAGCTGGCCGAGAACATCATCCACCTGGTGCTGGCCCGCCTGCCCGATGCACCGGCCGGCAGCAAGGGCATCAGCCTCTTCGTCGTGCCCAAGTTCCTGGTGCATGCGGATGGCTCGCTCGGCGCCCGCAACGCCATCATCTGCACCGGCCTCGAACACAAGATGGGCATCCACGGCAACGCCACCTGCCAGATGGCGCTCGACGGCGCGCTCGGCACCCTGGTCGGCGAGCCGAACAAGGGCCTGGCTGCGATGTTCGTGATGATGAATGCCGCCCGCCTGGGCGTGGGCATGCAGTCCCTGGGCCTGACCGAGGTCGCTTACCAGAACGCCGTGGCCTATGCCAAGGACCGCCTGCAGATGCGCAGCCTGACGGGCGCCAAGGCCAGCGACAAGCCGGCCGATCCCATCATCGTCCACCCCGACGTGCGCAAGATGCTGCTCACGGCCCGCGCCTATGCCGAGGGCGGCCGCGCGCTGGCCGTCTACACCGCGCTTCAGCTCGACCATGAGCTGAGCCATCCCGACGAGGACGTGCGCCGCGCTGCCGCCGACGAAGTGGCCCTGCTCACCCCCATCGTCAAGGCCTTCCTGACCGACAACGCCTGGCTGGCCACCAGCCACTGCCTGCAGGTCTACGGCGGCCACGGCTACATCCGCGAGTGGGGCATGGAGCAGTTCGTGCGCGATGCCCGCATCAACATGATCTACGAGGGCACCAACACCATCCAGAGCCTGGACCTGCTGGGCCGCAAGGTGCTGGGCGACGGCGGCAAGAAGCTCAAGGCCTTCGGCCGCAAGGTGGCCGAGTTCGTCGAGGACGAGGGCGTCGACGAGGCCATGCAGGAGTTCGTGAACCCCCTGGCCGACCTGGGCGACAAGGTCACCAAGCTCAGCACCGAGCTGGGCTTCAAGGGCATGGGCAATGCGGACGAGGTCGGCGCCGCGGCGGTCGATTACCTGCGCGTCTGCGGCCACCTGGTCTTTGCCTACTTCTTTGCCCGCATGGCCAAGGTCGCGCTCGCCAAGCAGGCCGACCCCGCCACCGCCAACGACCCCTTCTACACCGCCAAGCTGGCCACCGCCCGCTTCTACTTCGCCAAGCTGCTGCCCGAGACGGCCAGCCTGATCCGCAGTGCCCGTGCCGGCAGCGCCTCGCTGATGGCGCTGGACGAAGCCCTGTTCTGAGTCCCGCCGCACGACGGCCCCCCGAGAGGAGACAGTCCATGATCCGCCCCCTGATGGCCAGCCTCGCGCTGCTTGCGTTCAGCGGCCTGGCCGCCGCCCAGTCCACGCCCGTCGGCCTGTGGAAGTCGATCGACGACAAGACCGGCAAGGAACGCTCGCTGGTGCGCCTTGCCGAGACCGGCGGCCTGCTCGTCGGCCGCATCGAGAAGCGTCTGGACCCGACGGCCAAGCCCGATGCCGTCTGCGGCAAGTGCAGCGACGACCGCAAGGACAAGCCCATGGACGGCCTGGAGATCATCCGTGGCGTGCAGGCCGCCGGCGACGGCAAGGTCTGGACCGGCGGCCAGATCCTCGACCCCGAGGAGGGCAAGACCTACCAGGTCAAGCTGACCCCGGTCGAGGGCGGCAGCAAGCTGGAGGTGCGCGGCTTCATCGGCTTCTCCCTGCTCGGCCGCACGCAGACCTGGCTGCGCGTCGAGTGAGCGCCGTCCCACCCCCCTTCCCGCTGGAGCAAGCCATGTCCCGATTCCCCATCCGCCAGGTCGCCGTGCTGGGCGCCGGCGTGATGGGCGCGCAGATCGCCGCCCATCTGGTCAACGTCCGCGTGCCGGTCGTCCTGTTCGACCTGCCGGCCAAGGAGGGCCCCAAGTCGGGCATCGCCCTGGGCGCCATCGAGAAGCTCAAGAAGCTCAAGCCCGCGCCGTTGGGCCTGGCGGCCGAGGCAGGCCGCATCCGCGCGGCCAACTACGAGGACGACCTCGCCCTGCTCGGCCAGTGCGACCTGGTGATCGAGGCCATCGCCGAGCGCATGGACTGGAAGCGGGACCTTTATGCCCGCATCGCCGACCATGTCGCGCCGCATGCCATCCTGGCCAGCAACACCTCGGGCCTGTCCATCGGTGCCCTGGCCCAGGCCCTGCCCGAGGCCCTGCGCCCGCGCTTCTGCGGCGTGCATTTCTTCAACCCGCCGCGCTACATGGCGCTGCTGGAGCTGATCCCCACCGCCGGCACCCAGCCCGAGGTGCTGGACACGCTGGAGAGCTTCGCCACCACCTTCCTCGGCAAGAGCGTCCTGCGGGCCAAGGACACGCCCAACTTCATCGCCAACCGCGTCGGCGTGGCCGGCATGCTGGCCACGATCAAGGAGGCCGAGACCTACGGCCTGAGCTATGACGTGGTCGACGACCTGACCGGCAAGAAGCTGGGCCGCGCCAGCAGCGGCACCTTCCGCACCGCTGACGTGGTGGGCCTGGACACGATGGCCCATGTCATCAAGACCCTGCAGGACCAGTTGCCCGACGATCCCTTCGCGCCCAGTTATGCGACGCCGCCGGTGGTCGCCGGCCTGATCGCCCAGGGCGCCCTGGGCCAGAAGAGCGGCGCCGGCTTCTACAGGAAGGAAGGCAAGGCCATCCTGCGTCTGGACCCGGCCACGGCCAGCTATGTGCCGGCCGGCGGCAAGGCCGACGAGCTGGTCGCCCGCATCCTCAAGAAGGCGCCGGCCGAGCGCCTGAAGCTGCTGCGCGAAAGCAAGAACCCGCAGGCCCAGTTCCTGTGGGCGCTGCTGCGCGATGGCTTCCATTACGCGGCCGTGCACCTGGCCACCATCGCCGAGACCGCGCGCGATGTGGACTTCGCCCTGCGCTGGGGCTTCGGCCACCAGCAGGGCCCCTTCGAGCTCTGGCAGCAGGCCGGCTGGACGCAGGTCGCGCAATGGGTGCAGGCCGACATCGAGGCCGGCAAGGCCCTGTCCAGCGCCCCGCTGCCCTCCTGGGTGACGGACGGCCCGGTGGCCGAGCGTGGCGGCGTGCACCAGGCCGAGGGCTCGTGGAGCCCCAGCGCCGGCGCCTTCGTGCCGCCGCGCAGCCTGCCGGTCTATGCCCGCCAGGCCTTCCCCGAGACGGTCGCCGGCAGCGGCGCCACGCCGGCGCTCAAGGCCGGCACGGAGGTCTTCAAGACCGAGGAGCTGCGCGTCTGGACGCTGGACGGCGAGGTGCTGATCGCCAGCATCACCGCCAAGCTGCACCTGATCAGCCCCGAGGTGGTGGCCGGCCTGATGCGGGCCGTGGACGTGGCCGAGCGCGATTTCCAGGGCCTGGTGATCTGGTCGCCCGACGAGATGTTCTCGGCCGGCGCCAACCTCGAAGCCCTGATGCCCGTCTTCATGAAGCACGGCAGCAAGGGCATCGCCCCGGAAGAGAAGAAGCTGCAAGACCTGATGCTGCGCGTGCGCTATGCCCAGGTGCCGGTGGTGGCCGCCATCCGCGGCATCGCCCTGGGCGGCGGTTGCGAGCTGCTGGTGCACTGCGCCCGGCGCGTGGCGGCGATGGAGAGCTACATCGGCCTGGTCGAGGTCGGCGTGGGCCTGCTGCCCGGCGCGGGCGGACTCACCTACATCGCCCGCCGCGCGGCCGAGCGGGCGCTGGCCGTGCATGGCAGCGTCGGCCCCGGCACCGACCTGCTGCCCTTCCTGAAGACCGGCTTCGAGGCGGCGGCCATGGCCAAGGTCGGCACCAGCGCGCTGGAAAGCCGCGAGCTGGGCTACTTGCTCGACAGCGACGTGATCGTGCCGCACAAGGACGAGCTGCTCTTCGTGGCCAGCCAGCAGGTGCGCGCCCTGGCCTCGGCCGGCTACCGCCCGCCGGTGGCCCAGCCCTTCCCGGCGGCCGGCCGCAGTGTGCTGGCCACGATTCGCGGCCAGCTTGCCAACCTGCGCGACGGCGGGATGATCAGCGCCCACGACCAGCACATCGCCACCCTGATCGCCGAGGTGCTGTGCGGCGGCGACGTGGACCCGGGCAGCCTGATCACCGAGGACTACCTGATGAGCCTGGAACGCCAGCGCTTCTGCGCCCTGCTCGACCAGCCCAAGACCCAGGAACGGATCATGGGGATGCTGAGCACCGGCAAGCCCGTCCGGAATTGACCCACCCCCGAAGCGCCTGCGGCGCGCCCCCTCCAGGGGGCGCCGCGGGCGGACCGGCGGAGCCGAATCCGCCGCGGCCGCTGGAAGCCCTTTTCCGCGAGATGCACAGCCGGGTTGAAGCCCCGGCGAGGAGCTCACGATGAAACAACTGCAAGACGCCTACATCGTCGCCGCCACCCGCACCCCCATCGGCAAGGCCGGGCGGGGCGCCTTCCGCAGCATGCGGCCGGACGACCTGCTGGTTGCCGCCCTCCAGGGCGCCCTGCGCCAGGTGCCGACGCTGGACCCGAAGGCCATCGAGGACGCCGTCATCGGCTGCGCCATGCCCGAGGCCGAGCAGGGCCTGAACATGGCCCGCCTGGCGGTGATGCTGGCGGGGCTGCCGAACTCGGTCGGCGGCGTCACCGTCAACCGCTTCTGCGCCAGCGGCCTGACCGCCATCCAGATGGCCGCCGACCGCATCCGCGTCGGCGAGGCCGACCTGATGATCGCCGGCGGCGCCGAGAGCATGAGCCTGGTGCCCATGAGCGGCCACAAGCCTTCCTTCAACCCGGCCGTGTTCGAGAAGGACGAGAACATCGGCCTGGCCTACGGCATGGGCATGACGGCCGAGAAGGTCGCGCAGCAGTGGAAGGTCAGCCGCGAGGCGCAGGACGCCTTTGCCCTGGCCAGCCACGAGAAGGCGCTGAAGGCCCAGGCGGCGGGCGAGTTCGCCGACGAGATCACGCCCATCGAGGTGGTCGAGCGCCTGCCCAACCTGGCCGAGGGCAGCGTCACCCTGCGCACCCGCACCGTGAGCCTGGACGAAGGCCCGCGCGCGGACACCTCGCTGGCTGGCCTGGCCAAGCTGCGCTCCGCCTTTGCCGCGCCCAAGGACCCGAGCGGCCAGGCCACCGGCCTGGGCAGCGTGACGGCCGGCAACAGCTCGCAGACCAGCGACGGCGCCGGCGCCCTGATCCTGGCCAGCGAAGCCGCGATCAAGACCCACGGCCTGACGCCGCTGGCCCGCTTCGTCGGCTATGCCAACAAGGGCGTGCCGCCCGAGATCATGGGCATCGGCCCCATTGAGGCCATTCCGGCGGTCCTGAAGCGCGCCGGCCTGACGCAGGAGCAGATGGACTGGATCGAGCTGAACGAGGCCTTTGCCGCGCAGTCGCTGGCGGTGCTGGACACGCTCAAGCTCGACCCGTCCAAGGTCAACCCCCTGGGCGGCGCCATCGCCCTGGGCCACCCGCTGGGCGCCACCGGCGCGATCCGTGCGGCCACCGTCATCCACGCCCTGCGCCGCCGTCAGCTCAAGTACGGCATGGTGACCATGTGCATCGGCACCGGCCAGGGGGCGGCGGGCATCTTCGAGCGCGTCTGAACCCCGGCGCCCGGCCCGGCCGGGCGACACTCCGTCCCCGCCAGCCCGCCCCGCGCGGGCTTTCCGTTTCTGCCCGGCCCGGGCCCAAGGACCCTCCATGAGCGAGCTGCTGCGCCACACCGAAGACGGCGTCCTCACCCTGACGCTGAACCGACTCGACAAGAAGAACGCGCTGAATGCGGCCCTCTATGCCGCCCTGGCCGATGCGCTGGACGAAGCGGCCGCTGCGGCCGACACCCGCGTCGTGCTGATCCAGGGGCATGAGCAGGTCTTCTGCGCCGGCAACGACCTGTCCGACTTCCTGCAATCGCCCGAGATCGGCGGCGACACGCCGGTGCTGCGCTTCCTGCACGCGATCGCGACCTTCCCCAAGCCCCTGGTCGCCGCGGTGGCCGGCCCGGCGGTGGGCGTGGGCACGACGATGCTGCTGCACTGCGACCTGGTCTATGCCGGCGACAACGCCGTCTTCAGCCTGCCCTTCGTCAACCTGGGCCTCTGCCCCGAGGCGGCCTCCAGCCTGCTGCTGCCGCGGCTTTGGGGCCACCCGCGCGCCGCCGAGGCCCTGCTGCTGGCCGAGCCCTTCGGTGTCGAGCAGGCCTTCGAGCGCGGCCTGGTCAACCGCATCGTGCCGCCCAATGAACTGAATGCCTTCGCCGCCGTGATGGCGCGCAAGCTGGCGAGCAAGCCGCTGGCCTCGCTGGTCGAGACCAAGCGCCTGATGAAGGCCGCCGATGCGCCGGCCCTGCAGCAGCGCCTGGCCGAGGAGGTCGTCGTCTTCGGCCGCATGCTCAAGGAGCCTGCCGCGAAGGAGGCCTTCACCGCCTTCCTCGAAAAGCGCCGACCCGACTTCAGCCGCTGCTGAGCCGCCCCCGGGCGCCGCTGCGGCGGCCCCCGGGCCGACAATGCCGCGCATGGCCCGCGACAAGACCGTCTACACCTGCCGCGAATGCGGCGGCCAGAGCCCGAAGTGGCTCGGCCAGTGCCCGCACTGCAAGGCCTGGAACACCCTGGACGAGGGCCCGGCCGAGCCGGCCGCCGGCGCCCCGCGCAACCGCTTCCAGGGCCTGGCCGCAGCCCAGCCGGTGCGTGCCCTGGCCGAGATCGAGGCCAGCGAGGTCGACCGCCGCCCGACCGGCCTGGGCGAGCTGGACCGCGTCCTCGGCGGCGGCATCGTCGAGGGCGGCGTGGTGCTGATCGGCGGCGACCCGGGCATCGGCAAGAGCACCCTGCTGCTCCAGGCCGTCGATGCGCTTTCGGCCGACTGGCCGGTGCTTTATGTGAGCGGCGAGGAATCCGGCGCGCAGGTCGCCCTGCGCGCCCGCCGCCTCGGCCTGGTCGGCACGGCGGTGCAGGTGCTTGCCGAGATCCAGTTGGAGAAGATCCTCGCGACGCTGGAGCAGATGCAGCCGCGCTTCTGCGTGATCGACTCGATCCAGACCGTGTTCTCCGACGCGCTCAGCTCCGCGCCCGGCTCGGTCGCCCAGGTGCGCGAGTGCGCGGCCCAGCTCACCCGCGCGGCCAAGGCCAGCGGCTGTGCGGTGGTGCTGGTCGGCCACGTGACCAAGGAAGGCGCACTGGCCGGCCCGCGCGTGCTGGAGCACATGGTCGACACCGTGCTGTATTTCGAGGGCGACACGCACAGCAGCTTCCGCCTGATCCGCGCGATCAAGAACCGCTTCGGCGCGGTCAACGAGATCGGCGTGTTCGCGATGACCGACAAGGGCCTCAAGGGCGTCAGCAACCCGAGCGCGATCTTCCTCTCGACCCAGGGCGAGCCGGTGCCCGGCGCCTGCGTGCTGGTCACGCTGGAGGGCACGCGGCCGCTGCTGGTCGAGATCCAGGCCCTGGTCGACAGCGGCGGACCCAGCCCGCGCCGCCTGAGCGTGGGCCTGGACCGCGACCGCCTGGCCATGCTGCTGGCCGTGCTGCACCGCCATGCCGGCGTGGCCTGCATGGACCAGGATGTGTTCGTCAACGCCGTCGGCGGCGTGCGCATTGCCGAGCCGGCGGCCGACCTGGCCGTGCTGCTCGCCATCCAGGGCAGCTTGCGCGGCAAGGCCCTGCCGCGCGGCCTGATCGCCTTCGGCGAAGTCGGCCTGGCCGGCGAGGTGCGGCCCGCGCCGCGCGGCCAGGAGCGGCTGCGCGAGGCGGCCAAGCTCGGCTTCACCGCGGCCATCGTGCCGCAGGCCAATGTGCCGCGCCAGCCGATCGAGGGCCTGACCGTGCACGGCGTCGAGCGCGTCGAGCAGGCCATCGAGCTGGCGCGCAGCCTGGGTTGAGCCGGCGGCCCCTCGCTGCCTGCTGCGCGATCGCTGCCGTCTGCCCCCCGCTCAGCCCCGCCCGCCCCGCCCCCAGCATGCCGGCTGCCGCCCCCGTCCTCTCACCGCAGCCCGTCGCGCCGGGCGCCATTCCGGCCCGGCCGGCCGACTGGCCGGGCTGCGGCACCCCGCAGCCGCCCGCGCGCCTGGCCGTGGTGGCCGATCTGCACGGCAACTTGCCGGCGCTGGAGGCGCTGGAGGCGCGGCTGGCCGCCGAGGGCATCGCCCAGGCGGTGCTGCTGGGTGACCAGCTCGCCGGCCCGCTCTGGCCGGCCGAGACGGCTGCCCGCCTGGCCCGGCTCGGTTGGCCTGCCCTGGCTGGTAACCATGAGCGGCAGATGCTGGCGGTGGCGGGCCGCGGGCCGAGGGCGCAGCCGGCCCATCCGCGCTCGGCCGACGCGCTGGCGGTGGCCCGGCTCGACCGCCCGGCGCTCGATGCCCTGCTGGCGCTGCCGGTGCGCGCGGCCTGGGGCGAGGTCTGGGCCTGCCACGGCACGCCGGCCAGCGATGTGCAGATGCTGCTGCACAGCGTCGACGACCCCGCCTGCGGCGGCGGCCCCGCGCCGCGCCCGGCGAGCGAGGCCGAGCTGCGCGCCCGGCTCGGCCCCTGGGCGCGGCCGCAGTCGGCTGGCGGACCGGCTGTTGTCCTCTGCGGCCACAGCCACCTGCCCGCCTGCCGTACCCTGCCCGGCGGTCCGCTGCTGCTCAACCCCGGCAGCCTCGGCCTGCCGGCCTACGACGACGACCTGCCGCATCCTCATGGGGTGGAAACCGGCAGCCCGCAGGCCCGTTGGGCACTGCTCAGCCGGGGCGCCGACGGCACCTGGCGGGCCGAGCTGCGCACCCTGGATTACGACCACCCAGCCGCAGCCGCGCGCGCCGAGGCCAGCGGCCGCGGCGACTGGGCCGATGCCCTGCGCAGCGGGCGCGTCGGCCGCCGCGAGTCCGAGGTGCTCGGCCCGGCTTGAGCGGCTGGGCTGCGATCCTCTCCCCTCATGCCCCCTGGAGCCCCGTTTCCATGAATCCCCGCATCGGCTGGCTGCTGGCCGCCCTGTTCAGCGTGCTCGCCATCGCCCAGTTCGGCTGGCAGGGCGCGGTCTTCGCGACCACCCTGGTCGTGTTCTGGTTGCTGCTGCAATTCAGCCGCACCGTGCGTGCGCTGAAGGTCGCGGCGGGCCGGCCGGTGGGCCGCATCGTCAGCGCCCCCGATCTGCTGCCGCGCCTGCGCCCCGGCCTGCCGCTGGCCGATCTTCTGCTGCGCACCCGCAGCCTGGGCGCCAAGGCCGACTGGCCGGCCGCGGCCGGCGAGCCCGCCGAAACCGAGGATCCGCAGTCGCCCGGTGCCGGCGTCTACTTGTGGACCGATGCCTCCGGTCACCGGCTGCGCGTGGCCCTGCACAAGGGCCGGGTGAGCCGCTGGCGGCTGGAGCCGGCGGGCGAGGCGGTCGAGGTTGCGGCGCCACCTGCCGCCTGAGTGGGGGCGCTGCGCCTCCAGCCGCCCAAGGCATGTCCCTGTGATTGCGCGCCTCCTGCGTCTCGCCCTGGCCCTGCTGCTGCTCGCCATGCTGGCGCTCGTCTTCGGCGGCCTGGCCTGGGGCCGGCCGCTGGCCGGCATGGCGGCCGCCCTGGCCCTGCCGCTGGGCCTGGCCCTGATCGGTCTGGGGGCCTACGCCATCGAGATGCTGCTGGCCGCCGCCGTGCACCGTGACGACCCCTGGCCACGGCCGCGACCCGCCGAACGGCTGCGCGCCCTGTGGGGCGAACTGTGCATCGCTGCCCCGACCTTTCTGTGGCATCAGGCCTTCCGGGCCGCAGCCTGGCCCGACCGACCCGGCACCGCCGGCCAGCGCGGTCTGGTGCTGGTGCATGGTCACGTCTGCAACCGCGGCTTCTGGAACCGCTGGCTCGCACGGCTCGCGGCCGAGGGCCGACCGGTGGTGGCCGTCACGCTGGAGCCGCCACTGGCCGGTGTCGAGGCCGGCGTGCCCTGCCTCGAAGCCGCCGTCGCCCGGCTGGAGGCCGCCACCGGCCGGCCGCCGCTGTTGGTCGCGCACAGCATGGGCGGTCTGGTGTGGCGCGCGTGGCGCGTGGCCGCGCCCGGCAATGACGCGCGGCTGGCCCAGGTGATGACGATCGGCACGCCGCACCACGGCACCTGGCTGGCCCGGCTGGGCCTCAGCCGCAATGCCCGCGACATGCGGCCCGGCAGCGACTGGCTGCGCGCCCTGGCCGCCGCCGAGGCCCGTCTGCCCGAGCCGCCCGGCGTACGCTGTTGCTGCGTGCTGGGCTCGGCCGACAACGTGGTCTTCCCGCCGTCCTCCGCCGTGCTGGCCGGCGCCGAAACCCTGCATCTGCCGGCAACCGCGCACATCGCGCTGGTCGAGGCGCCGGCCGTGCTTGCCCGGCTGCAGCAGGGGCTGGCATGAGAGGCCCTGCATCCGAAGTCCATTTGCATGGATGAAAACCTGCTGCGAAGGATTGGCAAGATACACGCCAAAACAAGGCTGCAAGACGTGTCAGAGCTGCGCCCCATGCGACTGGCGAGGTGTCCCGAGTGATTTGGGCCGGGTGCTCTCACCGACCGATCCGGCCCTGTTGTCAGGGGCAGGGTCCGTTCGCATTTGAGTCGGATGCCGCTTTGTCAATCTCGGTTTGCAACCACTCTCGAAACTGCACCTCGGTCAGGGGGGCCGGCTCCACTCGCCAGATATCCAGGCGACGAGCGACCTGTCGCTTCCACGACGCAATTTGATCGCTGAACGATGCGTCGGATGAAAGCATTGCGACATGCATGTGGCCCAGCGCGCCATCCAGCTCATCGAGTGAGATGTTGCCTTTGAGGCACAGGGATCCGAGAGAGACGAAAGTCTTGCCGGTGTCAAGACTGACGAAGTTGTTCATGGTGGAGGTGCCTGAGTGCGCCTGGGTCGGACGGGCGCATCGCTTGTTTGGTCACGCATGGTCGCGTGAGCAGCTTTTTGGCTGACGCACCGGAAAAGGTGCTTGTTTCCATAAGTGCCATGTGCTACCAGAAGCTTTATCGGGTCTGCCGACTTTGGAGTCGCGGGCTCATTCGATGGCTCATGGGGTTCGCGTGCTGGCACACACCGACTTGCGGCTTTGCAAGGAGACAGGCAACAAAAAACCGCCCCTTGGGGCGGTTTATCCGACCCGGCCCGCAAGGGGCCGGGTGTGGAGCAGGGCCGAGGGCCTCAGGCCTTCTTGGCCTTGCGGCGGCGGCCGATGTAGGCGACCACGCCCAGGCCGGCGATCATCAGCGCGTAGGTTTCGGGCTCAGGCACCGGGGCGGTGGTGAAGGCCAGGCCGTTGACCGTGCCGGCGAAGTTGCTGCGCAGCACCGCATCGCCGGTGGCGAGGTTGATGCTGTACAGGCCGCTGGCGCCCGTGCCGTCGTCCAGGTTCAGCACGGCAAAGGCCGGGCCGCCCCCCACGATCTCGAAGCCGTTGGCCGAGAGCACGTTGAAGGGCAGATCCAGCGAGCCCACCGTCGTGATCATCGGGCTGTTGAAGGCCGCGCCCGCGAACTGCAGCGTGTCCGTGCTGGTGTTGATGTAGTACAGGTCGGTCAGATCACCCGGCATGGTGCCCGGGAAGCTGCCCGGGGGCGTGCCGGGGAAGGAGTTGGTGTAGGCCACGGCGGTGTAGCCCGGGCCGATGTTGCTGGCCGTGTTGCCGACCACGCCGGTGTTCACATTGACAGCGTAGTTGTTGCCGCCGGCGGTGGTCACACGCAGCGAGGCGCCGCCGGCGAAGTCAGCCTGCGGGTTGAAGTCCATGCCGAGGCCGCCGGTCGAGGCGAAGCTCGCGCCGGACAGGGCCGTCACCAGGCTGAGCGCACCGCTGGTGGTGTCGATCGTGTAGAGATTGTTCTGGTTGGAGATCGCGTAGGTCAGGCCGTTGGTGGGACGGGTGTCCAGACCCAGCAGGGTCTCGCCCGAGGCCAGACCGCTGATCGCGACGGTTTGCGTCGAGCCGGCGGTGTTGAACTTGACGATCTCGTTGGTGGTGGTCAGCGCGACCAGGGTTTGGCTCTGGGCCTGGGCGCCAAGGCCGAGGGTGGCCAGCGCAGCGGCGGCGAGCGCCTTGACAGCGAAGCGGTGCATGAAGGACTCCTGATTGAAAGACTCGGCTGTGCCAAAGCAGAGACACAGCTTGCTTGATGTTAGCCGGGAGTACTCGGCTCCGCGGGCTGTACGACTCATCCACTCGGGGGGGATGCTTTTGCCAGCCCCTCGTTTTTGGGGGCGAATTCATCCAGTCGAGGGCGTCGTTAATGATTCCGTCATGTTGCCGAAAGGTGGTCGTGCTCTGCAATAGTTGGCTGCGTTCGGCCAGAGTCCGCAAGGGGTGCACATGGTGACCCCTGCTGGCGCATGGTTTTTGTGATGCTGCAACGGATGCCCGCAGACGCGCCGTGTGCTTCGCAGTATGGGATGCGAAACCGTGCGCGAGCTTGTGTCGAGGAAAACCGATTCATTCACGAATTTTTGCATCCACTTGCTGTGGGTGATTTCCAGTATGGTGAATATTTCTCGGGCGGACCCGCAGGCCGCTGAGAACGGTTTGTCGTTCACTTCATGACTGGGGTTTCCTCTCAATCGGCGTGAATCATCGCCTACGCTGACGAATCTATTGATTCCGAGCTTGGCGCGAACCCATGCAAGCGCATGATGGCTTGCCAAAACGGTCAAGTCGAAATACCGCCATCCCTTTCTCTGCACAAAACCTTGATACTGATCCACGCCCGATCACCTCGGTCGATCGCTCCGCCCGGGCAGGCAAGGCCTTTGGGATCGGTTGGCAGCTTTGCCCGCAAACCCCCGCTTCCTGGCCTCAGGCGCCCAAGGGGGGTGAATTCCCGCCCGACCGGCGCGCCGCGGGCTGCTTCAATGCCGTGCCGGCAGCCTTCGCTGCCATCACGCCCAGGAGAGCCCCATGGTGACCAAGCAATCGAAACGCTCCGCGCCCTTGGCGGTGGCCCGCCTGACGGAGGAAGCGCAGGTCGTCGCTGCGGTGCAGCGGGCACGGGCGAGGGTCGCGTCGCGCCCGATTTCCGA
Source organism: Piscinibacter lacus (assembly GCF_016735685.1). Classification (NCBI taxonomy): domain Bacteria; kingdom Pseudomonadati; phylum Pseudomonadota; class Betaproteobacteria; order Burkholderiales; family Sphaerotilaceae; genus Aquariibacter; species Aquariibacter lacus. Next base: position 592,734 of record NZ_JAERRA010000001.1, read on the forward strand.
CGTCACCGACGCCCAAGGGCATCAATACGTCGATCTCGTGATGGAGGGCGGCGGCGTCCTGGGTGTCGCCCTGGCCGGCTACTGCTACGTGCTGGAAAAGGCGGGCATCCGCTTTCTCGGCCTGGGCGGCACCTCGGCGGGTTCGATCAACGCACTGGTCATCGCCGCGCTGGGCGCGCCCCATGAGGCCAAGGCCGAGGAGGTGGCGTCCATCGTGGCCAATGTGCCCATGGCAGCCTTCATCGATGGCAACAGCGACGCCCGTGAGTTCACCGATGCCCTGGTGGACGGTGCCGGCAAGTTCAAGCTTGCCTTGAAGGGCGCCCAGGTTGTCGACAACTTCACCGGCCAGCTCGGCCTGCATCCCGGCCAGGCCTTCGAGGATTGGCTGCGCAAGCTGCTTGACGACAAGGGCATCCGGACCACCGCCGCGCTGCGGGCCCGCATGAACACCCCGCCGCCCGGGGGCTACCACTTCACCCCTTGCCCGGTGCGGGCCAAGGCGGGCCAGACCGATAACCCTAAGATCAAGGTCGACCTCGCGGTGATTGCCGCGGACATCAGCACCGGCACCAAGGTCGAGTTCCCGCGCATGGCGGGGCTCTACTGGAGCGACCCGGATCATGTGCATCCGGCCGAGTACGTGCGCGCCTCGATGTCGGTGCCGGCCTTCTTCCACCCCATCCACTTGCATAACCTGCCTCAGGGGCCGGAAGCGGCCGAGCGATGGAAGACGATGGCCAACTACGAGGGCAAGGACCTGCCCACGGAGTGCTGGCTGGTCGATGGCGGGGTGATCTCCAACTTCCCCATCGCGGTCTTCCACAACCATCTGCGCATCCCGCGCGCGCCGACCTTCGGTGTCAAGCTGGGCCAGCCGCTGGATCGGCCCCGGCCGGTTCGCTCGATGACGAGCCTGATCGCCGGGGTGTTCAATGCCGCGCGCGGGGCGCTGGACCAGGATTTCCTGGTCGGCAATCCCGACTACAAGCACCTGATCGCCCGAATCAGCACGACGGACCACACCGCCCTGCGGGATGCCGACGGCAACCGGCCCGATCACAACTGGCTGAACTTCCGGCTTTCCGACGAGGCCAAGATCGACCTTTTCCGCTCGGGCGCGATGGCAGCCGCTGACTTCCTGGAGCGCTTCGACTGGGAGCGCTACAAGAAGATTCGTGCCGACAAGGCGGTGCTGCGCCAGCACGCGGCTGCCGCCGCCGCGCCCCCGGCACCCTGAGCGCGGGCCGGCCCGGGCGCAGCGCCCGGGCCCCTCAGGGCTTGCCGAAGGCCTCGGCCACGCTCAGCACCCGGCCGGTCTCGGCGGCCTCGTAGCCGGCCATGGCTGCGACGGTCGCGCGGTAGGCGGGGCTGCCCAGCAGGGCCAGCAGGCTTTTCATCGCGGGCCGCTCCAGGGCTTCGGCGCGCACTGCAAAAAAGTAGCGCTCGCGCAGCAGCGGCAGGAAGGTCAGGCCGAAGCGCTGGGCCGCGGTCTGCACGCCCAGGCCGACATCGGCCATGCCGCTGGCGATGTAGGCCGCCACGGCAGCATGGGTGAACTCGGTGCTCTCCCAGCCGCGCAGCGCGGATGGAGAGAGGCCGTGCTTGTCGAGCAGCAGCTCGGTCAGCATGCGGGTGCCGGAGCCTTGCGGCCGGTTGACGAAGCGCAGGTCCTCGCGGCCGAGGTCGTCCACGCCGCGCACCCGCTTGGGATTGCCCGGCGCGACGAACAGGCCCTGCCAGCGCACGGCCAGATGCACCAGGCGGTACTCCTCGTCGCGCAACCAGACGCGGTAGCGCTGCGAGGCGCGGGTCTCGAACTCGCCGATCGGCACGTGAAAGCCAGCCAGGTCGCATTCACCGCGCGACAGCGCGGCGACGGCCTCCACGCTGTGGCGGTAGCGCAGCTCGACCGATTGCGGCACGGCTTCGAGCTGCTCGACGAGCGCCGCCACCGCGAAGCCGTGGCTGGCGTGCAGGCGCAGGGGCTGGGGCGCGCGCGGCAGGCTGCGTTCGATCTCGGTCTCCAGTTCCGAGGCCAGGCTGTCGAGCAGCGGCGTCAGCCGGGCCTGCACGCGGCGCTGCGCCCAGATCAGCTTCTCGGCCAGGGGGCTGAGGGTGGAGCCCCGGCCGCGCCCGGCGTCGATCAGCGCATGGCCGAACAGGGCCTCGGCCGCCTTCACCTGGCCCCAGGCATGGCGGTAGGACACGCCCAGGCTGCGCGCGGCCTGGGCGATCGCACCGGTTTCCTGCACGGCCGCCAGCAGGGCCAGCAGGCTGGCGATGTCCAGGCCGGCCAGGTCTTCGCCGTTGCCGACGCCGCCAGGGCTGATCGACCACTGGGGCCGGATGTGAACGCGCATAGCTGTCCCTTGAAATGGAAAAACCTTGCATATTTTGCACGGCCTGGATCGCTAGCCTTCGATGGGTGACATGGGTCCCATGTCCTGAATCAAATATGTTGAATCAAGCGCATGTCCGAGGCTGCTTTTCCTGAAGCCTTGCTTGGAGTCCGTCGATGAACGCCCCCATCATTCCCATCCTGCCGGCCGGCAAGGCCCGCATGCCCCGCAGCTCCGGCCCGAGGCCGGTGTCGGCCCAGGCCCTGGCCGAGGTCCGCGAGGCCCTGGGGGCTGGCGCCGACCTGACGCGCCGCGACCTGCTGATCGAGCACCTGCACGCGATCAACGACCGCTTCCTGCAACTGCGCACCGACCACCTCGCCGCCCTGGCCGAGTTGATGCGCATGTCGGTGACCGAGGTGCATGAGGTCGCGAGCTTCTATCACCACTTCGAAATCGTGCGCCCTGGCGCCGACGGCCACTACCCGGTGGCCGCTGCGCTGACCGTGCGCGTCTGCGACGGCCTGGCCTGCGAGATGGCCGGCGCGCAGGATCTGCTGGCCCGCTTGCCGCAGATCCTGGGCCGCGAGGTTCGCGTGATCCCCGCCCCCTGCATCGGCCGCTGCGAGCAGGCCCCGGCCGTCGCCGTGCACCAGCACCCGATCGCGAGCGCCACGGTCGAATCCGTGCAGGCCGCCGTGAAGGCCGGCGCCACCACCCACGAGCCCGCGCCCTACCAGGACCTGGCCGCCTACCGCGCCGCTGGCGGCTACGCCATGCTGACGGAATGCCTGACGGGCGTGCGCGATGTGGAATCGGTCATCCAGACGCTGGAGCACTCCGGCCTGCGCGGCCTGGGCGGCGCCGGCTTCCCGGCCGGCCGCAAGTGGCGCATCGTGCGCGGCGCCCCGGGCCCGCGCCTGATGGCGGTCAACATCGACGAGGGCGAGCCCGGCACCTTCAAGGACCGGACCTACTTGGAGCAGCACCCGCACCAGTTCCTTGAAGGCCTGCTGATCGCCGCCTGGGCGGTCGGCATCGAGGCCTGCTACATCTACCTGCGCGACGAGTACCACGGCTGCCGCGCCCTGCTCGAACGCGAGCTGGCCGCGCTCAAGGCCACGCCGCCGCTGCCGGCTGGCCACACGCTGCCGACCATCGAGCTGCGCCGCGGGGCCGGCGCTTACATCTGCGGCGAAGAGTCCGCGATGATCGAATCGATCGAGGGCAAGCGCGGCATGCCGCGGCTGCGGCCGCCCTACGTGGCGCAGGTCGGCCTGTTCGGCCGGCCGACGCTGGAACACAACTTCGAGACGCTCTACTGGGTGCCCGCCCTGCTGCAACGCGGCGCCGACTGGTTTGCCAGCCAGGGCCGCCACGGCCGCAAGGGCCTGCGCAGCTTCTCGGTCAGCGGCCGGGTGGTGAAGCCGGGGGTGCACCTGGCGCCGGCCGGCATCACCTTGCAGGAACTGGTCGACGAGTACTGCGGCGGCATGCTGCCGGGCCACACGCTCTATGCCTACCTGCCGGGCGGCGCCTCGGGCGGCATCCTGCCGGCGGCGATGGCCGACATCCCGCTGGACTTCGACACCCTGCAGCCGCACGGCTGCTTCATCGGCTCGGCCGCGGTGATGGTGCTGTCCGACCAGGACAAGGTCACCGACGCCGCGCGCAACCTGATGGCCTTCTTCGAGCACGAGAGCTGCGGCCAGTGCACCCCCTGCCGCGCCGGCACGGCCAAGGTGCGCGAGCTGATCGCCCAGCCCGTCTGGGACCGCGAACTGATCGCCGACCTGTCGCAGGTCATGCGCGACGCCTCCATCTGCGGCCTGGGCCAGGCTGCGCCCAACCCGGTGGACTGCGTCATCAAGTACTTCCCGCAGGAGCTGTCCGCATGAACGCCCGCACCCCCGACGCCGCGCTGACCGAAGCCCTGCCCACGGTCGAGTTCAGCCTCAACGGCCAGACCGTGCAGGCCCGCGAGGGCCAGACGATCTGGGCCGTCGCCAAGGCCCAGGGTGTGGAGATCCCGCACCTCTGCCACAAGGAAGGCCTGGCCCCCGCCGGCAACTGCCGCGCCTGCGTGGTGGAAGTCGCGGGCGAGCGCACCCTGGCCGCATCCTGCTGCCGTGCCGTGGCGCCCGGCATGAAGGTCGAGACCGAGAGCCCGCGCGCGCTCAAGTCGCGCGCCCTGGTGCTGGAGCTGCTGCTCAGCGATGCCGGCGCCACGACCGATGTGCACACCAAGGCCTCCGAGCTGAGCGCCTGGGCGGCCAAGGCCGGTGTCACCGAAAGTCGCTTCCCGGCGCGCGAGGCGCATTACGCCGAGCCCGACCTGAGCCACCCCGCCATCGCCGTGAACCTGGATGCCTGCATCCAGTGCACCCGCTGCCTGCGCGCCTGCCGCGACATCCAGGGCAATGACGTGATCGGCCTGGCCCTGCGCGGCCCGCACGCCAAGATCAGCTTCGATGCGGACGCGCCGCTCGGCGAATCGTCCTGCGTGGCCTGCGGCGAATGCGTGCAGGCCTGCCCCACCGGCGCGCTGATGCCGGCCCGCGGCGCCGGCCTGGCCACCATCACCAAGCAGGTCGATTCGGTCTGCCCCTTCTGCGGCGTCGGCTGCCAGTTGCGCCTGCATGTGGGCCCGGCCAAGGAGAGCGAGCCCGAGGGCGCCGAGCGCGTGCACTACGTGACCGGCCTGGACGGCCCGGCCAACCACGGCCGCCTGTGCGTCAAGGGCCGCTACGGCTTCGACTACATCCATCACGCCAAGCGCCTGACCACGCCGCTCGTCCGCCGTGCCGGGGTGAAGAAGGACCCGGCCGACATCGACCGCGTCAAATCCGGCGAGCTGCCGCTGGAGGCCCTGTTCCGCCCCGCGAGCTGGGACGAGGCCCTGGACCTTGCCGCCGGCGGCCTGAAGGCGATCCGCGACGAGGCCCTGGCCGCCGGCCTGCACGGCCGCGCCATCCCGCTGGCCGGCTTCGGCTCGGCCAAGGGCAGCAACGAGGAGGCCTACCTCTTTCAGAAGCTGGTCCGCCAGGGCTTCGCGACCAACAACGTCGACCACTGCACCCGGCTCTGCCATGCCAGTTCGGTCGCGGCGCTGCTGGAAGGCGTGGGCTCGGGCGCGGTCAGCAACCCGGTGGCCGATGTCGAGAAGGCCGAGCTGATCTTCCTGATCGGCGCCAACCCGGTGGTCAACCACCCGGTGGCTGCGACCTGGATCAAGAACGCGGTCGACCGCGGCGCCAAGCTGGTCATCGCCGACCCGCGCCGCAATGCCCTGAGCCGCCGCGCCGCCTGGCACCTGGCCTTCCGCCCGGACACCGACGTGGCCCTGCTCAACGGCCTGCTGCACGTGATCATTGCCGAGGGCCTGGTCGACGCCGGCTTCATCGCCGAGCGCGTGCGCGGCTACGAGGCGCTCAAGGCCTCGGTGGCCGAATCGACGCCCGAGCGCATGGCCGAGATCTGCGGCATCGACGCCGACACGATCCGCGCCGTGGCCCGCGCCTTCGCCACCAGCAAGGGCTCGATGATCCTGTGGGGCATGGGCGTCAGCCAGCATGTGCACGGCACCGACAACGCGCGCGGCCTGATCGCCCTGTCGATGATCACCGGCCAGATCGGCCGGCCCGGCACCGGCCTGCATCCCCTGCGCGGCCAGAACAATGTGCAGGGCGCGTCCGACGCGGGCCTCATCCCCATGATGCTGCCCAACTACCAGCGCGTGGCCGAGGCCGGCGTGCGCGCCAGCTTCGAGCAGCTCTGGGGCGAGGGCCTGCTGCCGCGGCTGGAGGCCGAGCCCGGCCTGACCGTGGTCGAGATCATGCACGCCGCCAGCGAGGGCAAGATCCGCGGCATCTATGTCGAGGGCGAGAACCCGGCCATGTCCGATCCCGACCTCAACCATGCCCGCGCGGCCCTGGCCAGCCTGCAGCATCTGGTGGTGCAGGACATCTTCGCGACCGAGACCGCCATCCTGGCCGACGTGATCCTGCCCGCCTCGGCCCATGCCGAGAAGTGGGGCAGCTACACCAACACCGACCGCCTGATCCAGCCCGGCCGCCCGGCCACCCAGCCGCCCGGTGATGCCCGCCAGGACCTGTGGTCCATCGAGCAGATCGGCCGCCGCCTGGGTCTGCCCTGGGCCTACTGGACGGCCGCCGACGGCAACGGCCATGCCGCGGCCGAGGCGCCGGTGGCCCGCGTCTACGAAGAGATGCGCCAGGCCATGGAGCCGCTGGCCGGCGTGCCCTGGAGCCGCCTGGTGCGCGAGAACGCGGTCATGACCCCGGCCGCGCGCGAGGATGCGCCCGGCGAAGCCATCGTCTTCATCGATCGCTTCCCGACCGACGACGGCCGGGCCCACCTGGTGCCCACCCGCTTCGCCGCCGGCCCCGAGGCCCGCGATGCCGACTACCCCCTGGTGCTGACCACCGGCCGCGTGCTGGAGCACTGGCACACCGGCGCCATGACACGCCACGCCAGCATGCTGGAGGCCATCTCCCCGGCGCCGCTGGTGCAGATGCATCCGCTGGATGCGGCGCCGCTGGGCATCGTCGACGGCGCGACCGTGCGCATGGCCACCCGCCATGGCGCCGTCGAGGCCATCGCCGTGCTGACGCCCGAAGTGCAGCGCGGCCAGGTCTTCATGGCCTTCGCCTACTGGGAGGCCGCGGCCAACCGCCTGACAGGCGACGCGCTGGATGCCGTCGCCAAGATCCCGGGCTTCAAGGTGACGGCGGTCCAGGTGCAGCCGGCCGGCTGAGCCCCGGGCCGGGGCGGGCGGACCGCGCGTCCACCCGCCCCCGGGCAAACCCCTGAAGACGACATCTGCACCGGCGGCGGGTCTCAAGTCCGCCGATGGTCCGGCCGATGAGCGATCTACGCTCGTCTTGCCCCCTTGACCGGCTGCC